>CAMWTP010000079.1 GCA_947177165.1 uncultured Lachnospiraceae bacterium
CCAGCGCCGCGACAATAATAACAGAGGAGACGGCCAGCGCCGTGACGGTCAGAGAAGCTACGACAACAACAGAGGAGACGGTCAGCGCCGCGACAATAACAACAGAGGAGACGGTCAGCGCCGCGACAATAACAACAGAGGAGACGGCCAGCGCCGTGACGGTCAGAGAGGTTATGACAATAATAGAAACGATGGCCAGCGTCAGGGCGGAAGACCTGGGCAGGGCTTTGGCGGCGGACGTGACAATGACCGCAGCCGTGATAACAGAGGCGGCTTCGGCGGCAAAAGTTCTGGCAAGAGCGGCGGATTTGTGCCAGAAAGTCCGATCAAGGATGCCGAGAAACATAGAGACGAGGAAAAGCGCCGTATCAGTCAGGAGAAGGATAAGAGAAACCGCAAGGATCTGATCTACGAGGAGGACAGCGACAACATTAAGAACATCAAGGGCAAGAATAAGCCTGGCAAGTTCATCAAGCCGGAGAAGAAGGCTGTCGAGACTGTTGAGGAGCAGATCAAGGTTATCACACTTCCGGAGACGCTCACAATCAAAGAGCTTGCTGACAAGATGAAGATACAGCCGTCTGTGATTGTCAAGAAACTTTTCCTGCAGGGACAGATCGTGACTGTCAATCAGGAGATCACATACGAGACAGCAGAAAATATAGCGATTGAGTATGACATTATCTGTGAACAGGAAGTCAAGGTTGATGTTATCGAAGAACTTCTGAAAGAGGACGAGGAGAAGCAGGAGGATATGGTTCCAAGATCACCTGTTATCTGTGTAATGGGACACGTTGATCATGGTAAGACATCTTTGCTTGACGCGATCAGAAAGACAAATGTGACCGACAAGGAGGCAGGCGGTATCACACAGCATATCGGTGCGTACACAGTCAATGTCAACGGGCAGAAGATTACGTTTCTCGACACTCCGGGACATGAGGCATTTACAGCCATGCGTATGCGTGGGGCAAACTCGACAGATATTGCGATCCTCGTGGTGGCAGCAGATGACGGTGTCATGCCGCAGACGATAGAGGCAATTAACCATGCGAAGGCGGCAGGTATTGAAATCATTGTCGCTGTCAACAAGATTGATAAACCAGGTGCAAATATTGAGCGCGTGAAGCAGGAGCTTACGGAGTATGGTCTGATTGCAGAGGATTGGGGCGGAAGTACCGTATTCGTGCCTGTTTCAGCGAAGAGCGGCGAAGGGATTGAGCAGCTGCTTGAAATGATTCTGTTGACCGCAGAGGTACTGGAACTCAAAGCGAATCCAAACAGACGCGCAAGAGGTCTTGTGATTGAGGCGGAGCTTGACAAGGGACGCGGTCCGGTCGCTACGATTCTCGTTCAAAAGGGCACATTGAAAGTCGGCGATTTCGTGTCAGCAGGCGCAGCGAGCGGCAAGGTTCGCGCTATGGTGGACGACAAGGGAAGACGCGTGAAAGAGGCGGGTCCTTCCATACCGGTAGAGATACTCGGACTTGGCGATGTGCCAAATGCCGGCGAGATTTTTATTGCGCATGAGAATGACAAGGAAGCAAAATATTATGCAGAGACCTTTGTGGCCCAGAATAAAGAGAAGCTTCTTGAGGATACTAAGGCTAAGATGTCCCTTGACGATCTGTTCTCACAGATTCAGGCTGGAAATCTCAAGGAACTGAATCTGATCATCAAGGCTGATGTGCAGGGCAGCGTGGAGGCTGTGAAGCAGAGTCTCATGAAGCTTTCCAACGAGGAGGTCGTTGTCAAGTGTATTCATGGCGGTGTCGGTGCAATCAATGAGTCAGATGTCATTCTTGCTTCGGCTTCTAAGGCGATTATCATCGGATTTAACGTGCGTCCTGACACGCAGGCAAAGGCTACCGCAGAGCGTGAAGGCGTTGACGTAAGACTGTATAAGGTAATTTATCAGGCAATCGAGGATATCGAGGCAGCGATGAAGGGTATGCTGGATCCTGTATTTGAGGAGAAGGTGATCGGTCATGCGGAAGTCAGACAGATCTTTAAGGCATCAGCTGTGGGCAATATTGCAGGTTCTTATGTCCTGGACGGTGTATTCCAGAGAGGCTGCAAGATTCGGATTACCCGTGAGGGCGAGCAGATCTATGAAGGTGAGCTTGCGTCGTTAAAGAGATTTAAGGATGACGTCAAGGAAGTCAAGGCAGGCTTTGAGTGCGGTCTTGTATTTGAGGGCTATGACAGCATGCAGGAGCTTGACATCGTAGAGGCCTATATCATGGTGGAAGTGCCCAGATAAAGTTGTATATGGAGAGGTAACTGTTAAAAATGAGGAAGAACAGCGTTAAAAATACCCGTGTAAACGGGGAAGTTCATCGTGTTCTGGCGGAAGTGATAAGGAGCGAGATCAAGGATCCCAGGATCAATCCCATGACTTCCGTGGTATCCGTCGAGGTGGCACCCGATCTGAAAACCTGCAAGGCGTGGATCAGCGTGCTGGGCAACGAGGATTCGCAGAAGGATACGCTTGAGGGATTGAAGAGCGCAGAGGGTTATATCAGAAGCCTTCTGGCAAAGAAGATCAATTTGCGGAATACGCCGGAGATTCGGTTTATTCTTGACCAGTCGATTGCCTATGGTGTGTCCATGTCCAAAAAGATAGAGGATATCAACCGCGCAGATGACGAGAGACACGTCGATGACAGCAGAAACGATGAAAGTGTCAGTGTGAAATCAGAGATTTCACCATCCTGAACGGAAGGTCCGCTGAAGCGGTCGGTCGGGAGTTAGTGAATAAAAAATAAAAAGTATCTGGGAATATTTGACTTCCCAGATATTTTTGTGTATTATGTACACAGGCATGCAAGAAAATACTAGATTTGAGGAGTTAAAAAAGGGGTTTATTGTAAGGGTAGTGATGATTATGGAAAAATTTAATTTATTGGAAAAATGTAAAGATGCCAAAAGTATTTTTATTTCAGGTCATGTCAGACCGGACGGAGACTGTGTGGGCTCCTGTCTGGCGATGTATATGTATCTGAGAAAGGCTCTGCCGGAGGCAGAGGTCAAAGTATTTCTGGAGGAACCGTCAGAGGTATTCCGGTGCATCAAAGGATTTGATGAGATTGACAGTACCTTTGCCGTGGAAGGCGAAGCGGATGTGTTTATTGCGCTCGACTGTGAGAAGTCAAGGCTTGGGGCGGCAGAGGAAATTTTTGAGAATGCCAGAAAGCGCATTAATGTCGATCACCACGTCAGCAATGAGCGGGGATGTGGTGATATCAATTATATTGATCATAGTATCAGCTCGACAGCGGAGCTGGTGTATGATCTGTTTGACAGGCAGTATATGGACGCGGAGATTGCCAAAGCTGTCTACATAGGGATTGTACATGATACAGGAATATTCAGATACTCCAATACGTCGCCTGAGACGCTTCGGATCGCCGCAGAGCTGATTGAATATGGCTTTGATTTCCCGGAGATGATTGATGAGACATTTTGTGAGAAAACATATGCGCAGAACCAGCTCTTGGGCAGGGCGCTTCTGGAAAGTATTGTTTTTATGAACGGAAAGTGCATCGTAAGCGCTATTGACAAGAAAACATTAGATTTTTACAATGCCACGCCAAAGGATCTGGAAGGGATTGTAAATCAGCTCCGCATCACAAAAGGCGTGGAATGTGCTATTTTTATGTATGCGACAGGAAATCTGGAATACAAGGTGAGCCTTCGTTCCTGCAAATATGTGGATGTGAGCAAGGTTGCCGCATTTTTCGGCGGCGGCGGTCATGTGAGGGCAGCCGGCTGTACGATAAACGGAACGTTTTATGATGTGGCGAATAACCTTTCAAAGCAGATTGAGCTGCAGATGAAGGAGCATGAAGAAAGAAACTGAGAAACAGACGCATGAGATAGAATGATAAATTGAGTAAACTGGCGGTGAAACGTTGATTAACGGTATCATGAATATATACAAGGAGGCGGGCTATACATCACATGATGTGGTAGCGAAGCTTCGCGGGATTGTGAGACAGAAAAAGATAGGCCACACGGGAACGCTGGACCCTGACGCAGTCGGGGTTCTTCCGGTGTGTTTTGGTAGTGCGACAAAGCTTTGCGACATGATGACGGACAAGAGCAAGGAATACGAAGCGCTTATGCGACTTGGTGTGACTACAGATACTCAGGATCTGAGCGGCAGGGTTTTGACGGAAGCTGCCGTCGGTGTGAGCGAAAGCGAAGTGGAAAGTGCGATGATGGGATTTGTCGGCGGATATGAACAGATACCGCCGATGTACTCTGCGCTGAAAGTCAACGGGAAAAAGTTGTATGAGCTTGCCAGAGAGGGCAGGGAAGTGGAGCGGCAGCCGAGGCATGTCGATATTGCGTTTATCAGAATTCTGGATATGGCTCTGCCTGAGGTGAGATTTGTGGTAGGGTGTTCCAAAGGGACTTATATCAGAACGCTGTGCGCAGATATCGGAGAGAAACTCGGCTGCGGTGCTGCAATGGCAGAATTAAAGCGCACAAGAGTTGGAAATTTTCGGATAGAGGAGTCCATAAAGCTTTCCAGGGTGGAGGAACTGATGCAGTCAGGGACGTGTGGAGATTACGTCATAGCACCCGACAGCGTTTTTCTGGAATACGGAGGGGCATCGGTAAAGTGTGAGGCAGAAAATGCGCTTTTGAATGGAAATAAGCTATATCCGCGGCAGCTTGATTTTGACAGCCGCACATTTTTTTCGGATGGGGATATGCTTCGCGTCTACAATGGAAGGCGGGAGTTTCGTGCAGTGTATACTTTTGTAAAAAGTGAAGGTGTGTTTAAGCCTTTTAAAATGTTTCTGGAATAATGGCTTGAAGTTAGGTGGAAAATGAAGATTATAGAGAACACGGCAGAATTTTATATAGAAGGGGAGACAGCGACAGCCATTGGCAAATTTGACGGTTTTCACCGGGGACATCAGAAGCTTCTGGGACAATTGAATCGGCAGCGGGAAAAGGGATTGAAATCCGTAGTATTCACGTTTGTTCCGTCTCCGGCAGCATTTTTCAGCAGGGAGCCAATCCGGGAGCTCTCCACTTTGGAAGAAAAACGCCGGATTTTTGAAAATGCAGGTGTTGATTATCTGATTGAGTATCCTTTTAATCAGGAAATAGCGGATATGGAGCCGGAAACCTACATTAGAGAGGTGCTTGTCAGCAGGATTCATGCGAAGTGCGTGGTTGCCGGGGAGGATGTTTCCTATGGAAAACATGGGGCCGGGAATTATCAGCTGCTGCAGAAAATGGCGTCGGAGTATGGATATCAGGTAATTTTGATTGATAAGGTAATGCACAGGGGAAAAGAGGTCAGCTCTACCTATGTCCGCGAGGAAGTGGGCCGGGGAAATATGGAATTGGTGGCGGAGCTGTTAGGTGCGCCCTATCATGTGAGCGGTGAGATCATACATGGAAAAAAGCTTGGACGCACGATTGGCATGCCGACAGTGAATATACTGCCATCGCAGGACAAGCTGCTGCCGCCCAGGGGCGTTTACTATTCTTATGCATATCTTCACAGCAAAGCAGGAGACAGATTATATGACGGAAAAAGGCTGGCGGCGATCACGAATATCGGGACAAAGCCTACAGTGGACCAGCGCTCTGTGATGGGGGTGGAAACTTATCTGTATGATTTTGACGGTGATGTATATGGGGAAAATATAGATGTCTGTCTTTTAAAGCGCAAAAGGCCAGAGATGCGTTTTGACGGAGTCGATGCGTTAAAGGCACAGATGACGGCAGATATAGCGGAGGGAAGATCGTATCATGGATTAGGTATTTATTGTTAAATACAATAAAAAGTTGACAGACCCGACATTTGATGGTATATTAATTCTGTAATTTATATGTAACAAAAATGTAACAAAGTTCGATTGCGGTTGCAGCGGAATATATGCGCAGGATATTCCTGAGTAAATTCCGGAGATCGAAAGAGGAATTGGATTAGGATCATGAATAGATTGAACAGATTGAAGTATACAGGAGTGATAGCGGGAGTAGGCTTTGCAGTTATCGTATTTAGCAGTGGCGCATATGCAAATACCAGTTCAAAGGATACCGAAGAGGAGACTGAGGCAGAGGTTGAAGTGATTTCACTTGATTTATCCGAAGATACGAGTACCTATGGTTTCGATTTGGGTATAGATCCGATATCACCAGAAGAGAAAGATCAGAGCGAGCCGGAGAATGATGCAGTGTTGTCAGCCGGTGCAGGCGATGTATTGATAAATGCAGAGGAAAGCACTGAGGACAGTACAGAGCTGGATGGTATAGATGATCTGTCAGAAGTGTCAGAAGACGGCACGGAGACCGATCTGGAGACTGTTCATGATGAGATTGGACTGTCAGCCGGCGCGGGGACAGTGTTTGAGCAGGCAGTCGAAGAGACAGGGGACAGTGCTGTGCAGGCGATGAATATAGAGGCGCTGGAGGAGACGGAACCCGAGACGCACTGGGGGTACACAAATCTCGGGATTGCCCATGTGGACAATCATCTGAACATCAGACAGGAGCCAAATGAAAACGGCAAGTTAATCGGTAAGCTTTCCAAGGACGCTGCCTGTGAGATTCTCGGGATTGATGAGAATGGCTGGGCACATATCAAATCCGGAAAGGTGGAAGGCTATTGCAGCACAGAGTTTTTGTATCTCGGCGATGAAGCAGTTGCGAGAGGCCATGAGGTGGCTTCCATGATTGCTATAGTCAATACGCAGACATTGAAAGTTAGAGGCGAACCCAACACGGATTCTATCGTTATCACGCTTATTCCGCAGGAGGAGGAGCTCGAGGTTGTCGAGATCATGGACAATGGCTGGATTAAGTTTTTGCTTGACGACGAGGAGGCGTATGTCTCCGGCGATTATGTCGATGTGGAAGAGCGGCTTGAGAAGGCAGTGACACTCACAGAATTAAAGTATGGACAGGGTGTATCGGATGTACGTGTAGATATGGTACAGTATGCAAAACAGTTCGTCGGCAATCCGTATGTATGGGGCGGCACAAGTCTCACAAACGGTGCGGACTGCTCCGGCTTTACGATGAGCATTTACAAGAAATACGGCGTGAGTCTGCCGCATCATGCAGCCTCGCAGGCGCAGCTGGGGACAAAGGTAGACATCAGTTCCGCGCAGCCGGGTGATCTGGTATTTTATGCGAAGAATGGCAGCATCAATCATGTTGCGATGTACATAGGAAACGGTCAGGTCATTCACGCATCAAGTCCGAAGACCGGCATCAAGATTTCAACCTGGAATTATCGCACACCGGCCTGTATCAGGAGGTATTTGTCAAATTAGATATTGGCATCAAAATTTTGTTGCATTATCTGATTTCATGTGATATACTGTTTGAGTGTGTTGTGAGTACAGCACGCAGATTAGCTGATACCCAGTGTCGGGACGCTCCGACCCAGACTTGGTATAGAGCGGTTATATTATTTATCAATGGAGGATTTTACAATGATTTCTAAGGAAAAAAAGCAGGCGATTATCGCAGAGTACGGCAGAAAGCCTGGCGATACTGGTTCACCGGAAGTACAGATTGCAATTCTGACAGCAAGAATTCAGGAGTTGACTGAGCATTTAAAGAACAACCAGAAAGACCATCATTCAAGACGTGGTCTTTTGAAGATGGTTGGTCAGAGACGCGGTTTGCTTGACTACTTAAAGGAGAATGATATCGAGGGATATCGTGCTCTGATTGAGAAGCTTGGTATCAGAAAGTAATTTTTGAATACTTATGCAATTGAAGGAGCGGAATGATCCGCTCCTTTATGTGCATTAAATGACATTGAATGCAGTGAAAGCAATATCTTGAGCTGCAGTGACTGTAGTGTGGAGTATATCAGTAATTCGGAGCAGATACAACATCAAATGGAAATTTGCGGCTGGATATATACAGGCAAAAAGCTTCGATAGAAGTTTGGCTCGAGACCGCTGAAAAGCGTATGATGGTTCGTGGGTTTTTCAGTAGTTTCGGCAGGCTCTATCTGAAGAGAAATTTCATTTCAGCAGATTTTCCCGGGAAGCAGGACGAACTGCATAGCGCAGAGAGTCAGGATTGTAGTAGTATGAAAAAGAAAAGGAGAATTGTATTGTATGGAATACATGACATTTAGTGAGAAAAAAGACAAGTCCTACAAGGCATACAGTATGGAACTTGCAGGACGCACATTGACAGTTGACATCGGAAGGGTGGCAGCGCAGGCAAACGGGGCAGCGCTGATGCACTACGGCGATACGACGGTGCTGTGTACAGCGACAGCATCGGACAAGCCCAGGGACGGAATCGATTTCTTCCCGCTCTCTGTAGAGTACGAGGAGAAGCTCTACTCTGTAGGAAAGATTCCGGGAGGCTTTAATAAGCGGGAGGGCAAGGCGAGTGAGAACGCGATCCTCACAAGCCGTGTAATTGACAGGCCGATGCGTCCGCTGTTTCCAAAAGATTACAGAAATGATGTCACATTAAATAATATGGTGATGAGCGTTGACCCGGAGTGCCGCCCGGAGCTGGTTGCCATGATCGGTTCCGCGATTGTCACTTCAATATCAGACATTCCGTTTGACGGCCCATGTGCGACGACACAGATGGGACTGGTCGACGGGGAGTTCGTGGTAAACCCGAATCAGGAGCAGTGGAAGAACGGTGATCTGCAGCTTACAGTGGCGTCTACAAGCCAGAAGGTTATCATGATTGAGGCTGGTGCGAACGAAGTGCCGGAGGATAAGATGATCGAGGCAATCTACAAGTGCCACGAGATCAATCAGACAATCATCGCATTTATCAATCAAATCGTGACTGAGGTCGGCAGGGCAAAGCATGCGTATACAAGCTGTGCGATTCCGGAGGAGATGTTTGCAAAGATTAAGGAGATCGTTCCTCCCGAGGAGATGGAAGTTGCTGTATTTACAGATGAGAAGCAGGTAAGGGAAGAGAATATCCGCAAGATCACAGAGAAGCTTGAGGAGGCTTTTGCTGACAATGAGGAGTGGCTTGCTATCCTTGGAGAAGCGATTTATCAGTATCAGAAAAAGACAGTTCGCAAGATGATCTTAAAGGACCACAAGCGTCCCGATGGTCGTGCGGTCACGCAGATTCGTCCGCTTGCGGCTGAGGTTGATATTATTCCGAGAGTACATGGCTCTGCGATGTTCACACGTGGACAGACACAGATTTGTACGGTTACGACGCTGGCGCCATTGTCAGAGGTTCAGAAGATCGACGGTCTCGACGAGAACGAGACAGCAAAGAGATATATGCATCACTATAATTTTCCGTCTTATTCTGTCGGTGAGACAAAGCCGTCGAGAGGACCAGGGCGCCGCGAGATTGGTCATGGTGCACTGGCAGAGAAGGCGCTTGTGCCTGTGCTTCCTTCTGAGGAAGATTTCCCGTATGCAATCCGTACGGTATCGGAGACGTTTGAGTCAAACGGTTCGACGTCGCAGGGTTCCATCTGTGCATCTACGATGTCGCTGATGGCAGCAGGTGTGCCGATCAGGAAGCCGGTAGCGGGTATTTCCTGTGGTCTGGTGACAGGTGAGACAGATGATGATTACATTGTACTGACAGATATTCAGGGACTTGAGGATTTCTTTGGTGACATGGACTTCAAGGTAGCTGGCACGAAGGACGGTATCACAGCGATACAGATGGATATCAAGATTCATGGTCTGACAAGGCCGATTGTCGAGGAGGCGATTGCCAAGACAAGAGATGCTAGAATGTATATTCTGAACGAAATCATGCTTCCATGCATCAATCAGCCGAGACCGTCTGTCGGCGAGTATGCGCCTAAGATTATCCAGACAAAGATTGACCCTGAAAAGATCGGTGATGTGGTAGGACAGAGAGGCAAGACCATCAACACTATTATTGAACAGACTGGTGTCAAGATTGACATTTCGGACGATGGATTTGTGAGCATCTGTGGTACGGATCAGAAGATGATGGACAAGGCTTGTGAGATGATCAAGATTATCACAACAGATTTTGAGGCTGGTCAGGTATTTAAGGGCAAGGTAGTAAGCATTAAGGAATTTGGTGCATTTCTGGAATTTGCTCCTGGAAAAGAGGGGATGGTGCATATTTCCAAGATTGCGAAGGAGCGAATCAACCATGTTGAGGACGTGCTTACACTTGGCGATGTTGTCACTGTTGTGTGTCTTGGACGGGACAAGATGGGACGCATCAGCTTCTCAATGAAGGACGTTGCACAACAATAAAATAACAGCAAATAATATCAGGGAGACAGTGCTCATCGCGAGACAGTCTCCCTGATTTGCATGAGGGCATTACGTTATGGCAGAACAGAAAAAATTCGTTTAATTGGCTTCTTCCCATTGCAGGCCGGCATACAGTTGTCCGGTTTTGGCGAAGTGGAGGACACATTCTGCTGCCAGGTTTAAATCATTCAAGGCATTTCGCTTCAATACAGGTGTCTGTCCACCGATGTCAACAGGAGCATCTTCCGCGGAATCGGCATATTCGGGATTGACAGGCTGATACATGTGGGCGTCGCCTTCCTCGTCCCATGTGTTGAAGGAAAGGGCAGCCCAGCCGTTGTCCATATCGATCGAGAGAAAATCCTCTTCTCCATACTCGTCCAGAGCGAGACAGTAACAGAAAATCTGATATCCGTTTCGGATTTGCTGAATCAGCTTGTCCACGGCTTCCTGAGTGACGGGCTCGTCTTCATTACCGATAAAGTGGATAGCTAAGCCAGCAGGATTGACAGGTTCTGACACATTGGAATCAATCATACAAATTACCTCCTAATTTTTAGAAAACATATATTGTTTGTTAAAAACATTTTATCACAGGGATATGTGCAATTCCATTATTTTTATATAATATAAAAAATTTATAACCTGACAATGTGTTGTCATATTTACTTTGGTATACTGTATTTATCCAGCTGGAAAGAACTGATTGAGTGAAAATTTGTTTTGCATGATTTCAGGGAAGGGCAGTGGAAGTACTTTTCGAAAAGGGAGCAAAAAGGAGGAGAAATATTATGGCAAGACCAACGACAAAAGCAGATCTGATGGAGGCTGCAAGCAGCAGTTTCGAGGAATTGAAAAAGTTTATTGCATCAATGACAGAGCAGGAGTTAGCAACACCCTTTGATTTTTCCAGGGACGAGAAGAAAAAGGAGGCACACTGGCAGCGGGACAAGAATCTGCGGGATATTCTGATTCATCTGTATGAATGGCATAATCTGACACTGGACTGGGTGCCGACAAATCAGAAGGGGGAGCCGAAACCTTTTCTGCCGAAACCTTACACATGGAAGACTTACGGACAGTTGAATGTATTTTTCTGGAAGAAGCATCAGAACACGTCCCTGGAGGAAGCAAAGGAGATGTTAGAGAAATCGCATCGGGAAATCATGCAGCTGGCGGAGAAATTCTCGAATGATGAGCTGTTCTCGAAAGGCGTTTTCGACTGGGTGGGAGGAAGTGCGCTGGGCTCCTATTTTGTGAGCAACACGTCCAGTCACTACGCATGGGCCTTAAAAAAGCTCAAGGCGCATCGCAAAAATTGTAAGAATATGTGAACTATGGATATGACTCAGCACAGGTCTGTGCTGAGTCGTTACTGCCATTCTTTAATGGTAAAAGGGTGTAAAGCGTTACGTAAAGAGAATAAATTACAGTCAGGGGGTTGACAAATGCGGATGCGAATCCTATAATTGGGATAGTCTTGGTGAAAGAGGTGAAAAGATGCGGATTTAATCTACTTTTGAGGACATGAAATAATAATGTTATCGGGATTCTGTTATGCAGGATGAGATTATTTGATCATGTTGCCAATGTGGATTATGCTGCGCATAGCCTCTTTTTTGTGTGCTTTTTTTGACCGTTTTTCGGATTTGGATGAGGTTGTATCGCGATCATAATTTGGAATCATTTGGCGGCAGGTGGTTCTGTTTGTTCGCGCAGAATCCGAAAGGAGGGGCTGTAATATGGCACAGATACAGGTGACAAATCTGACCTTCTCGTATGAGGGAAGTTATGATACGATTTTTGAAAATGTTTCCTTTGTGATTGATACGGATTGGAAACTTGGTTTTATCGGGAGGAATGGGAAGGGAAAGACAACTTTTCTGAACCTGCTGCTCGGCAGACAGGAATATGCAGGAGGGATTCATACTTCTGCGGTCTTCGATTATTTTCCATATCAGATACCAGATAAGTGGATGACAGAATGCGGTGCGGAGCTTTTGGAGCGAATGAAGCCGGGGTGCGAGTTGTGGCGGGTTTTGTGCGAATTGGAGGCGCTGGAACTGGATGCGGAGATTTTGTATCGGCCGTTTCATACATTGAGCTATGGGGAGCAGACAAAGCTGATGCTTGCGGTTTTGTTTTCTGGTGAAAATGATTTTCTGCTGATTGACGAACCGACGAATCATCTGGACCAGAATGCGCGAGAGACAGTAAAACACTATTTAAACAGCAAGAAGGGGTATATCATCGTGTCGCACGACAGGGACTTGCTAGACGCCTGCATTGACCATGTGCTGGCGCTGAATAGGAAGACGATCGAGGTACAGAGCGGCAATTTTTCGAGCTGGTGGGAGAATAAAAAGCGAAAGGACGCCTTTTCCCTCTCGGAAAATGAAAAGCACAAAAAGGAAATCAGCAAGCTCAACAAGGCATCAAGGCGTGTCCGTCAGTGGGCAGACCAAAACGAACAGACAAAGATTGGTTTTGATCCCGTGGCGGAACATGATCGCTGCAAAGATACACGTGCACATATCGGAGCAAAGACAAAGAAGATGCAGAGCAGGGTGAAGCAGATGGAGGAACGGATTGACAGGGAAATAGAAGAGAAGGAAGGTCTGCTTCAGGATATTGAGAAAGTGGCTGATTTAAAGCTTTTTTCCTTAAAGCATCACAAGGAGGTTTTGCTGACGGTCAGGGAGTATGGATTGACCTACCCTGATGCGAAGATACCAGTTCTGCAGAATTTGAATATGGAGCTGCGCCAGGGGGAGCGTGTCTTTTTGAATGGAAAAAGCGGCTGCGGGAAATCAAGCCTGATCAAGGCGGTTTTGAAAAATGTAGTTATGGCAGATTCTGCAGACAGAAGTAATTTATGTTTGGAAAATGATTATTTGAAGCGTTTTTCACCGGATGAAAGCGGGGAGATGAAAGTGGTGTCGGGTCTGTCGGTTTCCTATGTAAGTCAGAGTACTTCTTATTTAAAGGGAACGATTCAGGAATTTTGCGGGCAGCAGGAGCTGGATGAAAGTCTCTTCTGTGCGATTCTCAGGCAGCTTGACATGGACCGGGTGCAGTTTGCCAAGAATATGGAAGATTTTTCAGAGGGACAAAAGAAGAAGGTGCTGATTGCAGCAAGTCTTCTGACTCCGGCGCATCTGTACATATGGGATGAGCCTCTCAACTATATCGATGTGTTCTCCAGAATGCAGATTGAAAAACTGATACTTTCCTATCAGCCAACCATGCTGGTTGTGGAGCATGATGTGCGGTTTCGGGAAAAGATTGCGACAAAGGTGATTGATTTATAGTGAAAGAGAGAAGGGCGGTGGATTCAGGGAAAGCGTCAGCGGAGTGGCAGCAGCATTTTTGACGCAGCATTTTGCAGGTGAGGAGCAGGTGCAGCGTTATATGATGGCAGGACTGCCGGACATCTGTGCGCGCATTGAGAATGCTGCTGCCAATAAAAATCTGGATAAGATTTTTGTGCTCTTATCTAAAGGCATTTTAATCGTAAGGAGCATTTGACGACACCTTATGCAGCGGGGTATCGTATAAATGATAGACTACAATTTGCAGTATATAAACCGATCTTTGAGTCATCAGGAAAGGGGCGAATGTCTATGATGAGAAAGGTGAAAATCGTCGTTTTGGTAATTTTAGCGGTGATGATACTGCTATTTTTATATAACCGCATATTTTTTCAAAAGAATAAACCAGATTTACTGCAGGCAGAAGAATACGGTTCTTTCACACCGGATGATGTGGAAAGCTTCGATGGTAAGTTTGCAGCAAAGCAGGAGGTAGAAAAACTGGGGGATGTCAATTATGTGCGGGTGTACATATATGATATCGAAAGCGGCGGGCTGGCAGGAGATTTTTTTGCGGAGCGCGCGCGGGATTCCTGGGGAATATGCTGGGAAAAGGATAATTACAATATCTGGATACAATCGGCAGATGCAGGGATTTATTGTTACCGTTATGAAGATGGGACATGGACCAGAGATCAATATGCCAGGCGTCCGGAATATATTGTGTCAAGGTGGGAGGCAAAAGAGGCTTCCAAGGAATGAAAAGAGTTAGAAAAGTCTCCTGATGCTGCGGGATAGCAGCGGCAGGAGACCCTTTGTTTTTTACAGATGAAAGACCGCTTTCAGGGCGTCATCTTCTGTGAGGATTTTTTTCGCCAATGTGCGGTATTGCTCCTCGTGGAGATAGGTATGGCGGAACGGTTTGATTGAGGGGGCAAGGTCAATCGCTTTCTCATAGTCCTCCGCATTGAGATTAAGCGTGGCGGCGTAGTCCCAGAATCCTGTCTTTGTAAAGACGGTGTTCACGCGCTGGAAGCGATGGTCGTGGACACGGCTCATGAGATAGGTTGCGATGCCGACCTGAATACCATGCAGCTGCGGAACTTCCAGCAGCTTGTCCAACGCGTGGGAAATCAGGTGTTCACTGCCGCTCGTGGGTGCACTGCTGCCGGCGATCTCGTTTGCGATGCCGCTCATGGCGAGGGAGTCGAGAAGTTCTTTTAAGAACAGTTCATCATGAATGCTGTCAAAGGGTGTCCGCACGAAGCTGTTCACCGCCTTCTTGGCAGTCATGAGGGCAAAGTCGTTGACCTGTGCAGCGCCGTGTGCCTCCTCGAATTTCCAATCGTAGAGCGCGGTGATCTTGGATACCATGTCTCCGATTCCAGAGTACAGGAATTTTTCCGGCGCACTCCTGATGACAGCAGTGTCTGCAATAATGCCATATGCAAGGCGCGCAGGAACGGAATTTCTGCGGCCGTTTACGATTAATGAAGCGCTGGCGCTGGAAAATCCGTCGCTGGACGCGGAAGTCGGCACGCTGATAAAAGGCAGTCTGCGCAGAAAGCCGATGTATTTCGCAGCGTCAATGACTTTGCCGCCGCCGAGTCCGATTACGGCCTGTGTCGAATTGGGCAGTCCGAATGCCAGGCTGATGATGTCGTCAATATTGACGGTATCCAGCTCACAGTACTCCAACACTTCGATTTTCGCTTCCCGCAGGGCGTCTAATACCTTGTATCCAAACATGTCGATCAGACCATTTCCGAAATAAATGACTACTTTCTTAAAATCGCAATCCTTCAAATATACACCGATGTTTTCCAGTGCATTGGGTTCTACCTTTAAGATTGTGGGGATTGCGATGTGGCTTGCGTTAAATCTGTTCATGATATCTTACCTCTCTGTAACTATACCGCACATTGATGTGCAGACTGGCACGGAACAGTTACACCTTTCTTTCAGTGAATAATATTATTATATATCCATTATGGCGGGGTGACAAATGGAATTTTTGAAATCTGTCATATTTATTGAAAGTTTCTTGTATGCAGGCTATAATGTGATAGATGAAACGGATTTGGGCGAGGAATCTGTTATAATATCAGCCGGGGGTGTATTATGCAGGAACTTTTGGTAGGTGAGATCATTAGAAAGAGAAGAATTGAGTTGGGGCTAACGCAGGAAGAGCTGTGCGAGGGGATCTGTGATCCTGTCACGATATCGAGGATCGAGAATGTGAAACAGCCGCCGTCGAGATCTACGGCAGATGCGCTTCTGCAGAGACTCGATGTATCGGACAGCAGATATTACTTCACTTTTTGCGGGGGCATATACTGCGAAAGTGAGGAAGATGTCGAAAGAGCAGGTCAGATTCAAAGACTGCAGGAGTCAGTCGAACGCTTCTGTGAGACGGACGCGGAAGTGACAGTCTCTGGTAGAGCGGAGCTTCTCAAAACGCTGGCGGAACTGGAATTGCTGGCATGCTGGGGAGATCACATGGAGAAACAGCGGGTATTGATGACAAAAGTACGTGTGTTGGAAAAGCTAAACGGTGCTGTCACAGAACGGATTCAATTGCTGGAGGAGGCGATCCTGCTGACAGTGCCCAGATTTCAAGAACGGAATCTGAGCGCGGGAGTCTATGGATATGCTGAGATGGACATGATCAGAAGGCTGGGGATCGCTTATTCTGAGACTGGGCAGACAAAGCGGGCAGTGCAGCTCCTGTCCCAGCTATATGATCATGTATCTGCCCGTGCCGGGAACATCACCCGGCCGGGAAGGGTGCTCTCCCCCATTGCGTACAGTTACGGTATGGCACTGATGCGGGACAAAAAGCCGCAGCAGGCACTTGAGATAGCAGAGTGCGGCGTACAGAACTGCATATTTGGGTATGACGGAGAACTTGTCAACCTGCTTGAACTGGAAGCGCAGTGCCTGATGTCACTGGGAAGGACTGACCAGGGAAAGGAAAAGGCGCTGGAGGCGTCCACTCTGCGCGTGTTAACAGAAAAGTTTTCTGGGCAGTCTGTCCAGGACGGGCAGAAGGATATGAATAAATCAATATTATATGAACTATTATGCGGCGGAAACAAAAATATGCATCTGGGAGCGGTCATAAAGCATGTGCGGGAGCGCAGGGGATTCAGCCAGAAGCAGCTCTGCCAGGGATTGTGTACAGCGGCGACATTATCCCGGTTTGAGAGCGGTGAACAAAGTCCGTCATGGGACTGTGTCCATTCGATGTTGGAGCGGTTAGGAATGGCCCGGACACAGTATACTGCCATTCTGACTGCTGATGAGATTCATTTGGATAAAATGCGAAAAGAGATCGCGAAATTAAGTGTCATACTCGAAAGTGAAAAAACGGAACATAAGGGCGATGTCCTGAATAAACTGCTAAATATGATGGACGATATGGAGTCAAGGATCAAAAAAACAGATGCCATCAGCAGACAGTTTATCATGAGACACCGGGCATTGGCTGCCTATGAAACACATACGTGTGATTTGAATGAAAGACTGGACCGGTTGACAGCGGCACTGCATTTGACTCTTCCAGATCTGTCCTTTGAGGATATGAATCAGATGCTTTATTCCGAGGAAGAATTTTCACTCCTGATCAACATTGCCAGTACATACCACAAACTTGGGCAGGTCAGGCAGTCTTTTTACATATATGAACAGTTGTACAGGGTTTTTAAAAGGAACTATTATCACCATGACTTGATGATACTTTTTGCACAGAGCTATGCGATTGCCCTGGCTGGTGAAAGAGCGTATGAGGATGTGATCCGGGTGGCGGAGGATGGAGTTGCGATAGCAATTGAAAAAAAGCAGTATGAGATTTTACCAATCCTGCTTCATGCACAGGCGGAATGCTTTTATCTTATGGGAAAGGTAGAAAAATGCAGGGAATATTATGCATATATTGCGCCTTTGTACAGACTCTTCGGCGATTATCGGAATCTTGAGATTTTGTCGATCGACGCCGAAGAGCGGTTTTTTATGAAGTTTTAATGGTGTAATTGTCCATTCTTATCTGCTGGAAATGAATATGTCTCTATATTTGTGTATGCCTCTGGCTCGGTATGATTAGACATATCTTTATCATTTGTGTAATGAGGATCATTATTATCTGATGTATCCGATATAGGAATCGTATACCATAGGCTATGCACGTAAATGCTGCAGAGGAGCAGTGACAGTATCAGTACAGAAATATGTTTTTTCATGTTTGATTTCCTTTCATAGTTTATTGGGGCCAAGATCGTATACCTTTGTGAATTGTTTCTTTCGCTCATCAGACAGGTGATGGCTGATCAACAGCAGGGTCAGGTCAGGGTTGGCAAGCAGGTGTTCTTCCACGATGTCAGCATTGGCCTGATCCAGGGCGCTGGTTCCCTCATCTACCAACAGGATCTGACATCCGTGGATCAGCGCTCTTGCGATGGCGATGCGCTGCTTCTGTCCGCCTGAGAGGGCGCTGCCATTCTCGCCAACTGCAGTGTCCAGTCCATCACTCATATGCTCGAGATCAGCGGAAAGAGCGCTGTTTCTTACGGCCTCAGCGAGTTGGGCATCTGTGAAATCGTCCCCCAGGGTGATGTTATGCCGGATCGTGGTATTGAAGAGATGCACATCCTGCTCGATATAGCTGATCTGCCGCTGCGTCTGCTCCACACTTAGTTCCTTTGCGTTTTTTCCGCCGAACAGGATCGTACCGCTGTAATCCGGGAGCCATCCGAGGAGGAGCTTGAGAAGCGTTGACTTACCACAGCCGGACGGACCAGTCAGGGCGTACTTTCCGCCTTTTTGAATCTCTAGGGACACATTGTCCAGAACCTGTTTTTCTCCGTAATGAAACGAGATGTTTTCCATTGTAACAGGCAGAATGGGTATAAAGGCATGATCGGTCTGCTGATAGCTGTGTTCTGTGATCTTGTCAAAGTAGGGTTTCGACGCAGTCATGGATAGTCTGTTTGCAGCTAAATTTCCGAGAGAACTGCTCAGTCTGCCGATGATGTTGCCAGTACCCAGCATTGCGCCAGGGAAAACAATGTTATTGAATACAAGCAGTGCAAGCCACACATTCGTCAATGTTTGACATGCTATATTTATGATGTTAACAGTAACATCTGTGAAACCTTTTATAGAACTTATCCTGAACTTGGGCTTCTCAATACGATCACTTCCATCACTGATTCCGTTAATAAAAAGATCCTTTTTTCCGAATAGACTTAACACGTCAAAGCCTTCAGATACATCCTTGATGCGATTAAGTCCTTCTGCCTGTTCGAACGTGCAGGCAGAGCCGAGAGATGTCATTTTTTTGTTAAACAGTTGGGGAGCTGCAATCATTAACAACGCATTGATAATAGCGGCGATGAGAAAGGTCCAGTGTACAGTGAGCAATGCGATAATGCTCAAAATGATACTGCCTGCAAATTCCACACATCGATAAAAGGGATTCCATGCCAGATTTTCGATTCTCTCAATATCATTAGAAAATTGGGAAATCAGTTCTCCCACATCTAGTTTGTGAAAATCTTCATATTTCTTTGTTGTCATTGTGATGGCAATGTCTCTGCGCACATCATTATTCATATTTCTTATTGCCTTAGCTTCAAAATGATTCTCAATCCCCATAAACAAGAAATTGAGAAACCAGCAACATGATTTGATTAATATGATCATTAAAAATCTGTGCCAATTTAAATCAATAACGCTTTGAAGTACTTGCATAGTTAGTAGATTTATGCTAATCTGCAATGCAATACATACAATGATCAAAATGATTGTTATGAAATTGTATTTCCATTCTTTGCGGATATAGTAAAACATAGGATCTCCTTATTTCTAAAAGATAACGAAAATGTGGTTTTTACCGTAGAAAAGTCCGTGGTATGAAGTCGTCGCACGAACTGCAGTCTAAGCCATCGATGATTCTTCCTTTACTGCATCTCATATTCATGCAGGATGTTACTTCCGCACACTTTGCGCATGTTTCTCTGTATCCGTGGAATCCCCAGAGTTTCTGCTGTTCTTGGTCTATAATGATACCAAGCTTTGGATCGATGTACCCAATCTGGTTCATGGGATGATTAAGTGCAACCGTACATTTTTCGATTTTTCCATCTGCTCGAAAAATCATAGAGTTTGGATAGTTTGCATAACATACATTTGAAAAAGGTCCTTTAGACTTATTGCAGCATTGTAATCCTATTTGGTGCAAATATTCTATATGACGCCTTACCAGCTCCACTTTTTCGGTGTTTGAACAAATATCGAGTGTTTTCACCGAATCTCCGCCCCAGTTTCCAACGGGTTTTACAAGAATCGAAAACCTGTTATCCATACCAATCACATCAGCCAAATAGTCGTACCACTTAAAATCTTCGTCACCGGACAGAATATTATGTCGTAATACTATTTTAAAGTCCATATCTTTCGGAAGTTTCGTCATGGATGTGATATTCTTCATGATGACATCCAGTGTTCCCTTACCAGATACATGAGGTCTGGTAAGGTCATGATTTCTGCCGTCTACAGTGATTTGATATCGCGTAACACCTGCTGTATATAACTTGCGAAACAGTTTCTCGTTCAGCAAATAGCCGTTTGTTGTCATGTCGGATTGATAGTGAAATCTATATTTTTTATGTAATTTATTGATAGCTGAGCCGACTTCAATGACATTGTCCGCACACAAGGTAGGTTCCCCGCCAAACCAGCTTAAGATTATATTTTCAAATTTGGTACACTGGTCGGATAAATATGCTAATATCTGTTCAAAAAGATGTCTCGTCATGGTAGTAGGTATGTGATTTTCATAACAATAAGGACAGCGGAAGTTACATCCCTCTGTTGGCATTAGAATCGCATTAAATGTATGATCCAATACACTGCGATATTCATCGAGATAGTCTTTTATCTCATTTTCGTCAACAAGAAGTTTTTGTTTGTGCAGAACTTTTGCCATAGGGGTAGAAAGCTCATCGCAGCCTTTTTTTGTAACTTGATAAAATTCTTTTTTAATATCAGGATCGGAAAGTTCTATTTCGCTTTGATAGATTTCCGATCGTACGATAATAGTGCCGTCTCTTTCCTGATATGAGGTAAATCCTGGTAATATATACATAGGTAAATTCTCCTGATCGCTTTGGGATGAAATGGCGTCCTGACGTGTAATACATTAACAGGACGCCTTTCATTTGGGTTAAATAAAATACAAGATTTTATTAACAGTGGTCGTTTGAAAAAGAACAATGGTCATTTTTGAGTTCAAAATGTACCAATACGTCAACTTTTCCTGCTTCTTTTACTATTCTCATAATGTCCTTCCTTTCTTTTGTGCTTTTATTATGCAAGGTCTGTCATAAAAACTTCCTTGCTGTTACGCTTTACATTATTACACATGATTAAAGCGGATACTATGACAGGACAGGAAAAGTTCGATTTACACATTACGACAAGTTTCTGCCTAGGGATGAGGGTGCGCAGAGGGTTGTTGGATGCGTGTGACAAGATAAATGGCAAAACAGCGCCGTCATCGCAGGGGCACAGCCAGCTTTAGCAGAACTGTTTTTTCACCCAGATCTCAAAGTCGTCGACATCAAATCAGCTGGGTTCTGCCTGATGCGCGTAGTCGATAATGGACTGCGCTTCGGCGAGTTTGTAGTCATTGTCTCTGGGGCAGCTCTGCAAAAACTCTTTTATTCCTTTATAGGAAATTGCGATTTTTGAGAAGATATAAGAACGAATATTCTGAATGCAAATATTTGCATGATGGCGTAAAAAGACAACACGATAAGAC
>CAMWTP010000080.1 GCA_947177165.1 uncultured Lachnospiraceae bacterium
TTCAGAAATGAGTCCCTTATGTCACAGCAGTTCCTTGTATACCCGCATGACATTCCGGAACAGAATATTCTCAATCTCAGTATTGATGAAATGCTGTCTCTCAAGTTCATCGGCGAGTTTGTGCATCTGCGAACAATCCTGTATCTCAAGTTCGCCGCTGATACCGTCAAAATCAGAGCCAAGCCCAAGGCATTCGCTGCCCCCTATCCTGAGCATATGGCGCGCGTGCGCTGCCATTCGCGCTACGCTGGAATGACTGTCATTCGTCTCATTCAAAAAGCACCCATAGTAATTGAGTCCGATGACACCGCCCCGCTCCGCGATTGTGCGTATCATATCGTCCGTGAGATTTCTGCAGTGTCCGCACAGCGCACGCGCATTGGAATGGCTTGCCACAAACGGCTTTTTCGTGTTCTGTGCAACGTCCCGGAACCCCGCATCGGACAGATGGGAAACGTCAATGATGATGCCCAGCTGTTCCATTCTTTCTATAAATAGAAATCCGCTTTCCGTCAATCCCTTCGAATTGTCAAACAGGCAGAATCCCTTGTCATCTTTGACTGTGCTGCCTTTTTGGAAATCTTTTGCTGACTGTTCACCACCGACATCCTTGACGGTACTGTTTTCTGCCTGCGTATTCCTTACAAATATGTTCGGGCTTGCAAGCTCATTGGGGTAATTCCAGGTCAGTGTCATCATGCGCGCCCCAAGCTGATACAGTCTCTCCAGATTTCTGATATCTCCCTTGCAGCATCCGCCCTCCTCAATTGTCATGAGCGCAGACATTTTCCCCTGCTGTTCGTTTTCAAGGATTTCATCATATGTTTTTATGACACGAATGTCATTTTTGTTTTTCTCCATCTCGTCGTAAAAGACGTCAATCAGCTCCGACACGTACGCAAACGGATCAAGCCCCTTTTTCAAGTCCACGTACATGGCAAAATTCTGCAGCAGATATCCTGATTTTTTCATTTTCTGAATATCGACCTGTAAATTGTTCTGTGAAAGCTGCTGGGATTTGTCATGTTTCCTGCTTTCCCAGATCTCGGATATGGTGTCACAGTGCATGTCGGCTATTTTCATTGTCTGCTCCTCATTTCATCATTATCATACAGCTGCGTCTAATCATTTATGTTAATACTTTTGTATAATATACAAACGCACTGTCTCTCTTATACTCGGTATATCCCTGTTTTGGATAAAAAGAATTTGTACGGGTATTCCAAACAGGGGTGTCAAGATAAAATTCCTTCACATCCGCAAACATTCCCTCAATTTCCTGCATCATATATGCACCATATCCTTTTCTATGGTATTCCGGACTGATAAATATTCTTCCTATATTCAGTCTGTCTCCATCCATAAAAAGAATGGCCGCACCTACAATAAGCCCATCAACTAACAATTTGTATAAATGATTTGATCTTGCCATCTTTGTATGAAACTGTACCGACATATACCCGGGCGGACCTCCCTTGCAAGGTGCTCCTATCTCTACATCACTGTCAAATGAACGTTTGGAGATGCCATTTATCACCAGGGCATCCGATGTGCCAGCCTTTACGAATTCAATCATTACGTCTATCCTCCCTCCCATCGACTGCCCACGCGATAATCTGCGCCACATCTTTGGGCGTCACAACCATCAGCGGCTCCCGAAACGGAATCCAGCACCACTGCCACTTCCCGGAGGTCTGCTCTCCGTGAAGCCGCCTTCCTTTGCTGATAATGCGAAAGCTCTCACCATCAACTCTGTAGGCAAGTATAATGCTCTTGTCCTCAGAAACGATATTCAGATAAACCCTGTCGCAGTCATCACCGTCCGGCGCAATCCACCACACAAAGCTCTGCCCCTGATACGAAATCCGCCTTCGCCCCTTTGCTGATACTCCCATTTTTCTATCCTTTCTAACTTAGGAACTGCCTTTTTAAGACTTTTGCTTTTCTTTTAAAAGTGTTTTCAACTTTTTGTAAATAGCGCTGCTCTTCTGGCTGTCCCGAAACTCTTTGCTGAGGCCGTTGTTGATGGCAACTCTTGTCTTGTAGCTGTTGAAAATTTCCAGTATCTTATCCGAATATTCTTCCTCCGTGAGATACTGCAAAAGCTCTTCCTTGGTAGCTTTGTTCGAGTCCGATACCTTGGACTTGCCCTTCGCCTTCGGTTTGGTCTTGGCTTTGAGTTCCTCCTCGTCCGTCTCAACAGCCGCCACTGCTTTCGACTCCTTCTCCTCTCCCATAAAGTTGGGAATCCTTTTCACCGTCACATTGCGCTCCGCCCAGAAGTCAACCAGATGGTTAAAGCCGGTATCTCTGGAAACAATATAAAAGCAGTCGTCCGTGCCCTCGCTTTTTGCAATCATATACCCCAGGTAGGATGCCAGCTGGAAATCCAGCGAATTTTTTGCACCCGTGCCTGCTTTGTAGGACTCAAGCCTTGCGTGCTGTCTTGCAATCTTCTCCACCAGCTCCAGCGAAAACGCCTTGCTCTGCTCCGTGTACATCACGCAGATCACATCACTTTCACCGAGATTCTCCGCCCCCGTAAATCCATCTGCATGGACATTTTCATAGTCTATAAAATAATAATTCATATTGGTGTCTGTTCCTCTCTTTCTATCGCAGCGCTTATTTTAATATCGCCTTCCACTCATCATTTTCTATGATATACTGAAACTCTTCAGCCCGTCGTCTAGCATCACCTGCAGCAGCCTGCCAAAATCCTCTACCAAAGGCACATTCGGCAAGATTCCCCCGCCTCAACATGACCGCCCGGCAGCGTGTATCCTCTCCAATCCTCCTTCACCCTGTCCTGCAATAAATATCTGTCCTCATCATATATCAGACATAACACTGTCAGCTCAACTGATTCTGTGCGCGCCATAAATGCTTTCTCCTCCTTAGACTATCCATTTTGACTGCTGCCCGCATCCCTCCAGATATACAGGCATGCTCCTCTTGCTAACACTCATTATATCATGCCCCCGGCATGACCTCAATCAAAATATCTTAGTGATAATCATAAAGGATATCAATTTGGCGCATGATTCCCACTACTTTGACGAGGGTGTGAAAAGTAACGTTGATCCTTGCATTTCGCTGCACAGGGATACAATATTTAAGGCTCTATTCCACAAGGATGCCTTGCATCAGACCATCTGCGCCCGGCGTGTACTTGATAAAGACCCCGGCCAGAAGTGACAGAAACGACAACGCCCGCACAGTGTTTTACTGTGCGGGCGCATGAAGCGGCGGCTTTGAACAATTCTTTACTTCCTGAGCAATTCTGTTACTTCCACTTCGGTCATATTCTCAACGCCTGTAATTTTGTTGTCCGCATCGCGGATAATTTTGATATTGACGGTTCCTGCCGGGTTCATATTCAACGTATAAAAAGATTTGTTGGAGCGGATATCCAGAAAAATGTTGACCAACTGCCCTTTATAATAATAATCCTTGCCGTCCATCGTAACGCCTACAGCTTGATATTCCGCCTCCTGCGATGCGGCCCATTCTTTTTCCTTTTCATCTTTCAGTTCATCGAATTCGTCGCTCTTGTCCAGTCTATGAAACAGCATGGACTGGAAGTCCCACTTCCCATCCTCCAACGCTCGATCCAGCCATCGCTCCAGCTCCGTTTCATCCATGCAGTCCGCTAAGATGGAAAAAAATGCAATTTCCTCATCGGTATAAGCCTTCTCTGCGAAGTCGGCAAAGAGAGAAGAATTTGTATCAAGTCCGCGCACAACAGCAGAGAAGAAATCGAAGTCACCGTCAGCATAGAGTTTTTCAATATCCTCAATGCTCACGGATGCTTCTTTGGGATAGACAAAATTATCATAGGAACGGCTCCCTTGTCCAATCGCAAGGACTGCTCCAACCGATTTATTCGCGGCATTTTTTCCCGCTCCCGCGATGTCATAGTCCCGCAGGGTAATGTTGTAAATATGCGCATTTTTCGCAACCCCAAACAGTCCTATAATCTCTGCGTCCGGGTCGGTCATGGTGAGACCCGTGATCTCAAAGCCGTTGCCGTTATAGGTCCCTGTAAAAGGGGCGTCCCATGTTCCGATGGGAACCCAGTCACCTGCGGATAAGGCGATATCCGCCTGCTGCATATAATTCAGGTCCATGCCGTACCTGCCCGTGCCAATCGCTCTGAGCTGGGTCTCGTTTGCGACCAGATAATAGGTTTTGCCCTTCAGTTCCAAGGTCTCCATCTCGGATGAATCATCTTCCCAGGATTTGCCCTGCCATTCGTCCTGCCACAGAGGTGTACCGGGGAGAGATGCCGCATGGGCCGTCTCCAGCGAATAGACACCGACAAAGGCCGCTCCTGAAACTACACACAGCGTCAGTACGACAGTCAACATTTTAACTGCTTTAGATTGTGCCTTAAACTTCATAATCGCACCTAACCTTTCTTTTAACAGTTGTTTATTTTCGCTTAACGTGACAGCACCGGGATTTTCTTTGTATCTCCCAACTGCGGCCATCGCGTCAAGCAAGGTTTTCCCGTAGTCCTGCGCATGATCGCATCCTATTTTTGCAAGAACCGCCTCATCACAGGAAAATTCGCACGCCTTTGTGACTTCCCGGCTCATAAGATATACAAGCGGGTTAAACCAATGCAGGCAGACCGTAATCTGTACCAGCCATTTATAGAACATATCCCGCCGCTTGTAGTGGGTCAGCTCATGCAAAACGGTATACTGAAAATTCTGTTCAGAAATATTTACGCCTGGCAGTATGATACATGGACGGAAAAAGCCAATCAGCAGCGGGGAAGAAACCAACGGATTGACACATAGCTCTACCGGCTTTTGAATGCCTGACTGTCCTGCGGCGATGGAGAGCCGGTCTAAAGTATCAAGGTCGGAAACCGGGGTCAATCCTGCCTTGATATACCGCATAAATGCCTGATAAACCGTTACCTTTCGGATCAGCAGCCCCAACGCAGCCACCAGCCAGACCAGCCAGACGTGATTTGTCAACAGCACCCAAATCTCTTGTAATGGGTGGACGGTTGTCAAATCCTCTGCCGGACTACTCCCATTTTCCCTGCCCTGCTCCAAACCAACAGCAGGAGCAGAAATATCTCCCGGAGGGTTTGCTGCAAGTCGCTGTGACGACAAAGGAGCGGCCTGGGTAATTGCCTGATCGACAGCCTGATAGGTTTTCCCCAGCAGATTCACTTCCGGTCCAAACGGGAGAAGCAGACGCAAAACGACAACCAGCCAAATATAATACTGCCATTGACGGCTGATTTTGTCTTTCAAAAATCGTTTTCCCAAAAGCAGAGCCAGGATAAGCAATCCGCCAGAGAAGGACATAGACAGGAAGATTTTCAAAACTGTGTTCATTGCTGCCTTTTTCCTTTCTCCAGCAGCTTTTTCAATTCCTCGTATTCTTCGTCTGCCAGCAAGTCGCCCATAATCAGATTGGAAACCAGCCCCTTTGCGCTTCCCTCATAAATCTTATCCAGGAAATTTTTCGTCTGCGCTGTCTGGTACTCCGCCTCCGAAACGAGCGTGGTATATTCGTTGCGGCGCCCTATTTTCCTGGCGCTCAAAAAGCCTTTGTTCATCAGCCGTGACAGGAGTACGATCAGGGTATTCTTCTGACACGGTTTGCCCCTGGCCGCCAGTCCATCCATAATATAGGGAAACAACGTCACCTTCTCCGGGTTCCCCCACACGATTTTCATAATTTCAAGTTCAGCATCAGATATTTGTTGTATCATGACCGGTTCCTCCTAAAGTATAACAAGATGTTGACAACAATAATATAACATGATGTTATACTTATGTCAAGCCCATACTCACCGAAGTTTTACGAAAAGGTCCAGCACACCAGCCTCAACGCCTTTTATAACATCGTCACCCTTTTGTCAATCGGAATCTATTAGATTTTTACATAGCTGCATACTTCCTCTGCATGGGGCTGTGCATAAAAAATGTGAGCCAACCTAAGTTCGCTCACATTTCATAACTTTGTCTTTCTGACAGGGTGATTATCATTGTTTTAGACAACTTTTTCCGACCAAGTATACCGCCCATCCCAGAGTATTGCTGCCAAAGCTTTTGTTGTACTAATGATAAGCGCTTTTTTTGTAAAATACCCTGGACGATGTAATACATTGGAACTTATTTTGCCTGTATGTCAAACGTCTGGTCAAATCCGGTAAGCTTAAATACATCCATCACTTCGCTGCCCACATGGATTACGGAAAAATCTCCATTCATGCTTTTCATTTTCTTATATGCTGACACGATCTCGCGCAGTCCTGCCGATGCAATATATTCCAGTTTGTCAAAATCAAGTATCAGGCTTTCTATATCAGAGAGCGCCCCAATTTCCCTACCCAGCTCCGGTGCTGAATTTGTATCCAGCCATCCCTCGACCGAGAGAACGGCTTTGTTATTTTCCACTGTTTTTGTGATCGTCATAATTTTTTCCCCCAATCATACCAAATCATCCTCAAAAAAGTTCAGTCCCTTCAGCGCTTCCATTGCATTTGCAAGGTATCTGTTATCGGTTATATTCCACTTGAATCCCAGACGGTAAAGCACTTCGGTTGTAAAGGCATTATCATAGTCAATTGTGTAGAGTTCTTCCTCACCATGAGAAGTATAGGCAATCAGCCCCGACACCGCATCACTTGTCTCATGTTCTGCCGCATACGCGTTGACCATGTCAATAAATTGATGGCCAGGCACGATCTGAATGTCAAAGCCTCTCGCGCGCATCTCATAGATCACATCACTCATAAAAATCCGATGGTTGTTGCAGGCATGAAATACTGTAAACTGATTGTCTGTCCCTGCAAGACAGAGCACTGCCGCCGCTGTCTCATCGATCGGAGAAAATTCTGCACCTTCATTCATGCCATCCATCGGAAATGCACCAACCGCAGCGTATCCGCGCAGACTCCTTAAAAAGCCATTCGTGATAAAGTTGATCTGGAACTCCCCATCTCTGTAGCGGCTCATGAGATTTCCGACACGGATCACTTTCGCATCAAGACCTTTTGCGGCTGCCTCAAGCACCGCACGCTCTGCAAGGAACTTCGTGCGTATATACTCATTGGCGATCCTCTGGCCAAAATACAGATCGTTCTCGGCAATTTTCCGCTCCATCGGCGGTCTGCCGTCCATACCCTCGCCGCCTACAGATACCGTTGAAATCTGTACAAGTCTTCGATTCGAGGATGCACAGAGGTCGATCAGATGCTTCACACCGGTCACATTGATTTTTTCCAAAATCTCACCCGCCGCAAAATGTTTGACACAGGCAGCACAGTTGATCAATGTCGTGAAAGGTACGTCTTTTAACCTGTTTACTGCTTCCTCGTCCGTTATATCACTGTCAATGCAGAGAATCCTGTCACCGAACAGTTCCGTATACGGCTGATCAAAGTAATACATCAGCATATTCATCAGACGCCGCTCACTGGACTCATATCTGCCCTTGCGCACCATACAATACGCCTTGCCGTCGTAACGGTCAAGAAATTCCTTTAACACATGGATCCCCAGAAAACCTGTCGCACCCGTGATCAGGATATCACCTAACGCCTCCTTCTTCACATGGTCAGCGTTCTGTCTGTTATTTGCAGCGATCAGCGTGTCGATCGCATTGTAGGAATAATTTGCAAATTCATCTGTATCTTCCTTTGGCACCTCATCTCCATATAACGCCGCGGCAAGCGCACGCACCGTATGATATTTGAAGATATCTGCATACACAAGAGGTATCTTCTCATTCAGGCACATTACTGCAACCTTGGAAGCAGCAAGGGAAGTCCCGCCGATTGCAAAGAAATCATCATCGATTCCTACCTTTTCCCGTCCTAATGCCTTTTCAAACAGCTTACACAGCTTGATCTGTGCCCCTGTCTGAGGTGCGGCATAATTGGTGTGTTCTTCCGCTATGGCAGGCTTTGGCAAAGCACGCTTATCAATCTTTCCGCCAGGCGTGACAGGCATTTTGTCCAGATGGGTATAAAACGCCGGCACCATGTATTCCGGAAGCAGTGGACTTAAAAATTCCTTCCAGTCCTCCTCTTTATATTCCGTACCTGTATAATAAGCTGCAATATAGGTTACGCCGCTCTGGTCCACAGGGATTGCCGCCGCCTCACAAACGCCGTCGCGTTTCAGGACTGCCCCTTCTACTTCGCCGAGCTCCACGCGGAATCCGTTAATCTTAATCTGTGAGTCGATCCGCCCGATGTACTCAATATTTCCGTCACCCTTCATCCGTACCATATCGCCTGTATGATACAGCCTTTCCTCATCCCTGCATGTGGCAAAAGGATTTGGCACAAATACGGACGCTGTTTTTTCCGGCAGGTTGTGATAACCTCTTGCCACCTGCCGCCCTGCCACGCAAAGCTCCCCTGGCGCTCCCACAGGTACACGCTTTAGGTTCTCATCCACGATGTAACTCCTTACATTGAGCTGCGATCTGCCGATCGGAATGGTTTTATATTCCTTATCGACCACAAACTCTGTTGACGAAACAGTATTTTCCGTGGGGCCATAGCCATTTACCATAATGTACTTTCTGTCATAATAGCGCTTAAACTTCTCGCCTCCCAGGGTGAGAAGCCTTAAAGCACAGTCCCCTGTCAGGGTTTCCGCCACAAGCTCACCCATCTGCGTCGGCATGGTCGACACCGTGATCGGTTCCTTTTCAAAGGTACGGCAGACAGCGACTGCATCCTTCCTGACGCTTTCCGGGAAAATATAAAGGGAAGCTCCCACCGTCAAAGGTACAAACAGGTCATGTACCGAAGCGTCAAAGCAGAAGGAAGAAAATTCACCATACATATCCTCTGGAACCGTCTTGTGGAAGGTCACTGTATGCTCGATCAATGTCATCAGGTTGCGGTGTTCCAGCATAACGCCCTTTGGTTTTCCTGTTGAGCCCGAGGTGTAGATCATATATGCCAGATTTTCGGGAAGCGGCGGTGTCGAATCTGCCTTTCCTGTAAAGCCAAGTCCGTCCTTTTCGATCTCGTCAAGGTAAATCACATTCTTGTCATACCCTGCTGCCAGCGATTGATATTTCCTCATCAGGAGCAGATTTTCACTGCCGCTGTCAGAGAGCATGTATTCGATCCGCTCCTGCGGATATTCCGGGTCAAGCGGAACATATGCGCCTCCCGCCTTCATGATTCCCACATACGCTTCCACAAATTCCCTTGTCCTGCCGCATAAGATTCCCGCGGCATTTTCCCGTCCAAAGCCATTCTTTTTCAGTTGATCAGCGATATACTCCGACACGGCGTCAAGCTCTGTATATGTTATTGTACCATTCTCATCTTTTACGGCAATGTTATCCGGATATTTTGAGACAGCTTCCCGGAACAGATCGATAAACGTCTTACCCATATACTGCGGTGTATTGACCATCTTATCCTGCTCATCAAACTGCAGCCGTATCTCTGACGGTTCCTTTCCATCAAGGAAAGCCTTCGTAGTGATTTCCAGGTTTTCGATCAGATATTCGGCCGTCTCCTTCTCAAACAGATCACTTCTGTATTCCAGTTCATAGATATATTCGCCGTCTTCAATGCTCATCATGAGCGATATTGGCTCTTTTGCCGCATTTAAGCCAAGCGGGATTTCCTCTGCATCCTCCCCGCAGATTTGCGTAAATGCAAAATTATCGCCCTGATACACAAACATCGTATCAGGCTTAATGTGGAAATTGCGGCTGATCTCCTGGAACGGATAGATATCGTGATCCATCATTCCCATAAGCTGGTTCTTAATCGTCACAAAATATTCTTCCGCAGTTTTCATCGTGTCACACACAACAGGCAGCGTTTTGACAAACATGCCGATCGTATCCGAAAGGCGTGAGTCATTTCTGCCGTGATAGATTGTTGTAAACACACTCTTTGGGGCAAAATGGTATCTTGCCAGTGCTGCGCCAAATACACCTGTGAAAAATACATTCTCTGTTATGCCATACTTCTCACATACCGCCTGCACAGCTTTCCTGCTGATCACCTCACTCTTTTTGCGCAGATTCCCGACTCCCGGCGTCTCCCCGTTTTTGTCAGGATAAAGGCTGGTGTCCGGGCCGCAGTCTTTCAGTACAGAAGCGTAAAACGCCTCCGCCTTCTGATACTTCTCCCCCTGTACTGCCTTTTCATTGTCAAGTGCTGCATCATAGGCTGTATAGGACTCTGCAGTAAGCTTTTCGCCCTGATATGCCCTGTCGATATCCGACAAAATGATAGAAAGAGAGGTTCCATCTGCAATCAGATGATGCACATCCAGGAACAGATAACTTCCCTCATGTGTCCTGTATATCTCAAAACGGAACAGCGGCTCATGAAACAGTGGAAATGGCCTTACCAGTTTTTCTCTGTCCATACCGTCGATAATTTCCGCAGTGTATTTCAGATCATCCTTCCTGCGCTGGCGGATCTCACCATCCTCATCCATAAAAAGCTGCACTTTCAGATACGGGTGCGCTTCCACAGTCTGCTCCACTGCATCTTTCAGCCGGATGAGATCTACTTTGGGACTTAACCGGAACAGGTATGGAATATTGTAAACTGTTGTTCCCATATTCGCCGTACAGTCTACAAAAACGCCTGCCTGCGTGTTGGTAAGCGGATACACTTCCCGCACTTCATGTGACTCGGATTTTTCTGCTCCCAGAAGAAACCGTTCTAACTGAACTACAGTCGGATTTTCGCGGATATCATTTGTCTTGATCGCCACGTCAAATTTCTTTGCCAGAAGTACATTCAGCTTGATCGCGCTGATCGAAGTCAGTCCCGCCAGCTGAATATCCGTCGTGATACCAAACTCCCTGTGCCCGATCGCTTCCGCAATACAGTCATAAATACGCTGCTGCATTTCATTTTTGGGCGCAATGATCTCCTCCACTGCCTTCTGCGGCTTTGGCAGAGCGCGCTTGTTGACCTTCTGGTTCTGATTTAATGGAATCCTGTCAATCTGCATCGTCACAGCCGGCACCATATACGGCGGCTTTGTCTCCATAATAAAAGCGTTCAGCTTTGCGGTATCGATCTGCTCATCCGATACGACATACGCTGCAATATATTTTCCGCCGCCCTCCTCATCAAATGCGGCAACGGTGGCATCCTTAATCCCCGCAAAACGCCGGATCACTTCTTCTACCTCTGTAAGCTCGATCCGGAATCCTCTTATTTTTACCTGGGAATCCCGTCTGCCCACAAAAGAAATATTTCCATCATTTAAACAGCGCACCACATCGCCTGTATGGTACATCCGCTCGTAACCCGCCTCATCGGTGTAAGGATTCCTGGAATACACCTCGTTTGTTTTCTCCGGGCGGTTCAGATACCCCCGCGATACCTGCCTTCCCGAGACAAGCAGCTCGCCACACGCCCCTGCCGGCAGACGGTGTCCTTTGTCATCGGCAATATAGAGTTTCAGATTATCCAGCGGCTTCCCGATCGGAATATCATCATAATACCGCTCCATCTCAAAGATCGTTGTATAAACCGTGCATTCCGTAGGCCCATAGACATTGTAGAACCGGAAACCCTCCGGCGGATTTAAAGGAACCAGCTTTTCTCCGCCCGTACTGAGATGTTTTAATGCCTTGCTCTTTATTTCCATCGCGAACTGGCGTCCCACCTGTGTCGTCATAAAGGAATGGGTAATCTGGTTCTCTTCAAAATAATCACTGAGCGCAAGGAGGTCAAGGCGTATCTCCTCGGCAATGATATTTAACTGTGCACCCGCAGTCAGGGACGTAAAAATATCCATCATCGATGCGTCAAAACCATAGGACGCATAGCCAGCCAGATGAGCGGAACTGTCAAACTGATACTGCCTGTGATACCATCTGCAGAATGCGGTGATGTTTCCAAACTCAATCATACAGCCCTTTGGCACTCCTGTCGAACCTGATGTGTACAGCAGCGTAAACAGATCCCCCGGCTCTGGAGAGGGCATTTTATCTGTATAGTCCGGCAGATCTGGTATCTCATCAAGATACAGGATCTGTCCTGTATAGTCTGGCACCAGTTCACGCATCTTCTGTGTCGTGATCAAAAGTTTCGCATCACTGTCCTCCAGCATAAAATGCAGTCTGTCCTGAGGATACGTGTGGTCAAGCGGCTGGCAGGCACATCCGCTGCGGGCAATACCCATCGAGCAGACTGCCATATATTCACAGCGCGGTATCAGCACAGAAGCTACGTCACCCGTCTTTAATCCCTTTTGAATCAGAACACCCGCAAGATTGCGCGTTATTTTTTCAAGCGCACTGTATGTATATCTGACATCCTGATATACAACGGCTGTCTGGTCAGGATATTTTGCGGCCGCTTCCTCAAACAGATCTACAACCGTTTTGCTATGATCATACGGCACCTGCGTCTCATTAAAACGGTCAAGCTGTTCTTCCTGCTGCTTTGAAAGGATTGTCACATCCGATACGCTGCGGCAGCCGAATATGGATTCAAAAGCGGCATTATACGAATCCATAATATTCTGAACCGTCTCCTCCTGATACAGATCACTGCGGTACTCGGCTGTCAGATAGTACTCCCCGTCATAGAGACGAACCTGGAGTAACAGCGGTTCTTTTGGCAGGTCAAGCGCCAGATCCTCACCAACAGCAACCGTATCTCCGATCGGATAATCGTCAGTCAGTTCTGCCTGGTAAGCAAAGATCAGATCAGAGGTGATCCCGTATTTTGCAGCAATATCGGAAAACGGAAAAATATCATTTGCCATGGAATTCATCAACTGTTCCTGCAAAGAAACCATATAGGATACCACGGTCGTCTTATCATCAAATCTGCAGTATACAGGCAGCGTTTTTACAAGCATACAGACGGTGTTCGCAAGCCTCGAATCGTTCCTGCCGTTATAAATCGTCGCAAACAGCGATTCTTTTGCATTGGACCAGCGCGACATCAGGATTCCAAAAACTCCGGTAAAGAGCGTATTGGGTGTGACTCCCAATTTATCACAAAACGCCAGAGCTGCTTCTGCAGATACTGTCATTTTATACTCTGCCAGACCTTTTTTCGGCGTATCCTCTTTTTTATCAAAAATGGGAAGCGAATCGACTTCAAGCCCCTGAAAAATACTGTCATAGTAAAGAGCTGCCTTTTTATAGCTGCCCCGCTCTACTGCGTGTTCCTCTGATACAGCAGCATCAAAACCTGTGTAAGCCTCCTCTGTCAATTCTTCACCCATATAGGCACGATTGAGGTCCTCAAAAAAGATATCGTAGGAATTTCCATCTGCCATGATATGGTGAAAATCGACAAACAGATACTTCTTCGTCTCCGTCAGGTAGATTGCGATCCGGAACAGTCTGTCCCCTTCTAATTGAAATGGCTTTACAAGACGGTCCTTTTGAAACGCACTGTCTGTTGTGCGGATGATCTCAGGCACAAAGTCTTCCGCAAACGGTTTTTGAACCATTTCCCCGTCCTCACTGATGCCAAAACGCGCTGTCATGTAAGGATGCGCCTGAATCGTTCTGGTCACTGCACTGGCAAGTTTCTCTTCATCGATACGGTTGTCAAGCGTGAACAAAAACGGGATATTATAAACCGTTGTTTCCGGATTCTTCGCACACTCCGCAAAGATTCCTTTCTGGGAACCTGTTAAAGGATAAACCAGACGGCTCTCTTTTTTATCATCAAGCGCTTCTGCATTCCGGATAAACTCCTCCATCAGCACCACCGTATGATACTGGCTGATATCGCTCGTTTTTATCGCGATCCCAAATTCCTCTGCCAGCAGGACATTGAATTTCATTGCCCCCAGGGAGGTAAGCCCTGCACGGTAAAATGGTGTGTTGATACCAAAATTACTGTTGTTGGTAACGGATGCCGCGATATCAAAAATCTTTTGCTGCATCTGATTTTTGGGCACCTCATGATCACCCTGTTTGAACACTGGCTTTGGCAGGGATTTTTTGTCTATTTTCAGATTGGATGTCAGCGGCATTTCATCAAGCTGAATGAGGATATCCGGCACCATATAGTAAGCAAGGCTTGCTGCCGCAAAGTCAGAAAGCTCCTGCGGCGCTATTTCCTTTGCAGCAGTATAGTACACACAAAGCTGTTCATCCGTAACGACCGCTACTGCATTCAAAACATCTGCATGGCTTGCGATCACTTCCTCGACCTCACCCAGCTCGATCCGGAACCCCCTGAGTTTTACCTGATTGTCCTTTCTGCCATGAAATTCGATCTCCCCGTCAGCATTGATCAGGGCAAGGTCGCCTGACTTGTAGCCACGCATGCCGCGATATGTAATAAATGCCTCGGCTGTTTTTTCCGGAAGGTTCCGATATCCACGCCCCACACCTTTTCCACAGATGAGAAGCTCACCAACCTGCCCATCCGGCACTTCCTGATTATTCTCGTCGATAATATACACCAGCACGTTTGTGTTGGGTATGCCGATGGTGATATTTTCACTGCTCGTGATCACCTTCATAGTACAGCTGATCGTTGTCTCTGTAGGTCCATATCCGTTCATGATATACGCGTCAGGATTGACTTCACAGATTTTGTCATACAGTCCTCCCTGAAATGCTTCGGCGCCAAGGTCATAGACGCGGACCTGCTTTAACGCCTCCCGCATTTTCGGAATTTCCAGCATGACAGACAGGAAAGAGGGGGTTATTGCGATATTGTCAACGCCATGCTGCAAAATGGTATCCGCAAGCAGATCCAGATTATGGATTTCCTCCTCTGTTGCGACCACGACGGTCATACCATTTGTGAGTGGAATAAACTCTTCCATAATAGAAACGTCAAATGTCATTGCTGCAAGCGCAAGAGCAACCGACGACCTTTCTGTATATCCAAGCGTTTCATGGTTCTTTGGATTTGCATTGACAAAGTTCGAGAGATTCCCGTGTTCTATCATAACGCCCTTAGGCTTTCCTGTAGAACCTGAGGTATAGATCACATAACATAAGTCATTTTCATGGATTTTCCGATTGGGATTTTGTGTATGATCACCTTTCAAGATCTCGTCTATCATAAGAGGAGTACACGCTAATGTCTCCCACAGATCGCCGAACCGGTCCTTTGTCTTTTCATCTGTAATCACGCACTTTGCACCGCTGTCCTCTAAGATATAACGCACACGCTCTGTCGGATACGCGGGGGAAATGCAGGTAAATGCCCCGCCTGCCTTTAAGATTCCCTGTGTCGCAGTGTAAACTTTGATGCCGCGCTCTAACAGGACAGCGACAATCGTTTCTGCCGCTACCCCATTTCTAATCAGGACATCTGCCACTTTGTTTGCATCGGCATTGAGCTCACGGTACGTTTTCTGCTCACCGCCTGCAATGACTGCCGTTTTGTCCGGATGCATTTCTGCCTGTCGCTCAAACATACTCACTACCGGCTCAAAATCAGTTTCATAAATTGTGTCGGTTACTTTTCTCAATTTTCTTCCTCCTGTTCCATATCAAAGTTTAACACGGTATTATTTAAGTCCATTGTGCGCATATAACTGATCTCAGACGCGATTGCTTTCACAAGCTCAATGCCATGGATATCAAACTTCCCACTGTCAAATTCATACTCCGTGGGATTAAAGGGCACGCCATTGTCCCTGATCCGCAAAAGCATCTTTTGCTGTTCTATCACCAGGCTGACATCAATCCAATGAGACTGCCTGCCGCCGTATTGGATGCAGTTGACGATCATCTCCTCCGCAGCCACCGCCACGATATTTGCCCTGTTAGCGCTCACGCCGTTATCCATACAGAACTCTTTTACCTCCCTGGGCACCAGCGCAGTCTCATCCATATCGGCCTTCACAGTAAAATCAAAGCAGGTTCCCGTCTCCTCAGGCAGCAGATAAAAATCCATATTTTTATGTCTGATCCTGCGATAGATATATGCCGTAAGAACTGTCAGGATCTCTGAGCATACAAAGCTAAGCGCCAGACCATTCATACCGCTGCCTCCCATTTTTATCTCGAGAATGATCCCAAGAGCCGCAGCGGGCAGCACATAAATGCCGTTTTGAAAGAATGTGATAACGCTCGCCTGTTTTGACTCCTCGATCGATTCATAATAACCGACAAGAAATTTATTCCATACATATGCAGGCAGGCACAGGATAAAGATCCTGAGCGCTACCTCCATCATGGAAGAGAGCGCCGGATCATCCACGCCAAACATAACGGTGATCGATCTTGCAAACGCCATGACAAGCACAAAAATACAAGCAGTAGCAGCCGCGCTTAATACAAGAACCCTTTTGCACAGCGCGCGGATGCAAAAGTAATCCTTTTCGCCATAAAGAATTCCCGCTATATTTGGTATCACGCCTATGATTCCGGCCGTGATCATTTCCACGATCATAAGGACATTGTCACACACCGTATAGACTGCCATCCCGCCATCTCCGATAATGCGGATGATAATTTCATTCAGGACAAACGATTTTATGATGGTCATGACCATAAACACAAAGAGCGGCGCCCCTGATATGACCGCCTCCCTCAAAGGGGCAAACGACTGTATCCTGACAAAACTGATCATGCGTTTCGGAGAACGGATATATAAGACAAAAATAACCATTCCCAGCAGAAATCCAGCCACTGTAGACAGGGAGGCGCCCGCGATACCGAGACTGGTAAATCTTAAAAATATGTAATCAAGAATCAGATTGATCACATTGGAAACGATCAGGTAGGCAGACGCAAGCTCGGGATGATTTTCCACACCCAAAAAGCTGGACATCAGAAGCCCGACGCCAATAACCGGAGCGCCAAGCATCCCCACAAAAAGATAATGGCCTGCCGGAACGCTTAAGCTTCCGCCCTTTGCCAAAGCATCCGCAATAGGCATTGCCAGAAAAGGCGCCGCTGCCGCAATGATCAGTCCCACAACAACGGTGATCAGCAGTGTGAGCGTAAACAGCTGTGATGCTCCCTCTTTATTCCGCTTGCCAAGCAAAATACCTGCTGCGATCGATCCTCCCGTACCAAGGCAGTAGCCTGTTACCTGTATCAAAGTTTCCATGGGCAGAACAAGAGTGATCGCTGACATGGCGTCAGTTCCCAAAAAGTTCCCCACAAATATTGTATCGACGATGTTTCCCAGCTGCAAAGCCATTGACATCATGATCCCCGGCAAAAGATACTTCCAGACTTTATTCTGTATCAGCCGCTCATTCCTCTGGTGCATATGTTCCATCTCAACATCCTCCTGCCATACTTTCCATCATGCCATTTTCCAACAGATCCATTTCTTTTGTTTCTATTTACGGTTATTCTTTTTACCACGCGATTGTCTTGCCTGTAGCATATTGTATCCTCTTACCATAATCTCTGTCACCACAATCGACAACAGCGCAAGCAGCCAGCACTGATAGCTTCGAAAGGCTTCATAACCGTTGATGCCAAGAGCAATAAAATATACTGTTATATGCATTGCATAATATTTTGATATATGTTCACTGTAATATAAGATCTGTCTCGCGATAGGATTCTCTGGCGCACGCAGCCTGCCATCCTCTGTGCCGGATCTTTCCGCAAAAAACAGGATTATGGCAAACAGAAATATGTGCGCCATGCTTGCCACCACATGCCAGAAGTCCGGCTGTGAATACGCGTCAGTTAACACCGCATACATCCGGGATGTGTCCGAACCATACTTTACGAATACCAGCACCCACCATACGATCACGATCACGATGCCGGGAACAGCCAGCATGCCATAGAATCTCACTTTATCCTTAACGTGCCGCAGCATTTTGCCAAAGGCAACTCCAAACAATGCATAGGACAGAAAATAGAGCGGCGTGAAAGAAACAAACTCTGCGTCCCCGATCAAAAGCTTCATAATATACCCAAGCACTGGCACGTCCACAGTCGTCCCATAAAGGAATGGCGCAGCGATACTCACTGCCGCACCGATTATTATGTACCCTGCAATGTTCATATTCAGTTTCCTGAGCAGTGCCAGTACGAGATAAATGATTCCGGTAATAAAAAAGATATTAATGTATTGAATGTATACCACTACCAAATAATTAAAATTATCCATTCCGGCTCCCGTCAGTCTCCCGCTGACAAAGGGGTAAGGGATCAGCAGTGCGGCTACATAGGCAAGGTTATTCAGATACTGATAGATCACCATGCGGACACCGCTCTTTACCATTCCCACCGGCGTCGCATTCCTGCTGTAAACAGTTCCCAATCCCATCACGAAGATGAAAATAGCTGCACCGGACATCGTTGCGAATATATAAATCCACCGGGTAATGGAATCCTCTGGGGACATGGTTGCCTGAAAGGCATGAATCAGATAAATAAACAACATAAAAATGCCCTTCAGATAATCAAACTCCCTCTGTCTTCCAGTATTTGTCTCTTCCTTTGAAAAAATTTCGTTCATTATTCTTTATCCTCTTTATCGTTGTCTTATCGTTGTCAAAAACGGATGATTGTGGTTCTTTATTTTATCAAATTGGCAGAAGACAACAACCCATATGGAACAAAAAGCACTTTTTGGGGAATAGATTGTACTTTTTTAGCTTAAGCAAATATATTCTGCCCTATAACGCAACTGTTCTGCCATTCTGATTCGTCTGCCCCGAAAACACGATATGGCTGTTATCCTCATCAAAGAAAATTACATTCATTGTCAAAAGCTCCGGGCAATTTTCATCTATGCAATATTGTCAAGTGATAAGTTTAATTTTGCACAAAAAAGCAGGGACTCTCTCGAATCTCTGCATTTAAAATATTATTTCACATTTATCCCATCTGTACTATACATATAATAGCTAAAAAAACTGTGTCATCAAAAAATACCTTCATATCAATCAAAGGCTGTTGAAAGAATTCTGCAGTTTAATTAAGTTGTTCATCAATATTTGGATTGTCGGATGTCTTATAAAACAAATAGGTTGTTACTTTAGAATTCTCAAAATAACCAATCTGCTCAAACTGGACGACCGCAAGATCATTGTCAAGAATTATGCTGCCGCTTACACCGCCGCGTTGATCGGATGTGAAAGACATTTTTTCTTCCGATAGACTGCCGATACACGCATCATATCCTATTTCACGGAAAAGGCTAATCTGTATAAGATAAGAGCCATCCTCGTTTAGCTGGATTTCAAGACTTGGATCATTGTTGGCATCGCAGTATTCTCCTGTGAAAGAACTATAATCGGGGCGTGCATCGGGGCAGTTTTCCAGACGGGGAGTATCTGATGTTTTATGGTATTGATAGGCGTTTTCCGTAGTGGCTGTCTGATACCATCCAGAAGTAAATGTCACTGTGGCAGAATCATCATCAAGAGAGATGCTTCCCTCCACCTTTTTGTCTGTACCCCATTCAGAGGTAGAAAACAGGATTATATTTCCTGACTGATAACCTGTGCATTCATACAACTTGGTTAGAAACGGGATTTTAACCTGTATTCCATAAGTATCATCTTCATTTTTTTGAATCTCCAGACCGTCATAATCAGGGTCGTTTATAGTATTACCCGTATATTCTCCTTCATAAATTTCTAGAATTTGCGTCATTTCTGTCTGAGATTCTATTTCCGATATTTCTTCTGCGGCTGTGGATTGCCCGGATTCATGCATTTCAGATGGGGACGTCTGCCGTATATCAGAAGTGCTTTCTTCAGGCAGGTTAATATCGTTGCCAGTATTTTCAATTTGAATGGGGACAACATCCGTGTATCCTGTATCCTTATTTGTAGAACAGGCAGATAATAAAACAGGACATATCAAACCCAGTAAAAAGATTTTTTTCATCATAATAGTTCCCTCCAGTGAAACCAATATCAGAAAATGATAAGCAAAACCTATACCTCAGATTTTGCTTATCATTTTATTATATAGTCAAAATTTAAAACATCTGCGCTTAACCCATATGTCTTTTGAAAGGAAATAACAGCATTCTTTGTGCCGTTTCCAAAAAACCATTTTTCACACTGCCCGGTGAATTCCCGCTGTTTTCATGTGTTTTTTGGCGTGGTTTTCCAATCGGATTCCAATCTTTAAAAGTAATATGTTGTACTTGTACCATTTTTTCATCCTCCTATGTGGCATAACTCTTGATGCTTTATTTATACCACAACAAAAAAGATAGAAAAATATTATATGCACAAACGACATCATTTTTGCGCAAACGACACAAAATCAATTATCAAACCACATTCTCCATTCAAAAAATTTTTTCTTAATACAAAATGCGCCTGTCTGTAAAATACAGACAAGCGCAAAGAAATTGTAAGCAGTATTCAGTTGATTAGACAGTTCATATTCATGGGTAGAATTTCCCCCGGCGGCGGTCGGGCTTTTTTGATATGTCAATGACCGTCGGATTTTGTCGATAGGGTATGTGCTTCATGGCGGCTACCTCCTTTTGCCGCCGCATTTAACAGTGAAACCGTGTCATTTCTTGAGAAGATAAAAAGAAACGGCGGCTTTGATTATTTCAAAACCGCCATGTATAAGTTCTTTAAGAAAAAGAGCATAGAAAATTATCTGCCCAACAGCGGTTTTTTCTTTTCTGCCGCTGGGCAGATATTGGTATATATGAAATTTTAAGTCAATGCCAAGTTTTATACTTCTGCAATTTCAACTTTGGTTTTAAGCCCTCTATAAGAAATAAATGCTAAAAACGCTGCTACACAAAACAATACAATAACAGGAATGTAGGAATAGCTCATGGTCGATATTACATTTGCGGTACAGGCACATATAATAACAGACGCAATGATCGTTGTCTGTATAGATTTTTTTGCAAACCCAATTCTTACAGAAATAATTCCAATAAATAAAGAAAGAAACAGACAAAGCATAGTTTCAGAAAAAACTTTTACGCACAATACAGCAGATAGATGATCGGGTACTAATGGGAACAGCTTTTCTGATAATGAAAAAATAACGTACATTATGACAGTTCCGCATATCATAAAAAATGCTACCAATAGCCACACCAAAGCAATTTTACTATTAAGAAGTTTTTTGCGTTCTACCGGGTAAGAATATATTAGAA
>CAMWTP010000081.1 GCA_947177165.1 uncultured Lachnospiraceae bacterium
CAAATAACAGAACCTTCCCGCTTGTCAAATTTGTCTGGGACACGGTTCAGCATCCTTTGTAGGATCACTTCATAAGTGGTATCCTCATACATTAAATATCCACCGCCCTTTCCGCCTGCACGTCTCCAAAAATGGTGCGTGCTATAAATGCAACATGAACTACCCCTTTTTGAGGAAAATCAAATTCAAAATTGTCAACACTCCGAATCCGGTCGTCCCAGAGAAGCGCTTCCGAAATACGTCGTTTCAATTCTGGACATACATAAGTCACGGGTTCCCCGAAAAGGTCAAGAAGTTCAATCCCGTAATTCCAGCTATACATGATATACTGGTATCGTTCCGTCATGATGATCTTGTAAATAGCCTGCTTTACTGCTTCCAGACCATCCGTATAACCACGGATAAGCTTTTCATTTGTCTGCATCTTGTAAGTAAAACTCGGCTGTTCTTCAATCTCAAAATCTTTATCCAAAAAGCCAACTGTTGAAGGAATCATTTTCTACCTCCTATCCGGTCAATTACAACAAATTTTTGACCTTCCTGCTGCCGAATAAGGATTACCTGATCCCCTTTTTCAAGGGCATTGTGTATCAAAAAATTTTTCTGTCCTATGATGTCGTGTATATGCGGCGGATGGGCGGTAGTTATTTCGTCGGAAGAAAGAACCCCTATTTTCGTATCCCATCGTACAGTTACGGTTGTCATATAGTCCGTGACATTCTGTGACAAGATAAGCTGCGATTCATTAAGAATCATTTTCTGCTCCACATTTATTTTCAGAGGCGATTTTGAAATGACTTCCCCGAAACATACATTGACGGGTTTTGACGCTTCTCGTTCGTCCCTTGCTGCCCTTTTCATGGCTTCAACCAAGGCACTTGCATCAGCCAACAAATTCACCCCCTCGCAAGGTTAAATCCATCCAGTGTTCACTTTCCCTGTATATATGTTTACAGCTTTCCACCAGCATGAAATTCCGCAATTTCATATCCCCCAGATCAAGGTTCACGACGATCATGCTGCCAGCCCGTACCCTGTTATCACCTAAAACATTGGTAAGCTTCAGGTTTCGGGTTTTCTTGTTGTAAAGGTTCAGAAGGGCATCAACTTTCGCCTGCCCGTTTTCTCCCTTTTTCAAAGTATCAAAATATTGCAGTATCCCCCATTTGTTGATATTCCCTGAATCCTGCGCAATATAAACTTCCCGGAACCCCGTTTCTTCGTTGTCATAGGTCAGCTTGATCTTGTTGAAGGTATTATCATCAATGGACGAAGTGTAATCAAAGGTTTCACACGTTTCTTCATCCACCATCAAATATGCTCCCGGATTTCCTACCGCCATAGAAGAAAGGTGTTTTAATGTCAGCTTTCCGAAATCATCATATAGGACAAACAGTTCCCCTGTGTTCTGCAGTGTCAGGTCAAGGGCATTCTGCACCATCTCAAAAAGGGAAGTGTTTTCTTCAATCCTTGATTCAATAACATACCCTGTGTTTTCCAGTACCCCGACATTCAGCCTGTAGTCAGCGGCAACCATTCGCAAAAACTGGTCCATGGTCTTATTCTCATAGACTATAGTGTCTTTGTTTTTCAAATACCGCAGTTGATCGTAAGCGGTAACGGTAATGATCTGTTCCTTTGACCTCTGCTGTTTAAATACAAAACCAAAGAACACTTCATCTCCATTTTCTTTCATCCTGACTGCGCTCCCCTCCGAAAAGTCCAGCACATCATCCTTTAACACCTTGAATGTCAGTTTGCCGGGTGTGTTCTTTCTTTCCGTAGTCCATTCGATCCCCTCTTCGACAGCCGGAAGATATGCTTTTGTCCCAAGTTCATTCCCGATCAGCAGTTCAACACCCATATGCCCCTCCCCCTTTTTAAATTGCCGGAATCGTCAGTACCTGTCCCGGATAGATCAGGTTTGGATTCCCTCCTATCACGCTTCTGCTCGCGTTATAGATCGTCGAATATTTACTGCCGTTCCCGTAAAACCTTTTGGCAATATTCCAGAGGCAGTCTCCCTTTACCACCGTGTAGGTCTGCGTTTCTGTCGGAGCAGTAACCCCGACTTCCCTCTGCGGCTCGACGCTTGCTTTCGGTTTCTCCATGTTATTGGTAATGTTCACCGTTTTTGTCCCATAGTCACGCCATTGTTTTAATTTAATCTTTACCAGGACATCAAACCCGTCCTTTGCATCCTCCGTGATCTTGTAATCTTCCATAGCTACCTTGATATTGGTATCAAAAAGTCGTTTTCCTGTAGGACGTTTTCTGCACACGATAAACTGAAATGGCGTCCTACCTGTTTTCAGACTTTCAAAGTAGTCCAGAAAGTAGTCCGCCCCCTTGAATCCCGACTTATAAACGGCAAAGGGATATTGTTCCTGTGGTATCCTGCACTCAAATTCAATGTCCGTCAATCCTGCCATTTTCAAAATATTTATTTCACCCTCATTTATCAGGGTGACAGTCTTATTTGCATTGTTGATCTTTACCGTAAGTTTAGGCGGTGCTACTGGCAACAGGCACTTGTTCAGGTAAAAATCATATCCGCTTTTTCCCATCAGACATGCACTCCTTCCGTTGAAATATCAATCGCTTCATTCACCATATCAGTCATGCCGGACATGATACCATCCAGATCCATTCCGTTTTTAATAGTGTTGTGGTTCGTCTGTTCAATGGTGATCTCTGCGGTTGTATATCGGTTAATCGCTTCCTGCTCTGCGATGTCGCGAAGGTATTTCAGTTCTTCCCCGGTTATATCCATAGCGTCAGCCATAGCCCCGGTATTTCCGGCAATATCATCAATACCACTTCCAATCGCCCCGTCCGTCAGCGCACCTGCATAATCGTCAGCAGATGGAATATCGGTAGTTCCAAACAGTGAAGATGGATCGAAATTCGCTATGCTCTCATCGATCCCTTCCCCGAAGGAATATCCGGCATCCCATGCCGCCCCATACTCGAACCGATCCAGGTGCATGCCGGAAGCGTCCATTTTCGCCATGATCTCCTCGCCCTGCCCGAAGGTTTCATCTACCCAGCTTCCCAGGGAATCGCGCCAACCGGAAACCGCACCGGCAAGGTTTGAACCAAAAATCGTGTCAATAGCTGAAGCCAGTGATTCGAGCAGTCCAAGAATACAGTCGACCAGATCAAAAAACAACCGGACGATCGCCCCCACTGGGTCATTGAACACATTTCCGAAAAAATTTGCAAAGACAGCTATAAAATTCCAGAGTACCACAAAAATGTCGATCACAAAGTTTATCAGGGAAACAAACAGATTCCCGATAAAAGCAGCCGCAATCATGAACACCCCACAGATTATTCCCGTCGCGGAAACGGAAGTCCCCGCAAACTTATTAATTGCTGCCACCGCCGCATAAAACAAAGCGATCAGACCAATAATCAATATGATAATCCAGACGATCGGGCACGCATACATGGCTCCATTAAGACCGTTTTGCGCTGCGATTGCTGCGGCCGTTGATGCCGTCAGTCCCCCAGTTACCGCCGCATGCAGCATCTGCGCTGCCGCAATAGCGACATGAATTCCTTTGCTTACCAGATTCACACCATTTACTGCCATCTGCCACCCATAATATACCGCCAAAGCCCCAGCCACTCCCAAAATAATAGGAGCTAACCAGGACCAGTTATCACCCAGAAGCTCTATCCCTGCAAAAAGCAGATCGAAGATCCCCAGTGCTACCACACCGATCGTGGAAAAGGCATCGACAGCCGTGTTCACAAAATCCCACAATACCTGTGAACTGGCGATATGCTCTATAACAGGCAGTGCAGCAGCGGCAAGCATTGACAATGCATTTACTGCATGATCCACCGTCTGTGTAAAATTGTCACTGTTGGCAACTTCATTCAGTTTCTCAAAAACAGGTTGTAATGCCATCAAAGCAGTGTTTTCAAGGGAAGTCCAGACCTGTTCAAAAGTCATGGGCATGCTTTCAAATTTTTCGTTGGTCTCGTCAGCCGCCGCAAACATGGCAGCCTTTACAATGTCGGCAGTGATCTTTCCTTCTGCCGCCATATCCTTTAACTGTCCCTTCGGAACTTCCATGTAGTCAGCAATCGCCTGGATAATATTCGGCGCCTGCTCCAGAATACTGTTGTATTCCTCGCCACGAAGAACACCCGAACCCATTGCTTGTGTAAGCTGCAGCATAGCGGCATCAATTCCCGCCGCCTCTGTCCCAGCAATGATAAACTGCTTGTTCACCTGCTCCATAAAAGCAATGATCTCTTCCGAACTGCTGAACGCGTCACCCGCCATAAGTCCGAGTTTGGAGACGGCATCAGCGGTTGCCTGGTAGCTGCCCCTTGCCCGTTCTGCCGAAAGAAATATCCTGTTCTGCAGATCCTGTGTGGTCTGCAGACCGTCATTCATCAGATTTAATCGGGCGGTTGTGGAAGCAAGCTGGTCTGATAAATCCAACGCCGCTGAAAAGGTCTGGATCGTAACATATGCCGCAACCACACCCTTGATCGTCTGCATCAGTTCATTGGCTTCCTGTGTCCCCTGTTCGATCTCACGATTGAACCTTCCCTGTTCGTTGACATTGTCACGGATATGCCTTTCTGTGCCCCCGATGATCTGTTCCAGCCTCAGATAGGCTTCATTTGCCGCCTGGACATCCATATTGTCAACAGCACGGTTAAGATTCTGCTGTACCCGGACTGCCTGATCCAACTGCCCACGTAATTGTTCCAGCTCCTCATTTGCGGAATCTGTTCCCATGTTCAGGGGATTATTCTCTATCTGCTGAATACGATCCCTTACAACATCAATTCTTGCCGCCATCCTGTTCAGGTCTTGAAAGGCTTCCTGTGAAAAAATATCTGTATTGTATGCCCTCCTTGCGATATCGTCCTGCGTGGTGCTCAACTGTTGAAGCATATTATTCGTGCTCTGTACTTCCTGCTGGAATCTTTCCATTCCGTTTCCAGTAAATACTTCCACGGCGGGGGATTGCCACTGAACATGCGGGGTATCCAGCCCTGGAGAGCTGGCTCCCCGCATGGCTTCCTCCAATTCACAGGCTGCAATAGCCGCCTGTTCTATGGCTGTCCTTGCCCCATCTATGGAAGTTGTATCAACAGATGAATTCATAGTCTGGTGTAAATCTTCCATGGCAGAAATACCAAGGTTTACAGAATTTATCACCTGATTCAGGATATTGGAGAAATTATCCTGCAATTCTATCGCCGTCCTCACGCTCCCCATGGCATCACCTTCCCTTCTTCCCCGTTTTCGCCCTGCGCTTCATCTCTTTTTCTCTTTCCCTGTCATCTTCCATCTTCACTTTGATCGCAGCCACTACAAAAGCTTTTTCCAGCTCATCCATATTGAGAAAGACGGAAGGCAGAATATGTAATTTCAGAAGGGCATAGTAGGCGAAGTTCGCTTCCCAATCCCCTTCTTCGATCAGTTTTTTGCTTCATCCACCTTTTCGTCAAAGGAAACATTGAAGCCCTGGAACTTCTGAACAAATGCAGCCAGATCATTGTATTCTCCAGGATCATCGACCATGGCAAGCAGCAATTCCTCCGGTGTCATGGCGCCATAGGAATCCTGCAGTTCCTTATCATACAGATCAGGAACAACCACGGAAGCGGCGATCATCTTCTGAATGTAAAGGCTGGACTTCACCTTCTGCCGGAACATATTGGGCTTACCAGTGATCGGTACTTCAACAGTACAGGAATCCCTCAGATCTTCATTCTCTTTCGACGTAATGTGCCGGAACTCCCATTCAAGAGGCTTGCCGCTTTCATCACAGAGGGATTTTGTCACTGCATACATTTCATTCTTTTTCTCAATCTTGTTAGACTTCATAAATTTGCTGAATTTAGACATATTTACACACTCCTTATATTTTTTCGCTGATATGGAAAGACCCCTTATACGGGCTTATATGGACGCCGCACAAGAGGTCTTTCATGCTGTTTAGTTAGTAAGAAAACCTTCCAGGTCCTTAAACGCTTCTGGCATCTTGAAATCCTCGAAGGTAAAATCCATATCCTCATCAAGATATTCCCCGTCGGCGTCAAACTTTGCAAGGATACCGCCATCAATGTTGCAGTCCATCAGGATCATGGTCTGCCGCCCTGCCGCAGAAGTCTTGTCCTCGTTGGAAATCTGGATCTCAAAGTAGATGTCTTCCCCAGTATCCTTGTACTGGATCATCATCTGCCGGAAAATGGACGTGTTGTAATGGAAGGTTGCGCTGCCCGTACCCTTCCATCCGGACGCCTTGTTTCCTTTTCCTGTTTTCCCAAGAATGGGGACTTCCGTCTTGTTCTTCTCAAACTTTGCTTCCAGATTGATCGCCTGCATAAAATTATAACGTCTTGTCCCAATCGTGATGAAGCACTCTGCCAGAGCCGCAAATACGGTATCCCTGGCTTTCATAACTACATTACCATTCATCCGCTTTCACCCCTTTCTTATGCCACCGTGATGGTCATGTACAGCTTGCCCATGGCATTCACTACGGTTACAAGGTCAGACACTACCACGGTTTTCTTCGTGTCACCCTGATCCACCTTTACATCGGCATCAGAGAAATTCTCGATCGCCCGGATATCCTGAAGCTGTTCATGGTGCTTGACAATATCAGACCAGAGTGAAATCCTCCCCGGTGCATCATTTGGAACAACACCAAGATACTTTGTATTGAAAAGCACCGCAATATCATTACCAATCTGGTCAATCACCCGGATTGTCTGATTATCCTTGAAAATATCCCCCATTGTATCAGAAGTTGTCACCATTGTGTTAATATCTTCCAGCACACGAACATCAGCCCCTACTTTATGGAACGTGAACTTGCCCGCCTTGATTGCCGCTTTAAGCTGGTTCTGCGTGTGCGGAGTTTCAATGATGAAATCCCCGTCATATTTCCGGTTCTGGTTGCTCTTGTTGACCGCACAGCCAGCGGAAGCACCAGTCACCCAGTAAACAAGACTCGCTTCACTCCAACCTTCATCAAGGGGCTTGTTGTTCACGCTTATAACGCCCATAAAATCAGCTTTTGCATAATCGTAAAGGACAAGCTGGAACTTTACGCCCATCTCATCACGCAGCCGTTTACAATATGCGGCATACAGAGATTTTGTGGTGTCATCCGTCACAACTACCCCCATGGTATTGAACGTGAACGATTCAGCCCTGTCAAGATATGCCTGGTGGTCCGCTCCGCTTACTTCCCCGTTCTCGCCCCCGGTCATGGGGATCGCTGCCGCCGCTTCCAGTGTGATCCCTGACTTCCATTTCAGGAACTTGTTGTCTGCCAGGCTGCCGGCATCAGCGACCGTCTGCTCATCAACAACATCCGTCCCCAAGATTGTTTTCACATCAAACAGGGATTCATCATCAGCATTCACCTGGATCACGATCTTCAGATCATTCCCACGCACCCCGCAATAAAGGGCTTCCGCAAGCTCATTACATGCCTTTTTACCACTGCCGTTCAGTCGGTATCCATAAAAAGTCTGTGTATTCAGGAACAGATCCCGAAGCCCTTTCAGCTTGTCGCTGGAGTACTCATATCCGAAAATCTCCATACTGTTCTTCTGGAAATCCCCGCTCGTCACCTCAAAGATTTCCCCTTCCTTCCCCCAGTCCAGTTCAAGGGGCATGGTTGCGATCCCCCGTTCAGAAAGAGTTGCAATTGCTGCAGACTTCGAAACAAAATTGATATAAGTCCCTGGCAATTCTTTGTTCTGCACTAAAAAAGTTCCGCCACCTAAAGCCATTCTTATCTCACCTTACCTTTCATATAATTTTCGATCTTTTCCTCCACAGCTTTCACCGTGTACAGTTTTCCATCATCGAGAAGAGCTGCAAGAATATCCCTTCTTTCCCGGAAGCGTTCGGAAACAGCCAGCTGTTCCTTTGTAAATTCATTTTCATTTTTCCCAGTTTCTGCCGCTGCTACATCCTGATCTTTCTTTTTTCCTGCCATTTCATCACCTATCCTTTCATATAGATCCCAGAGGAAACTCCCTCCATTGCCGGGACAGATACGCTGTCTTTCTTGTAAACAAACAGGTCATAATTCACAAAAAAGTTCAGAACACCGTCCACCACTTCATGATTCATCTTTGTCCCCCTGATGGGACTGGTATCACCATCAGGCGCTATATACTCCAGACATTCATACAATCGTTCAGCCACGTCATTACATTCGCGCTGCTTTTCACTGACTGCCGGAAAATACTGGATACAGAACTGGTTCGTTCTGAGATACCGCTTCCCTAAGAACTGTGACTCGGAAGGATTCAGACAGGAAATGAAAAAACACGGTTCCTCCAATCCTTGCTCCAGCTCCTCCATATGAATTTCATAACCGTCCCCAAATGCATCATTCAGGGCGACGCTGATCGCTTCAATAATTGAATTTATCATCGAAAGCCTCCCTCCAGATAATCCTTAATCCTCTTTTCGAGCACCTTCGGAGCAATCCTTTGAAGTTCCCGTTCGGATATGGTCATCATGAACTGCCCCCTGACCCAGCCTTTGTGATTTGCGGTCCTGTGTCCAAATTCAACATAGCTCCCATACTCCACCGGGTTCACAATCTCAATGACATAGGTGTCACCAAAATGATTGACCGCCAATGAATCAGCATAGTCTTTTGCCGATGCCTTTTCTCCCCCGGTCCACCCGCGCCGAAGTGTTCCCCCTATTTTTCCACTGGGATTCACTTTCTTTTTGTATACCTCGCCCTTTTTGTGCTTCTTGGAATCCCGCTTTGCAATGACCTCAATCTCACGGGAATAATCCCCCACCGGGGTACGCTTGACCACCATTCTCAAAAGCCTGGCAGCCAGCTCCTTTGCACATGATTCCACAAAGTCATCTGGGTCGTGCAGTCTGTTCAGATCATCCCTGAGCTTTTCCAACCCAGAGATGTCAAAGTTCCCCATCCTTCCCATCATCCATACTCCTCAAACAGTTCAAGGACAATCTCCTGATGCGTCGGATATACTGCCGGAACGCCGCTGCGGGTGTAATCCGTGGTCACATTGTCCTGCGTCACCGTGATCTTTGACCCCGGTCTGATCACCACATCGGGAGAAACAAACAGCTTTGTGATCTGTGTGACGGCTGCTGCCGTATCCGTCTGAACAGCAGACCGCAGTGTTTCAAATGACAACCTGCAGGGCTGGTCCTCCAATACAACCACTTGTTCGATCTTTGTCAGCTTTGATTTCACATCCTTGTCTTTCTTCATTTCCATGACCGTCAAAGTACCAAAATAAGTTGACTCAATGACCTTTCTTGCAGCCCCCTGTGCTGCCCGGATTGCTTTCACCATCGAATCCTCCTGAATGAATTAAATTCAGCCTTTCCATAAGATAACAGGTAATTGATGAATGAGGTCAGCCGTTGTTCAGGGGTCAGGCATCCTTCCCCGGTTGCAAATACCGTGTTGGTGTCACCCGTCTGGATCTGCTTAACAGCATAATCCAGATCAAGCCCTTCGAGATCGGCGGGAGCAAATGTTTTCTTGGAAAGAAGAAACTCACCTGCTGCCATATCGACAGCAATGTGTTCCAGTCCTTCCGGCACATCCCGCCCGTTGGTCTCATTCCTGATGGTACTGCGGACTTTTTCAATACAAAAGGCCAGGGCAGATCTATCATTTTCCCCGACCTCATAACCGAAAAATTTCAGCCTTTCCTTCACTGCTTTTGCACCAAACATTTCATCCGCCCCTTTCAGATCATCCTCTTGAAATGATGCGAGCGATTGGAACTGCCTTGTGTTCAATGGCCTTTGTTTCGTCGTTTACCAGTGTCCAGTTTACACCTCTTTTCAGCTCCTCATTGGTCGGGCTGTTCGTTGCCTGTGAAGCCCGCAGATACGAGATCCCCGCAACGCTTACCGCGTGACGTTTTCTGGAAACAAGGGTATCCTCACCACCCCGTGTCTTTGCATCGCGGATCATTTCATAGGGAACCTTCGCGCCGACATCTTCAAATCCGATAGCGCCTTCTCCCAGAATATAAGTCGTGTACTCCGTGTAGGCTTCCTGCGCCTGTTCCCCCTCCGCTGCTTCCACTGCCGGAACAACCCTTGTCGGCATGGAGTCGTCAATCACAACCAGCCTACCGTTCCATGTTGCCATTCCCAGATCCCGCTCAATTCCTTCCGCATCCGTGTACTTCAGATAGGCAATCAGTTTCAGATTCTCCAGGTTGGTCGAAACCTCACTGTGGCAGAAAACAAGAGAAAACTTCTGCTTATTGTCTCCACAGGCTCTCTGGATGGCACTGTTCAGCGTTGTCGCACTCATGCACATTGCTTCCGTGGTGCTCCCGGCGCCAGGCGCACTGATATTAAAGGTGTGCCTCTCAACAAACTCTGCATTGGCTGTCTTGACGGCACCCTTACCGGTTGCAGCCATATTGAAGATTCCTTCTAGGATTGCAAGGAGCACGTCCTGGTCATCTCCATTCCAGTAGGTATTGATCTGGTTCCTCACATTTGCCATGAAATCCACGCCGCCTGTCACATCATAGCTGAAATCCGCTTCTGTCCATCCGTTCATCCTGCCATAGGTAAACACGCCCTGCTCAAAAGTGGTAGTATTCTGTGTTGTCAAGTTCTGAACGCCGTCATAATTCTGAGATTTTCCGCCAATCAGCCCAAAATAGGGGATCGTCGCATACACAGTCCCTGTCTGCGCATTGTTCTTGAATGTCTCCCGCAGTCTTGCATCTCCAATTATCGCACGGGATTCCCGCAGCTTATTTAATTTCACATTTGGCACTGCGGACATATACTTGCAAAATGCCCTTTCGTTAAAGCTTTTCGAATCAAATTTTGCCATCTGTCACTCCATCCTTTCTAAAATAAAACTCATCACTGGGCGTCAGGGTTGTTTTCCATATATGCCGCCAGCTCCTCATAGGTCATCTTTGACATGTCAACATTTGCGTCCGGCCTGACCTCCCCGGATGCCCCCGGCTGAAATCCCCGGAAATTATTCTGGTGCTTTGCGTTAAACAGATAAGCATCCGACTTCTGAAGCGCCTTGATCTGATCATCCCATCCAGACAACTTCCCATCTCCCTCCAGCTTCACCTTTGAGACATCAATCAGAGCTTTCACCGCTTTGCCGTTCTTTGCCCCAGCACCGATCAGGGCGGCATCGATCGCATTGTCAAGGCGGATCTGTGCCAGTTCCGCCTTGTGCGCCTTCTCCTGATCCGCGTTCTGCTGCTTCATGGTCTCGATCTGCTTTTTCAGCTCCTCATTGTCTCCCGCCGACGCTTTCAGGGTTTCAAGCTGTTTGTCACGGTCTGTCACCTGCATTTTGAGTGTCTTGTTTTCCTCTGCAATTTCATCATGCTTTGACTTCTCAACATAACCCTTCAATTCCTCCTGAGAGGCCTTTTCTGCCTTTGCCGCCAGTTCCTCGCTGATGCCAAGAACAATAAATTCTTCTTTTTTCATTTCTTTTTTATCCTTTCTTTAATTTTCTATTTTACCCATAGATGGGAGAGTTTCGAATCACCGCCCCCCCTTTCAAAATATGGCACTAAAAAAAGCACCCTTTCAGGTACTTCTTTTCAATCAGACATTCCTTTTTATTTCTTTCTAATAATCCACATCTTCTTCGTACAATGGTTGTTCTGCCTTATCACCAGTCTCAATGCAAAGTTCAATATCTGAAATAATCTCATCTGTTGTTCTGTTTTCACTTATACATAATGGATAATTCTCTCCAAATCTTTCATAATACTTATTAAGAGCTGCGTCTATTTTATTCACTGTACTACCTCCAACATTTCTAAAAATATTTTATATGATCTTGGGAAAAAACGTTTTATCTGCACTAGCGAATCCGGATTATTCACTGTAGCACTATACATTTCTGCGAAACCTTCTTTTCCATTGTCACGTTTCTTCCAATAGTTGAAACCATGCCCTATGCCAAACGGATAAGAACATTTCTCAGACATAACTGGTTCAAACATATCCGAAATATCTGCCCGCTGTAACAAAGTCAGTTCACTTTTTATTTGATAACAAAATTGGCGTTCAGCTTCCACTATATCGACAATATTATTCTTTGCAGCAAAATCTTTAATATGCTGCGCGGCTTCTTCCTTTAATGTTTTGCCTAAAATACCCTCCTGATAGACTTCAGAAAATGCTTTCATTGGATTGCCGTCACCGTATCTGCGGTTTAGTACATAATCTGCATGATGCCCATACTCATGAAAAACGACCTGATATGGCGTCTGATAATCTGAACCTTTTGCTGCTGATGATATGCTGAGTTTTACACCATTCCTTGACGGTGAATAAAACGCCTGCGTCCCCCTATACTTCGGTTCCAAACAATGGAAATTATCAACACAGTCATTCCAGACCTTCTGTACTACTTCAGGTGCATCAGATAGCAATTTCACAATTGTATTCTTATGCTTTTTGCCATATGCACCTTCCAGTTCGCCAAGTTTTATATCTGTCTTCATCTTATCAGACTTTTCTTTCCTTGTCCAGTGAATGATTCCTTCCCTATTAAATACATTAAAGTCTGACTTGTCACCACCATCAACAAAGGTTTCTTTCCACTCTTTATAATTCATATTATCAGGAACAAGGTACGTCTTACCCGTCTCCGCATTCCTCGCCGCCCGCTCCCCTTTCTGACCGAAGTCATCATCAAAATACGGGACTGTTGTAGAACGACAGTATACATGAAAAGGCGGTGCGGTGACGCCCGGTTCGAAGTCCTTCATGGGGAACACCTTTCCGTCCATCTCCTGACATATGTCGGAAGTGTGTGAATCCAGCGTTGCCACAATCTCATACTGCTCCACACCCAGATCTTTGAAACAATCCTTTTGTGCCGCAGAACTAAAATATGCCTCCTCTGTCATGACGAGGCGGCCTGCATTGTTTTTTGATGCATTCATTTTTCTGGCTATATTGTCAATCGCTTTCTGCGGATCTCTCCCAAGAAGTATATCCTGTGTCAGTTCACTGTGGACTTCTGTGATGAGCTTCTCTTTATTTCCCCAAACTCTTTCAGAGAAGTTCTTTCCGTCTACTGCCCAGGGCTTGCAAATCACTTTTTCTATCTGTCTCTGATCCAGCCCTGCGATATCCCAGCCTATTCTGAACCCTTTCTGCAGCTCATATGCTGTATGATAATAACCCTCCAGATAGATTCTTTTCATTGCTGTGTCGATACTGTCCAGCTGGTTTCCAAACATTAATTCAAGGCTCTGCTGTGTCTGCAGTTTCAGCGCTTCAAGGCGGGATATATGGAATCTGGCAGAGGCATTCTCCAGCTCTTTCATCCACTGCCCCGTGAATGCATTCTCCTGTCCGCGCCTGATATATTCCTTCACATCCCACTTTAATTCTGCCAGCTCCCTGTCCTTGAGCATCCTGCGGGCTTCCGCCATCGACACACCGTTATTGGTGGCAAAGCGCTGATACCATGTATTAATTTTGCCTTCAAGCTCCTTCTGTGCCTGTCTGTACTGCCTCTCAATTTCCAGGTAAGTATCTGCACCTTTTCGGTTTTGCGCTGCTTCCAGCTGCTTGAAACGGGATTTCCAATAATTATTATCTGGCATACAAAAGCCTCCCTTTTATGCATCCTCTTCCTGATGTTCATTTCGGGGAAACGGATTATACTGCTGCCTTTCAATCTCCTCCATAGCTTTCTGCTTTTCTTCCTCAAGCTTCTGCAATTCCCGGCTGACATCTTCAATCCACGGATGCTGTGCAACAAGCGTCTGGCTCGAAAGAATACCTTCTGAATTTTTGATGTTCTCTATGATTGCCCCCTCATCCATCAGCATGTCCCTGTTGAAGATGATGTCAGTCTGCTCCCCGTCAAAATCCCCCTGCCCCGTATTGGCAAGATGGACATTTACAAACCATATGATTTCCTCGAAAGCAGCCTGCAGCTCTGTTTCCATATCGTTGGCATCCAGATCAATATCCGAATACATTGACTGTATATTCATCTGGTTCGGATTCCCGGAAAGCCGGTCATCCTTGGCATCATACCCCATTGCATTCTCAATCAGTGCTTTTTTCAGAAGCTCCAGAATGGTTTTGTAGTTTTCCGCATTTACAGTAATCTCAAGCGTCTCAATGCCGCCCTTTGTCTCCCCGTCATGCCGGACCTTGACTGCGCCGTATGTGGCCAGATTGTGACGGAACTCACCAAGGTCTGTGCCGTCATAATTTTTTATTACCAGAATGGTATTCCGCGAATCCTCCTGCATATTGTTTTCAAAATCAGACAGCATGACGTTGATGCTGTCCTGGAGCGTCTTCACTTTCTTGATCAACGGAATTTCCTGATCGTTGTATTTGATGGGAATCAGGGGGATTCTCTTCCAGTTAAGTCCGGCTGCTGTTTCTTCGTCATCTGTCATGGTAACATATGGCAGTTCAAATTCCCCGCTTTCCGTATCTACATCGGGAACCAGCGTACCACCGTCCAGCTCAAATTTATGGACTCCCCGCAAATCATATACTTCCACCTTTTCAATGATTCTGGGACTTATACCTTCATATCCTTCAACCAGATACAGCCTGACTGCAAAATCCAGAAGGGTGTGCTCACTGTCCTTCCAGAATGGGAGCACCTCGTACCCTGGAAACAGGCGGAAAGCAAGCGCACCCTTTTCATCATAATACAGATACAGCCAGGCTATTCCTCCATTCAATGCAGCTTTGAGGCTGTTCTTCAGGGTTTTCATAAACCGCCTGTTAAATATATCTTTCAGAAGCTTAACATATTGTACATTTTTCCCATCTATAACAAAGGGCTTTCCCACAAGATAGTTTGCTTTCTGATTTACCATCTTTGCATATTGGTTATCAATCAGGCGGTTATTGGGAAGGTTATGCACAGTCTCCAGTTTTCCGTCCGCTCCTATCATGGTCCGCTTCCGGCACAGAATGTCGTGTTCATTCTCATAGTACATATGACCCTTAATCTGTGTTATCCTTTGCGGGCTTCCCTTCCATCTCGCAATCTCTTTTTCAAGAAATTCCCTGTCCGACATCCTGCTCCCTGCCCCCTGCATAATCAGGCGCTTGAACTGGCTTGTCAGCGTATTCACAAAATCCAACATACAAATACCTTCCTTACATGTTCATAACTATGCAAAACTGAATGCGGTACCCCTGCTGAAATCTTCCATCGCATAACGCATTGCATCCATCAGGTGGTTGAAATCATCTATCGGTTTATTCAGCCGCTTTCCTGTCTTCGTGTCCGTATCCCATGTGTAGTTGCTTATCTCTGTGATAAAGTTCACACAGCGCGGATGGACAATTATGTGGTAATCCTGCAGGTAATCAATTCCGTTATTGATGCTGTCCTTTCCCTTTCTTGCTTTCTGGATACGGGAAAGACCCAGCTCATACAAACGGTCGATGCTTTTAGGCTCTGCCGCTTCCGCCCGTATCCGCTCCTTCCGATATCCCATTCCGGATACCTTCTCTGCGATCCGCTCGTTGCTCATACCATATTCATACATCTCGTCAAATACCCATAAGGTTTTCGCTGTTTCATCCACCAGGCTGCAAAACAAGGCGGACGGATCATTCGTGTACCCAAAATCAAGACCAAAAGCGCTCTTTATATGCGGACTGCCACGGATTTTGTCGACATCAAAAGCCTTTTCCTCCCAGTTCTCAAAGATAAGGCCGTCTACGATGCCCCAGTCACCCAGTCCGGCCACACGGTAACGTCGCGGATTGTTCAGGCGCATTGTTTCAAATACCTTGCGATCTGCTTCATCCAGCCATTCGTTGCAGAGATAGTTTGTGGTCATGGCAAGTGTTTCATCGTCCGGATTATCAAAAAAGCGTTTCTTTATCCAGTGATGTTCATTCCACGGATTAAAAGTCAGTGTTATCTGCTTAAACAATCTCGTCTCTGGAGGAATTGCTCCGCGGATGGATTCGTCAAGCATATTGAAATCATTCTCATTGCCGACCTCATATGCCTCCTCGATCCACATCCAGCATAAATATCCGTGCTCCACAGTGATTGAAGTGACTTTCTGCGGGTCGTCAAGTCCTCTGAAATGTATCTTCTGTCCAGTGGGGGTATACGTCATTTCCAGCGGGCTTTCTTTTATCTCCCAGAATGCCTCAACCCCCAGCCTGCGTATTGCCCATTTTAGTTCTGTAAAACAACTGTCTTTCAGGGTGCGGAATACCTTTCTGACAACCAGAAGATTAGACTCGGGATACTTCATCAGATTTACGATATACCACAGGGCGGTAGTCTTTGATTTCTTGCTTGCCCTGCTGCCTTTGCATACCCGGTATCTGCCTTTCCATCTCCAGAATGTTCCATACCCTTTTCCCACTATTTCAGGAAGGGAGAGTTCTTTCTTTCCAGATAAACTGGTGGCATATTGTTCAGGAAGATATAACCGCTTCTGATAATCGAAAACGTACTGGCTGCTAATCTTCAAGCTGCTCCTCCCCTGATATGACAACCGGAATATTCACATTCACATCCATTTTGTCATTCCACATGCCCAGATGCTTTCCCAGCAATTCCAGTGCTTTCAGTTTCGGTGAAATCTTCACTTCCCTTTCAACGCTTGACCCGGTTTCACTTTCTGATTCCTTATACTTCATGGATTCGATGCAGGCGAGATCATCTTCCGTTGCAGTGCTTTTGATTTTCCCCTGATTATCAACAATATCTGTCATCTTTACAAAAGCAATTTTTGCAAGCTCCAGAACCACCCTGTCCTGATTGACTCCGGTTCTCCTGCTGCGCTCTGCCATCTTCTCTGATATTGCCTGCTGAATGTTAAGTTTTGTTAAGTTCTGGCTCCCCTGCTCTTTTGCTGTTTTTACGGAATACCCTGCCCTGATCGACGCCTGTGTTGCATTCAGGTCAATCAGGTATTCATCTACAAAACGCTGCTGTTTTAGCGTCAATTTCGCCATTCTGCAACACCTTCCTTTCGTTTTTTGCGTGAAACCTGCTGCCGGATACAAAAAAGACACTATGACCGCTATCATAATGTCTTTATGAAAATATTAATATTCGCCTTCCACGGCTTAATACCATATTAGCACATTTAAAACGGGCATTGTGGGCAATTTTTTTTAACTACTTTTTTCGTCCTGTCTTAAATATCTGCTCACAATCCTCTCACCAGTGCGGCGGTCAAAATGCATAATAGATCCAATTGTCTCCCATGAATATCCATCTATGTACCGAAATTGCATTATCCGTCTCACTTTACTTTCCTGTATGCTGTTTATGTAGTGCAATAGTCTGGTCTCTTCTGCTGCTGCCTTACTTTTCCGTTCTTCTAGCAGCACCCTTTTGCTATACAAAAGATTGGCGCGCTTATTCGCCAGTACAGGATTATAACTTTTGACGGCCATTTTGCCCTGAATGTACGGGAAGTTTTTACTTGAAGCATCCACTTTGACAGGAACTGCCTCTATATCCATTTGTTCTATTTTTAATATACTTTGCTCCAACTCATTGATTTCTTTCTTCAAATCCATGAGCTGCTCAAGTTCCTTTTTCGTCACTGTAATTATCTCCTTCCCTCTTGTTTTGTTGCGACGTCGCAACAAATTCCAGTTTAGTTGACTGTTTTCATACCGTCCTTAACGCAGTTAACCACTATATTTTCGGCCGCTTCCAAACTAACTCCCTTTTCTTTTGATATTTTTTCTGCCAGGAACTTACTTATGGATACAAGCAGAGTTAATAACTTTAGAGTGCTGCCCATTGCGTTTATTTTTGCTTTATCTTTTTTCGAATATGTCACTATTATCGCCAGAATGCATTTCTCCTTTCTTACGTTTGTATGGGCAGAAATGCCACACACAATTTACTTTATAGCTGTTTTTATTATAGTTCTCGTTCAGACAGTTTCCGAACTCGCTACCATGATAAACACATTCATTACAGTAATCCGCGTGACACGGATGCAGTACTATTTCTGCCATCTTTTAAGCCCTCATTATCACAATCCTTAAATCCATGGTGCTCATACGTCGTGCCCCACCAGCCCTTTATATAGCCTAATCTTTCTCCTGTTTGCTTACACTTATGTTTTTTACTGTCCAAATGCGGGCAAAGTCCATCACAGTATCCCACGTTTAACCTCCACTAAAATCCTTATTTTAATTACATTGCATCTACTCAGATTCATCATAAATGTGCATGTTCAGCTCTTTTCCAAGCCAGTCAAGTCCCTTTCTGGTCATGTAGTATATATACCCTCCATGACTGTTTGCCTCCCCACGCTTTGCATATTCGGCATCCACCATAAGATCCCACTCCTCATGATTTTTCCCAGAGGCATAATAATTCCTATATGGCCTATAAAATAGTTTCCCATGACGGGTGTATGGTTTCCTTTGTCCCATTCCTATACAGTGCTTTGCCAATTCTATGTAGCGATTCTTCCCGCTCTCCATTTTCAACCTCCGTCAAATCCTTATTTTGTTGCGACGTCGCAACGCTGCTGCCATTTCTGCAATAGTGTTAAATTCCGTTAATTGCCGTGTCAACATAGCCTTTCATCATCTGAGCGATATCGTATACTTTAAAGTCGCAATTGCTTTCTGTGACAGACTGGATTTCAGCCTGTAAGTCTTTCATTTCATCCATTGACAGATCTAAGTAGATTTGCACAATTGCCTGTTCCATCTGGCGTAATATCGGTGTTTCTACTGCTATACATTCATCCGTATCAATTTTTCCCATGATCAAAACTCCATTAAAATTCTTATTTTCTCGATTATTCGAGTCAAATCATAAATCCTTATTTTACTGAATCCAAGCTTCCTGCGGCAGATTATTTAAAAATCTGTCCAGTTCCGCATCGTATTTGCCATACGTATATTTAAAGCCCATTGTATCTTCATCCGCTTTGTCATACAGTTCTTCAATTTGCTTTACCATCTGCAAATAGCCCGTGTTCTGATCACGCAAGATATCCATAGCGGCTTTCAGACAATCATATCTGTGTCTTATCCCCATGAATGATTGATATACTTTAAAACACTGTCTGACTGCCGCTATCAGATCATCCTTTGTCATCCGCTTTAACTGTTTTTGAGCTTCATCTTCCGCAAATGCATCAGTACAGGATATCCCAAAATAGTCCTGCTCATAGGAGTCATAACCCAATATTCCTCCATAACCATCCCCTGCGCCTGCTGCCACGAAAAGAATGTCAAAACAGTCAGGAATCCATTCTTCCCTTAAATCTTCCTGCATTTTCTCGCATTCCGCACACAAATCACCAAACATTGTTTTAAATTCATACGCTTCATCTTCATTTCCATCCAGAGCGTTGATCAGTGTGTCATCATCTGTGTCAAAATACCAGTGGACATCCTCGCATTCGCCTTGAATGTCAAATAGTTCATCTTTGATGCTATTGAGATTTAAGTCTCTAACAATTGGCTTTTTATACCGTAATTGTCGCGCTTTTGTCCGCCTTGTTTCATCTGCATCTATCAATGCTGCACCTCCAAATCCTTATTTTCTCGATTATTCGAGTCAAACCATAAATCCTTATTATTCGGGTTTCTCACATTGTTCAAACTCTATTACCCACACCCATGGATTAGCGCTCCACCCATACTCTTTCAAGTCTGTCTTTTTCAGAGTAGAGTTCCACAAGTCGCAAAACTTCATTTTCTTCTCTTCAACATCAAATATTGCCCCTAATCTATTAAATTGGCTTTTGAGTTCTTCGGGAAGATAATTTATGACCATGCCTTCTCTTCTCAGTTGCTCAGGTGAAATATCTTGCAGTTGCTCTACTTTTACATCTGTAACCTTAAGCCAGATACGGGCGGCTTCTTTCGGCATGTGGATGGATGGGTGCCAAGTCATTACCGGGCTTCGTCCCGGCTGTGCAAATGGCGAATCCCATGCTTTATACAAATATCCGTCAGTCCATTCCGCCCACGTTTCCCGAACATACAGGATATCTCCCGGACATATAGGGCAGGTACGCTCCACTATACTTAATTTTTCTGTGTGCTCCCTGTTAGCATAATTATGTACTGCATAGGTTCTCTTATCAGCATCATAAAAATCCATGTCTGGTACAACAAAATCATTTCCGTCTTTGCAAATCCGCCTTGTAACCGTTTTTCGCCCATCCAGTATCGCTAACACCATATCAGTATTAAATAAAATTGGCTTTACCATAATTCTCACCGCCTCTCCATTAGTGTGCACATCATACACAATCTGCCTGCCCAAGAATACATTTGTTTTACCTCCTCAATTTTTAAAATCCTTATTCTATAGCTACAGGCCTGATATCAGTAATCGTATAAAATCCTGGCTCCCCACCAATTTCTCTAATATAATTTTTTACCAGTTCCTGCAACCGTTCCTCATATAATTCGTAAATGCTTCTTCTCTTCTCGGTTATTCCAGAGATGTTCCAACCCTCAGATACTTCTCCAACCTGATCATACATATTTTCCTCTACAGCCTCCAGCTGGTGAGACAAATCTATACCACCGATTTCTACATCTACACACAATCCTACATAAATTGTATCTCCGTAGATATATCCACTTTCGATTGCATCCCTGATACAATCCTCAATTGTTTCAAACTTTCCATTATTCCAGATTTCCTGATCTTCGCGCTCCGCCCACGAATACATTTGCTTCGCCACCTCCAAATCCTTATTTCCCTGCCGCATAACCTCCAAACTTTCTTTCAAAATCTGATATTCGCAGTCGCCTTCGTTTTTCACGCAATACCCAATTCCGCCTATATCCTTTCTACATGGACAAGGTAGATCGGTCATACATCCCAAATTCAAATTATCGCCTCCAAATCCTTATTTATGCAAATCTCAGCTGTGGTTCGCTGTCATCTATTAACATATT
>CAMWTP010000082.1 GCA_947177165.1 uncultured Lachnospiraceae bacterium
TACCTCCATGCCGCATTAGCGGCTTCAAAAGATATGAAAAACGCTGTCCTTTGCGTTTTTACATTACACACTTCTTTTCTGTCTGCTGATAGTAGTATCTCTCATAGCCGGCAGATTATTCTTTCGGCGCGCAATAGTAAAATTTTATAAAAAATGGCAAGACAAATTGTACAAAATCAAAACAGAAGAACTGTTTTGATACAATTTTCCTGTATTTTGTATAGAAAATGGAAAAGGAAAGTGATATAATAAAAAACAGGCAGGAATTTGAGTACATCATAACATATTTATAGAGGAGAACATTGTCAATCAGGAGTTCTTCCCCAAAAATGCAAATAAGGAGGTTATAAAATTGAAACGTCGAATTCTATCAGTAGTCTTAGCGCTGTGCGTATGTATCTCTTCCCAGTCAGTGGCATACGCGGGGCAGGAAGATGCTGCGCAGCCAGAGGAGGTTTTTACAGAAGAATCTACAGAAGAAGAGGAAACCAGTGAGGATGTGGACACGGACTTGCCGGAGGATGCTTCAAAGCCGGAGGAGGTTTCTACGGAGGAATCTACAGAGGAGGAGACCAGTGAGGATGTAGATACGGACTTGCTGGAGGACGCTTCAAAGCCGGAGGAGGTTTCTACAGAGGAAACCACAGAGGAGGAGACTTTTACGGAGGAGTCCACAGAGGAGGAAACCAGTGAGGATGTGGACACGGACTTACCAGAAGTAAACTTGCAGCAAGAAAAGTCCCTTGTGAAAAAGTCTGTGAGCAGATCGGTTACGCGTAGTGCCGCGGAACTTACCCCGACAGCAGTCTATCAGGCCATGATCGCGTTGAAAGATCAGGATGCGTATAAAGAGGGAACGACTTGGACCAACGATGATCCGAGTTCAGGATACCATTGGAATGGAGGACCCATTAATGGAGATAACATCACTGCTTTTGGATGCGCCGCGTTTGCTTGTATCCTCAGTGATGCGGCATTCGGTAATCTGACGAACAGAATGTACATAAAGGGTCAGTTTGCATATGAGGATATCAAAGTCGGAGATATTTTGCGGGTGAATAATAATACTCATAGCGTTATCGTGCTTCAGGTGAGTGATGCAGGCGTGATTGTCGCTGAAGGAAATTACAACGGTACGATTCATTGGGGACGGGTAATCAATAAATCAGAGCTAATGGACAGCATTGCCTATTATATCACCCGCTATCCGGAAAGCTATGTAGCGCCGGATGATCCAAGTGCTAATGAGTCACTTGCAAATGGAACGCTTGATGGAGGGCTTACATGGAATTTGACGAAGGCGGGGACGCTGACAATCTCAGGTAATGGAGCTATGCCGGATTACAGTAGTGCTGGAGAGCAGCCGTGGAAGGCTAACAGTGACACAATCCAGAAGGTTGTGATTGGGAATGGCGTTACCAGTATCGGTTCCTGTGCTTTTTGGGACTGCAAGCTTCTCAGTGTAGAGATTCCCTCCAGTGTGACAACGATTGGAAGCAATGCTTTCTATGGTTCCTCGATAATGTCCGTGACCATTCCCGCCAGCGTGAAAACGATCGGAGACAGCGCTTTTCGCAACTGTCAAAATCTTTGTTCGGTGACTGTTTCCAACGGGGTGGAGACAATTGAGCAGAATGCCTTTCGCGCTTGCACAAGTCTCACTTCCATTTCCCTGCCTTCCAGTATTACAAAGGTAGGTTCCGGAGCATTTTTTGAATGTAAAACAATGAAAAGTGCAACGTTTGCTTCCGACAGCAAGCAGGTAAAGCTGGGTGATGATATATTTGCTCGGTGCTGGGAGCTGACGAGTATAAAACTACCTGCAAATATAGATCGTATTGGCGAGGGGATGTTTATGAATTGCCTGATGCTTACCAGAGTGGAAATTCCACAGGGGGCGGAAAGCATTGGAAATGATGCATTTGCTTCCTGTTCGAAATTGACTGCTGTCGTAATTCCGGACAGCATAACCACGATAGGTACAGGCGCGTTTTCAAATTGTTCTTTGGCTGATATATATTTTACCGGTACTGAAACGCAGTGGAACAGCATAAGTAAAACGGCTGATGTGATAACAGCAGTGTCAACGGCGACGATACATTATAACTACGTTCCCACTGACAGCCCTGATTCTGATGAAGGTAGCAACAGTGGCAACGGCAATAGCAATAATAGCAGCACCAGTGACAATTCCGGAGACAATCATGATGGGGGCAGACCTGGAAATTATTTCAGCGAGAGTGACTCCGATGAGGACACCCCGGATACAAACGTGTCTGCAAAATCATGGAAACCGACAACTCCCGATGAGATCAGGCGGTATGCCTGCATGGGGAAAGAAGACATCCGGTACACCGTACCAAAGGGGAATGCCTACCCGGTTGACATAGAGAATGCGATGCAGGGACCTATGTGCTTCCAGTCCTTTGAGTCTGTCCTCGGGGATTATACGATCGGGAGGACATACAATATACATGCGGTTTCCGATACCACCTACAGCACGGATCAGGAAATACAGCTCACGATAGAAATCCCCTCAGCCATTTGCAAAGAGGACAGGGAGTATAAGATGATCTGTGTCACGAAGGGCGGAAAACCGATTGTCTATGACGACTTAGACAGTGATCCCAAGACAATTACAATAGAGACAGATAAGTTCTATGCCTATGCGCTGATATATAAGGATAAATAAAATAGCCAGACGCAATGATTGTATAAAAGTAGTTCCAGAGGGAGTACTTTTATACAATCATTTTTTGCTGGTAAGGAACTGCTGACAATTCTTAAGCATATCCCTTGAACAGGATCTGTCGGCCTGTCCGTGTGATGGATTTGTGGGCACCGGTATAGAGCTGCATCTGCGATAAGACTGCTGCATTTTTTTCATCGATATTGTCCAGATCAATGACGATACAGCGGATTCCTTCAATCGTGGTTTCCTCGAGCCAGTCAATGTCGACATCAAGCAGGATATCGCTGTATTTTTCGAGTCTTTTCTCAATAATTCGCTTGACTGCATATTTTAGTGCGTTCTGGTCACGGCAGCCTGCGGTGGGCAGTTCTGCCATTGTGGAGGCTGTGTGATGCGGTTCAGCAAAGTCTCCGCGTTCAGACGGACCGGGCTGGATTTCAGGAATCAGGTTTACCGCTCTGCGATTCGCTTCTTCCTGCAGACGTGCGCGGACCTGGGTGATATACTGCTCTTTTACGGCATCTCTGTAGGTATCCACAGGCTCATTTTTATAGTAAAGTATGCCCTGCGGGGATATGGAAAATGCGATGATGTTGTCCTCCAAAACAGGCAGACCAATCCAGACGCCGCTGTCCAGATTCTCACGGATATAGTACATGCATACCAGTGCGGCATCGGAGAACTGATACGTCTCCTTTTCCGGGTCGGAAATCTTTAGAAAGAGGCAGTATCCCTGCTTGTCCTGCATGTCAATCTGGTGCACAGGGAGCTGTCCGCTCTGGAGGAGGTTATGGATATCCGATAGATACAGGATATGCATTTCCTTGTATTCGTCAAGCTCCTGTATTTTTTCAAATGGAATGTTTTTCGCCTCGTTTGCGTAGACCAAACCAAAATCGTACTCCTGCGCGTAGTAGGTCAGCTCGTATTTCCGGTTTCCTTTGTTGATTTCTGCGATTGGGATATCATTTAACAGGCGTCTCTGCAGTGTCTGATTGAGCCACGCCCGCAGTAAAATCTTGGACTTCTGCGTCATGGGGCTTTCGTCATAACAGCAGTTCGCATTTGCATAGTCCATATAATTTCTGAAAAATCTCCGGGTAGTGATGGACTTGTCCCCCGCGACGAGCTGTAGATTGCTCCTGCAGCCGCAGGTGCAGAACAGCCGGTGCTCGCGGCTTGCCCGGCGCACCTCCCGAAACAGGCGTGAATTATTGTTCATATAATGGATTTCATCGTTGGCGTATTCGACTGTGACCAGCTCGTCGATATACAGGATTCGCTCCTGATGGTTTTCGTCAACGTAGATGCATTCTGTTTTCATGTGTATTCTCCGTAGAAACTGTATTTTTACAAAGTATAACATATTTGGAAGGAATCGTGTAGCTTTTTGCAGTTTTGTATTGTATTTCTGGTGAAGGGGGTGCAAAATGGAATCTATGCATAGAGAAAAAGTAAAAAAAGAGACAAATAAAGAAACAAAGGAAGAAAGTACGGAAACTTTGATTGAGGAGGTAATCAGGAGAAATTCAGAGACTGTTTACCGGTTGGCTTATTCCCTTGTCAGGACGCGGTCTGATGCGGATGATATTTATCAGGAAGTTTTTCTGCGCTATGTGCGCAAAAAGCCCGCGTTTGACAGCGGGGAGCATGAAAAGGCGTGGTTTATGCGGGTGACGATCAACTGCTGCAAAAATTTGTGGAAATCGCCGTGGATGCAGAGAAGGAGTGCGCTGGAAAATGATGCGTTGGAAAGGGAGACGTCGGGGGCGGACATGTTCTATGAAGCTGCGGATGAGGATCAGCTTTTGATCGAGACAATCAGGCAGCTGCCAGAAAAATACCGCGTTGTCATTCATCTGTTCTATTACGAGGAGCTGTCTGTCGAGGAAATCGGGAGAATTACAAGGTCAAAAGCATCGACTGTGAGGACCCGGCTGACAAGGGCGAGGAGGGAATTGAAAAGCCTGTTGAAGAAAGAAGGAGGGGGTTTTTAATGTTTCAGGAGAGATATAAAAGAGCGTACAATACAATTTCACCGTCGCAGGCGCTTGTGTCGGACACGATTGCCATGGCAAGGTCAGGCAGCAGGAGTTCTGTTAAAAGGCGGTTTGCAGTCAGGACATCACTCGCAGCGGCAGCCGCGGTTTTGTGTCTTGTGATGGCAGTGCCAGTCTGCGCGGCGCATATTCCGGCTTTTTATAAAATTGTGGAGTATATTTCCCCAGCGATGGCAGATCAGCTGGTACCGATCGAGAAGAGCTGCACCAGCCAGGGGATTACGATGCAGGTGGAGGCCATTAACCTGAAGGGAAACGAGGCGGAGATTATTATTTCACTGCAGGATGCGCAGGGCAGTACGCAGGATTTGGTGCATGGTGAGATGGACTTGTATGACAGCTATGGTCTGTCTGATTACACGAATGACAGTATTGTTGGAGGGTGTCTTTTCCTGACCTATGATGAGGCGGAGGATAAGGCGTATTTCCAGGTGATGGTTCAGTCGGACAATGCATATCAGGCAGATAAGCTTCGGTTCTGGGTGCATGCTGTTCTGTGCGATAAGTACGAAGAGACGAAGAACGTTGACTTGTCAGGGATTGACTACGCGCCGGGGACAAAGCAGGTAACGCTGAGCGGTGGCGGCGGACTCATGCCGGAGGAGATGCTTCCGGATTCCCTGCGGGGAGAGCCCCGCACACCAGATGACCCGCTGCCCGACACAAGAGTCCTGGATGGAATAAAGGCAGCGGACTGCGCGGCGGATGACTTTACAGTGACTGGCCTGGCGTACATGGATGGCGTGCTGCGCGTCCAGATGTGCATGGGGGACAACTGGCGCTCAGACAGGCATGTCGATCTGTATCTAAAAGACGCAGAGGGAAATGAGCGGTATTCGGACCGCAGCGTGAGCTGGAATGAGGAGGTTGGCGATACCAGCTATGTGTTTTATGAATTCTGGTATTTGGAGGATATCGCGGATATCAGGGATTACTCTATGTATGGCATCTTCCATGAATCCGGGGAGCTGGTTGAAGGGAACTGGATGGTGACATTCCGCGTGCAGGGGGATTGACATATATTGAGATCGTGGTAAAATAGAATTAATTTTGGAAAGGAGGACGCAGTATGAACGAATTGGGCTACACACCAGTATGCAGCAGCAGTTCTATGTCAAAAACGTGCAGAAAATCGCGTTTACGGGATTACTGCGCCCTTTTTTAGCCATTGCTATGAAGTTTTAGGGACTGTTGGCCGCTAACATGCCGGCGGTTCCTGGCTGGCAGGGAAGTATCAAATACCGCAGTAATTCCAGAACAGTTTGACCAGTATGTAAACGACAGGGTCGGGCTGTTTTTATTATGCACATGGCGCGAGGGGGAAAGATTTGTTAGAACAACACGCACCCTGCGCAGAAACAGTGAAGAAGGGATTTCGGTTCCATGTATTTATAATAAGAGAGGAATTACAGATGGTTCAAATAACAGAAAATAAAACAAAGGACAAATTAACAGCCAGATTAAGGCGAAACATTGCATTGGACTATATCATTACATTCATAACAAACCTGAATATGCAGAGTTCCATATGGGTTCTTTACCTTGCGTATTGCGGGTTAAATCTGGCGCAGATTGGTCTTGTGGAAGGAATTTACCACGCGACGAGCATCGTGTTTGAGATTCCTTCCGGTGCGGTCGCGGATCTGCTCGGCAGGAAAAAGAGTATGATTCTGAGCAAACTATGTATCGCGGTATCCTGCATAATCATGCTTTTTGCCAGAAGTTTCTGGTTTTTCGCATTGAGCTTTGTGATACAGGCGCTGGGAAATAATCTGAATTCCGGTTCGGAGGAAGCGCTTGTATATGACAGCATGAAATACGCCGGGCGGGAGGAACAGTATCTGCGCGTGTGCGGCAGGCTGAACATGATTATGGAAGTTTCGCAGGGGATTGCGACCGTTGTGGGAGGGATTCTTGCGGAGTTTTCCTATTTCTGGTGCTACAGCGCATGTGTGGTGATTGCGGTACTTGCGCTGGTTCCGGTTGTGCTGATGACAGAAGCGCCTTACGCCGATGCGGATGACGGACAAAAATCAGTCAGTGAAGTAGTGTGTACTCATTTTAAGACATGTTTTGGGATTCTGCGGTCAGACCGCCGTATTTTGCATGTGATTGTCTATTATTCTGTGGTGTTTGCAGCGCAGACATTGTTGTTTTTTTACAGCCAGCAGTACTATTATGACTTGGGATACAATAAGATTCAGATCAGTCTGATTATGCTTGCGGTCGGCGGGGTCTCCTGTGCCGGGGCAGCCATGAGCGAGCGGATTTTTGCAAGATTTGGCAGAAAAACCGGCGTGGTTGGCGCGTTTGTCATCGCTGCGGCATTTCTGGGATACGGGGGGCGCAGTCTGGTAGTCTCGATTGCAGCTTTGCTCGCAGCTAATTTTTTTAACTCGGTGCTTTATCCTGTGCAGTCGGAACAGCTAAACAGCCTGATTCCATCGGGACAGCGCGCGACACTCATCTCTGTAAACAGTTTGTTTTTTTCGATTGGGATGATTGTGCTGTTTCCTGCTGCCGGAATACTGGCGGACAAGTGGGGGCTGACAACAGTCCTTGTGGGAATCGGGCTGGCGCTGCTGGCATTTGTATGCTGCTGGAAAATTTGGGAAAAGAAAAATGATGTTTATTGACGGGATTTCCAGCAGATGATAAACTGGATGAAACTGTGAGGAGGTGTGTTTTTTGAGGATTTTGGTTGTGGAGGATGAGCGGGATATGAACCGTTTGATTCAAAAGACATTGAAAAAAGAGGGCTACAGCGTGGACTGCTGTTTTGACGGGGAGGAGGCGCTTGTCTGCCTGATGGGGGCGGCGTATGATGCAGTCCTGCTGGATGTGATGATGCCTAAGCTCGATGGCTACAGGCTGCTTGGTCAGATTCGGGAGAAGGATATGGACACGCCGGTGCTGTTTCTCACCGCGAAGGATTCTGTCGCCGACCGCGTGAAGGGGCTGGATCTGGGGGCAGATGACTATCTGGTCAAGCCCTTTGCGTTCGACGAACTGCTCGCCCGCATCCGGGCGATGACGCGCAAGCGCACAGGCAGCCGCAGGAACCAGATTTCCGTCGCTGACCTGACGGTGGACATCGAGCGCAGAAGCGTGAGCCGCGGCGGGAAGGAGATTGCGCTTCTGCCAAAAGAATTTTCGATTCTGGAATATATGGTGCGGAATCAGGGCATTGTCCTGTCGCGGGAGCAGCTGGAAAACCAGATATGGAACTACGAATACTCCGGCAATTCCAACAATATAGACGTGTATATGAGCAAACTGCGCAAGAAGATTGACGGTGAGGGAATGTGCAGGCTGCTGCATACAATCCGGGGTGTCGGCTGGGTGCTTCGGGCGGACGAAGCGGGGGATAAGGCATGAAAGGTTTGTCGGTAAAGCTCAGAATCGCAGTCTGGCTCACGCTGCTGGCGGGGCTTCTGGCAAGCCTGCTGCTGGTATTTCTGCTGTCCATCAGCCGGCTGGTGTCCATGCGGACTGCGATGAACCAGCTGTCAGGGATTGTGCGGGAAAATCTGACACAGACCGGTATGGTCAACGGACGCCTGGAACTGGGGGACGATTTTCGTTTTTACCAGAACGGGGTATCCACGTTGATCTACAGCAAAAACAAGGCGCTGCTGGCCGGACAGCTGCCGATTTCCTTCACGGCGGAGGAGGAGTTCCAGAATGGGCTGACGCGGGAGGTCAGCACCGGAACCGGGAAATATCTGGTGTTGGATCTGTGGTTTCCAGTGGGCTGGGAAAATGGCGTGTGGCTGCGCGGCATGATAGAGGCGCCGGACAACAGGCAGCTCACACGGAACCTGTTAAATGTCGCCATGGTCATCATGCCCGCATTTATGGCTTCGGCTGCTCTGGGAAGCTACTGGATCGTCAGAAAAGCGTTTCGCCCGCTGGACAGCATCACGGCCACGGCTGCGTCCATCAATGAGGCACACGACCTGTCCCGGCGCATCGGCCTTCAGCCCGGACAGGATGAGTTCTCCCGGCTTGCAGGCACGTTTGACCAGCTGTTTCAGAGACTGGAGCTGTCTTTTGAGTCGGAGGAGCAGTTTACTGCGGACGCTTCCCACGAGCTGCGCACCCCTGTGTCCATCATCAAGGGAGCCTGTGAGTATGCAGAAAAGTATGACGAGACTTTGGAGGAACGGCAGGAGACGATCGCCATGATCCACCGCCAGGCTGACAGGATGTCCGAACTCATCGCCCAGCTTCTGAGCATGACACGGCTGGAACAGGGAATAGAGCTGGCACAGCTGGAGCGGGTGAATTTGAACGAACTGCTGTGCTCACTGTCTGAGGAGCTGCCCTATGAGTCCCATCGTCTGATTCTGGAGCTGCAGGAGGAGATTTCTGTCATGGCGGACCCGTCTCTGCTGTCCAGACTGGTTCGCAACCTGGTCGAGAATGCATTCAAGTATGGTGTGCCGGACGGCTGTGTGTGGGTGTCCGCCTGTCAGAGCGGCAGCGAGGTTTTGCTGCAGGTGCGGGACAACGGCATCGGCATCGCCCCTGACCAGCAGGATAAGATCTGGCAGCGCTTTTACCGGGTGGATGCTGCGCGCGGCAGCGAGGGCGGAGCCGGGCTGGGTCTTGCGATTGTCAGGCAGATTGCGCGTGCGCACGGCGGATATATGACGCTTGAGAGCATTCCAGGCAAGGGCAGCACTTTTACGCTCCATCTGCCCGGCGACAGGGAACTTATATAGCAATTTAAAAAAATTTCAATAGATTTCATGTAGATTTCATGTTTTTGCGATAAGATATATTTATCAACAGGAAAGGAGTCTGATATGGAACGAAAAAGACTTATGTGTGTCGGAGGACTTGTCGCACTGCTCCTTGCAGGCTGTGCCCCGCAGCAGAGCAGGATGGGATATATCGGAGCCGACACAGCAAAAAGGACAGCTCTGGAGATGGCTTCCCTGTCGGAGCAGGACGTCAGCCAGCTCAGCACGGATATGAATACACGGGAGGGACTGGATTATTACCAGGTCAGCTTTGAAGCGGGAGGGAAGGATTATCAATATGAGATTGATGCCCTCACGGGTGTGGTTATCAGCGGCCCTGCACTGGAGGAGCCCGCAAGGACGGACGTGTTGCCGGTCGCGGATGCTGATACGTATACTGCGTCGGAATCGGACAGTAGTACAGATACGGCATCTGCCGCGCCGGAAAGTTCTGCAGAAATGACACCATCCGGATCGGAAAGCTCTGCAGAAATGACACTGCCCGCGTCGGAAAGTAGTGCAGGCACCATACCGTCAGCTCAAAATGGCGGTTCAGATATCACACCAGCGGCATCGGGTGTCAGTACGGACAGCTATATCGGTGAGGATGCGGCCAAACGCTATGCCTTGGAGCACGCGGGACTGGATATCAGTCAGGTGACAAAGATCAGCGTCAAACTCGAACATGAGCGCAGCGGATGGGTGTACGATGTGGAGTTTGACATCGCGGATTATAAAGAGTACGATTACGAGATTGACGCTTATAGCGGAGCGGTGATCAGCTACGACTATGATACGGAACATGGTATTCCTCAGCAGGGGAACACGAACACCATCACGGCGGAGCAGGCACAGCAGCTGGCGCTTGACCAGGTTCCCGGCGCAGCCGTGACTGATATTCAGAAGTTTAAGACGGATTACGACGACGGGGCACTGCGCTATAAAGGCAAGATTCTTTATGATGGCATGGAGTATAAGTTTGAGATTGATGCCTACAGCGGACTTATCCACGAATGGTCAGCGGAACCTTATGACCATTAGGGCACAGAATGAAGGAGGTATTTATGTACGAAGTGTTTAGAAAACAAGTAAAACGGCTGGCAGGAGCGCTGCTGTGTGCAGCGATGCTGGCTGGCCTGCTGCCATTGAACATTCTGGCGGCGGAGACTGTCAACGCTGCCATCGATCCCGGTATCACTGTCACAGTGGACGGCGCAGCATGGACCTTTTTTTCCGCGTCCGGCGCGCAGATTCACCCCATACTGTATAATGATGTGGTATATTTGCCCCTGCGCGCGGTCGGTGAGCTGACGGGAAAAAATATAAACTGGGACCAGGCAACGCTGACTTATAACCTCTCAGGAACCAGGACTGCCGCGGTTGTGACAGGCAGCCTGGACCAGAACCCAGCACAGCAGAAAGTCCAGATTCAGCTTTGCCCTGAATTTACCATCGCACTGGACGGTGTGCCCTGCACTTTTGCTGACGACCAGGGCAATCCGCTCTGTCCGGCGTTCTACAACGGCGCTACCTATCTGCCCCTGCCTGCAGTCGGCCAGCTGATAGGTAAAGAGGCACAATGGGATAAAGACACAGATACAGTCAGCTTTGTCAGCAGTGATGATATTCTGATTACAGATGCGGACAGTTTTGGACAGACGCCTGACAGTACACAAGTACCCTCTGCGCAGCAGACAAAAGGCGCTTATATCGGTGAGGAGAAGGCAAAGACCATCGCGCTTGGCCATGCCGGACTGACGCAGGGGCAGGTACGTTTCATCAAGTGTAAGCTGGACTTTGATGACGGCCGTTGGGAGTATGATGTGGAATTTTACACCGACGCTTACCAGGAATATGACTATGAGATTGATGCCGTCACAGGAGCGATTCTGAAATTTGATCAGGATGTGGAGAGCTGGACAGCGCCCGCACAGAATACCAGCAATTCCCAGATTGGTGTGGAGAAGGCAAAGAGCATCGCGCTTGACCGCGCGGGTCTGTCTGCTAGTCAGGCCCGTTTTACCAAGGCCAAGCTGGACTATGACGACGGCCGCTGGGAGTATGAACTGGAGTTTGTCAGCGGAACGACGGAGTACGAACTCACAATCGATGCCTACAGCGGCGCGGTGCTGGAGTATGAAGCGGAATCAATTCATCACTGATCATAGATGGAAGGGATGATGGAGTACAGGATTTTGAAGTGCATACAACACCTGTATTGCGGGGATTACGTATATAATTGGTGATGGATGATCAACGGACAGAGCTGGATACCCTATTGGGAAAGTTCAGCTCTGTTTTTGTGCACACGGGCATCCCAGGGAAGGATGTCAGCTGGAGCTGACAGGTGCCCGGCGCGTGAGTAGGGGGACGATAACTCTTCTCTACTCGATTCCCGCTGTTTCGATGGTCAAGTGGATCGCAGCAGTCAATGCAGTTTTTCACAAATCGTATCGCGAGCCGGAACCTGTGGAGATAAGAATCTATATCGATCGTATTATCATTATAAATTATCCGGGATTAGCGAAGTGGATTCGTCTGGACAAATTTGTATCTGGTAAGGCTAAGGCGCGGAAATATCGGAATCGCAGAATAGGTGAGCTGTTTAAGGAAATCGATTTGGCAGAACTGGAATTACGAAAATTCTTCGTGAGCTGAGGAATAGTGGTTCTCCAGAGCCGGAATTTGAGATGGATGAAGAGCGAACTTATTTGGAGACAACAGTCTATATATGGGAAGGGTTTGCTTTTGATTTTAAAATGAGCGATAAAATGAGCGATAAAATGAGCGATAAAATGAGTGATAAAGAAAAAATGTTTTATTGCTTACTATTCCAGGCCTTTGAAACGGCAGACTTTGTGACAATGAAGACCATGTCAGAGATCACTGGTATGGCAGAGTCGACGACAAGACGTCATCTGACAAAGTTTTGTGAGATGGGATTGATTCAATCGGATGGGAAGAACCGTGGAACAAAATATCTTTTGAGATAACATTGACTTTTTACTGCAATCGTTTTATGGCCGGCGTGTTTGCTGGATATGGCAGTTCCTTATTTCATAAAAAATAAATAAGCAAAAAATGTTAATATTAACCTTATTGAACAGCCATGGGTATGACCGTATACTATGACATGTAATCAAAAGACAAAAATATTTAATGAAAGGCTGATTTTTTATGGGAGATTTGACAATTGTTTTGGCACTGGTTTTGTTTGTTGTCGTTATGGCAGGAACCTTGCAGTACAATAAACTTCGAAGGAAGTGGGCACGTATTATGGGGGTTTTTGGCGCATATGTAATATTTTTGGGCATACTGCTACTGGTTGGGATAATTGCTTCCCTGTGCTCTCTTATCTCAGGAAATAAAGATGCTTTTGGTGCTGGAGCTGGGGAAACCATTTTTATGGTGATCATTATGGTGGTGTGTTTGGGTTATATGGTGATATGCATTATGAAATGCAGCACAACAAAGGAGAAACTGATGCTTCCCTTTGCGGCGTGCATGATCGCCGCAGGCTTTTGCTGGCGTCTGATAGGTTCTATTGTTTTTCACACCCCGATGTCTGATGGTTCTGAAGAAAGTTCGGATGAATTTGATATGAATAAACTGCCTAATATTATATATGATGATGCAAATAACCGATGGCAGTTACAGCACCGGAATGGTGACTCTGTTGTGTACCATAATGATGCGGGGCAAATGGTAACGATTTACGCCGGGCAGATCAGTGGTTCTGGTGCTGTCACCAGTGCTGGAAATTTTCACTGGTATTAACAGACAGATTCTGCGTTCTTCTACTCTGAAACAAGCAGGCAGCTTTGATCTGGGGGCAGCCAGGACATTGTGTGTAGGGAGCGTGAAGGCAGCGAAGGTGATGAGCATTTTATTGATGAGTATGGTCACTCTGTCCATTCCCGCAGTGTCTTAAAATACATAAAACGCAGATTTTTCTGTCCAGTCTGTACAAGGATGTGGTCGAGGAGGCTCAGGTTCTGCCTGAGCCACTGTTTTTTCTCCTCGCAGGTTCTGTTATTTTCCATCTGAAATGTCTGATATTCCTCCAAAATCTGAAGGAGAAGCCGATCCAGATGTTCCCCGGTTTTCAACGTGTGGCTGTCCTGCAGTGGGAGATAGCCCAGTTCATGCAGACAGCTGCTGAGCCATTCCGGGCTGACCTGATCCCCGCCCAGAATGATCAGGTGGCGAATCATTGTTTTTCTGGGAATGACTCCGAGCAGTTTCAGATTCCGGCAAAACTCGGAATCGTAATTGACGCTGGCGATATGTTTTGCGCGATGCGCCCGTTGTGTGGTATGCTGGACACTGACGTATTCCAGCGCATCTGTATAGTACAGATGGCGTATGTTGTGCCGCAGGGCGTCAGGTCTGATATGCAGCTGCTCCAGCCGGGTGTGTGGTATGTGTGTCAGGTATGTATCAACCAGCTTCTGCATCAGCGTTGTGCGCTGCTGATAAACGGAGTCTTTGACAGATTTCCCGGTATAGAACCTGTCGCAGCTGTCATAATATCCCTGCAGTAGGTACTGCAGCTCACGCTCCGAAAGCCCGAGTGCCCTTCCGAATGCAGTGCATACCTCGAACCGCACAGGGAAGTGGCGTCCGGTACGCCAGTATCGTATTTTCAATAAATCTTTGGTATCTGCAGGTATAGTTTTATACATATTTTCATAAAGGTATCTGTCGGCTGATTCTTTTTTGGCGATATTGTGTCTGTGCATAAATGCCTGATATCGCTCTTTCAGCCACTGCAGTTCTGGGCGTTCTTCGCCGGGATGTACTGTGCTTTTTTCTACAAAATGATATAGAAGCTCTGTTCTGTCCATTCTGAAAAAACCCCCTTTGATAGCGTTGTCATATATAACTTCGCATCAAAGGGGAAAAAGGGGACAAAATTATTTGGGGGATTCCACGCTGACCGGAATATCAAAGGGCTGCATCCAGAGGACGATGCCTTGCTCTGCCAGTGACAATTCAAACTTTTCCAGATCCATTGACTGATTAATACGAATCAGCATATTAAAACTGTCAGGATCTTCTTCGTCTTCGATCAGTGACGATGAGTAGTCTTGCATTTGATATTCCTCGTCTGGCAATTGTATGTAGTCCAGATGCAGACCGGAGGGTGATGACAGCCATAGCGTTTCATCTGTGCTGTGCTCATAGTGCAGTTTCATCAGCCAATAGCTATAAGTGGTACTTGACTCAATTCCGATAATCTTTTCGTACTGTGCGGCTGTCAGGGGCTCATAACTGACAATGGATAAAGTGCCGCCCGGCACGTCGAAGGAATTTCCCTCCCATTCCCGGTACTCGGGATTCATGCTGATAGCGTGCGTCTCTGGCAGTGTCATGGACAGGTACACATAGGGAATATGAAGCATATAGTTTCCCTCGGGGGCAGCGCCGAAATCCCATTCAAAGTATCTCGGGGATACGTTCGGGCTGTAAATGGGTTCGCCGGTCAGTACGGTGCCATCCTGTGAAGTCAGGGTGATTTCTCCCCCCAGGCTGTCCAGAGGCACTCCGCGGACCAGGCCGGGACAAATCGACACATTGTCCCGGATACTGACAGGATATATTCCTACGGTCAGCCGCTCTTCGGACCAGTGCGGGACTGCAATCAGACCGCCGTATGTACCGAAATGATGACCATACTTTTCTATCATTTCTTCCTGCACCTGATGCATGACAAATGGCATTTCCATGTCAAAAAAGTGCAAGGTCATCGCAATAGTCTGCTCCTCCCGGGAAAGTTCAGGCAGTTCGAACTGGAGATCGATATTGACAGTTCCGCCTTCTTTAACCTCTGCGTAACATGCGTGGAAGGAATAAATCTGGCCGCAGCAGTACAACTGGTAGCAGGAAGTATCAAAAAAGGAATTGGTATATGTATCTGTCTCCGTAAACAGGGGCTGCCCGTCTTCCAGATTTTTGATACAAATCGTCAGAGACAAGGTACTGTCCCAGAGGTTTCCATCCTGTATTTGATAACTGTAATGCGCATCGTTGTAAACGTTTGTTTCTTCGAGGCCGTATATCGGTATATTGGAATCATAGCTGATGCCGTATCCGGGGATAATACCAAAGTAGCGCAGCAGCAAATATCCGCATGCCGTCAGGGCTGTCAGTAGCATGAGTACTAAAAGGACGGTCAGCAGAATGCGCATTTTCTTTAAACTTCGCTGATGGCGTTTTTTAACGGTCTCATAGGGCAGATTCATGGCATCGGCGATTTCCGGTATCGTCATGCCGCAGTAGTATTTCATGCGGATGATCTCTGTTTCTTCGGGTTTTAGCGAAGCGATGGCTTTCTCAATGTCGATTCTTTTTTCGAGCATCTCAAACGCAGTGTCATTGTTGGCGATTTCCCGGGACAGTTCGTCGGTTGTCCGTATTTTATTTTTGCGGTAGCAGGAGATGGCGCGGTTCCTGGCGATCACGCCAATGTAGGAAGCCAGTGTCCCTTTTGCGGGAGAGAAATTCTCCCGTTTTTCATAAAATTCCACAAAGGTATCCTGCGCGCAGTCTCGGATGTCTTCCGGAGCTTGCAGATAGGTTCCGATAATTTTCCACACCAGTCCGGTATATTGTGCCACGATCAGCTCCATGGCATGCGGTGGATTGTTTTTTAATTGTTTCAGGATCTCTTCTTCTGTATTGTTCATATATGGGGTATCTCCTATATCTGCTGTACGCAGTGTATTGTATATTTATCCTGTCTATTGCCACAGCTCCTTAACGTTTTCTTGCGGATTAAACCGTTCATGCCATGTCAGATTTTGGCACAATTTCGTTTTATGGAGGTGCAAACAACAAGGAAAGCATTTTTGCGTATGCTTCCCACTGTGTTGGAAAATGAGTGAACTGTAATTTATTCCCATCTTAGAATAGCAGTATTGCAGGTCGAGTGCAACAAGGTAAATTTTAACATTGTATCATGCAAAACATACATATGTTTGGTTTGCGCGCCATAAAACGCTGCCTCATGTTTTCACGGAATGCGCAGTTCAGCGTATTTCTGTCCATGAATAGTAACAAGATGTTTCCAATCATTGCATGAAGCATTTGACTTTTCCCCACAATCGCCTTATGATAGGTATATTGAATAGAAGAACAACAGAGGAGAATCCAAATGAAAAAAGTATTTATCGATGGAAGTGAGGGAACGACCGGGCTGCGCATCTTTGAGCGCTTTGAGGGAAGGGATGATATTGAAATCTTAAAAATCCCGTCAGAGCTGAGGAAAGACCCGGCGGAAATCAGAAAATATATCAACGCGTCGGACATTACATTCCTGTGCCTGCCGGATGCGGCGGCGAGGGAGGCTGTGGCGATGGTCGAGAATGACAACACGATCATTATCGACACATCGACGGCGCACCGCACAGAACCCGGATGGGCGTACGGCTATCCAGAGCTTTCCGGGGCACACAGGGAGGCGGTCAGGACAGGAAAGCGGATCGCAGTGCCCGGCTGCTATGCGACAGGTTTTATCACAATCGCCTATCCGATGATCGCGGAGGGGATGCTTCCGAAGGATTATCCGGTCACGGCGTTTGCAATGTCGGGATACAGCGGGGCGGGCAGGAAGACGATTGCTGTGTACGAGGCGGACGAGCGGGACAAAGAGCTTGACGCGCCGCGGGAGTATGCGCTGAATCAGAACCATAAGCACTTGAAAGAGATGCAGAAGATCACAGGGCTTGAAAAGATGCCGCTTTTTTCACCATTAATCTGCGATTACTACAGCGGTATGGTGGTGACACTGCAGTTTTACACGGATTTGCTGAGGGACAAGCCGACACCGGAGAGCGTACACGCGATGTTTGCGAAATATTATGAGGGAGAACAGTTTGTCAAGGTGATGCCTTTTGGCAGGGAAGCGGACTATAACGGATTCTTAGCCGGAAATACATGCTCTGGCTGGGACGGCATTGAAATCTATGTGACAGGAAATGAGGACAGAATGCTCGTCAGCACGCGTTTTGACAATCTTGGAAAAGGCGCGTCTGGTGCGGCAGTGCAGTGTCTCAATATCATTCTTGGATGTGATGAGAGCAAGGGATTAGTATTATGATTCAGTTACCACAAGATTTTATGATTCGGATGCAGGATATGCTCGGGGAAGCGTATCCTGCTTTCCTGCGTAGTTATGAAGAGAAAAAAGTTCAGGCACTGCGGGTGAACACACTGAAGGGCACATGTGAGGAATTTTTGAAAAAAGTGTCCTATGCAGATTTGAGACCTGTTGCGTGGGAGGAAAACGGATTTTATTACAGGAGTGAAGACAGTGGTTTTACCCCTGGCAGGCACCCGTTTCATGAGGCGGGCGTCTATTACATACAGGAGCCAAGCGCGATGGCGCCGGCTGCTTATCTGGAAGCGAAGCCGGGGGAGCGGGTGCTTGATCTGTGCGCGGCTCCCGGGGGAAAGACGACGCAGATTGCTTCTTATATGAAGAATGAAGGAATTCTTGTGTGCAACGAGATCCATCCGGCGCGGGCGAAGATCCTCTCGGAAAATGTGGAGCGCATGGGGATACGAAATGCTCTTGTCACCAACGAGACGCCGCAGCGCCTGGCGGAGGCATTCGGGGATTATTTTGACCGCATCCTTGTGGATGCCCCTTGCTCCGGTGAGGGGATGTTTCGGAAGAATGAGGAGGCGTGCGGTGAGTGGAGTCTGGAAAATGTTCAGCTCTGTGCGGACAGGCAGGATGAGATTCTTGACTGTGCGGATGCGATGCTCCGTCCGGGTGGAAGGCTTGTGTACGCAACCTGTACCTTTGCGCCGGCTGAGAACGAGGGCAGCATCGCCCGGTTTTTGGAGCGCCATTCGGATTATCAGATCGTGGCAGTCCCAAAATGTGATGGAATGGCAGAGGGCATTCCAAAGTGGGCTTTTTATGGTGCGGACTGTGATCATGGCAGAGTTGCGGCAGATTGCGGGAATGGTTGTGATAACGGTCATTTGTCAGGGGGCGGAAATGCACAAAGTGATAGGAATATGACGAAAAAGGAAGGCAGCGGAGCGTTAAAGCATACGATCAGGCTTTTCCCCCATCAGGTTAAAGGAGAAGGGCATTATCTTGCTGTGCTGCAAAAACAGGGCGAAGTGCCAGATGGATATCACAGCCTCCCGCAAAACGGGCTGCAGAAAGGCATCCATGCAAAAGAGGTAAAGGAATTTCTGCAGTTTCAGCAGGAAACGCTGAACGGAAACCTAGTGGAGGATGCGGAGTGCTGTCTTCTGAAATTTGGAGACCAGCTGTATCGGATGCCAGACGATATGCCGTCCATCAAAGGACTCAAGGTGCTGCGCGCAGGACTGCATCTTGGAACGCTCAAGAAAAATCGCTTCGAGCCCTCCCATGCATTGGCGCTGGCGCTGACAGGAGAGGACGCGAGACAGTCAATGGAGCTTGGCAGTGATGAGAATGCGAGGGCGTATCTGGGCGGAATGACATTGAATCACAGCGGTGAAAAGGGATGGTATCTGATGACTTATCAGGGCTACAGCATCGGCTGGGGAAAGCTTGCGGGACAGGTTATGAAGAACCATTACCCCAGAGGATTGAGGAAAGTGTAATAACGAAGAAGCTCTAAGTTTTTGGAATATTGGAGAGTTGATTAGAATGAAAAATGCAAAAACTGCATTAAATCTGACAGAGGGCAGACCAGTAAAACTGATTCTGCTGTTTGCAATTCCGGTGTTTCTGGGAAATCTGTTTCAGATCTGCTACAGTCTTGTCGACACGAAGATTGTGGGAAGGATTCTGGGGGAGACAGCGCTTGCTGCAGTGGGTTCGGTGTCTGTCCTATATACACTGTTGACAGGATTTTTCAATGGACTGAGTCTTGGCTTTAGTGTGCTGACTGCGCGCTTTTATGGAAGCGGTGAGGAGAAGAAACTGAAGGAGAATGTGGCAGGCGCGATTGTGCTCGGATTTTTGACGGCTGCCGTTATCGTCACTGCAGCTGCCGTTTTTATCCGGCCGATTCTGACGCTGCTGAATGTGCCGTCACAGCAGATGGACATGGCATTGTCCTACATCACGCTGCTGGTGTGGGGAATGTTTGTGACATTGGCGTATAATCTCTGCGCGAACACACTCCGGGCGATCGGGGACTCCCTCACGCCGTTAATTTTTCTGGTGATTGCGGCGCTGACAAATGTCGCGCTGGACTATCTGTTTATCCTTGTCTTTGACATGGGAGTGCGGGGAGCGGCGGTGGCGACGCTGATCTCGCAGATGCTGTCGGTGGTGCTCTGTCTGATTCGGATTCGCCAGGGGTTTCCGATACTGCACCTCGCAAAAGAGCATTTTGTCCTCTCAAAGGACAGAGTCTGCTCGCTGTATCAGAGCGGATTGTCGATGGGATTGATGTCAAGTCTTGTGAACTTTGGAACGCTGATACTGCAGAGCGGCATCAATCAGCTTGGGACTGAGATTATCGTGGCGCACACCGCGGCGCGCAAAGTTTGTGAGATCTGGGGACTGCCTGTGAGTGTGCTCGGATCTTCGATGGCCACCTACTGCGGGCAGAATTATGGCGCGGGCCGGTATGACAGGATTCGTCAGGGAATGAAAAGCGTGTTGATTCTGGGCGCTGCGTGGGACGGCGTTGTGTTTATACTTGCACATACCGTGTCACCCTATTTGATTCGCTTTATCACAAGCTCGGATAACGGGGAGATTGTCTATTGGGGAACGACTTATCTGCGGGTGGACATGTCCTTTCTGATTGTGACGATGTTCATTGTGATTCTGCGAAACTGCATGCAGGGCTTCGGGGATTACAAGACACCAATATTGTCAAGCTTTATTGAGCTTGTGGGAAAACTGGTGTTTACATTTGTGTTTGTCAGGATGTTTGGATACTGGGGAATCATATGGACGGAGCCGGTGATCTGGTTTCTGATGGTGATACCGCTGGCGGTGATGACACTCAGGAATCCGGTCATAAAAAATCGCGGTTAGGAATTGTCAAGAAATAACTTGTTTATCTGATGACGCAGATGAACATTTAGCCATGTCAGCCTCTGACAAATCAAATAGATGAGTTATTTATTGACAGTTCCTTAGAGCGTGTTACAGTTGTGTATTTCATTCAATATACGAGAAGAGAGGGACTGAAATGAATAAAAAGTACGAAATGGATATGTGCAGCGGTTCTGTATTCAGCAAAATGCTCCTATTTGCGCTGCCGCTGATGTGCTCCAGTATTCTGCAGCTGCTGTTTAACGCCGCGGATATCGTCGTTGTCGGGCGGT
>CAMWTP010000083.1 GCA_947177165.1 uncultured Lachnospiraceae bacterium
TCGGTGCCATTGGTGCCAACTTCGGTGCCATTATTATCATCGCTTTTTCTGGGTTCAATTACACCAAATTCATCTACTTTCACTTTCATTCGATACAAATTTACTCTAAAATCACTCCCCAGATCAATCAATTCTGGCTCGCGCAATCCATATTCCTTTGCCTCGTGAAACATTCTGGGAATTCCGCTGCCCCATGCTTCAATGACGTTCATATAAGAAAAAGCTGCCGCTATACCTTTGTTTCGGATCTTTGATAATCCTGTTTTCATTTTCTCAATCGTAATATCATTATCCAACATACCCGGAGAAGTAACTTCCAAACGATCATCAAATAGTGCTACCTGTATCTTTCCAGGAGTAATAAAACTGCGATGACATACAGCATTGGCAATCATCTCACGAATCGTTCTTACCGGAAGCTCATAAATATCCTGTCTTACTACACCTTCTATCCGACATCCAAGATTGATATGCTGCAATACAAAGTTATATGCATCATCAATCTGTTGGTATAGTTCCCCTGCAAATTCTTTTTTTGTGATAAAAATGTCTCTTACAGTTCCCTTAAATACTGCACACTGAATCGTTGCCTCCGGAAAAGCATCTCGATCACCATTTAATAGCAGATATCCCTTTGATGGGATGATTTTACCTTCCTTTTCAGAAATTAATTTCCATGACAAAAGTTGATTTTTGCCAACTCTGTGAAGCATCTGTCTTGATTCTTCTGTGTCACACCGATTTAAAGTGTATTGATACATCTTATTACAAAAATCTGCAATTTCCTCCTCAGTAATCGTCAATTCTGTCTCTGTCTGATCAAAACTGCGATTCGTACCATCTAAAATCAATTCTTGTACTGTGTATGCCTGCGCCTTTCTTGTCGTACCTGAAACTCTAATATACGTTCCTTCCATCATTCCCAGACTTTTGATGTAATACGGCTTCTGCATCCCTGAAAAAATTTCTACCACAATCACAGATTTTCCATTTATCTCTTGAATGGCAATATTGGGTGTGATTTTTGGCTCACAGCTGTCATAAATTGCATTTGTGATGGCATCCATTTTCAGAAAGATCTCATCTTTCTGAAATCCAATCACCTCCAAGGTGTTGTCCTGCACTCCAAAAATTAATTTTCCACCGATACCGTTTGCGAAAGCAACCACTGTTTTCATGTATTTTTCGCTTTTGGGTGGAATGTCCTCTTTAAATTCCATATTTTCAGACTCACCCGAAAAAATCCCTTCAATCGTCACAGACGATAACCTCCATTATTTTATAATCAATTATACTGATATACTATCATACATTTTCTATTTCTAAAATTTCAAGAAGCCTATTGTGAAGAAAACTGTTTGATTTGTTGAAAGCGCGGCTGTATCATCCGCAGCATTGTTAACTGTCTGGATTTGATACAATTTCGGCAATACAGCGATGGCAGCCGTTTTCCTTCCTTCACAGATACTTTTGTCCTGCACTTAGGACACATATATTCTTCCATTTGCATCCCCTCTTTTCCTGGCAAATTACAAGTCATACACTTCCGCAATGGCAGCATCAATAAAGAATTTACTCATATCAGGATATTTTTCTATAATCGCAGCCCTCGCAGTCTCTGGCGGCTGATTAAACTTATAATATATTTCCACGATATTTTTTATTCCCTCCTCGCGGCCTTCTTCGCGCCCTTCTTCGCGCCCTTCCTCGCGGCCTTCCTCTCTGGCTTCCTCCTTTGATTCCTCCAATGCAGAGATCCACGCCATATATTCCAACCTCCATTCTTTATTTTCTCTTACTTTTATCACTTCCGCACACAATCTCTCCGTAAACTTACTCTGGGCTACCGCTTCCCGCAGATATTTGAAAAAAGCCTTCATTTCCCCGGAAAGATCTTTCGAATCGCCGTAAGGGTTTATAAACACTTTTGCTGTTCCGTCTCCGAGTTCTAACTCCGGCATCTCGCTGCACTTATTTGTAAATGTATAGATGGGCAGATTCTTGTCAAACGGGTCAAACATGCAGATAAAAATTACATAGCTCTTCCTTAGGGCATTATACTTTGCACCTTTCTCTATCGAATTTAAATCTATCATCCCCTGGTAATATCTCGATCGCTTAGGAAGGTTTTGTTTCACTGCAACCTGCATTTCAATATTATAAACAGTCCCCGCATCGTCTTCAACGTAGATGTCCAGCCTCACACTCTTACCGTCTGGAGTGATGTCTAACACTTTTTCTTTATCAGAAAGCGCTACCTCCTTAATCTTGACATCAAGTATAAGCTCCAGCAGCTCCCTGCACAGATCCAGATTGTTCTCCAATACTTTGCAGAATACAAAATTATTTGTAAATTTTAACTCGCTATAATCCATAGTATCCCCGATTCCCTCATCAAATGTAGTTTTGAATTTACTATAGCATAAAATTCATGCGTTAACAACAAATCTCTAAAATCTGATGTGTAACATTTTATCTGTAATATATTTCTAAAAGATGTTCGTCAATAAGTGTGCTGGCGCTACATACAAAGACTGATATTCCGATGTTTGTAATTACCAAAAATGTGCAAGTCAACACAGATGTCGACTAACACCTTCTAAAAATAAATCGTGTCAGGCCATCAGACAGAATCTAACCGCCTTATCATAATGCATTTCATATAAGGGGAATCGTTATGCACCTGATACACCAGCTGCTTTTCTTCTTCTGTACATCCGATTAAAATTTTGATTTCAGAATCCCGTTTCATCAAATCGACAGTACAGATGATTGCGTCGATGCGCTTTTCCCCTGTTCCCACCCACACATCAATACCTCCACCGTCCATTGATGAAGTGTCCTTCAGATATCCATAATCAACCTTGTATATCATGTCAGGATACTTTGGGTGCGCTGTTCCTTTTGGTCTGTCAATCACGATTTCTGACTGATTCACGAATGTATCTAAGGATTCCCAAAATTCACTGTCAAACGGATTCATTTGCACCTCCACAAATATGATTTACTGATATTTTCATTATATATCCAAAAACCGCTTTCCTCAATTGTTTTCTCTATAAACATCTATATTTTTTCCAGCTGCACACAATGAAAATCACCGATACAGCAGCTGCAAAACCAAATACAGCGGACTGCATCCATGGAAAAAGTGATTTCCAGAAAACCATATCGGAATACATACTGCGCATTATCAGCCATATCGGAAGTGCTATGTAAAAGAGAAATCGTCTTCTCAGGAGATAGCCCACTGCCACCGGAAACGTGAAGCATACTGTTTTCGCGATGAAAGAATATCCCTTATTCGCAATATCCGGGATAAAACACATGAGCGCTATGCCAAGTAAAATCGGGACAGAAATATTACACAGGACAGAAATAATCCCCCTGACATCACTCAACATGAATAAAAGAAACGGAACCAGAATACTCATGGCCGTCGCAATGACCGACTGAAAAGAACTCTTGCAGTGCGCAGAAAAGTACAGTGAGACTGCACCGGTCTCAGCCATTCCTAAAAAGCATGCAGTCATGAAATAGATAATAAAATCACTCATGAAATCTACCGCCGCGCTATGATAGTTATTCCAATCATTGATAAAGTTCCATTCCTCCATCACCTGACTGTAAAAACAGTTCAGTCCGTCTAGCCCAAACACACACCATACAAGCGCAAAGTCCAAAAGGACAATCACCGCATACACCCCAATCGCGACCGTCATTCCTGCCGCAATTTTGGCAATGACATCCTTTGTCTTTCCCTCCTTCGTGGTAAACAGGATCTGCCGCGTGTTGATATAGCTTTCCTCAGAGAAAACAGGCGCCAACGCGAGCACAATCAGAGCCATTCCTATGACACATCCGGTCTGCAGCACTTCTGTGAACACCTGCCAGCCATAACTGTACTCCAGCAGAAGCGTTTTCCCGGTCGCCGCGCCCGCCTTCCCAAGCTCAGTCTCTGCAACAGGGTATGTACAGGTTCCCACATGATAATCTTCCCAGTCATGAAAATACCCGTCAGAAAACCCATGCATGACAAAATTATTCAGATAATTTTTATACAGGAATACATTATAATCCTCACTTACTCCATTTGGAAATCCGTATTTTTCAACAATCTGTGCCACTTTCTGGTCAGTGATGACGCCCTTGAACTCCTCCGTAATCTCCCTGTCCATCTGAACAGCCTGATATCCTGTATACTTCACACCGTTTACCGTCGATTCCGCACCTATGACAAAACTCCAGAAAAATAACAGCAATATTGCAAGCGATGCCAACACACTGAAAAGAAACAATTTTTTCGAACAGATTTTATATAATTCCATCTTGTATAATCTCATTTTCATCCTCCATCCCTGATATCGATATTTCTACCCCAAAGTTTTTAACAGGCAGTTGTCATCTGTCAATATGATATAGAATAATACTTCCTTAAATATAATAGTACAAGTACGCATCCTCCAAAACAGGTTCCACTGCCACCGCGTCAGGATGCGGCTTTTCCTTTGACACAATCCGAAGTTCCACCTGTTCCTCGCAGGTTCCTGCGCTTATCGCCCCATTTCCATTATAATTCCTAAGATTGCTCACCGCATATGCCGCGTTGAGTTCCTCTGCCGTTTTCACAGACACGATACAGTTCCAGACACAGCCCGCGACAGGCTCCAGAATCTGTGTCGGCATTCCAGTCTGAATCAATCGCCCCTGTTTCATAATCATAATCTGGTCAGCGATATACTCTATATCAGACACAATATGCGTTGACAAAATTACAATTCTGTCCTTTCCCAGCGCGCTGATAATGTTCCGGAAACGCACGCGCTCCCTAGGGTCAAGCCCCGCCGTCGGCTCATCCATTATCAATATCTCCGGCTCATTCAGGAGTGCCTGCGCAATGCCAATCCGCCGCAGCATACCGCCCGAAAAGGTTTTTAACTTCTTATTCCGCTCCTCTGTCAGCCCCACTGTTTCCAACAGCTGTTCAATCCGCTCTTTTGCGGTATCTGGTTCAATCGCTTTCAACGCAGCAATATAATTCAGAAAACGCACCGCACTGAACTCCTTGTAATACCCGAAATCCTGCGGCAGATACCCGAGCAGACTGCGATAGACTCCGCCAAGCTGTTCAATCGGTATTCCGTCACAGGTAATCTGTCCCTGCGTCGGCTTCAGAATGCCGACGATCATGCGCATCAGTGTCGTTTTTCCAGCTCCGTTTTCGCCGAGCAGTCCATACACCCCGTGCGCAAAGTCTGCTGTGAGATTTTGCACAGCCCGCTTCTCCTGTTTTTTACTGCCATATGTCTTTTCCAGTCCCACCAATTCTAATCTGCACATACGATTTCCCCCTTATCCAATGCGCTAAAAAATCGTCTGATCTGTATCGTCAAAATGCCGGCACCCACAATCAATGCGATACCCCAGACAGCCAGTGCTGACGCCTCATACAGTTTTGGAATAGCGGCTAACACGCCCCATAACAGCGCCGAAAAAATACCAACAGCGACAAGCGGCATCAGATTTCGCCTCCCAATTCCTGTGAGCATTACAGTCATGCAGATACATTCTGTAAACACAAAAGGCACCAGAATATAAAACCCAGTTTTCACGATGTCCAGCTGATATTTCAGACCGGAAACCATTGTTGTCAATATCAAAGTTACAAGACTGATCACTCCCGAGTACACCATCTGAAAAGCAGTGAGCTGGCGCACATTAAAATAACAGCTTTCCCCAAGCTCCGCCATTCTTGAAAAGAATAAATTTTCTACTTCCATCAGCGACAATGCCCCCAGCGCTCCTGAGATAATCATGGAAATCTGCCCCCACTGCCGACAGGTTCCAAAGATAAGAATCCCCATGCAGACCATCAGATGAACAATCAAAATAGACTTGTCCATGTAATAAATCTGATATCTCAATCGCTGCCAGCCTATTGTCAAAGCAGACTGTTCTTTCAGATTTCTTTTAACATACATTAAGGTCTCCTGTTTCCGGGAATCATCAATTATGACACTCCTGTCATTTATGTCAAACAGTTCTTTGATATCATCATATTTTTCACCCATAATACCCTCCGTTTTCTGCTTCCATTTTTTTCCTAATACCTGCAATCCCCAGTCGAAACCGTGATTTTGCCGTTGACGCGCTGCACCCTGCGATTTTGGCAATCTCGCGGAATTTTAGCCCGTCATGGATTCGCATGATTACGACCTCTCTCTGTTCCGGCGGAATGCTCTGCAGCAGCTCCCACAGGAACAGTTCGCTGTCACAGTCTTCAATGGACCTGCCATATCCGGTGTGCTCTTTTGTGGCACAATCGACTGCATTTTCCGCCGCGTCAAGAGAAAACGTGTGCTCTCTCTGAACGGACAGACTGCGAAAATAGTCACAGCACAGATTGCGCGCAATCATAAACAGATATCCTTTCAGATTTCCAGGACTGCAGGAATCCGAGTATTTCAGAAACCTAAGAAATACTTCCTGTGCAATGTCATAGGAATCCACCTCGTTTCCCGTGTAATACCGGCAGAAACGGTAGATATCATCATAATACTTCTCAACCGCTGACTGGGCAAGCGCTTGTCTGTCTCTCTGATTAATCATTTGTCACCCCTGCAAGGAAATTTGTTGTTCTTTGTATCGATACTAAGGATCTGTCATGACAGCTCCTAGAGCGTGTTTGAAAAATGCTTTCTGCCAGATGTGCGTCACAATTTGTGGGAGATTTGTGCCAAATGAAGGGCGCATAGCGGGCTATGTAACCTGAATTTGGCGCAAATATCACGCAAAGTGGGGCGTACAGGTGGTAGGAATGATTTTTCAAACATGCTCTAATATATAAGACTGTTAAAAATGCAAAAAAGATTAATCCAGTTCTCATTTAATCAAAAAATTTTCTATTTTTTTAATCAATAAAAGGGTGCGATAGAACACACCCTTTCCTGACGACTTATCCAATTTTTGATGTTATCTTTATCCAGTTCACACTCTCAAGTCATAAAGTCATGCTCCAAAACACCCTCTACCGCCTTTTCCACGATATCATACCGCGGCACCATCAGCTGCTCCACAAGCGCCCTGTACGGGTCCACCTCATTGCTGAGCACCATCTTTGCGATTGTGGGTGAAAAACCGCTTACCAAAGCCACACCAAGCGCATTTTCCCTGAGCGGAATCGTCTTTGTCCTGCTGCAGATATTCCAGAATACCAGCCTTGGCAGACGGTAGCCGCAATCCGCATACTTCCTTGCAAAAGTATCAAACAGCTTCTCATCAGGCGACACCCACTTGCCATTGACACTGCTCCTTGTCGCGACGTCAAACTCCATATCAGACAAAATCAGCAGATTAGCCGGAAGTTCCTTCTGCGGCATATGATATTTTACCGCCGCATCCAGTATCAAATTAAACACAGCTTCAATATTGGTATTTGCCACCTCATTGTGACTCATGGCGATTTCCAGTTTGTCGTGAAGCGTTCTTCCCTTTGACAGATCCACAAACTGCGGCGTCTGGCTGAATGTGATATAGGTATCCTTGAACTGTCCTGTGCAATGCTCCGCAAAATAGATCGCGAGCGCATTTGCCACATCGAGACAAGTCACCTGTGAATTTCCGACTTTCGTGAACATACTGCCCGAACCGTCCGCGACGCAGAGCGTATTTCCCGCCCCCTGCACATAGTCAGGCAAGGCCTTCCACAATTCTTCCAGTGTGTCATCGAAGGACTTCAGATACCACCATCCCGGCTTCCTCTCTGTATCAATATAAGAATGAACAATGTCATGCGGATAGAGAACCCCTGCGTGAATTGTCTTTTCACCCTTTTTCACAGCGCCGAGAAATTCCCTCCGCCGCTCCTCGTCATTCCGCAGAAATGCAGTGTTGTACACCAGATTCGCCCTCGACGGAACAGCCTCATAGTCGATGTCAGCCCATCTCCTGCTGCTCATCTTCACTTCCACAACATCGAGATACTGTCTGTAAGACGCCAGCATCTGCCGATACTGCCTGTTTGTCATGGACAGCCTCTTTGCTAGCACACGCGCCATCTGCTTTGTGCTGTCCGCAGACGCATTCTCAGACGGAAGCCACTTCGCGCAAAGGCTGATGGAAATACCCTTCTCCTTGTTGATACTGTCCTCCCGCAGCTGCCGCTGAATCATCTCCACAGCTTCATCCGCAAGCGGCGAATCCATCAGCGCCACAACGATATCCCAGCGCGAATACTCCGGTATCAACCGTATCAAAGCCCGTGCAATCTCAATATGACTCTGTGCCAGATACATCATGATCACCTGAAACAGTCTGCGCTCCCCAAGTCCCTGCCGCACATCGCTGGCATAGAACAGCCAGCGGATTGCAAGTTTTTGATCTTCATAATAAGCCTTCACAAACTGCTCCACTATCTTCTCCGGCGAAGCGTTTCGGAACGAGGAAACTGCAAAATTCAGATCAAGCAGAGCCTTTCCTGATGTTCTGTATCCGCGTGCGCCGTTTTCTGTCACAGAGACATTGTATTCACTATTCAACATGTTCTTAATATTCTGCATGAATCCCATCTTGATTCCCTCCCTCTATAAAATATTATCAATTCGCAGAAAGCGGGACTGGCAGGATTCGAACCTGCATCGGCATGCCTTGATAGAAAGTTACTGCATGAGCTTTTGACAAAGCTCCTTTTTCATGCAGCTTGACCATTTAAGCTACAGTCCCAAAATATAATACAAGATACATGAAACGGAGCCGGCAGGATTTGAACCTGCGACCTGTGGGGTGACCTCCATATGTAAAATTGCTGCATGAGCTTTTGACAAAGCTCCTTTTTTACACCGCTCTATCCAGTTGAGCTACGGCTCCATAATACCATATTGTCTAAAAAAGAGGCCAATATCTTATAAAATACAACAGGGCTAGCCGGATTCGAACCGGCGGCAAGGGGATTAAGAGTCCAATTAGAAAATTGCTGCATGAGCTTTTGACAAAGCTCCTTTTTTTCCTGCTCTACCAACTGAGCTATAGCCCTATCGGAGCGGCCTCTCTGAGCCGCTCCATGTATTAACTATATCATGCAATCTTAGATAAAACAATATACCTGTAGTATAAAAAGAACACCTCATCATGATAAAATCAACAGAGGTGTTCTCAACGAATGTTTATTTGTGCAGTTTATTTTGCCTGCTGGTTCTTTGCCTCAAAATCTTCAATATATTGAATGATGAGTTTCACAGTTCCGTCGATGCCGAGAATGCTGCTGTTAATCGACAGGTCATAGCTGTCTGAGCGTCCCCATTTCTTGGTGGAATAGTAGTTATAATAGCTCTGGCGCTGCTTATCCTTCTTGACCATCATCTCGCGCGCCTTATCCGCATCAATCTCATATTTCTTCATGATACGCTCAACCTTTGCATCTTCATTTGCATGGATAAAAAGATGCAGACAATTCTTGTACTCCTGCAGTGCGTAATCTGCACAGCGTCCTACAATGACACAAGGCTCCTCCTCTGCAATCTTCTTGATCGTGTCAAACTGTGCCATAAAAACCTTATGACTGATTGGCATATCCACAAACGAGGAAGAATTGTAGCCAAATGTGTATGTATCCATCACCAAATTGTAAAGAAAGGAATTGGTTGGTCTCTCATCATGGTTTCTGAGCATCTCCTCGCAGAACCCGCTCTCCTTCGCTGCCCTCGAAAGCAGCTCCTTGTCAAAACACTGAATCCCATAATGATTCGCAAGCTTTTCTCCAATCTCATGTCCCCCAGAACCAAACTGACGTCCGATCGTAATTATCGTATTCATAGTACCCCTCCATTCTGTCTGTCATATAATAATACTATTATATCCCGTATCCGTCAATTTTTCAATCACTTTGTATTTCTTAACAATCTCTCAGTATTCTCAACAGCCTTTCAAAGTATTCTGGCAGCGGAGCTTCAACTTCAACATAAACGCTGCTTCCCGGGTGGACAAAGCCTATTGTCATGGCATGCAGAACCTGACCCTCCAGATGAAACGGCGATTTCCGGTTCGAATACACAGTGTCACCCAGCAGCGGATGACCAATACTTGCCATATGAACCCTGATCTGATGTGTTCTGCCCGTCTCCAGCTGACACTCAATGTATGTATATTGCCCCAAATGTTCCAATACTTTGTAATGTGTCACAGCGCGCTTGCCTTTTTTCTCATTAATAGCCATCTTTTTGCGGTCGTTAGGATGGCGTCCAATCGGCGCATCCACCGTCCCCTGCACATCCTTCACGCTTCCATACACAATAGCCCTGTATTTTCTGGTGATATCATGTGTCTTGAGCAATTTTGCGATCGCGTAATGCGCTTCATCATTTTTGCAGACAATGACAGAACCAGTCGTATCCTTGTCAATGCGGTGAACAATCCCCGGGCGCAGAACCCCGTTAATACCGGACAGCTCCCCCTTGCAATGATACATAACAGCATTGACAAGTGTTCCTTCATAATGTCCAGGTGCCGGGTGCACTACCATATTTTTGGGCTTATTTACAATCAGAATATCATCATCCTCATACAAAATATCCAAAGGAATATCCTGCGCCGGAATATCTGGTTCCACAGAATCAGGTATGATAAATCGTACTCTGTCATCAACCTTCACTCTATAGTTGGCCTTGACAGACAGATCATTCACATATACATGTCCATCTTTGATCACTTTCTGGATATAACTTCGCGACAACTCCTCCAGATAACTGCTGATGCACTTATCAATACGCTCATCCTCCATTTCAGGAAGAATGTCAAAAACTACTTCGTTCATATTAATCACCAATTATTTGATATCGCGAAACTTCTTTGTCCGAAATGATAAAAACTCCAGATCTGTCTCTTTATAGACAAACAATAGCAAAATTACCAGAAAAACAGATGACACGGTTACATAGATATCAGCCACATTAAAAATCGGGAAGTCAATCAGGCTGAAATACAAAAAATCAACAACATAGTCATATCGTATCCGGTCAATCAGGTTTCCAATCGCACCACTCGCGATAAAGATGAGTGTAATATGCAATTTAGTGTACATCTTTTGATAAGGTACCTTGATCAGGACATACATGATAACAGCAAGGATAATGACAGCGATCAGCACAAAAAACACTTTTTGCCCCTGCAGCATGCCGAACGCCGCGCCGCGGTTCTCCAGATAATGAAATTCGAACACACCGTCCCAGACTACCCATGGCTTTTGATTCATTAGATTTGTGACTGCGAAATATTTGGTTGTCTGATCCACCGCAATTAGCAATAGTGCCAGCAGGAGGTCCACTGCCAACTGCATTTTTTTCTTTTTATTCATATTTATTGGTCCCAATCCTCGTCCGTGAAATAGATTTCATTAATTCCGGCTATTATTTCCTCCTTGGTAACAGTCGTGTCAATCATAGCCTTTCCGACTTTCTTCAAAAGGATAAATTTGAGTCTGCCTTCATCCACCTTTTTATCAGATGTTGTCAGCTCATAGATTTCCTCTGGATTGATATTCTCTATGGAAATCGGCAGATTAAATGGCACAAACATATCCCGGATCTCGTAATACTCGTCTTTGGACAGCATATTTCTCTTCCACGAGATATACGCAGCCGCAACACAGCCAAGAGCCACACATTCCCCATGCATCAGCTCAAAATTTTTCGCCTTCTCAATCGCATGTCCGATCGTATGCCCAAAGTTCAGAATCGCACGTTCGCCCTTTTCTGTGGGGTCTTTCTCCACGACAATCTTCTTGCAAGTACAGCTTTTGTATATCATATCCTCCAATACATCCAGATTTCTGTCATGTATCTCGTACATACTTTCGATAATCCACTCGTAAAACGGAGCGCTCTTGATCAATCCATGTTTCAGCACTTCTCCCATACCAGAATAGTACTGCCTGTCATCGAGCGTCCTGAGTGTGGCAACATTCATGTAGACAAGCTTAGGCATATAAAAAGCGCCGACCATATTTTTGTACTGGTCAAAATCCACACCCGTTTTTCCACCGATACTGCTGTCCACCTGGGCCAACAGTGTTGTCGGTATCTGTATGAAATCAATCCCCCTCAGATAGGTAGCTGCCACAAACCCCGTCGTGTCGCCCACCACACCGCCGCCAAGCGCGAGAAGCATATCTTTGCGCCCAAACTTATTTTGTATCAAAAATTCATAAATATTCTTTACAGTATCCAGATTTTTACTCTGCTCGCCGTTTGGAAAATCAAAAACAAATATTTCCCTGCAGCTGCTTTTCAGTGCTTCGCATACTTCGTCCGCATAAAAGCCCTTCACTGCCGAGTCCGTGATAATACAGAGCTTCTTCCCCTCAATCCCAAATGCTTCCAGCTCTTCTGCCAGATTCTTAAAGTCCTGTTCATACACAATATCATAGATCGGCTTGTTGTTCATATTAATTGTTAATCGCTGTGACATTGACTCATCCTCCTTATATGAGCAGGTGAATGTTCCTCGCACCTGCTCCTTGTCCATACGCAAAAGTAAAACTTCCCATCTATTATAATAGACGGGAAGTCTATCCTTCGTTATCCCATAATCAAATCTTAAATTACGCCGCGCGAAATGGGAACATCAAATGTTCCTGAAAGAATCTCCTGAAAATCTCCTGATATATCAACAGAAGCCGGAGTGATGATAAATATGTAATTAGAGATCTTTTGCAGATTTCCGTTGATCGCATACGTCGACCCTGAAGCAAAATCAATGATCCTCTGCGCAATCGCAACGTCAAGTCCCTCTAAATTTAACACAACCGTGCGATTCGCGAGAAGTGTCTCTGTAATCTCTCTCGCATCTTCTATACTATTTGGCCTAATCACACAAACCTCCATACCATTTCCGGGGGCACGCTTGACAGCCCTAATCGGCGTTACTTTCTGTGACTGCTTTCTTGGCTTCTCCACCGGTTCATCATAATCTTCCTCTTCACGGACAACCCTCATCGGCTTTCTGACAGTATTGTCTATGATTTCCCCTTCATCATAGAAATCATCCTCATCGTAGTATTCTTCCTCGTTGTTCAAATGCAATGCGTCTAAAAACTTGTCCATTACTCCCATAGCTATTTTCCTTTCTCTACGGCATATACTGCCTTACTCCGAAGATACCGGTCCCTACTCTGACATAGGTAGCTCCCTCTGATACAGCTACTGTGTAGTCACCTGTCATACCCATAGATAAATTTTCCATAGTTATATTATCAATGTTTTCACCTGTAATGTCAACCGATATTTTTTTTAATTTGCTAAAAATTGGTCTGTTCTTTTCAGCATTTTCTACAAAAGGCGCTATCGTCATCAGACCCTTAACGCATATATTGGGCAATTTTGCAATATTCTGCACAAGTTGTTTTACTTCTCCGCAAGTTGTTCCAAACTTCGTCTCCTCTTCCGCCACATTGACTTCAACCAGAATATTCACACATACGTTCTTTTTTATGGCTTCCTTACTGATTTCTTCTGCCAGCCGCAAGGAGTCAACACTGTGAATCAGATAAACCTTATCCACAATATATTTTACCTTATTTCTCTGAAGATGTCCAATCATATGCCACCTGATATCTTTTGGCATCGCTTCATACTTGTCAAGAAGCTCCTGGACCTTATTCTCACCGAAATCCCGACAGCCGCATTCATACGCTTCCATGAGCATTTCCACAGGTTTTGTCTTGCTGACAGCAATCAATGTCACATCCTCCGGCTTTCGCCCGGCTTTTTGACACTCTGCAGCAATCACATCCTCTACTGCCTTCATATTTTCCTGTATTGTTAGTTCTTCCATCATATCCTCCCACTCAATTATATATGAAATCGTTGTTACTCACACTTGTCGCATCCAGAACAATCCGGTCATACACCGTAAGGCCATATTGGGTGTTTGAACTGACAATCGAATATTCGTCATTGTATGCTAATACTGTGATCTGCTTAAAATCTGCATACCCCTTGTTCATATTATAGACACCTGTCAATGTTCCCGTCTTGCTAATTGCCATTTTCTCTGTGGAATCCATCTTGCAGATATAATCCCCAATCTCCAAGTCACTGCTGTCAATATAAAACTCTTCCTCATTAGAACTGTAAACGTTGGTTTCGACAAACTCGTTGACCAGATTGCCGTTTTCATCAGCCTTTTCCTTCAGAATCCCATAGTTTCCATTCGGTCCGCCCTTTGTCATATAATCAGCCGGGATAATAAAAAATTCTTTCTCGGCAATTGCGGAGTTCGGTATCTTTAACCCCTGTTTCTCATTCACGACAAGCTCAATATCGACATAGCGGTCCGCGCAGAACGAAACACAGGAGTTATTAAAAATCAACTCTGCATAAATTCCGTCTGTGAGGCGATGAATGACCACCTGTCCCCAGGAAGTTTCCTGCGTCTTGATAAACTTTACCTCAACGTATTCCGCTTCCTCCATTTCTGCTGCCCTGCTCTCGTCCACAGGAATGATCAAGGACCAGTTTTCGTCCGTCACAAGCTTACCCACTGTCGCATTTTTCTCAATCAAATCATTGTTGTTCACCCTGTTTTTTTCGTATTTTGACTGATCATAGATCTCAGCTGTAATCTGGTCGGGTGTCAATGTCTCAAATCCGTCTGTGCTGTATACAACATACCCTGATTTTCCCGCCGTGCACAGAGAAACCATTCCCCCCAGCCTGGACTGGTTGAGCGTCTCCAGGTTCTCATACATATTGACATTCACCAGTTTCATGACGGAACCTTCAAGGCTGTATTTAAAATCATATACGCTGTTAAAATCCTTACTGTCAAACCCCCTGTCATACTGTATCACTTCCGAGCGAAACTCCGCAAGCTCTTCATCCGTATAAGAAGACTCCCCCATATCACCTGCTTCCAATAGAGACGCTAACTTACCACTTTCATCAACAGAATACACAGTATCTCTCGTAGAGACACGCTCTCCTTCCCTGACAAAATAATTAATATAACCAGTATACGGGGACTTTAAGATTTCTTCCTGACGGATTGCAATTCCTGTATATGTCTTGGCTACAGACAGGGAGCCCATCTGAATCTCATATCCCTGAATCGGTTCCCTCCTTAGATAGGAAACGATCACAGCGATGATGTAAATAGTCATTGCACCAAATATTGCAAGTTCTATTCGGTTCATAGTCCTACCGGATTTATTTAGTTGTTTTCTATGTGCCTGACGATTTTGGGATGCCACTAAAATAATTCTCCTTATTTCAATCGAGTGTGGGAATGACCATCTTTCCTACTCGCCGGGCGCCGTACATACTTCCTTGAGGTGCCCGTGTGCATAGAAAAGCCCCGGTATCATCTCCCGAGGCTTCCTATTCATATATAATCTGTCTCAAGTATTACAGAGCCACAACTACCTTTGATTTCAAACTCTCTGGCAGCTCTGCCTCATCCAACGAAATACTTGCTATCACCTTAAATCCATATGTATTGCTAATGGAATCCAGCTTGTTAATCACTTCTTCTACTTGATCAGTGCCTTCAATGCAGGAGATCTTTAAAAAACCATCGAAGTAAATCTGTTCAAGATCATGATCCTGGGAAATGATGCCGCGAATGAAGCCTACAAATTCGTCTGCATTGGCAACCCCATAATCCGTCACATTGATCAATCTCACCCTGTTATTCAGTTCATACATATGATCATTGCCTTTGTCAAGATATACAATATTTCCAGACGCCGTGGATACCTCTTTGTTCACCATATCCAGAATAATCTTTGTCTTGCCTTTTCCCTTTTTTCCAACAATCAGCTGCACCATAAGCAATACCTCCTAAAATCATATCTTTAATGTAATTAAATAAATCCATTAATCTAATTATAGTTGAATCCTTAAGAAAAAACAACTCTAACTTACAATATTGATAAAAAAATTACGATATCTCACTCAACAAATCTGTCATCTCCGTATACATCGTTGTTCTGTCACTTGACTGCATTATAATGGATATATATGGATTCCCAGAATTATCTCTTACATACAAAACCAGACAGTTGCCGGCTGCATTTGTGGTGCCGGTCTTTCCTCCGATCACAGTCACATTATCCGGTGAGGGGATCTCTCCCTTGATATAAGCATTTGAGTTTGCTACATCAATGCTCTTGTCTCCGCCATTTCCATCATGATATACGGAAGTGTATGTAGATGTATGGATAATCTCTGTGATCTTATCATACTTTACCGCCTCATTACAGATCAGGTACAGATCATACGCTGTTGTATAATGATTGGGATCTGTCAATCCGTGCGGATTGACAAAATGGCTGTTGGTCGCGCCGAGACTATTTGCCGTATCGTTCATCAGTTCGGCAAAGCCTTCCACGCTTCCGCTTATATGTTCTGCAATCATGACTGCTACATCGTTGGCTGATTTCAGCAGCAATGCGTGAAGTGCCTGATCCATCGTCATGGTATCTCCCGCAGCCAGTCCGATTTTTACAGCGCCGGATTCACTTATGTTTACATTCTCCGTTGCCGTGAGCACATCGTCGGGATTTCCGTATTTCAAAGCGCACAATGCTGTCAGGATTTTGGTAAGACTCGCAGGATTTAACTTTTCATGAACATTCTTTGCATAGATAACTTTTCCTGAGGAAATATCAAACAGTCCCGCCGATGTCGCCTGAGACATGTCTACATCTGTACCTGCAGAAACATCGCCTGATGCGACACATAAACCTGACGCAAATGCCGCCATCGTCTTTCCCTGCGTGTGAGATGCAACGGAAAAGCTTGTATTATTCCTGTTTCTGTCATATGCAAAAGTATATTCCTTTGCCCCGCAGCCCGTAATGTTTGCCATGAGCACAAAGGATGTCAATATAACACATATTGACCTGCCAAATTTATTTATACATTTCACGCCAGTCTAAATCTCCTCTGTCAAGCGACCTGATCAGCAACTCGGCTGTTGCAAGGTTCGTCGCCAATGGTATATTGTGAATATCACACAGCTTCACGGCGTTGTTCACATCCGGCTCATGGGACTTGGAATTCAGGGGATCTCTCAAAAAAATAACAAGATCAATTTGGTTGTGTTCAATCTGTGCACAGATCTGCTGTTCTCCCCCCAGATGCCCCGCCAGATATTTATGAATATTGAGATTGGTTACTTCCTCGATCAGCCTGCCTGTCGTCCCTGTAGCATACAGTTCATTTTTACTCAGAATACCTCTGTAAGCGATACAAAAGTTCTGCATTAATTTTTTCTTTCCGTCATGCGCGATTAACGCAATATTCATAGTCTATGCACCTTCCTTTGTCAATTATTTGTCTAAAGATATTTTAACCCTTTTGTTGTCAAAAATCTATATTATTATCATTTAATTCAAAAAAATTTAACATTTTCACTTGGCTTTGTGCAACCTGACTAATTTTCGGCCTAATTATTGTATTTTCTAACACACTGCAATCGTACATTTAGTACAAACCCCATTCCTATATACAGACTAACAAGCGACGTGAGGCCGGAACTCACAAACGGAAGCGGTACACCTGTATTCGGAAAGAGACCTGTTGCCACCGCGATATTGACAAAGCTCTGCCCGCCGACCAGCGCTGCCATTCCGGATGCAATGCAGGTTCCCGCCAGATCTTTCGCCTTTCTTGCCACATTCAAACATTCCAATGTAATAAGAAACAACAGAATTACAACGGTACATCCCCCCACAAATCCAAGCTCCTCACCCACGATCGTAAAAATAAAGTCCGTCTGTGGTTCCGACACAAAATTACCGTTTTTAACGGAAATCATGGTGTTATTCAATCCTTTCCCCCACAACTGTCCAGAACCGATCGCCATCATTGCATTGTTCTGTTGATATGCTGTCGTCTGGGCATACTTTTCCGGTTCCAGCCATGCAAGAATACGTTCCTGCTGATATTCGTTGATGATGGTCTGGTCCGGCTGTAAAATCATGATGAAAAGAACGACTGCTGTCGGAACTGCTATGGCAAGCGTGCCAAATATCAACTTGTAGCTCAACCCTCCCACATACCACACGACACAGAATATCAATGCGATAACAATACTAGTGGACATATCCGGCTGATCGTACACCAGATACAGCGGCGGCAGCAGCAATACGACCATTGCCGCTATGTTTTTCAGGGAATTAAGCTTCTCCCGATGCCTCATAATAAACTGTGAATAGAACAAAATAAGCATGATCTTGGTAAGCTCTGACGGCTGAAATTGTATTCCTCCGATTTCAAGCCACCGCTTGGCATTATTTACTTCCCTGCCAAACAAGACTACCATCAGCAAAAAAGCAATATTCAGGGCATAGATTCCCCAATAAAAACGCAGGAAAAAGGAGTAGTCAAAAAACGAAAGCACGATCATAATAAATAATCCCATGACAAATCCCTGAATCTGTCTGTTTTGATACTCAGCGCGTGCACTGCCGATTGCCAGTATACCAATAATGGTGACAGCCACCAACAAAAATATCAGTTTAAAATCATAGTCCCGCACTCTGTACTTCTTAAGCATTTTCCTTTTCCCTGTCTTTCTTTTTCATGCATTTCATATATTTTCAGATATCAACTGCGAAGATCCAGTATCGGTATATTCGCGTATAAAACAGGCGTCTTTTTGCCGTTTCTTGCAGTCGTTCCAGTCTTGGAAATCTGAACTTCCATACTGGCTGCATCAATCTGCATGTACTTTGATATCACCTGTGCGATATCGTTCTTGATCAGTTCCATCATTTCCGGAGAGCAGTTCACCCTGTCTGATATCAGTAAAATTTTCAATCTGTCCTTCGCAATCTGACTGGACGTTTTCCGTTTAAAAATATTCAATAACTTCATACCCGCTCCTCCTGTAGATTTCTTCTGAATAATCCTGAGAATCTTGTCCAGATCGTAATATTCTTTCCAAAATCCCTAAAAGGAACTTCTTTTCCCTCCAGACGCTTACAGATATTGAAAAAGGCTTGTCCTGCGTCAGAATTTTTGCCAACCAGCGGTTCTCCCTGGTTGGTCGCAATCACGACATTCTCGTCGTCGGGTACCACTCCAAGAAGCGGAAGACCCAATATGTCAAGCACATCATCAACTGTCATCATCTCACCGCGGCGTATGAGATCCTGGCGCAGCCTGTTCAGCACCAGGTCTACTTTCTTGATCTCGTTAGCCTCGAGAAGCCCGATAATCCTGTCTGCATCTCTGATTGCCGAAACTTCCGGCGTCGTCACAACAATCGCATGGTCAGCGCCGGCAATCGCATTTTGAAATCCCTGTTCGATCCCTGCCGGACAATCCAGTATTATGTAATCAAACTGCTCCCGCAAACTGTCAGTCAGCTTCACCATCTGCCCGGGAGTGATACAGTTTTTATCCCTTGTCTGTGCCGCTGGCATGAGAAACAGACCAGAGTGTCTTTTGTCCTTGATCAATGCCTGTTTTAACCGGCAATTGCCCTCGATCACATCGACAAGATTATAGACGATGCGGTTCTCAAGCCCCATCACCACATCCAGATTTCTAAGGCCGATATCGGCATCAATCAATACGACGCTTTTCCCCATTTCTGCCAGACCTGTTCCTACGTTTGCAGATGTGGTGGTCTTACCCACACCGCCTTTCCCTGATGT
>CAMWTP010000084.1 GCA_947177165.1 uncultured Lachnospiraceae bacterium
AATAAGCGAAAATAAATAAGCCTACCTTGTCACTTGCCCGGTGAAGGTAGGCTTTTGAACTACTGGAGGTCAACCACTTTGTGGGCAGTTGTTCCTTTCCTTACGTCTAATATAGCATATCCGGCAGCAGGACGCAAGAAGTTTTTAAATTTCCTCTCCCGTGTCTCTCATTACAAAAATTCCCTTAAAATCGCAATTCAATATTTAAATAAAGAGTATCTTAAAAAGATTTTTAAAATCCTATCGTCAGTGCAAGACATTTGGATTCTTGAACAAGTTTACCGTTGTGTGGTGAATATTACAAGGGAGGATAAGAATTGAAAACAAATGAGGAGATATTTAAAATTGAGATTATCCGCTTGATTTTGAATACCCATGACATGGAGGATTTACAAAAGATTTATTCATTCATGAAGCCCAACATAGATAACGAGGGGCGCGACAGTGAAGAAATCTATTACAGAAAATCAGTAATTGAAATGGCTATTAAATTGCCAAACAACCTATTGAAGCGTGTCCACAGACTTGCAAATTATCTTTACGTCTATAAAATGGAGGCTGAACAGCATGAACAGAGAGGACATAGCGCGTGAGATTGCGCTGGACAGATACAATTATGGCTATGACAATAACGCGCTTCTTGCACATGTCCAGAAAATTATCTTAGAACATTTAGAGGATTATTCCTAGCTATCTGGTACTATATTCTAACATCATAAAAATACTATTCAAAGGGTGTCTGTTAAATGCAGATGCCCTTATTGCTCATCAGAGACGTTTCTCTTATGTTTTTAACAAAGAAACTGCCCATTAAAAATATCTGTTACAAGAAACTCCGTGCAATACCCTAAATTTTTCGGGCACCTTTTTTGCAACGGCTTTTCTTTTTGATAAAGCATATTTGCAACACCGTAAAACCTAATGAACATTCATTTAGATTTTGTCTATTACCTCATGTCTATTACTTGTCTATTACTTGTCTATTACCTGTCTATTACGTGGCAAAATTTAAGGCTACCGCCGACACCTCCTGTCAACGATAGCCCTTGATTTTACGCTATTCCTTAGAACTTGCCTTCCTTCGCTGCTTCCTCAATAGAAACTGCAACTGCAACGGTAGCGCCAACCATCGGGTTGTTGCCCATACCGATGAGTCCCATCATCTCTACGTGAGCCGGAACAGAAGAAGAACCTGCGAACTGTGCATCAGAGTGCATACGTCCTAAAGTATCTGTCATACCATAGGAAGCCGGGCCTGCTGCCATGTTGTCAGGATGGAGTGTACGTCCTGTACCACCGCCGGAAGCTACTGAGAAATACTTCTTGCCAGCTTCGTTTCTCTCCTTCTTGTATGTACCTGCAACCGGATGCTGGAATCTTGTAGGATTGGTTGAGTTACCTGTGATAGAAACGTCAACATTCTCTTTCCACATGATTGCAACGCCTTCGCAGACATCGTTTGCACCGTAGCAGTTTACCTTGCCGCGGGGACCTTCCGGATCAGAGTAAGACTTTCTGAATACTTCCTTTACTGTGTTTGTATAGGGATCGTACTCTGTCTCTACAAATGTAAATCCGTTGATGCGGGCGATGATCTCTGCTGCGTCTTTTCCAAGACCGTTCAGGATAACTCTCAGCGGTTTCTGGCGGACTCTGTTTGCCTTCTCAGCGATACCGATAGCGCCCTCTGCTGCCGCAAATGACTCATGTCCTGCAAGGAAGCAGAAGCACTCTGTCTCTTCTTCCAAAAGCATCTTGCCTAAGTTTCCATGTCCAAGACCTACCTTGCGGTTGTCTGCAACGGAACCGGGAATACAGAATGCCTGAAGTCCCTCACCGATTGCTGCTGCTGCATCTGCAGCCTTTTTGCAGCCTTTCTTGATTGCGATTGCCGCGCCTACTGTGTATGCCCAGCAGGCATTCTCGAAGCAGATCGGCTGAATCTTCTTAACCTGATCATATACGTCAAGACCTGCGTCCTTTGTGATCTTCTCTGCCTCTTCGATGGAATTGATACCGTAGCTCTTTAAAACCTCGGTAATTTTATCTATTCTTCTTTCATAGGATTCGAATAATGCCATAATTATTTTACCTCCTTATCTGTTCTAGGATCAATAATCTTAACAGCATCCTGTACTCGTCCGTACTGGCCTGAAGCCTTCTCCCATGCTGTATTCGGGTCATCGCCCTTCTTAATAAAGTCAGTCATCTTGCCAAGGCTTACGAACTTGTAACCGATAATCTTGTCGTCAGCATCCAGTGCGATACCTGTGACATAGCCCTCTGCCATCTCCAGATAACGAGGTCCTTTCTTCAATGTACCGTACATCGTACCAACCTGGCTTCTCAGACCTTTTCCTAAGTCCTCGAGACCTGCGCCTACCGGAAGACCTTCCTCAGAGAAAGCGGACTGGGAACGTCCGTATACGATCTGCAGGAACAGTTCTCTCATAGCGGTGTTGATGGCGTCACACACAAGGTCTGTGTTCAGTGCTTCCATAACAGTTCTTCCCGGAAGCAGCTCTGCTGCCATCGCTGCGGAGTGTGTCATACCAGAGCATCCGATTGTCTCAACCAGCGCTTCCTGAATGATACCTTCTTTTACGTTCAGGGATAACTTGCAGGCACCCTGCTGCGGTGCACACCAGCCTACGCCGTGTGTAAAGCCGGAAATGTCTTTTACTTCCTTAGCCTTTACCCATTTCGCCTCTTCTGGGATCGGTGCACAACCATGATTACCGTCACGTGCTACTACACACATTTCTTCAATTTCCTTTGAATAAATCATGTGAAAACTCCTTTCGATTACTTAACTTATATTTTTAATGTGTGACAGATGTCTCACATTTAATAACTTATCAAACGTTTTCCGCAATTCTGTGAAAACTGACTTTGATATGTTACCCACACATTGATATTTTCGCACATATTTAGAAAAATAGCAATTAAAAAATGATATTTTTGTCAAAAAATTGTCAAAAACTTCTATCTTTTATCTGGAAGAAACACTGCTGCGACACCTGCGGACAAAAGACATCCCACAGCCCCAATCCCAAACACAAGCTGCGGTGAAACTTCCCACACCCAGCCAATCACCACGGGCATAATAATCCCGACAGCGCTGCTGAAGGACTCGACGATTCCCAGAATGATCGTGCCGTTGTGATCATCAAAAACATCATAAAAATAGGCAAATGACACCGATGCAAAGACATCCTTCACCATGGAAAGAACAATTCCAATCACAAAAATGGGCACATTATGTGACAACAGAAAAATCATTGCCGGAAGCGCATCAAACCCGATATCAAAGACATAGAACCACTTCCTGCCCTTGAGATCTCCCATATGGCTGACAAAAAGCGCCCCTACCGCATTAAACAGTGTCATAAATGAAAAGATGGACATCACATTTGAGACAGATATTCCGATTGTCAGGGCGTACAGCGGCAGATACTCCATCGCAACCCCATAGATATTTGCAAAAAACTTCACGATCATGTAGGACCAGAACTTTTTATCACCAGCGATTCTGCGAAAAACGCTCCATGACACCCGCTCCTGCGTCTCATCCTCCGCATCTGCCGCACTGTCCGCTTCCGGCCCATCCTTTCTGACACCGCATTCCCGCCAGACCACAAAAATCATAATGAGCGGCAGCACATACAACAGACCTGCCGCCGCATACATTCCATTGACATGGACGACCTTTACCAATTGTGCTCCCAGAAACAGCCCCAGCGAGATGCCTCCATACAGGAATAAATCACGGACTGCAAAGTATTTTCCTCTATGCTCATCCGCAATCTCATAGTTGATATCATTTCCCAGCGAATAGTTAAAGCCTGTGCGCACACAGGCGAGCACCACCAGAGCCGCAATCAGCAGATACACCTGGTTCACGCCGCATGCCATACAGCCCGTAACAATGGCGGCGATCATCGCGGCCGCTGCCACACGGTATGCGCTGAACTTTACAGCTAAAATGCCGGCAAGCCCCGGCACGACCACACAGCAGGCATTGATGAGCGCAAGCAGATAGCCGTAATAGCGCGCCGGCTGTCCCTTCTCCTCCAACAGCACTGGCAGCATATTCTGTACTGGACCATCCACCATAAAAAAGAGCATATATAAGAGATAAATTTTCATGTATTTTTTTCTGAACATTCCTTTATAGGATTGTAATATGGATTTCATCTTTCCAGTACTCCTTATATCGTTCCTGAGGTTTGTAATGTTTTGTAGAATATTGAATTTTAGCCCCGTTTAGACTTTTGCTGCTATCTCCCCCTGCTTTTTATAAATACTGTCCGCCTCGACAAATCCGCGCACCATGGACGTGGGATAAACATTAGAATTGCGGCCGATCACGGTTCCCGGATTGAGCACGCTGTTGCAGCCGACCTCCACGTTGTCGCCGAGCATTGCACCCATCTTTTTCAGGCCTGTCTCAATGTTTCCATAGGCGGACTTTACAACCACGAGTGTCTTGTCACTCTTGACATTGGATGTGATAGAACCTGCACCCATATGGGACTTGAAACCAAGGATACTGTCACCTACATAGTTGTAATGCGGAACCTGCACTTTGTTAAAAAGAATAACATTCTTAAGCTCTGTGGAGTTTCCGACTACAGCGCCTTTTCCGACGATGGCGTTTCCGCGGATAAATGCGCAGTGGCGCACTTCTGCGTCCTCATCGATGATGCAGGGGCCATTGATGCACGCTGTCGGCGCTACGGCCGCAGATTTTGCAATCCAGATATTCTCGCCGCGCTTTTCGTATTTGTCATCTGGAAGTGAATTTCCAAGCTCCACGATGTATGCGCCGATTTTTGGCAGCAGTTCCCACGGATAGACAGCCCCGTCAAAAAGCGGGGCGGCGATTGTCTCCTCCAGGTTGTATAGATTTTTGATTTGTAATTGTTCCATATCTTTGTTCCTCCATTTTTATTTTTTTTCAAAAAGTGCTCCTGATCATTTCATGTGAAGTGAAACAAATCAGGAATGTTATCACCAAACGTTCTGACTGCCATTCGGTACATTGCCTTTGCGTGGATACGGTCGTGCCAGATAAAACGCCGCAGCACTTTCCGCAGCGACCATTCTTCGCCATAGCTGCCCAGATAGACAGTATTTTTCAGAAAATCGGGCTGATCTTCCAGTGACGCAAAACCTCGCTGCCGGCATTCTACAATCGTTCCCTCATGGTCAGTCTCAATGCCAATCTCCCCAAAGTAATAATCATTGACATTTTTTGTATGCTCATACATTTCAGATGCCGTGCGGGGAACCTGCCCATAGAAGGTCTTCCGGACTGGCAGACAACTTTTATTCCTATCAGGAATCGCTTCATACAAATCCAGAAAATCCTGTGCGGATTTCAGCGCAAGCTTTTTTAATTCTTCGTACTCCGCTCTGGACAGAGACTTTTTTTCTTCCTCAAAGAGAACATCTGAATCTGCATCAGAAATCGTAAGTACAGAAGCTTTCTCCTGTACGATCATCGTCTCCAAAGAGTCGGGGATTGCTTCACCTTTCCATTTCAGATAAGATACAACCTCTCCTGTCATCTTTTGGAGGGCAATATCCTTTGTCTCGCCACGCGTATATGCACCAATATAGTTGTTGGCATACAAAATACTGTCGTTACCGTTGTGCTCCCACACACACTGTATTTTCATAATCATTCTCCTATAAATGTTGATTTATAAGCGCTGTTTCCGGTGAATCTTCGGATGCTGGCTCTTTTGCTGCCGCTGCCATCAGAGACTCCCAGTAATCATCTGCATCAGACTCAGAGTCCAGCCAGGGCTGCTGTGTCTGAGATGGTTTTTCAGCGGATGATTCGCCGTGGTTGTTGAACTCAAACTGTATCTTTTCATCTGCATACTTTAAATATGCATCAAACGGATTCCCCGCTTTTGATACAAATCCAGACACTTTTTCTGCAGTCTTTCCTGTTGTAAAAAGCTCCTGCATCAGTTCTTCCGAGATGGGAACCTGCGCTACGGTATGACCGATTTTGAAGCCGCACGCACACTCGTAATACCACTGGCTCTTTTTCAGTTTATGCGCACTGCACCTTGGACATGCAAGTTTTGTTTCTGTTGGCGCTGGTCTGTCGGGAAAGTCAAATACAACTTGACCGTCTGCAGTGAGCTTTAACGGTGCGTCAAACTTTGCGCCACTCTTTGCCAGAAAGCCCTGTATGATATCCGTCTTTTTCTGTGTAAGCAGCTGCTTTACGATGTTGTCACCGATTTTTAACCCTGCGATTTTATTATTAATGGCAAAACGGCAGCTGTGTTCGGCATCCTCTTTGTTATAGTTGGAACATCCATAGCCGAACATGGTCTTGACAATCTCACCGCCGCACAGCGGGCAGTTTACGTCCTTGAGTTTTTGCTGTTCGATATCGTCAAAGTCAAATTTCAGGCCAGTAATTTTGCCTTCCGCATCCCGGCTGAATGTCACGCGGGCATCAAATTTTTTGCCTGCCTTTGATTTAAAGCCGCGAATCGTTGCCGTTTTTCCGTTTGTCAGCAGTTCTTTGATCTGTGCTTCCGGGATATCCTTTCCAGCCATCTTTCCAATCGAAAACTTACAGCTGCTCTCGTCAAGCTTATCGTAGTTGGCACAGCCATAGCCAAACGGCGTCTGGACGATCTCGCCTCCGCACAGCGGACAGACGACATCTTTGATTTTTTTTGCCTCTGCTTTCTCAAAATTAAACGTGACGGCATGTTTTCCTTCTGCGTCCTTCTCCAGCATCAGACAGGCATCAAACTTTTTGCCGTTTTTGCTCTTAAATCCTCTGATGGTCTGGGTGATTCCATTGGTCAGCAGTTCTTTGACCTGCGCCGGACTTAATTCTTTGTCGGCTATTTTGCCGATTGCGAACCTGCAGCTGGAAGGCTCCTGGGGGTTATAGCTGGCACAGCCGTAGCCAAAGCCCTTGATCATAAGCGCTCCGCCACAGTCCGGGCACACTACGTCCTCGAGCACCTGCGGCTGAACCTGTGAAAAGTCAAATTGAATCTCCACTTTTCCATCTTCATTTTTGTGTAATACCAGACCTGCATCAAACTTTTTCTTTTTTTTGGACTCAAAGCCACTCAGAACCTCTGTTTTACCCTCTTTGATGAGCGAAATACACTCCTCGTCGGACAGACTTCGCCCGGCAATCGAACCGACCACAAAATTGCATCCGCTGCCGTCCTTCTGGTAATTGGCACAGCCATAGCCAAACGGGGTTGTGATGATATCCCCGCCGCATACAGGACACTGGACACCGATTTTCCTGCGCGCACCTGGGCCCTTCGCGCCCTTCCCGGTAAACTGGCTGATCTGCGCCGCAAGCTGGTTTGTCAGGTCTTTGTCGCGTATCTGAATCGTCTCCCTGCGGATAAAGTCCTCGAGCTTTGCGCGGTAGTCATTCACGTCGACTGTTCCATTTGTGATACCGTCAAGCCCCTTTTCCCATGAGGCAGTCATTTTGGGATTTAACAGCGCCGGAACAGTCATCGCAACGACTTCATATACCATCTCCCCAAAATTCTGCGGTGTGATGACCTGTGTCTTCTGGTTGAGGTTCAGATAACCGATACGGATCAGTTTTTTGATGATCTCCGCGCGCGTTGCACTTGTGCCGATGCCGGAGCCCTTAATCTGGGCGCGGAGCTCCTCGTCCTCAATGAACTGCCCCGCATTTTCCATGGCAAGTATCATGGAACCGGAGGTGTAGCGTTTGGGCGGTGATGTCTTGCTGTCCCGCACCTCAAAACCATTGACAGCAACCGCGTCGCCTTGTTTTAATGTATCTGCCAGTGCGAGCAGTTTTTTGGAATTCTGCTTTTTTTCCTTATAGGAATTATTATAGGAATCATTCGGATTTTCATTTGCTTTTGTCTGCGCGGAGGTGCTGGTTCTGTTCTGGTCGTCTGCTCCGCCCTCATCCTCGTCGGCATCGTCGAGCGTCTTGCCCATCACCTCGAGAAATCCAAGCGTTTTCAGCACTTTTGCAGAGGCAAATAAGGACTCTTTTTCGATGCCGATTACCAATTTCAGCGTCCGGTATTCTGCCGGCGGATAAAAGATGCTCAGAAACCGCCGCACAATCAGCTCAAACACTTTGCTTTGCAGCGGAGTTAAGGTTCCAAGTTCCGTCAGCTGCCCGGTTGGTATGATGGCATAGTGGTCCGTGACTTTGCTGTCATCTGTATATTGCGTCTTTGCAATGTTTGCATACATTTTTTTCGTCAAAATATGGTCGGCAAAATTCTGCGTCGGCGTGTATCCCTTTAATCCGTTCAGGTTCTTGTCAATTTCCTTTGCCACAGCTGTCGTCAGCACCCTTGCGTCTGTTCGCGGATAAGTCGTGAGTTTTTTCTCATACAGATCCTGCGCGACCTGTAATGTCTGGTCGGGACTGATTTTAAAACGCTTGGAACATTCCGCCTGCAGTTCTGCCAGATTAAAAAGCAATGGCGCTTTCTTCTTGGAAATGCCCTTTTCCAGCGTCTTAACCAGCGCTTCTTTTCCCTCAAAGGAGGAAATCAGTGTTTCGGCCTCTTCTTTTTCCTTGAATCCATTCTCTTTATAGAGCTTTGGCGATTCAAAATAAGCGGAACCTTCTACAGCTTTCCACTCTGCCTCGATATTTGCGTCGGTGAAATCCCCGACCACTCTATAAAAAGATGTCTCTTTAAAATTCCGTATCTCGCGTTCCCTGTTGACCACCATACCAAGCACACAGGTCATGACTCTGCCCACTGCAATCGCTGTATAGCCTTTTGTCGCCGCCGCATCATTGAGCAGTTTTCCGTATTTTACCGACATGACACGCGAGAAATTGATGCCCATGGCGTAGTCCTCAATCGAGCGCATGATGCCGGATTTGCCTAGGTTTGCATATGCTGACATCGGCTTTGCCTGCGCCACGCCGCGCTTGATCTCCTCCTCGGTCTGGGAGTCAATCCACACGCGGAGCTCCTGCATTCCTTTGCGGACACCGCCGAAATTGCGGATATTTTCCTCGATGGTCTGTCCTTCCTTTCCAGAGTCGCCCGCCCAGTATACGGTGTCAATATCCTCCCGCTGCAGCAGTGCGTGCACGATATCGTACTGTTGTTTGACACTTTTGATGACACCGTATTTATATTTTTCCGGCAAAAACGGCAGATCCTGCAGCGCCCACTTTTTATAGCGGATATCGTACTCTTCCGGGTAGACCATCTCCACCAGATGACCGACGCACCATGTTATGACGAACGTGTTATTTTCAATATATCCATTGTGTTTTCCTGACACCTGAAAAACCTTGGCGTAGTCCTGCGCTACAGACGGTTTCTCGGTTATGATCAGTTTCTTTCCCAAATTCTTTCTCCATCCTGTTCTTAGGAACTGTTCAGAAACTGCTTGCCATGAGTAATTTCTAATAAGTAGTTTCTAAACAGTTCCTTATTATTGCTTTAAAGCCTGTAATACCTGTGAGACAGTCAACTGAAGTGATGCTGGAATCTCTGTTCTCGCGGGTATAACAACCTGAAATACCTTTTCCGGAATGTCCTCCAGTACAAACGCGGGCAGCCTGATTTCCAGCAGACTACAGACCATCTTCTGAAATTCATAATAGTCCACTGTATCCACGCTTCCCACATGAAAAATGCCCTTTAAATCATTTGTCAGAACATATCTGGCATACGCGCCAACCTGGTCTGCCAATGTTACATTGACATAGTCATTTGGGTATGTAACCATAGGTTCTCCGCTTGCACTATATTCCCGCAGCATCTGTATTCTCGGACAATCCGGCGCCCACACAGATGGAATGCGGAAAATAATCAGCTGATCAGGCAGTTTTTTCATGAGCATTGCCTCGCAGTCACGCTTGTATTTTCCATAGTCAGATTCGGGATTGGGCTGCGCCTCCTCCGTCCACGACTGGGATAAGTCTCCATCAAACACATTTGCAGTAGAAATAAAAAGAAGTTTGCGAGATTTCTCACTTAACCAGTCAGCCAGTATTTTGTGGAATTCATACTGAGTCTGAAAATCCCCGCGGATAGAAGAAATTACGATTGCCGGATTCTCTTTCTCCAATATTTCCAGTAAATAGTCTGTATCTTCTGCCCGCAGCTGATAGCCATCTTCTACTTCGTGGTGTCCGGCAGTGATAATTACCTGATAATCCTGTGATAAATTGTCTTTTATGGCGCTTCCCACAAGACCAGTCCCGCCGATTAGTAATACTTTTTGTTTCATAATTTATCTCCTATACCAGCCACACTGGCACAATATAATTGTCTCTGTCAATTAAGAAACTGTAACGGTTACTAAGTACACAGACATTTTTTACATATTCCATATTGACATAACATTCAGAAAGAGCAGCAATACACTGCTCTTTCTAACATTACATGGCTTTATTTCTTAGTGATATACCCCTGTGCCTTGAGAAGCTCTGCACAGAGCACCGCTCCGCCTGCGGCACCGCGCACTGTATTGTGTGAAAGACCTACGAACTTCCAGTCATATACACTGTCCTCGCGGATTCGTCCCACGGAGACGCCCATGCCGTTCTCATAATCAACGTCAAGACTTACCTGCGGTCTGTTATCCTCCTCGAGATACTGGATAAACTGCTTCGGTGCACTCGGAAGCTCCAGCTCCTGCGGAACGCCCTTGAAGTTTACCAATCTCTCGATTAACTGTTCCTTCGTTGGCTGCTTTCTGAACTTTACAAACACGGCAGCAGTGTGACCATTCAATACCGGTACACGGATACACTGACATGTGATCACAGGAGAAGCCGCTGGAACGATAACGCCGTCCTTGATCTCGCCCCAGATTCTAAGCGGCTCTTTCTCACTCTTCTCTTCCTCACCGCCAATGTATGGAATGATATTGCCCTCCATTTCCGGCCAGTCCTTAAAGGTCTTGCCTGCACCGGAGATGGCCTGATAAGTCGTCGCCACAACCTCATAGGGCTCAAATTCTTTCCATGCCGTCAGAACCGGAGCATAGCTCTGGATAGAACAGTTTGGCTTCACTGCCACAAAACCTCTTGTCGTGCCAAGGCGCTTTCTCTGGAAGTCAATCACCTTCATATGGTCAGGATTGATCTCAGGTACCACCATCGGTACGTCTGGCGTCCATCTGTGGGCGGAATTGTTGCTGACTACGGGTGTCTCGGTCTTTGCGTAGTCCTCCTCAATCTTCTTAATCTCCTCTTTTGTCATATCTACCGCTGAGAAAACAAAATCGACTTCAGAAGCGACCTTCTCAACCTCATTGACATTCATCACAACGATATTTTTCACAGCCTCCGGCATCGGTGTTGTCATTTTCCATCTGTCACCGACTGCCTCTGCATATGTCTTCCCTGCAGAACGCGGACTTGCGGCAATCGTTGTCACCTCAAACCACGGATGATTCTCCAGCAGCGCAATAAATCTCTGACCTACCATACCAGTACCGCCAAGGATACCTACCTTTAATTTTTCACTCATTTTTCTCCTCCATTCCGCTGATATGTTTTCATATCAGCACAAATAATTTGCATATTTAAATTTTCATATGTCTTTTATGTATATTAATCTGATATTTGAAATAATAAATTAGACATTTACATCGAATACTGCAGCCTTTGCCTTAAATCCCTGTTCTGTCATTTTATCCCTCCGTTCTGATGATATTCATTTGTACATCAACACCTTATATTCTCTTGCGGAACCAAAACGATAATTTTTGATAGCCTAAATGTTCATAAAACTCGTGCGCACCTGTCCGTTGGAAACCTGTTGCAAGTCCAATAAGCGAAATGTTTCGCTCACCTGCCAGCATCTCAACACGTTCCATCAGCATTTTTCCTATACCGCAGTGCTGAAATTCAGGCAAAACAGCAAGTCCGTTCACTTTAATGTATCCGTTGGGATGATCGATCGCTAAGGTTTCAACGGTGGTAACAAAACCGACAACATTGTCGTTCACGTCGGCAATAAATGTGCAGTAGCGGCTATCACCTTTCATCTTCTCGCAAGTTTTGGCAACCGTTTCATCAGTTACCGACGAAAAACCAAGCACATCGCGCCAGATTGCTGATACGGATATATAATCTTTACTTTCAATTTCTCTTATAACAATATCCAAGTCAATCAATGTCTCCCTATGTAAATTCCAATTTGTATGGTTAATGCTTACAAACATTTAACTGCTAACAGCTTGTTAATATCTTCATAATGTTCCTGCTCTATAACCCGATAATGTATCCAGCCGCCATTACCGCAAGGATATTTATTGTCAATAAGCGCTTGCGTGTACTGATTCAGCTCCCCATAAATCGTTTCATATTGTACGTTTGTTAATCTCATCATAACGGTAAAGGCACCAGCTTCAGCAAAAATGTTGCACAGGAGGTTTCGCTTTTTATAATGTCCGATTCCCCAGCCATACTTATTCCCATAGGGGAAAACCACTTTCTGCTCTGTGTGATAAGCAGATATCAGCCAGTCATTTAGCATCGAAAAGCGCTCTGCATTTTCTGCACAGTACTCCGCCATTTCCTCTATTGTTGGCACGACTTGCTTATTCAGCATTCTTTCGTACATAACAGACCTCCATGTTCTGGTTCACACTTGTTCTTAACTTTCCGCATAACCAGAAGTTACCAACGCGTCATATTCTTTTCAAATTTTTCAATATATGCCTGCCGCAATTCGTCAGCGGATATCCCATAACATAGCAAAACATCGTTGTAATACATAAGAACATCAGCCATTTCTTCAACAAGGTTTTTTCTTAATTCAACATCACCAGATGCTTTTTCGGCTCCGTGTTTTTTTACAATATCAATCACTTCGCCAATTTCGCCTATCATCCAAAGCAGCTGATGTTTACCTGTTTCAGGAGAAAGCGTTTCCCATTTATCTTTGTATTTATCCTGAAGCCTTTTTTGCATATCTATCATTTCATTGATACTAAAATCTGCCATAAATCTCCTTCATTACATATCTTGATGGTAATAATACGTTATTCATTCACGCTCCAGATATTCTCTATTAATCCGTATCACTTCTTTCATAGCAGCCGGCCCCGGCGCACCAATTGTCATGCGCTTATTGACACAAGTCTCAAGGCTGACAGCTTCATAGATATCCTGCTCAAACACAGGACTGATCGCCTTTAATTCATCAAGAGACAACTCGTCAATCGCCTTATCCTGCTCAATACAATATAACACAAGCCTTCCGATAATGCCATGCGCATCCCGGAACGGTACGCCGTGATTCACCAGATAATCCGCCGCGTCCGTGGCGTTTGTGAACCCCTTCATGGCGCTTACTTTCATGACATCTTTATTGAACTTCAGCGTTTTCAACATGCCTGTAAACAGCGCCACACAGCCTTTTACCGTGTCAATGGCATCAAACGTAAGTTCCTTATCCTCCTGCATGTCTTTATTATATGCAAGCGGGATTCCCTTCATCGTCGTGAGGATTGATACCAGCGCGCCATACACACGCCCCGTCTTGCCGCGCACAAGCTCTGCGATGTCAGGGTTCTTTTTCTGCGGCATGATGCTGCTGCCTGTCGAGTACGCGTCGTCTATCTCCACAAAATGATATTCGTTGGAGTTCCATATGATAATCTCCTCACTGAAACGGCTCAGATGCATCATAATCGTCGATAAGGCAGACAAAAGTTCAATCACATAGTCCCTGTCAGCCACAGAATCCATACTGTTCAGTGTCGGACCGTCAAATTCAAGCAGCTGCGCAGTGTAATCCCTGTCAAGCGGATAGGTTGTTCCTGCCAGGGCACCCGAACCCAGCGGACAGTAATTCATTCGGTCATAAATATCGTCAAGCCGCTGTCTGTCGCGCTTGAACATCTCAAAATATGCTCCCATGTGATGCGCCAGCGTAATCGGCTGCGCTTTCTGTAAATGGGTGAAACCCGGCATATAGGTTTCCGTGTTTTCTTCCATAATCGCGATGATAACTTTCAACAACCCTTTTAAAAGACCGTTTATTTCGATAACCTCTTGCCTTGTATAAAGCTTCATGTCAAGCGCTACCTGATCGTTTCTGCTCCGGCCTGTGTGAAGCTTCTTGCCCGCATCACCAATTCTTTCAATCAGGTTCGCTTCCACAAAACTGTGAATATCCTCATACGCATCGGTAATTTCAAGCTTTCCGCTGCCGACATCCCTTAATATACCTTCCAAACCTTCCAATATCTGATTCTTTTCATCTTCTGTCAGAATTTCCTGTCTCGCAAGCATCTTCACATGCGCCATACTTCCTTCCACATCCTGTTGGAAAAACTTCTGATCAAACGAAATCGACGCATTGAAATTGTATACAAGCTTGTCTGTCTCCTTGGTAAACCTGCCGCCCCAAAGCTGTGCCATCTTCTGTCTCCTCCAATTCCTCAAAGTACGCAATTGTGTTGTGTTTTCACAATCGTTCTCTTGAATACAATAGCATAGAATCCAAAGAGTTGCAATAATAATTTACTGTGATACCGGTGTGGTACATGGAACTTGACGCATTGTCCTATTACAAGAAAATTTTTCAGAACGATGAGAATTATTATGATGAAAAGTAGTAAAAAGCCGCTGTTGCTACACATCGTGAAACATGGTATGCTTTGAGTAAGATCAAAAACGATAAAAGATATGCAGAGTACATTGACAGGATATCTGATGCGGATTTGGAAGGAGGTATTTATATGGATGCGACACTGGATTACGTTGAGAAACGGGGCGAGAAACGGGGCGAAAAAAGAGGCGAGAAGCGGGGCGAAAAAAGAGGCGAAAAAAGAGTTATAGATTTGTATCAGTTATTGGCCAATGATCAAAGACTGGATGAATGGAATGAGGCGTTAAAAGACAACAAGGTGTTGATGAGACTTCTCAAGGAGTATTCGCTGTAAATTCTTTATAAATAAAAAGAGGGCGAACGCCCCCCTTTTTATTTTAATCACCAATATGCCGAATCGCATCAAACGCCCCATTAAACATATCAGAAATTTCATCCGCTGTAAAATCCCCATTTTCAAGCGTCTTGTCCATAATCTTTAACAATTGCTCCTGAAGATGCGACTTCTGGGAAACTGTATCCACGGCTGTCGGCCCTTTGAGATCATCGTACATCTTCTCGTAAAAATGCAGCATCTGCTGGTTGGTCGTCTCCCTGCATTTTACAATATCACTCAATGCCATTGCTTTCGCACAGGAAATATCGTTATTGCCAAGCTGACGAATATCCGCAATCGCCTGATTCAGATATTCCGTCTGGTGTCCGATCCGCTCAATCTGCTCCAGGCAGTATTGCATGGAATACTTTCTTCCACCTTGTTCCATATTCTCTTTTTCCGCATCAACCATATTATTTTCGGGTACACTATTTTCAATTGTCTGCTCTGACATACTTTTATCCTCCAAATCTTGCTCTGGCGGACACGCTGGGCAATGCATAAGGCATAGCATATTCCGCGCCAGAAATCGTGCCCTGCCCTGTTTCACGAGCCCCTTAGCCCTTTTGAGGTAAGTGGTTCCATATTTTTTGCCATATTCATCTACCACAATAATGTTTTTTGTCATGGGTGTCTTCCCCTTTGCTTCGATATGATTATTTCGTCATGAAAGGGTCTGCGTTTTTTGTCATGGGTGTCTCCCCCGCCTTTCCTGTCCAGTATACTATAAATCCATGGAATTTGCAAATTACATTTGGCATTTATGGATTATTTAGGACTTCCTGACTACAGATATCAGGATATCACTTTTGCTGTTTTTCTACATATACTATCCTATACATCTTTACATAATTATAAGAAAGGCGGCGGTTACGAAATGTCCCAAAATCATCACACAAAACCCTTTCTCCGTCTGGATCACGTAAACTTCTCCTACTACAGCAATCTCGGTGAAGTAAAGGTTTTAAACGACATCAGTCTCTCAATCGAAAAAGGAGCCTTTGCCGCGCTGGTCGGTCCAAGCGGATGCGGCAAATCCACAATTCTCTCTCTGATTGCAGACCTGCTCAAACCGGTGGGTGGATACATAACCTTTTATTCAGAAGATTTTAGCGCTCCGCGCATAGGATATATGCTGCAGCATGACCATCTGCTGGAATGGAGAAATGTCTACCAGAACATCACACTCGGTCTTGAGATCCAGAAAAAGAAGACGAGGGAAAATCTGGCGCTTGCCGATTCCCTGCTCGAAAAATATCACTTATCACACGTCAAAAACCAGAAGCCATCTGCGCTTTCCGGCGGCATGCGCCAGCGAATCGCACTGATCCGGACACTTGCTATCCGGCCGGACCTGCTTCTGCTCGACGAGCCGTTCAGCGCGCTTGACTATCAGACGCGGCTCAATGTGTCAAAGGACGTACATGACATCATCAAGTCGGAACAAAAGACTGCCATTCTCGTGACACATGATATCTCCGAGGCAATCTCCATGGCAGATGTCATATTTGTGCTTACAAAGTCTCCCTGCACGATAAAGGATGTGATTCCCATCGAATTTGAAGCCAACGGAATCCGGCGGGAGGATATGAGAAAATCAAGTCTTTTTCAGGATTATTTTGATAAAATATGGAGGGAAATGCAAGATGAAAACACGGAAAAATAGCTGCGAAACAAACGTACAATCGTCTGCGCTTACCGCTGGGCAGAAAAACTTTCTGCGGCACCAGAAACTGCAGAAATTATATATCTTCTGGAGCCGGATTCTCATTTTTATTACTTTTGTGATGCTCTGGCAGGTATCCGCTGATCTGGGCTGGATTGACAGCTTTTATTTCAGCTCCCCGATTGCCATCTCAAAATTGTTCTGGCATGATATTACCGATATGTCCCTGTTAAGCCATATCGGCATCACACTTTTGGAGTCGGGCGTCAGTTTTTTGCTGATTATTGTGCTCTCTGTACTGATCGCCACATTTTTCTGGTTCTACCCTTCGCTTGGAAAAATGTTTGAACCGTTTTTGATCGTGCTGAACAGTCTGCCGAAATCTGCGCTTGCGCCGCTTATTATCGTCTGGCTTGGCACAGGTTCCCGCACTATTATTCTATGCGGGATATCAGTCGGAATATTCGGATGTATTCTCAATTTGTATCAATCTTTTGCACAGACTGACCCGGAGAGGCTGAAATTAATCGAAACACTGGGCGGCACAAAGCTGCAGGCTTTTACCAAAGTTGTATTTCCGGGAAACATACCTACGTTTATCTCACTGTCCAAGGTAAATATCGGGCTTGCGCTCGTGGGCGTCATTATCGGAGAATTTCTGGCCGGAAGGAAAGGACTTGGATATCTGATTATTTATGGAAGCCAGGTCTTTAAGCTTGATATGGTCATTTTAAGCATTGTGATTCTCTGTGTGATTGCCATGGGAATCTATGGACTTCTGAATCTGCTGGAAAAGAAAATAAGCTATTGAACTGCAAGGGCAGATTATTTAATAAATCTGCCCCTGCATCATATTATACCAAAGCCATCATGACACGGCCTGTTCCTCTATAGACATTTACAAGTCCCTCCCCCGACGCAGCAGAGCCAATAAGTGTTTTTGTTGTCCGCTCAACGGTAAAGTTCAGGCTTGGCGACCAGCACACAGCGTAGTTTCCGTCAATTTTCAGGACATCATTGTCAAGCTCGACTGTCACAAGCTCTTCTCTCGGACAGGGTGATTCCAATAAGCAGATTCCATTTCCCTGAACGCTGAGATTGAACAATCCCTCTCCGCCTGCCAAAGCACCGCTCACAGAGCCAATAGGCACTGTCTTGAGATTGAGTCCGACACTCGCATAGTAAAATCCATCATTCATCACCATCGCACCGCCCCACTCGCGGATATCCTCAATAATCAGATGCTTATATGTAGGCTCCAGAATCAAGACGCCATCGCCTGTGTACTCCGGTTTGATCCCTCTCTCCCCTGTAACCGCTCCGCCAAAGGCTTTTCTCACAAGGTCGCCTGCACTTTTTACCCCCGTTTCTACGGACACATTTCCGACCATGACCTGCATCGCACCCGCGCTGACTGTCCACCGATTGTTATTCAGGCTGATGATCGCCTGTCTCTTGCAGACATTCATCTTTGACGCATAGTATTCCGTCACAACCTGAGATTTGTCCAGCGACAAATCCCTGATCATCTTGATAATCGTCACGCCTGCCTGCTCATTTTCACTCACAATCTCTACATTTTTGTTGTCAAGTAAATTCAAAATATTTGTTCCCATTATAATATCTCCTCATATTGATCTACAGTTCCTAAGCAACTATTCCAGTATATCACACTTCCCTGTTTCTTTTCAATGTCCATTTCAATGTCTATTCCGCAGAATCCGCTCAAAAAACTTTAAGAATCCATCCTCCACTGCCACTTGATCCAATTCCTGTTCCGTCAGGTCATAGTAGTATTTTCCGGACCTGATATCAACAGACAGGCTGTCAAGCGGAAATCCCTTTTTCCTTATAGCAGAATGCGGCTTTGCAGTCAGCAAAAACTTTTCGCTTTCCATGGAAGGATCCATAGCCTCGAACAGCTGTGTGTCGTCGTAGACAAAACAGATCGCATTTTTATAGCAGGCTGTCAAATCACCGTATTTCTGCGCCAGACCTGAATAATAGTCACGCATCTCCTCATCTGTGAGGCATCTGCCATTCACTGTCCGCACATGGATTCCTGGCTGGATTTCATCGGGAACATTGTCAAAATACAGCCCGGAATCGCACGAAAATACAGGCATATGAAACGCCTTGTAATATGCGAGTGCCTTCTGCCGGGCATTCTCCAGCGGTGTACTGCCAGTCTCCGGAACATGCGGTATCTCCATATCCAAATCCCTCAATCCAATCAGTTCTATTTCACCAAGCTCTTCCAGACGCCTTTTCATGGCTGAAAGTTTCGCCTGATTGCCTGTTCCATATAAAATTCTCATTTGTACGATTCTCCTTTTTCATTTAAACCAGGCAGAGAAATGCACCTCTGCTTTTAAACCTTTGTCCGCGAAGAACTATCCTTAACAAAAAGACACAGCTAAAGCCGTGTCTTTCAAAAGAAAATTTTCAAGAAAGCTTCCAAAGGGACTCGAACCCTCGACCTACTGATTACGAATCAGTTGCGC
>CAMWTP010000085.1 GCA_947177165.1 uncultured Lachnospiraceae bacterium
CGGATCACATGTCCCAGCGCCTCCGGGTAATACTCGTAGTCCATCTGGGTTGTCTCCGCCCCCTGCGGAACCGGCTGAATGCCATCTGCACCGATGAGGGACCGCGAATAATTCTGCAGTCCGAAGAAATCATCCTCCGCAATATAAGGAACATAATGTGAAAATTCTTCCTCCCACTCGCGGGCTGCATTCTCCTGCCCGCCATCGACCGCCTGAATATCATGAAGCGAGAGCGACAAGCCGATCTGCAGCTCTGGCTTTACTGCTTTCATCGTTTTTTTGGCAGCCTGATGCGCTTTCATGACAAGGATATCACCGCAGGCCGTTCTTCCCGACACAAACGTCTGCGGCTCCTCCGTGCCAAACACTTCCCTGTTTTCCTGTTTCTGTATCTGCATGTTTTCCATCATCTTGTTAAAATTCATCCCGACCTGCGCAGTGCCCTCCAGACCGGCCGGCTGCGCCTGGCTCATCTTCGCCATCATCTGTCTCTTGTACCGCTCTTCGATCGCCGCCACCTGCAGTCCCATATTGGCCTCGTTGATCGTGACAACATACCCCATCAGATCCCCCAGACGCTCCACCACATATCGGCAGTATTCTGCAAACGCCTCGATCGTGTGCTCGCTCTCCCAGCCGCCTTTTTTGATCAACCACACCGGGGAAGTAAAATGCATCATCGTAACAATCGGCGTGATCTTGTTGGCATGGCAGCACTCCAGCACCTTTCTGTAGTGTGCGATCTCCGACTCGTCAAACACTCCCTCCTCAGGCTCAATGCGCGCCCACTCAATCGAAAACCGGTATGCCGTAAGCCCCGCCTGTGCCATCAGCCGGATATCCTCCTCATATCTGTGGTAGTGGTCCACCGCGTCCAGCGACGGCTCGTTAAACGTGCTGTGTGCCATATGCTCCATCGCCCAGTAATCACTGTGAACATTATTTCCTTCCACCTGATGCGCCGCTGTGGCAGCTCCTATCAAAAAATCACTTGCAAATTTGCTCATAAATCCTTTCCCCCTGTTTTATCCCTGCTTTATTCCTACTCTATTCCTGTTTTACTGGTATCTGATTCAATGCTGCGTTAATCTGCTGCAGTTTTTCCGGTTCCAGCTCCATGCCTCCCTGCTGAAGCAGTTTCTTTAAGGGCTGTCTGGCGATTATCTGCTGCATTGCCTCCGGTATCGCCACGCCTTCTCCCATTCCTCCTGCCGCCTTCCCTGTCATCTGGCTTGTGATACCTGCAAGAAATGCAGCCCCCTGCTCCGTAGCCTGTATCTCCGCCATCGTGCTGTTGATCGAGAGAAATCCCGCTCTGTCCTCCCCGTTTTCCTCCGGCGCGTCAAACCAGTTTTTCACCTTGTCAAGCGACATGAAATACGAAGGATTGGGCGTATCCACTTTCTCGATCTCCATACTGTCCTCATATGCGCCGCTGACTGCCCGGATTCTGTGCTTTTGACTGATTGGAACATTGAAGCGGAACACATGCTGCCCCTCCTGCTCCTCAAACAGCTCATCATCCACATACAGCGCAATCTTATCCAGGTTGGAGTATATCTTGATTTCCGTCACATCCTCCACCCTGTCATGGTATCTGCTACCGCACAGATGGACAAACTTCTCCTCGCTCCACCATGCCTTGTAGATATAAAAGGCATCTTTTTTCTGCCTGCGGTCAAACGTGACAAGCCCCTTATGGTTTTTGCCGGGATCGCCCGCCTCGTCCCTTCCAGCCGCCGCAAACTCAAACATATTCCACACATACGTTCCCCACAGATACGGTCTTGCCGCAAACATTTCCAGCATATGCTCATGATAGACCGCCTGATAGCTCTCCGTGTAATCTCCCTTTTCCGGCCTGGGCGACTGCAGCGTGATGACAGAATCCGCGCCGTACTCCGTCAGTCCGATCGCTATGTCAGGATACTTCGCATGGAAATCATCAAAAAATCTGTCATTGTCCTCCACTTCGCCCACATACCAGCCGTAGTACAGGTTATAACCGCGGATATCCGGAAGTGTGACCAAAGGACTGTCCGTCTCTAACAGAAACAGATTCGCCATCGCGGAAACCCGCGTATGATCCATTTCGTGCACCAGATCGTTTAAGATTCTGTGATTTTCCATCAAATCCTCAGTGACACCCTGGAGCGATATCTCATTTGACAGCGCCCAGCATACGATTGACGCGTGATTGTAGTTCTGCGTGATCAGTTCCCGCATCTGCTGGACAGTGTTCTCCCTTCCACCGTCCATATGGACAGTGATGTATGGAATCTCCGCCCACGCGATGATTCCTTTCTCATCACAGAGCTCATAGAAATACTGGTCATGCTGATAATGCGCCAGACGAATAGAATTTGCCCCCATGGAAAGAATCAGTTCCATATCCTCCGCATGCATCTCTCTTGTGAGGGCATTCCCCACCCCGAGTCTGTCCTGATGGCGCGAGACTCCGTGCAGCGGATAACGCCTTCCATTCAGGAAAAATCCCTCTTTTGCGTCAAATCGGAATTCCCTGCAGCCAAACCGGTCCGCAACCGAATCCACTGCCCTGCCATCTCTGTATAATGTCGCTCTCGCTTCATAGAGATAGGGATCGCGCACACCGTCCCACTTATGTACTTTCAGCAAGTCCAGGCTGCCCTTTCCATATATTTTCCCGCCGCGCTTTTCCAGTTCAAGCTCCGTCTCACCGGCACCAGCGACCGATACCACAATCCTGTCGGCATCCCCCACAGAATACGTCTCAAAAATGACTGCCGCATTTTCCCCGTCAACTGACGGCGTAATCTGAAAACCGTTTCCTCCATAATAATCCAGATCAAAGTGCGACGCATCCGTGACGATCAGATAGACATCGCGGTAGATTCCGCCATAGAATGTAAAATCCGCTCTCTGTGGATATACTTTGTCGTTGGGCGCATTGTCAACGAAAACCTCCAGCATGTTTTCGGCTCCGATCGCATCTGTGACATTTACCCGAAAAGTGGAATAGCCGCCGTCGTGCCTCGCAAGCTCCTTTCCATTCAGCCGGACCTCCGCAGAAGAATTGACACCGCGAAATTCGATGTACACCTGCTGCCCGGGCGCAAGCTCTGGCATCTTTAACTGTTTGCGGTAGACGCAGACACCGCGGTAATACAGTTCTGGTCCCGTCTGCCCGTCCTCCGCGTTCCATGTATGTGGAAGATTGATGCTTGTCACTGTTCCCTCTTTTTCAAACTCCCACTGTTCATTGATCTTCTCTGTCACTCTCATTCTCTTCACTCTCCTTATCTGATATCGCCGGCCTTGTTCAGCTCTTTCTCGCAGAGCTCTTCCTTCGCGATCTTTTTGGCATCTGCGATGCGTTTCTGGACCGCAACCATCTCTGCCTTATCGAGCTTGCAGAAGCGCATTGCACACAGCGTGCAGATCCATCCGATCATCGCCAGACCATACTTTAGGAACATTGTCATCCAGAATACACCGCTGGTCGCCTCATCCCCGGGCTGCGGAAGCGTCGTCGTATAGCCGATCAGCGCAGCGCACGCCGTGGCAATCGCTGCCGCGAAGGAGGAGACAATCTTGTCAATCAGACTGTATGTACCCGTCACAACCGCCGGGACAAATTTCCCGCTCCTGTCGAGCTCATAATCGATAATGTCCGACATAAAGGACGTGTCCGCCGTCGTCACACACATCATGCACCCGTTTGAAACCAAAGTCAACAGCACATAGAGCACCATCGTTATGCCGGCTGTGGCGATGGTTGTCGGATCGATCACCGCAAAGAAGATTACCATAACCACCGCTGCAATGACAGAGTAGCGTGTCCAGGTCACGATCGCCTCCTTGCTTCCGTGTTTTCCGCAGTAGTGTGCGCCGTACACTGCAAACAGAATCGAGGGAAGCATACCGATCACGGACAGGATTGTCGAGAGCCCCATATTGCCAATGAGTATTCCAAACAGCATGGTCGACACGATGGACGCCGAAGCTGCCTGCTGCGCGATCTTATCAGATGCAGCAGAGACTATGTAGCACTGAAGCGGTTTATTCTCTTTTAACACACCCAGCATATCCTTCATTTTCAGGCGCTCACCGCTCTTTTTCACACCGACAAAATTTTCCGGCTTATCGTAGGCAGATACACCGATGCTGACCAGCACAACTCCAACGAACGAAATGAACACGCATACATTCGCTGCCGCCGACAGATACCCCTGTGTATATGTCCCGCCATACATGGGAAGCAAAACCACATTCAGGACAATGCTCAGCACCATGGGTACAAAATAGTTCAGCGCCGTGTTCCACACACCGATTGTCGGGCGCTGCTTTGGGTCATTGGTGAGCAGCGGCGGAATCGTCTGCGCCGTCATGTTCACGATGGTGTATCCGATCACATATACCACATACAGCCCAACAAACATGACCATGCCAAAACCCTTGCTGGAAAGCCAGCTGAACATGGCCAGAAGCGCCACTGACTGAATCGCCCACCCGCCGAACAGCAGCGGACGAATCTTCCCCCACCTCGTGTTCACCCTGTCATATACCAGCGCCAGTATCGGGTCTGTGACCGCGTCAAAGATACGGGTAAATGTCAGGATGCTGCCGACAACCAGCGTCGCAATGCCAAATCCGACGCTCGCAGAATAGCTTGCCAGTCCGATCAGCGAGTAGATTGCCATACCGTTGAGTGCATTGCAGCTGACCAGAATGATCTGCCACAGCTTCGCGCGGCGGTACTCCACACCGTCAATCTGGCTCTGTGTCAATTTTTCTTTTTTTCCCATTGTGTGCCCCTCCTTTTTCTCAATTAAAAAGTGTTCCGTTTTTTGATAACTCTATTGTACTTTAAAACGGGAGAACAAGTTAGAACGCATCTCTTTTTTATAGAACCATTTTATTCTTTTTTGTTGTTTTTTGCTTCTTTGAATGCTAAAATGGAATTAACGAGAATCCTCATATTAAAAGATGGAGAAATTTTTATGGATTTAGACTTATTCAGAACACTTCTGCACAACTTATTGAACGTGCATGTCATAGAATATGACAATGATCCCAGTACGCTTGCCGCATTTGAGGACACCTGCTGTTTTCACAAGACGCTCCAGCCAATGTTTACAGCCGATTCCCTGTCCTATCTGTTTGACTCCATGAACGCCGATACTTTATACGAGATTGTCGACAAGCTCGACGTATGTCTGTTTTTCTTTCAGTTTGACCGCAGGATTTTTCTGATCGGCCCCTATGTCAGGACAGAATATATCGACCAGAACATGCAGAAGATTCTGATTGAAAACAGAATGCCCGCCTCCTACGCCACTTCCCTGAAACTGTACTACACTGCCCTGCCCGTGCTGCATTCCCACCAGATACGGCACACCGTCATTTCCTGCATTGCATCATTTCATCCGGCTTTCACGGAATATTCATACCGAAGGCTTCTGGGATTTCACGAGGAGGTCCGAGAAACCAAAACGTATCAGCAGGAATCCGTCGACTACAGCAGAATCTATCAGCGCTATCACGCGGAGAATCATCTGTTAAAAATGATCGAAAAGGGAAAGGTCGAAAATATCATTCAGGCTTTTGAGGAAATGCAGCAAGAGTCCTCCTCCATTATGGGGCTGTTTCTCAGCACTGTCTATCAGAGTCCGACCGCAATCCTGCGGGCACTGGCACGAAAAGCGGCAGAACAGAGCGGACTGTCTGTCATCACGATCGACAAAATCACGCAAAACTCTGTCCAGCGCTTATCCGCTTCCAGCAGCATCAAGGAGCAGACGCGGCATATGTACACAATGCTGATCGAACTGACGACCGCCGTGCGCGACCACCTGAAAAATACCAGCGGATACTCCCCCGCGATCATCAAAGTCACCGAATACCTCTCACTGAATTACACACAGAACATCACGACGGACACACTCTGTCAGATATCCGGCTACTCGCCGTCCTATCTTGCCAAGACATTCAAAAACGAGACAGGCTCCACCGTGACGCAGTACATTGCCAGCCTAAGATGCAGACAAGCTGCTGAGATGCTGAAGGAGACCTGTCTCTCCATTCAGGATATCAGCAGCTATGTCGGCTACTCAGATAACAATTATTTTGTAAAAGTGTTTAAGAAGATGACCGGTATGACACCCTCGGAATACAGAAATTCCTTCCAGCAGCCTACAGCAGCCCCATAATCTTCCCGAGCCAGTATATCAGCCCTAGCGCCCAGCTGGTGACAATCCCGTACAGGATCACCGGACCGGCGATCGTAAAGATCTTGCATCCGATACCGTACACCTGCCCCTCCGTCTTGTACTCGATCGCCGATGCCACCACCGAGTTTGCAAAGCCAGTGATGGGCACAAGCGCGCCGGCCCCGCCCCACTTCACCAGTTTTCCGTACAGGTTAAATCCAGTCAGCAATGCACTCAGCAGTATCAGTATCATGGAGCACCACCCCGCCGCAGTCTCCTTCTCGATGCCAAACTGATCGGCCGCCATATTGACGATAAACTGTCCCACACAGCAGATGATACCGCCCATGACAAACGCCTTTGCCATCTGCAGGGGCAGATTGGTCTTGGGCGAATTTTGCCGCACATACTCCTGATATTCCTCTTTTTTCTGTTCTGATGCCATCAATCCTATCCTCCTATCTCAAACTCAAACAGTTAAATCCCTTCAAAAAAACCATTGATAAAATAAACCAGCGAACCCGCGATCTTACCGAGCGCAACCGCAAGCACCGCAATGCTCACACCCATCTTTAATTTGACTCTTCTGGCAAATATCGGTATGCCGTCAAGCACTTCCGCGAGCGCAATGGACAGACAGCCGACAAAAATGCCCGCAAAGATGCCTATCAATATCAGCAGCACCGTCAGCAAAATATTCGGACTGTTTCCGAGCGAGCCCTTGATCGGAAATACACTGAGCACATCCGCCAGTATCGCGCCGAAGATCAGACACTCCTCATAAAAAAGCTCACACCTTGCCGTGTCCGTCCTCCCCGCAAACCGCGGAACCAGACCGACCACAAAAAGCACCGTAAAGACACCCGCAGAGACCATGATTCCCGAGCTGATGCCGATTATCCACAACAATATGATTTTCCAGACCATCAATCCACATCCTTCTCCAGTTTCTGCCGGTCAGCCATCTCCACAAGCGCCTGATTGACGTCGCGCTCATAGTTGCGCATCTCCACCTCGAGCGGCGTCGGATCGGAAGTCAGCCGCTTGCCGCCGATATGATTATAAAATACGATAATTCCTGCCGCCAGACCGATCGAATACGAGATCTCAAGCGCCGTATACCCGTCTGACTCCACGCCTGTCACCAGCTGATAGATCCTGCTCAGCACATCGCCCAGTCCGACATCATTGTGAAACGCCATAATCGTGAACGCGGAGCCAAAAAAGCAGATCAGCGACACAAACGCAATCTTGACATACGCCCCTATCCCGTTTTTCTGTTCCGGCTTGTCATGCTGCAGTGACGCCTTCTCTATGATCACATCGGTCTCGCCGATGCTCTCGACCGTGATTCCCGGACAAAGCTTTGTGATCTGCTCTATGATCTTCAGGACACTGATCACCACCCTCGGCTGCCCATCCTGCCGGAAACGGTGTATTTTGAGCGATTCCGCCTTCGCCCTGACCGTCTCATCCTCACAGTATACACTCGCCACGTCAGAGAGCTCCACGTCAGCCTTCGCCAACGCCACATTCTGTTTTGCCATAAGATACAACACTACATTTGCCACAACAATAACCATGCCTTTCCGAAGCCGGACTTTTCCGCTTTCGCTTCTTCATTCATGGTTATTATTGGCGAATATTTTATTTATATTCATTAAAACATTTTTAACCTTTCAGACCGCTCGTGGCAATCCCTTCCACGAAATACTTCTGTGCCGCGAAAAACAGCAGTATGACCGGAAGCACCGCCAGGAATGACATCGCCATCACCTGTCCCCACTGCACCACCGACTCTGCGTCCAGAGACATGCGCAGTGCCAGTGAAATCGGATATTTCTTTACAGAATTGATAAAGATCAACGAGTTAAAATAGTCATTGTAGGTCCACAGGAACTGAAATACCCCTGCCGAAAACAGTGCCGGCTTCATCAGTGGCAGCAGAATCTGTATAAATGTGCGAAATGTCCCACATCCGTCTACATGCGCCGACTCATCGAGTTCCTTCGGCAATCCCCTGAAAAATTGAATGAGCATGTATGTGAAGAAGGGATTACATGCAAGAGCTGCCTGCGCGTAGAATGGAACATAACTGTTCACCCACCCAAACTTATTGTACAGCGTGTAGCGCGGGATGATGATAACCGCGTTGGGCAGCATCAGCGTGGCGATCAGCAGTCCAAACAGCAGTTTCTTGCACGGAAAATGGAATCTCGCAAAGCCATAAGCCACCAGAGCAGCAGACGCAACCGTTAAGATCGTAGTCGGAACTACCATAATAAACGTATTGAGGAAAAACTGCGTGTAGGTAAACTTTCCAGTCCCCTTCCAGCCTGCAATATAATATTTCAGATCAAACGACTTTGGAAATAGTTTGATCGAACTGTAAATCTCCTCATTTGACTTAAATGTCGCAAAAAACATCCAAATGATGGGATACAACAAGATCACACCAATGATCACTATGATCAGATAATCGATGAACTTTTTCATGTGTGTATTTTTCATTTTCTTCATAAGACACTGTCCTTTCACTAATAATTGACTCAGGCATCTCAAAAATCACCCTGATCTTCGTAGTAAACCCATGCAGAGGAAGATCGGAACAGCACCAGGGAAACTATCAATATAATCGTAAATACCACCCACGAAATACTGCTGGCATATCCCATCTTAAAGTAAGAGAAGCCTTCCTTGTACAGCTTCATTCCCAACACATACGTAGACTTCATCGGACCGCCGTCGGTGATGACAAAAGCCGAAGTAAAATTCTGCAGCGCCTGAATGATCTGCATGATCAGATTAAAGAAAATAATCGAAGTGATCTGCGGAATCGTGATGGTAAAGAAAATGCGGACCTTACCCGCGCCATCAATCTCCGCTGCCTCATACAGGGATCTTGGAACCTGCTTCAGCGCTGCCAGGAACATAACCATGGAGGAACCAAACTGCCAGATTTCCAGAGAACAGATTGTCTTTAAGGCATACCTGGTATCTCCCAGAAATGAGATCGTGGGCAGGGACATCGCCTGCAGGAACGAATTTACCATACCGTTTTCCAGAAACATCAGCTTCCACAGAATCGCGATGGCAACACTGCCTCCAAACAAAGACGGAATATAGTACAATGTCCTGATCAGATTGATGCCCTTGATATCCCGGTTTAAAAACATCGCCACTGCCAGCGCCATGATCAGTTTCCCCGGAACCGTGTAGAGTGTATACAGAATCGTAACTTTCAGCGAATTCCAAAATTCCGTGTCCTGCGTGAACAGCTTTATGTAATTTTTGAGCCCGACCCATTCAGGAACCGCTCCAATCGTATAATTATTAAATGAATAAAATAGTGACATCAGAAAAGGATACAACTGTAGGATGATAAATCCAAGCAGCCAGGGCGCGATATAAATGAACGCCTGATAATCTCTTTTTGTGTATCCCGATTTTTTCACAGCACTTGTTGCAGACTTCATATCTCATTTCTCTCCTCTCCTCGCCGCGCAGGGCGTTTCCCATGCGCATCTGTGCAGAAAAGGGGTGCAGAACCTGCACCCCTCTGAATTCACACGGCACTGTTATCCTTACTCTACTAAACCTGATAAAAGTTTCAATGTCTCTTCCGCAGCAGTTGCCGGGTCCTTCGCGCCATACCCGATACTTTCCACGGCATCAAACAGAATCTCCTTCGCCTCATTGGTAGAAGAAATCTTGTCATTCGGCGTACCGCCCATAGCCGCCGCAATATTTGCGCCTTCCATTGTCCACTCTGTCAAAATTCCCGAGTCAGAACAGATCTTTCTGGCTTTTTCCGTGGGCGGAACACTTCTGGTCGTTCCCAATGTCTCCATTGCCGTCTCGTTGTTGAAGAAATAATCCATGAATTCCGCTGCTGCTTCCGGGTGCTCACTCGTTTTTGTGATGGCAAATACCTGAGGAGTATTGGACGCCCATCCTGCTTCCGCAGCACCGCTCAATTTCGGTATCTGCCCTGCGTAGTATTCCACATCTGCATTCGCTGCAGTCATGACATCCATCGTAGAAATGTACGTAAAAGTCGCCACATACTTCCCCTCGATCCAGTTCGTGTCATTCTGCAGATCATCTCCGCTGTAAGATGCCTGATAAGATGCCGGCGGAACGACTCCCTCATCAAACAATGCTTTCACATAAGCATACACTTCCTCCAGCTGATCCTGGGTGATCCGGATCTCCTTTGCATCCACATCAATGAGTGTGCCGCCAGCCAGCTGTTTTGCGTAATTAAACACGATCAGATTGGCGATGTACTCTTTGTTCATACTCAGCAGATACAGGTCTGAATCATACTCTTTTACTTTCTTACCCATCTCCAGCAGATCGCTCCACTCATAAGCCTGTGTGAAGTCAAGCCCAATCTGGTCAGCCAGGTTTTTGTTTACCAGAAGTCCCGCACCTGATATACCGCTGGGAAGACCCAACTGTTTCCCGTCATACCTTCCGTTGATTTCCAGTGAAATATATGCCTCATCAAAATTGCTCATATCGACTCCGAGCTCCGCATAATCAAGGAAATAATCCCCCGATGCCACATACGTAGGGAATACTTCCGGGTCTACCTGCACGATGTCTGCAGCCGTCCCGGACGCCAGAGAAGTTGCCAGCTTATCATGATAACCATCGCTTCCGCCGTACTCCGCCTCGATCGTGATATTTGGATGCAGCTTTTCAAACTGATCGATCACAGCCAAGGTAGCCTCAGCTCTCTCGTCGCCGCCCCACCATGCAAACCGGAGTGTGATCTGGCCGCCGTCAGAGGACGCTTGTGCATTCCCACCTGCGCCGCTGTCTGTACTGCTGCCCGATGTGTCCGCATCCTGTGAGGAGGAATCCTGTGAACCGCCGCAGCCTGCAAGGAGAGCCGTTGTCATCGACAAGGATAAAATGAGTGTCAGTAATTTTTTCTTCATAGAAAAAACCTCCCTTTTCTTTATTAAATTTATTTTAACTTAATAAATTTAATATGAAAAGGAAGGCCCCTTCACAAATTTCTTCTCTATTTCACGTCTTTGTGCAACATGCACCCTTTTTTTCACATATTTCTTCTTTTTTTATGCTCTTCGCCCTCTACAGGGATACTGAATTCGACAATACAACCTTGATTTTTCTGACTTTGCACATGGATTGCAGACTCTTCCCCGTAATAGATTTTCAGGCGGCTGTTTACGTTAGACATACCGATATGGCGCACATTGATCCTCTCAATGCTCTCCTGAAACGCTTTAATCTCCTCCTCCGTCATTCCCACTCCGTTATCCGACACACGAAAGATTACCCTGCCCTCCTTCTCAAAAATGTTGACCTGAATATATCCCTTCTCCCGCGAGAGCCGCACACCATGCACAATGCTGTTTTCCACTAAAGGCTGAAGCATCAGGCGGAATACAGGAAATTCCCACAGGTCATCGTCGATCTCATAGTAAACGATAAAACCGTCCCCAAAACGCAGCCTTTGTATCGCCACATACTTTTTCAGATACCCGATCTCCTGACGCAGGGTGATCGTCTCCATGGGATTGCTCAGCGCATACTGCAGAATCCCAGACAGATCTTCCAGCATTCGGATCGCTGCATCTGCGCCGCTTCCAAGCTTTCTCATCTCAAATTCCACATTCTGCAATACATTGAACAAAAAATGAGGATTGATCTGAAGCTGCAGGGCAGTCAGTTCCGCAATTTCCTGCTCCTGCTGTTTCTGTTTCAGACTGTTGTTGAGCTGCATATTGTGCAGAAACAGATAAATAATATTATTCAGAACAACATCATACTCATTCTTCTCCTCCTGCTTCGGTTCCGTCGGGTACTTTCCATGCTCCGCATCCTGAAACACGTTGACCATATAATCAATCCTGTCGAAGGACTCCTTCGCCGTCCTGTATGCCAGATACATCATCACCGTCACACAGAGCCCAAGTACCAGAGAAAAGAAACTGGCAATGCCCCTGATATTGTCCCATATCACATCCTGGGAGGTCAGGGACACAATCTGCAGACGGTAACTGTTATCGCTGCTCACATTGACCATATACAGTCTCTCCCCTATCTGAGTCCATTTGCCCTCATGTCCAGAAAACGTTTCCAAAGGGAGATTCTCAGGCATATTTTCCTGCTCTGTGTCCCATTGGAAAAGATACTCCCCCTCACTGTTATAAAAGAGGACTGCCTCGCGGTTGCTATAGAGTGTCTGGGTCAGCAGATTCTGGTACTTCGCAATATCAATATTCATGACAACGATCCCTTCCAACAGCAGCATTCTCTGAAAAATAGTCATCTGCAGCTGCCCGTCAGTCCCGATCACTGTCACATGATTCTTTTCTTCTTCATCCATCTGAAAATATACCTGCCGCCATGCCAGATCTTTCTCCTTCTCGAACTTCGTAACCGCACTCTCGGAGGAAAAGAAATTGTCATACCCGTCCAGATACAGATACACCGAATTAACGTAAGGATAAGCCTGCGTGATGCTCCGCATCAGGGTTTTGATGTTGCGCAGATGGATCGCCTCGCTGTAATCAATCGTAGTCTCCCGCTTCAGCAGTTTTTTCAAAGAGAGCAGCATGGACGAATTGTTTGTCAGCTGGTCATTCTGGAAAATGACATTGCTGACCACAAAATCCAGACTGGTGTTGACATTGGTGAGCGTATTCTGCGCCCGCCTTCTCAAGTCCTTCTGCAGCTGAAACACCAGCACCAGTATACACGCCACAAACAATAATAAAAGCGGAATCATCATGAGCTTACAGTAATCAAAAAAATTCCGCAAAAAGTATTTCTTTTTCATCCGCTGATCCCTTTGTGACTCCTGTACTCCTTAGGCGTCATTCCAAGATATGCCTTAAATGCCCTTGAAAAATTCTTCGGATTGTCATATCCTACATAGTACGCCACATCATAACTCTTAAACTGGATATTGTCCAACAGTTCACACGCCTTTTTCATGCGCACTTCCGTCAGGTATTCCATAAAGCCCTTGCCTGACTTCTCCTTAAAAATCTTGGAAAGATATCCGGAACTCATTCCGACCAAAGCTGCCGCCTCATTCTGGGAGGCATCCTGATAATGCTGCTCGATATAGTTTTTTACTTCCCTGACAATCTGGTCATAATAGGCAACCGGTGCATCATCCGTCACATGGTTCTCCTCGTCCAGCTCTTCCCGGATCTTGCTGAAACACTCGCTCAGCTCCTGAAACTTGATCGGCTTTAAGAGATAATCCTCCACCTTATAACGGATCGCAGACCGAAAGTATTCATAATTCTGGTAACTGCTGATAAAAACAATGCGGATCGGCATCCCTGAAATCCGCTCACACAACTCGATCCCCGAGAGATCTGGCATCTCAATATCGCTGACCACCACATCCACATGATGGCTCTCGATATACTCAAGTGCCTTTCTTCCGCTTTGAAAAAAAGCCGCAACCGAAAACCCCATCTGCTCCCACGGAAAAAGGTGCGCGATTCCCTCCGCAATCCGCTCTTCATCATCAATGATGATAATTTCGTACATAACTGCCCTTTCTGCACACTGCCGCGTGCGATTTCAAACACAAGCTTATTATGACAAGGACATTTCCTGACACAAAAACTCTTGGATCATACAGCGATTTCTCCGCCTGCACAATCCTTCAAAACTGATAAGACTTAAAATAAATATATCAAATTTCCACTTAATCGTCAAATTAATTCTCTCTTCGACAAAATTCGACAAAATAGGTATCGAAGTTACGGTTCAGTAAGACTCAAACTATAATACATTGTGATCCGAAAGCAGTTCCCCCACACGCTCAACATTGAATTTTTCCAAAGTACATGTTATATTTATCTTGCAGCTTATCACAATGCTTTTTCCGAAAGTATGAGAAAAAGGAGATTGTATCGAATGAACCAGAACCAGACACCGCTCTTGGACGCAGTCAGCGCCTTCATAGAGACCAGACCCACATATTTCAGAATCCCCGGGCACAGGCTTGACAGAGGTATCAGCTCCCGATGGACGGACAGAGTCGGAACAGATATTTTTTCCTATGACGTGACTGAGACACCGCTCACGGACGACCTGCATCAACCGGAAGGAGCGATCCGCGAGGCACAGGAACTGCTCGCCCGGCTCTATGGCGCTGACCAGAGCTTTTTTCTCGTGAACGGAAGCACCTGCGGAAACGAGGCAATGATCATGGGTGCCGCGCTGGAAGGTGAGGAAATCATGATTGCGCGAAACGCACACAAGTCTGCCATGATGGGACTGATCCTGTCCGGAGCCAGACCAGTGTACGTGATGCCCGAACTGATTCCGGAGTGGGCCGTGCAGGGTGTCGTCACCGCCCGCGAAGTCCGAACATGTTTTGAAGCACATCCCGACTGCAAAGCGTTGTTTCTGGTAAGCCCCAGCTACTACGGGATATGCTCAGATCTGAGGGAAATTGCCGCAGTCTGCCATGAGTACGGCGCGCTATTATTAGTGGATGAAGCACACGGCGGACACCTCTATTTCCACGATGCCCTCCCAGCGGGCGCGCTGGACGCCGGCGCAGACATGTGCGTGCAGAGTATGCACAAGGTCGCCGGTGCACTGACTCAAAGCTCCGTCCTGCACATCAGGGATCACGGCATCAACAAGCCAGCCCTCGCAAAAGCAGCAGAAAATCTGCATCTGGTACAGAGCACCAGCCCCAATTACCTTCTGATGACTTCTCTTGACTGTGCAAGGTATGAGTTGGCGCAAAATGGAAACCAAATGATGGAAAAGGCACTTGCACTCGCCGCAGCTGCAAGGTCTGAAATACAGCAGATCCCCGGATTCCGCTGCATGGATTACACAGATATCACAGCAAAAAAAATGACATCCATGTCAGAAAACTGCCCGCTGGACCGGACAAGGCTCGTGATATCCGCCAAAGACCTCGGACTGACAGGGTTCGGACTCGACAAGATCTTATTCGAAAAATATGCTGTAAATATGGAACTGGCAGATTATGAGAATGTCCTTGCGATCGTGACCTACGCAAATGAGAAAAGCGATCTGGACAGACTGATCAATGCATGTGAGAATATCAGAAAAATCCAAACTGAGATTCCAGACAAAAAAAAGAGGCTGGCAAACACCTGCCCCTCTGGTCTTCCAGGCCTTCCGCAACAGGCAATGACACCGCGCCAGGCCTATTTTTCCCCAAAAGAGACTGTGCGCTGGCAGGATGCTGTCGGAAAAATTTCGGGTCAGATGATCGCCCCGTATCCCCCCGGAATCCCTATCGTCTACCCGGGAGAACGAATCAGCCGGGATATATGGGAATATATAGAATGTTTCCGCCGGGATGGACTGCATATGCATGGAACAGACCAGAACAGCCGGCTTGACTATATAAAAATAATCAATTGACACTGCACAGACAGGAGGTAAAAACATGTCCTACTTATACGAGGTGCATCTGCACACAACCGGTGCCAGCGCATGCGCCAGGAGCGCTGGTTCCGAATACATTTCCTACTACAAAAATCTCGGCTACGATGGCATCATCGTGACAGACCATTTCTTCAACGGCAACTGCTGCGTTCCCAAAAATCTTCCGTGGGAAGAGCGTGTGGATATCTTCTGCAGCGGCTACGAGGACGCCAAGGCAGAAGGCAACCGACAGGGCCTCAAAGTATTTTTTGCATGGGAGTGCCGCTTTGACGGCGATGAATTTTTAGTCTACGGACTCGACAAAAAGTGGCTCAGGAACCACCCTGACATGATGGAGTGGGATCACATCACCCACTATGAGAAGATCCGGGCTGACGGCGGACTCGTCGTGCAGGCACATCCTTTCCGGGAAAGAGGCTATCTGTCTGAGGTGTACGTCCACCCGCACCAGTGCGACGCCTTCGAGGTGGCAAATTGCGGGAATCCTCACGAGCAGAACCGCATGGCGTACCGCTATGCCGCGGAACATCATCTTACTATGACTGCAGGTTCCGACATCCACCATGTCGGACATACTGGCAACGGATGCATCTATGGTATGGAATTTGATACCCCTCTGAATACCATCGATGACTATGTGACACGCATCAGGAGCGGAAACGGATTCTCTCTCCATGTACCGCCGGAACACCTTGCGTGGGAGGACGGAACCACGAACCATCTTCCCGTGTTTATATTCGACAAAGACAACACTCCCATCCCCACGCACAGTGTCGATGATATTTTTGCCACATTTTAACCCTTGAGCCGCCCCCAGGTCGTTCTCGAGAACAAGATCAAAATCGGAAAAATCTCAAGCCTGCCTGCAAGCATATCACCAATCAGCACCAGTTTTGACAGCCAGCTAAAATCCCCAAAATTGCAGGTAGGCCCTACCGCCTCCAGCCCCGGACCGATATTGTTGAAGCAGGAAAGCACTGCTGTGAAGCTGGTCATGACAGAAAAACGGTCAAGCGATACCAGGATAAAACTGATAAACAGCAGGATGACATAAGCAGAGAGATATGCGTTCGTGTTCTCGAGCACCTTCTCGTCAACCATATGGTCATTGATTCTGACCACCTGCACCTTCTGCGGCGATATGGCACGGCGCAGATTTCTGCGAAGTCCCTTGACAATGATAAGCACCCGCGCACACTTGAAACCGCCCCCGGTACTGCCCGCACTCGCACCAATCACCATCAATCCCAGAATAATCGACTTGGAAAAGGACGGCCACAAGTCAAAATCCGTCGTGGCATACCCAGTCGTCGTCACGATACTTGCCACCTGAAATGCCACGTGGCGCAGTGTCTCCTCAAATGTCGCATAAAATCCCTTCAGATTCAGCGTGATCAGCACAATGCTCCCGATCACTACCCCCAGATAAAGCCGAAGCTCCTCATCCTTCAGCACACTGCGGAACTGACGCAGCAGCAGCATATAATAACAGCTGAAATTGACGCCAAACAACAGCATAAACACCGTACAGACATTTTGAATATAGGGGCTGTACCCCGCGATACTGTCATTTTTAATGCCGAAACCTCCTGTGCCCGCCGTACCAAACGCCGTACAGACCGCCTCAAACAGCGGCATACCGCCAAGCAGCAGAAAAGCAACATTCACGATCGTGAGCAGTACATAGATCAAATACAGAATTTCTGCAGTCTTTTTCATCTTTGGAACAAGCTTTCCAACCTGCGGTCCCGGGCTCTCTGCCCGCAGCAGGTGCATGGTAAAGCCCTTGCTGCTCTCACCGGAGGCGCCTACAGCCAGAACAAACACCAGCACTCCCATACCGCCCAGCCAGTGTGTGAAGCTCCTCCAATAGAGAATTCCCATAGAAAGCTCCTCAATCTCCGACAGGATCGAAGAACCTGTCGTCGTAAACCCCGATACAGTCTCAAACAGCGCATCCAAATAAGACGGAATCTCCCTTGATATATAAAACGGCAGACACCCCAGCAGACTCATCACAATCCAACTGATGCCGACACAGACAAGTCCTTCCTTCGCCTTAAAGCTTCTCCTGCTGCCCCTGCACAACACAAGCAGCAGCAGCGATATGATCAGCGTAATGCCGATACTTGCCGCAAACCCGATGCACGCCATATCTTCCTGTCTGACCAGACTGATAATCAATGGCGGAATCATGAAAACCGCCTCAACCAGCAGAATATGTCCTATAAATCTGCCCATCATTTTGTAATTCATAATTGTCTATTCCCATCCCTCAATTATTCGAATATATCATTCAGCTTGTAGAGCACACGGTCAGCCCCTGTCACGACAATCACCGTGTCTCCCCGCACAAAGCTGGAATCACCGTTTGGAATCTCGAGCTGTGCACCGTGCATGATGCATACCACCAGCACATTCTTCTTGATTTTCAGCTTTTTGAGCGGCTCTCCGCAGTGAAGTGTGTTCTGGTCTACTATAAACTCCACCGCCTCAGCCTGTCCGTCCGCAATCATATACACTGTGAGCGCCGCCCCCGTCTGGTTTTGCATGGCGCGCACATACTGCACAATGTTGTTACAGCTCAACTCCTTGGGACTGATGATACTTCCCAGCGGAAGCGCATCCAATATCGTATTGTTCTCCAGTCGTCCAAGCTTCGTAATAATCTGCGGAACCTTGCAGCTGCTTCCATAGAGAGAGATAATAATGTTCATCTCATCCACACCTGTAAGCGTCACCAGCGCGTCACAGTCGGAGATTCCCTCATTGTCGAGCAGAAATTCCTTCGTGGCATCGCCATGGATCACCGTCGCCTTCGGAAGCATATTGGCAAGCTGGACACACTTCTCATAATTCTGTTCCACGATCTGTACCCCGATACCGTTTTTCAGCAGCATGTGCGCCAGATAAAAGCTCACACGCCCTCCGCCGCACAGGATCACACGCTTCGCCTTATGTGTGATAATTCCCAGATTTCTGAGAAGCGTAGTCAGTACATTTGTCGGCGCCGTCACGAATATCCGGTCTCCCTCCATCAACACGAAATCACCGCCCGGCATGATCGCCTTGCCGCTCCTGATCACTGTACACACCAGAATCTTACACTTGACAATGTTATACAGGTCATTCAGCGCAATATTGCACAGCTTATGTCCTGCATCCACACGCAGCTCCACAATCTCCACCCTGCCCTTTGCAAAGGTATCGCGCTTTAAGAATCCTGGGTATTTCAGCAGTCTCTCGATCTCCACCGCAGCCTGTCTCTCTGGATTGATCATCATGGA
>CAMWTP010000086.1 GCA_947177165.1 uncultured Lachnospiraceae bacterium
GATATATAAGTAAGGAATTATGATTTGACTCGAATAATCGAGCAAATAAGGATTTAGGTGAGAATATGGAAAATGAAGAATTAAAGACTTTAGAGACAGTAAGAGATGAAATCATTAAAATTAAGGCTAAGTATCAAAGGAAAGCTGAAAAAGAACGTGAAAGAGTAAATGATGTCTTTGTAACTGTATGCGGAGAAAAATGCTATACAGAGAATGAGATAAATGATTGGTATGCAAGTGATTACATTACATGCGACCAAGCAGACAAATATATTGAAAAACTTAATAAGAAGAAATCAACAGCAGGGCAAAAAGGCACTCTGACAAAGAGTGAAAGGATATATCAAGTATTTGAAAATATAATTAGCAATCTCATGGTAGAGATACAAGATATAAAAATTAAACAGGAGCAAGAACGAAAAAAACAGGAGAGATGGGAGATTGCACAAGCACAGGGATGCTCTTATGAAGAGTTTCTTGAGATTGAGGAAGTGAGTAGACAATCAGAAGAATATGAAAAGCTAATGGGTATATAAGTTCATGTAAACTGGAATTTATATAAGGAGATAAAATGTTTGAAGTAGTTTCGATAAAAGATAAAAGAATTAAAAGAATGGTCTACAGTGTGAGAACAAGTGATAGTTCTGGGAAAATTGAATTTTTGATTTATGATAATTCGAGTGGATGGATCTGGATGCCTGCGGAATGGTACGCACCAATTCGTCATTAACGAACTTAAATTTAGACAGGAGGTACATATGCAGAAAATGACGATGGTGCTGACAACAGCATTAGGAACTACAGGGACGCTGGGCATTGCAGTGGTTTTATTCTGCATCGGCGTATACGCAGAAGGGAGCCAGGGCAGATCCTGGAGGACATGGACATCTGCGGATGACCGGGAAGAGAGGTGACAGGATGATCAGGCTTCTTGTGGTTTTTCTGGCAGTGAGCATCATTGTCATTTTGTCACTGGGCTTCCTGACAATGGTTGCATGGATTATTTTTTATATGGCAGATATGCATGGGAGGTGATGAATATGCTGATCTTAAACCACTGCTCCATCATTGATGATTACTGTCCAAAACCGGAGACAGGCTCCTGTGACGACTGCCCGCTTTTCCGGCTGGTGCAGCAATACAGATTGGACAGTCAGGAAATGCAGAATAGAGGAAAGGGGGGAATGAGATGTATAAACGTATCCAGGGAAACGGCAGCATCACAATACCCGTGATGCTGCGGCGCAGTCTCGGCATAAAGCCCAGGGACACAATGGAGATCATATCACAGGGCGACGGAAGCATTGTGATAAGGCCGTGCACGGTGGAATGCGTATTCTGCGGCGGTACGGAAAATGTAGCGGTAAGAAAAGGCGTCAGGATGTGCCTGGCGTGCTACCTGAAAATCAACGTAAGAAAGGAAGACAGGAATGGAAGGGAAGAGACAGGAAACTAAACTTGGAAGATACAGCACGGGAGAACTGGTAACAAAACTGATCAGCATGGACAGAAAACGGGCAAGACTTGTTGAGGAGATTGACAAATATAAGGCAGAGATATCCGCAAGGGGCGGCGCGGCACTTGACGACACAAATACAAAGTTTATTAAATACTACGGCGAAAACGGAAGCTGTGCAGTCACATTTGCAGAAAAGCTGTTTATCGCGGATGACCTGCGGCTGAAAGAGATGTTTCCGGAGGGCGTATATGACAAGCTTGTGACAATAACGAACAGCGTAAAGTATAAGTATGACAGTAAACTTGAAATGGCGCTGAAAGCAATATTTTCAGGGGAATATCTTTTTGACATGACAATGCCGGAATATCTCAATAACAGTGCGCTGTTTCCGCTGCATCCAGATGTGAAGCAGGTCAAGCTCCTGCAGAAAAAGCTGACGGGTGACTACAAAAAGGACAACAAGCTCCTGATATCCATGTTTGGCGCGGGAAGCTATGATGAGGAGCTGCTGTACATACACAGGATCAAGAACGGCGAATTAATAAAGCTGTTCCTGCCTGATGAGGGGCTGGCAGATGCAGTTGAAAAGATTAAAGGATGCCTGACCGTGGAAAACGACGTAAAAATTACAATCGATGCAGGGGATATGGAGGAATAAGGATATGGCAAAGAAGACGGAAAGCAAACAGACCGGACAGACAGTTACGCCAACAGCGCCGGAGAATAAGGCTGTAATATCTGGGAATATATCAGAAAAGGCGGACAGCGTACCAGAAAGCGTATCAGAAAAGGCGGACAGCGTACCAGAAAGCGTATCAGATGAACAGGAACCCGTTTCCGGGGACGAAAGAGCGGTTGAAATTTTAAACAATGATGCTGAGCTGCGCGAGGATCTTACAGAGACGCTGGACGAAGATACAGAGAAAGAGCAGCCAGAGCCGGAGGAAAAGATATTATTTTACGTTAAAACCGTAAACGATAAAACCGCCATCCGGTCCACGCCAGAGTATCCCATGGCAGGTCGCTCAAATGTTACTGGCATAATCACTGACAGGGGGCCGCATGGCATTGTGGATGTGGTGAACGGATTCGGCAGGATTGCAGGAGGAACAGGATGGATCATGCTTGATTCCAGCGTTGTGATACGGCAGGGATAAAAAGGAAGGGGGTATCCTCATAATGATGACGAAGCTGCAGCTGGAGCTCCTGCGTGAGACGTCAATGGAGGACATACCGGAAAGGTACAGGGACGTTGCGGAGATCATGGGAGTCGAGACATATGTAAAGGTGTCTGATCACGCAAGGGGAGACGAGATATACTTCCCAAAACCGGAAACGCTCCTGATCCCTGCACGGAACAGGCGCATACATGAAGAGTATAACGGGTACAACCAGAAGGAACTGGCGGAGAAATACGACATAACGATACAGCAGGTCAACAACATATTAAAGGATGCCCCGGTCTTTGGACAGATGGATCTGTTTGAATATCTTTCCCAATAACAACATTTTCGGAAAATATTTTCCCAAAACATTTAATAAAAAGTGCAGTATCATTAGGACATGGCGAAAGCCATGTCCTTTATGCATTTATAAAACAGGAAGGGGAGGGCACGCAATGAGTGAGGAAACAAGGCTGGAAGTAATCAAGGCGCTTGCATATGGCGTGGACATTGATGACATTGCCAATATGGCGGAAGTTGATGTGGAAGAAATAGAACGCATTAAAGAAGCGTATGCCGACGAAATCAGGGAAAGGCAGGAAATGACGGAAGGAGGTGCCGGGGTTGGCGATTAAAAAAGTGATGACACTGCTGGATAGCGGCAGTGAGATAACATACGGATGCGATGTGTCGTATTATCAGGGGGATATCAACTTTGAGACCATGAAGGCATCCGGCATCAGTGCCGTGATCATCAGGGCAGGATATGGCACTGCCACAACAGACAAACGTTTTGTCAGTTACATCAATGCGGCAATTAAGGCAGGACTTGCCATAGGCGTATACTGGTTTATCTATGCAGCAGATACGGCAGTCGCCATGCTCAATGCCCAGAAATGTCTGGAGGTTATCAGACCATACAGGGAATTTATCACGCTCGGGGTGTGGGCAGACTGGGAGTATGACTCAGACAAACGGGCAGGCACGCTTACAGCGGAGTACAGATCAAAGATTGTCCACATGTTTAACTGCAAAATTGAGACAGAAGGATACGAGGCGGGTATTTACTCCAACCAGGATTATATACAGTCCAAAAAATTCCAGCCCTGGCTTATATCGCTGTATCCGCTGTGGTTTGCGAAATATGCCAGCAGCATCAGCAGCCATGCCTTTGAGGGCAAAAATGGCAGACCGTACATGTGGCAGTACAGCTCAACGGGCGTCGGGAAGGTTCACGGTGTAAGCTCACAAAATCTTGATTTAAACAAGGTATACGTTGACATCATCCCGGATGCATCAGTCCCGCCTGCGGATACGGTTACTGACAGCCCTGACAGGGTAAAGGCCGCAGACAATCCGTATCCGGAACCGACGCGCAGCATATACTGGCGCGCCGGGAAAGGCTTAATGTACGGGGACGATGTAAAGTGGGTGCAGTGGCACCTGTGGCGGTTTGGCTTGTTCCTGGATAAAAAGGGCATACCGGATGCGGGGCAGATCGACGGGCTGTGGGGCGCAAAATCTGATGAGGCACTCGGGATCGCGCAGACAAGACTGGGGCTGAAACAGGATAAGATTTGCGGCCCGGCATCAAGGCAGACATTTAAAGAAACGTAAAATGATTAGGAGGAACAGCTTTATGGTATTTGAATTATTGGGAAATTCATTCACACTGCTGGCGCTGATCGGCGCCCTGGCAGCATTAGTGATGATCGTAACGGAAATGATAAAAGATCTGTGGGTAGTGAGCAGGGTGCCGACAAAACTGACAGCGCTGATCGTATCGCTTGTGGTAGTTGCCGGGGCGATGGCGGTCTACCTGAACATGGCAGATATCGCGTTCCAGTGGTGGTATCTTGTGGCGGCATTCTTTGCGGCGTTTATTGTCGGCTATTTAAGCATGAACAGCTGGGATACGCTCTATGAGATCTGGAAGCGATTTATACCGGACCACAGGGGGAGATAGCTTATGGAAGGTGCAGTATACCTTGGAACGGAACAGTTTATTACACTGGTATCTGTACTGGGCGTGTTCGGGGCAGTACTTGTATTCATGTTGAAACACTGGTTCGGACAGGTTAACGGTGGGATATCTGGAAACAGCAGGCGCCTGGAGGAAGTAAAGGAAGAGCTTCAGACTGAAATGCAAAAAAATAATGACAAAATTAATGAGCGGATCGACCATATTGAGGAGCGGACGAACCAGGACATCGCAGAACTGCGCCAGGACATGAACGACCTCAAAGGCGACTTCGCGACAACGTTCGTGCAGAGGGATGACTTTTTCCGATACATGAACGGGATGGAAACAAACATTAAGGACACAAACAGCAAGGTGGACAAGATCCTCATGCTGATGACAGACAGGAGGAACAGTAATGGCACTCAGTGAGGAGGAGATCCGGGAGCGTGACAGGAGCAGGGCGATCAGGGGGTACATCATACGCTGCCTGATCCGGAGCTGCAACAACATGGCCCTGACAAAACACCTGTCAAACTCCCTGTTTATGCAGGGCTACATCATGAGCCCGGATATCAAAAAATATCTTGATTATCTCGTAAACGGCGGATACATAGAGTTTACGGATAAAAAAGTAAAGGCGTATACCATATACGCGGATGACGCGGTAGTGAGACTTACCAACAAGGGAATCAACCTGGCGGAAGGCGCGATCGAAGATCCGGGCGTGGAGATGTGACATGGGGGAGAAAAGGAACAGGACAAGGACGAACTCAACCGTGGAGCAGCTCCCGCCGGACATAAAGCTGGAAGTTGACAGCCTGCTGGGTGACTACCGCAATACCTACGACAGCATATGCAGGTATATAAAGGATAAGGGATACAGTATATCCCGTTCCGCACTCTGCAGGTATGCGAAAAAGAGCGAGGCAGCATTTAACAGGCTAAAGCAGGCGCAGGAACAGACGGAGAAGCTGGTGTCGTACATCCAGAATAATCCGGATGCGGATTTCACGGAGCCTGCAATGAAGATCCTGACATCGGGGCTGATCGACAGGCTGGCAACCGCGGAGGAGGAATTTGACACCATGCCGCTGGACAAGGCCGGGCGGCTGGTGGCATCGCTCGCACGGACGAAGACCTACAAGGACAGGGTAAGGCAGGACATGCAGAAGAAGGCAGACCTGGCGCTGAAAGAGATGGAAGCGGACATTATGAACATGATCAGGCAGGATGAAGAATCTGCACGGCAGATGAAGGAGATCCTGGAAAAAGCAAGGGCAAGGATGAATGCAGAATGATCGATCTTGATGAATGGATAGAACAGCTTGATGCAGAAGACCATTCGGAGATAAAGGACAATGAGAATTACCAGCACGAGCTGTTCCGGGAATATATTTTCAAAAAAAATGGCAAAAACTCCCACAAAAGAAGAATGCTGTGGGAGGAATACAACAGGGACAGGACAAAACTTTTTGGCGCAAAAGGACTCAGGAAGCAGCTTGCAGCCTTTGACCTGGAGTATTTCGGAAGGGCGTATATAGGACATTACTTTAAAAGGGAGTCTCCGGCTTTCCACACTGAACTGGATGATATCTGGATCAGGAGCGTGACCAAAAACACCGACTGTTACAGGACGCCGAAAGAAATCAACAGGAAACAGGGGAGCAGGACTGCGATCGCTGCGCCGCGCGGACATGCAAAGTCAACCAGCTTTACCTTTAAAGATGCGCTCCATGCAGTACTTTATGGATATAAGCGCTATATCCTGATCATATCCGATACGGGAGAACAGGCCGAAGAGTTCCTGGACGGCATCAAGACAGAGCTTGAAGACAATTACAACATTATCCAGGATTTCGGGGAGCTGAAAGGTGCCAGGGTATGGCGGAGCAGTGTATTTGTCACAAAGACGAATATAAAAGTGGAGGCACTGGGATCAGGAAAGAAGGTAAGGGGACGCAGACACAAGGAGTGGAGGCCGGACCTCATCCTGCTTGACGACCTGGAGAATGATGAGAACGTAATGACGCCTGACCAGAGGAAGAAGCTGTACAGCTGGTATACCAAGGCTGTATCTGAATGCGGGGATACGTATACAGATTTTATGTATATCGGCACGATCCTGCACTATGACTCACTCCTGTCAAAGGTATTAAAGACACCCTCGTATGATACAAAGGTGTATAAAGCGGTCATTTCGGATGCGGCCAACCAGAAACTCTGGGATGAGTGGGAGCGGATCTATACAAACCTGTTTGACGAACGGCACAAGGAAAACGCCCAGGCATTTTATGAGGCGCATGAGGAGGAAATGCTGGAAGGCACAGAAGTCCTGTGGGAAGCCAAATGCCCATATCTTTACCTGATGATAAAGAAAGTTGAGATAGGCATAGCTGCCTTTAACTCCGAGCTGCAGAATAATCCGATCGATCCGGACAATGCCGACTTTAACGAGGAATGGCTGGATTACTATGATGACAACCCTCCAGATTTTAAGGAATCAAAGTTTGTCCTTATTGGTACGAATGATCCATCACTCGGGAAAAATAAAAAGTCAGACACATCATCGATCATCGGTGCGGCGCTGGATCTGAATACAGGATATTTATATATCATAGATGCATCAGTGGAAAAACGCAAGCCGGATGTAATCATTACGGATGTAATAGAGATGCACAAACGGTATAAACGTGATTACGGCAAAGGTTTTTACAAGTTCGGGGTTGAGACAGTACAGTTCCAGTTTTTCTTTAAAGACATCATGGCCGAAAAGGCACTTGAAGCAGGGGAATACATTCCGATAGAGGAGATCCAGTCAATTGTAAATAAGGTAGTGCGGATACGGAGCCTGCAGCCTTTTATTAAAAATAAATGGGTAAAGTTCAGCCGCGTACACAGGGAGCTGATCCGGCAGCTGACGGAGTTTCCCATGGGTGCAAATGACGATGCGCCGGACAGCCTGCAGATGCTGGTTGCACTGGCGCAGAAAGTCAGGGAAACAGCTGCTAAATTTGAGTATACAGCCGTATTAAGGCGGGAGCTGCGTTTTGGCAAAGGAGCATATTAATGGCAGGAAACAGAAAAAAGAAACGGGGGAAGCCCTTTAATCCTGAAAAAGATACAGGACAGGGCAGGCCTGTCACAGCAGTTGTGGCGGTCGGCAATGTGAATGACAAGTATTCCACATACCCATCCAACGGGCTGAACCCGCGCAGGCTTGCAAAGATATTCCGCGCAGCCGATCAGGGCGACGTGATGAGCCAGATGGAGCTGTTTGAGGAGATAGAAGAAAAAGACACACATATCTTTTCCCAGCTGCAGACGCGCAAGCTTGCAGTGACAGGACTTGACTGGACAATCCAGCCTGCGGGGATAACAGACACCGACAAAGAAATTGCTGATTTTGTGGAAAATGTAATCAAAAAAATTCCACGGCTGCGGGAAGTGATGCTGGATATCCTGGACGCAGTCGGGAAAGGGATATCCATATCTGAGATTGACTGGGAGACTGACAGCAGCGGCAATTTTGTCATAGGCGGAATAGAGTGGGTGCATCCAAAAAAGCTGTTTTGGGACTACGCAACAGACGAAATGAAAATCTGTACAATGGAATACCCGTCAGGAATACCGATCCCGGAGAATAAATTTGTAATACACAGGTACAAAGCAAAAAGCGGACATCCATCCCGTGCGGGGGTGCTGCGTATTATAGCATGGATGTATCTCTTTAAAAACTATGACATAAAGGACTGGACGGCATTCTGTGAAATTTACGGGATGCCGCTGCGCCTGGGTAAATACAACGCGGCAGCGTCAAAGGAGGACAAGGCAGCACTCGCGGAGGCAATCATAAACCTTGGTACGGATGCAGCCGGGATTATCCCGGACACAGCAGGCATACAGTTTGTGGAAAGCAATAAAACCACCAGCGCTGACATATATGAAAAACTTGCACGCTACTGCGATGAGCAGACCAGCAAGGCGATTGTAGGGCAGACACTTACAGCAGACAGCGGGGGCGGATCATACGCGCAGGGCAAAGTACACGCAGATGTAAGGCACGATCTAACAGTAGCAGATGCACAGGCACTTGCAGAAACCATAAATGAATGCATTGTACGGCCGCTTGTCTTATACAACTTTGGTACCAATGTGGATTGTCCGACATTTCAATTTGACTGCAAAGATCCGGAAGATTTGAAAGAAACAGTTGAGATTTACAAGACACTGGCCTGTGATATTGGCCTGAAAATACCGGAGGAGCACATTTACAAGAAGTTTGCGATCCCCAAGCCGGAGGAGGGTGAAAAAGTGCTGGAACCTCCATCTGCAAATGCGTCACAGTCTGCGGAAAGCAATGCGGAATCTGCACAACAGACAATGTTAAAATTAAAAGAAGATCCATACAAAGAGCCGGAAGACAGGCAGTCTGTGATTGACAGCATTGCGGATACAGCAGCTGCGTATTCTGACAAAATTTTTGCCAAAATGATATCCCCCCTCCTGAACATCCTGGACAGGGAGACAGACCTGACAGCGCTAAAAAAGCGGCTGGAAAATAAGGACGAGTTAAAGAAGCTGTATGAGGAAATGGAAAGCCCGGAGCTGAACGATCTCCTGACACAGGCGATATATCTCTCCAGCTTAGTCGGGAGGGCTGACTGATGGCGGGGGCAGTATACGGAGAATCCAGCGACTATGTATTCCGCATTGCAGCTGAGTTTCTTTCCAGCCGGGAAGCAGTACCAATGGAAGTGTACAGGCAGCTGCAGAAACAGGCAAGGGACAGGGCGTTCAGCGTCTCTCATTACACGTCAGCGGAAGTGTTAAACCAGTTCCTGCGTGAGCTGGTGGATGCGATAGAGGACGGGACAACATTTGCCACATTCCGCGAGCACATGAATGACTTTTTAGAGCGGAACGGCTACACGGCAGCAAGCCCCTGGCATCTTGATGTGATATTCCGCACCAACATACAGACAGCATACAACGCCGGGCACTATGTTAACATGCAGGCCGCAAAAAAATTCCGCCCGTACTGGCAGTACAAGACCGCGGGGGACGGGCGTGTGCGTGAGAGCCACGCAGCAATGCACAACAGGGTGTATGCTGCGGATGATCCCATATGGGATGTCTGGTATCCTCCCAATGGATACCGATGCAGGTGTACGGTTGTATCCCTGTCCAGATGGCAGGTGGAAGAAAGAGGCCTGGCAGTATCAGACCGCCCTCCGACCTCGCTGACCGGAAACGAACCTGTTTTCCCTGATAAAGGTTTTAGCAATAATCCGGCAACAACTCCATGGCAGCCTGACACAAGTGGTTTCGACCAGACGCTAAAATCGATTTTAAGAGAAAAAACAGATTAAAACGGGGAAAATACCAACAATTATAATTCAGCCGCGTTATAACGCGTTATAACGCGTGTACAGGCTATTTGAGGAGGCGCGAGAAATGGCAGATGGTGAATACAGACAGATCATGATTCTTACAGACGAGGATTTGGGAGGATGCCCGGACAGGATAAAGATACTCCCTGTTGGACAGGTAAACTCTGAAAAAGGTGATTTTATTGTCGACGAAGAATCATTTGCTGCAATGAAGGCAGAGATGCAGCGCAGGGGAATCGACATCGTGGTTGACTATGAGCACCAGACGCTGAAAGACATGCAGGCTCCCGCGGGAGGATGGGTAAAGGAACTGATCTATACGCCGGAAGCAATCGAGGCAAAGGTAGAGTGGACACCAAAGGCAGAAGAATACCTGAAAAATAAAGAATACAGATATCTCTCCCCGGTTGTCCTGACAAGGAAAGCGGACAATAAAGCGGTTGCGCTGCACAGCCTTGCACTTACAAATACACCTGCAATCAACGGAATGTTTGCCATTGTTAATTCTGCTGGTTCAGGGACAGATAACACAAATACAGGAGGGAACACAATGGATCTACAGAAAATCAAAGAGATGTTAGGGCTTCCAGCGGATGCCGCGGACGAAGCAGTTATGAGCGCGCTTGTGGAGGCGCTCGGAAAGGCTGAAAAAGAAGAGGAGACAGCAGCCGAAAAGGAAGGCGGGACAGAAGCGGTCGCAAACAGTGTGATCCTCGGCCTGCTGGGACTGCCAGACAGTGCAAAGACAGAGGATGTCGCAGGGAAAATAATGGCGCTGAAAGCGGGTGCGGACAGCCAGAGGCAGGAAATCACGGAGGCCCTGAACCGCATAAAGGACCGCGAAGCGGAAGAAGCAGTCATGACAGCATTAAAGGCCGGAAAGATCACTGCGGCACAGAAGGACTGGGCAAAGGCGTATGCCTTAAAGGACAGGACAGGTTTTGACTCCTTTGTTGAGAAAGCCCCCGTGGTGGTGCCTGTCGGGAAATTAAACCTGAAGGACGCACCGAAGAAACCTGCAGGGGTGGACAGCCTTGTGCTGAAGGCGACTGGAATGTCCAAAGAGGACATTGAAAAATACGCGGACAAGGAGGATGATGAGGAATGATGGACAGGGCAGGAAACCAGAAAGTAAGCGGCATCCAGATGAATGCCCCCGTGGCTGCGGGGGAGCTGATCCGCAAAACGGACATGGTAGCGCTCAACGAGGAGGGTTATCTTGTAAAGGCGACACAGACAGAGGGGCTGCGCGTGGTGGGGATCGCCACGGACAACGCAGACAACCGCATGGGCAGTGACGGTGCGGAGGCAGTATCATTTTCGAGCGGCGGCTTTGTGTTTAACCAGGAAGGGATCAAAGAAACCGACCTGATGAAAACGGCCTATATCAAAGATTCGGCTACAGTGACCACATCTTCCATCGGATCATCAAAAGTCGGGACGATATTCGAAGTGGATGCCACGTGTGCAGCCGTATTAATTCAGCCATAGGAGGAGATAAAATGGTAATAAACAGTGCAAACCTGCAGGGACTCAGGACAACATTTTCGGCAGCTTTTAACAAAGCTTTCCAGACAACGACAACAAACAAGGAAAAGATAGCGACTACCGTGCCAAGCTCCACGAAGTTAAATACATATGGCTGGCTCGGGGATTTTCCGACAATGCGTGAGTGGATCGGGGAAAGGGAGATTAAGAACCTTTCTGAAAAAGATTACAACATCATGAATAAGCATTATGAAATGACAATCGCCGTAAACCGGGATGACATTGAGGATGACAACCTCGGACTCTATACCATCAACATGGAACAGATGGGACATTCCGCGAGGGAGCATCAGGATATCATGGTATTTGTGATGCTTCCACGGGGATTTACGGAAAAATGTTATGATGACCTGAGCTTTTTCCACGAAGCGCATGCGGTCGGATGGAAAACATACAGCAACAGGGGCAGCGCGAAGCTGTCTGCAAAGTCCTATGCGGCAGCAAAAGCAACAATGGCAGGCTACAGAAATGAGAGAGGGACAGCGATTAATATACGTCCCAATCTGCTGGTAGTGCCGCCGCATCTGGAAGAAACGGGAAGATATATCCTGACAGCGGATTATATCAGCGGAACGACAAATCCGTGGAAAGGCAGCGCGGAGCTGCTTGTTGATGCGAATATTGCCAACGATGAATACCCGGACAACTGGTTCCTGCTGGATACGTCAAAACCGTTGAAGCCGATTATCTTCCAGTTGCGCAAGGCAACAAAGTTTGTCTCCATGGTCAATGAAAACGATTCAAATGTATTTAACCAGAACACCTACATCTATGGTGCAGACGGCAGATACAACACTGGATATTCATTCTGGCAGCTGGCGTATGGCAGTACAGGCGAGATAGCAGGCTGAGGCAGGGAGGAAGGTTATGGGATACTGTACCGTTGCAGATGTAAGGGAATTAATAAAAGAGGATATGTTTAATTCGATCTTAGGGGACAGATATATTGATGAATCGGACGCAGAAGCGATGGCAGAAAAGGAAAAGGATATTACCCTGCTGATTGAGAATGCAATAGCAGATGCGGATGCGGAGATTGACGGATACCTGTCGAAACGGTACAGTCCACCCTTTACAGAACCGCCAGCAGTTTTGAAGAAGTTTTCCAAGGATATAGCGGCATACAACCTCGTGTCCCGTAAAGGGATTGATGAAGATGATCCGGAAAAAACATATCTGACAAGATACAATTCCGCGATCAAATTTCTGACAATGGTTGCGGAAGGGAAGATCGACATTGGGGCAACAAAGGATGATCCGGGAAAGACAGCTGCAGAAGGATTCCGTTTCCGGTCAAGCCGCCGCCTGTTCTCACGCGATAGCATGAGGGGGTGGTAGCAATGAGCTCAATAAGGGTGGAGCTGACCGGGGATGACCGGGCGCTGCTTGACAGATTACGGGAGCTGGAAGAGACAGATACTGCTGCAGCGATGGCTGCAGTCGGCCAGGCGCTGCGGACATCCACACTAGAACGGTTTGACACCGGAAAAGATCCTGAGGGCAGGGCATGGAAGACCTCCATACGGGCCCAACAGGACGGTGGAAAAACACTTGTGATATCCAGAGACCTGGCGAACTCGATACATGTCGAAAGCTCGGCCAAAGGCGTGGAAGTCGGTACCAATAAGGACTATGCAGCCATTCACCAGTTTGGCGGAACCATCAGGGCGAAAGGTGACGGACTGTTAAAGTTTAAGATCGGAGACCAGTGGATATCAAAGAAAAGTATCAAAATGCCTGCCCGGCCGTATCTCGGGATCAACGAGGAGGACATGCGGGAAATCACACATATTATTGAGGCGGCAGTAACGGGGAACTGACATATGTATACGGAATGCAGGGATAAATTAAAGGAGTGCCTGAAACAGTGCGGAGCCACAGGCACCATACATACATCACGAAAAAAACTGAGGGCATCGGGCGAAAGCCGTGTATTTGCGGTTTTGTTTGAAGATGACAGCCTGTCCAGAAATAAAAACAAGCGTGTCTACATGGACAGTGCCGGAAAGCATAAAAGACGCCAGAAGTTTGACCGGAACCTGACGTTTAGCGTCGTAATCGGCGAGTACAACATCGAAAAGGTACAGGAGCTTTATGACAAATTCCTTGAAAATATCCCGGACGGCATCTATGTTGACGGCAATTATGTGTATATAGAGCCCACGGTGGCGGACTGGATGGACGACGAGGACACGATCATCCGGGCAAAGTGTGCAGTGCAGGTAAAGGTTGTCTGTAAAGGCGGCGTATATAAGGATACTGATTTTGCAAAAGCGGATGACGCTGAAATAACAGCAAACAAAAAGGAGGCGGCATATGACAAAGAAGGAGACAGGGACACAGGAGAAGGAATATCTTGCAATTGAAAAGCTGAGGGAGATCAACAGGACCCCGGATGCAGTATATGAGGGGATGTGTGCGGCGAACGGCTGGCAGAAAGGCCGGGCAGTAACACCGGAGGAGTACTGGGAAGCACAGCAGCGTTTCCTTGGTGCGGCGATCGGAGGTAAGAGAAAATGAATGATGTAATACATACCGTCACGGACGGCCTGATGGGTTTTGGCAACATAAGCGGCACGGGGGTGCATATCAAGATCGGGGCGAGCCCTGTACAGAGCGACGAACCCATTATCATAACCAGCGCGCGCAAACTGCAGTACATGACAAAGAACCTCGGACTGAGCCCGCTACGGGATGCCGTGATGGATTCCGTCGAAAACGGGGCATCGCGGATCATATGCATCCCGGTAAATCCATCGGCTCAGGGGGAGATCAAAACGCTTGATCCCGCAGTAACGGACAATTCCGGGGCGGTGTCCATAGACGGAAGGCCAAACAATAAATTTGACATCATTGTAAAAATAACGGGCAAGGGAATACTTAACACGGCTTCGTTCAAATATTCCATTAATGGGGGATATACATATTCGGAGGAGCTCACTGTCCCGCTGTCAGGAAAGTTTGAACTGCCAGATACGGGACTGGAGATTGCTTTTACATTAGGTGACGCACAGACCTATGAGGTAAATGATATGTACAGCTGGCAGACAACAGCCCCCTGTCTCACAAACGAGGACGTGATAAAGGGAATAAACCTGGTCAGGGCCATAAAGCAGGAGGCGGAGCTGGTGCACATCGTGGGTGCCTGTGGTGCGGACACATGGGCGATGGTCTCGGCAATGCAGGCGGAACTGCAGGTACAGTACCACAAACCGCTCATGTTTGTCCTGGAGGCGTTTGAAAAAGGAGCTGACGAAAGCATTGACGAATATATTGCGGCACTGAAAGAGGCGAGAAAGCTTGTGAAAAATTACCAGATACAGGTAGTGGCCGCAAGGATACTGTATGCAGGCATGGACGGACTTGGCAGGGACACCAATGCGGCAGGAGTGGTGTGCGGGCTGTATGGACGGACGGCGGTCAACAGGAGCATCGGGGAGACTGCAGCAGCATCATTGTCCGAAGACAAAATACTGAAGCTCCTGCCGGATGTGGATGATGACTATATCGACGCCATAGACGAGATGGGCTACCTTACCCTGCGGCAGTACGACGGCCTGAAAGGATTTTATATCAACAATGCGAGGGTACTGGGACCGGATGATACGGATTACGGATACGCAGAGGATGTGAGGGTGCTCAATAAAATAATCCGTGAAACAAGGAAGGAAGCGCTCCTGCAGCTGCAGTCGGATATCGACATGGAGAAACCGATGGCAGACTTAAAAGTAAAAGCCCAGTTTATCAAGGCTCCGCTTGACAGGATGGTCACAAACAGGGAGATATCATCCGTGGAGATAAATGTCCCGGAAGATGCCGCGGAAACAGTCCTCATGGAGGGAAAGCTGCGGCTGGAGATACGGTATGTCCAGCGCGGGATCATCAGGAACATTGAGATCGACGTGGGGAAGAGGAACCCATATGCATCATAAGGGGGAAAGGATATGTTAAAAGTCAATACGAAAGTCTATGACTGGGGAGACGTCGACCTGTGCCTGCCGGGCGTGGTGACGGACATCCAGGAGATCAGCTACGATGACGAGCTGGAAAAGGAGCTGGTCTACGGCCATGGGAAACTCCCGCGCGGATACGGGACAGGCAACTATAAAGCAAACGGGAAGATGAGCATGCTGCGGGATGACTACGAGGCAGTGCTTGAATACTGCAACAATAACGGCATAAAATTTTATGACCTGTATTTCCCCAAGATCGTGGTGTCCTATGCAAACGGGGACGGTACGACAATGACGGACGTATTAAACCATGTGACGTTTGCAAAACGCAGCATGAAGGCAGCAAACGGGGACAAGTCTTTTAAGGTTGATCTCGACCTGCTGATCGCGGGAACGATTGACTGGAACGAGAACAGACCCGTGTGACCAATGTAACCAATCATTATTTTTGTCAAAAATGGAGGATCAGAAATGGAGAATATGGAAAGTATGGGACTGGATGCGACAGTGGACAGGGGAAGGGAAGATGCTGGAAGGAGTGGCGACACACACGTGCCAATGGCGCCGCTTAGTGAAACCGGGCTGAAAGAAAAATATGGAAAGGTTTATGAGATCACGGTCACGGTGGACGAGGACGATGAAAACGAAGGGCGCAAGATCAGGTTCCTGTTTACGCAGCCGTCTGTTGCAAGCTTCAACCGCTACGTAAAGACAGCAAGCAAAAATGTTATGAACGCGACAGCAATCTTTGTCCGCGACAATATCATCGAGGAGCAGGTAGCCGACCTTGAAAAGCAGTGTACTGCATATCCCGGACTTGCCCTGAACATGGGGCAGAAGCTGCTGAACGTACTGGGGCTTGGTGACAATATAAATTTCAGGCGTCTTTAGAAGAGAAACTTCAGGATCTGGAGGAAAACTACATAGAGTGGGGGGAATTACTTATAAGAAGCTTTCTTCCTGAATCTCTTCTAAAGGATTTCGACCTGGAGGCAATAGATATGGATACTTTCGGGAATTACCTCGCGAAGGCATGGTATATGCAGAAAGTCTGGAAAGGCATAGTGCAGGCCGGAATGTGGGAAAAGAAGGAATAGGGATGGCATAATGGGATTTGAATCAATTTTTAAGTTAAGCGTGATCCTGAACCTGATCGACAACATGACCTCCCCGGCAAAAAACGTATACGGCGACATGATGAAGACCGGGACAATGCTGACGGGCGCGGGTGCGCAGCTTGCGCAGGCGCTGGTGTCCCCCGTGACCGCGAGCTTTGATACGAAGAACGCGATCGCGGAGCTGTCCTCACTCGGGGTGACGGAGCTGGAGCTGCTGGAGAATGCGGCACAGGATTTTTCCAACACCTGGGCAGGCACGACCAAGGCGGATTTTATATCCGCCGCATATGACATCAAGAGCGGTATCGCTTCCCTGACTGACGAGGGCGTGGCGCAGTATACCGAGATGGCCGGACTGACCGCGAAAGCGACAAAGGCCAACATAGCCACCATGACAGACCTGTTTGCCACGGGATACGGTATATATAAAGGCTTTTACACAGACCTGTCCGACATGGAGTTTGCAGAGCTGTTTTCGGCAGGCATCTCTACAAGTGTAAAACAGTTTAAGACAAACGGCAACGAGATGGCGGCAGCGATCCAGAGCCTTGGCGCATCTGCCACAAACGCGCAGGTGCCGCTGGAAGAACAGCTGAGCATCCTGGGCATGCTGCAGGCCACGATGTCCGGATCAGAAGCCGGGACAAAATACAACGCATTCCTGCGCAGCGCGGCAAAAGGCGGCGAGGCGCTGGGCATGAGCTTTGTCGACGCGAACAACCAGCTGCTCTCCATGCCGGAGATACTGGACATGCTGCACGGTAAATTCGGGGACACACTGGATGCCGCGGAAAAGATGGAACTGCAAAAGGCTTTTGGAGACTCCGAGACGATCAAGCTGATCGACCTGATGTACGGCAAGGTCGGGGAGCTGGAAAACAACATCGTAAGCATGTATGGTTCCCTGGGACAGGGGACGGCTGCCACACTGGAGATGGCGGAGGCCATCAACAGCAGCGACCCAGCAAAATTTGAGATCATGCGCCAGAAGCTCCACAACATCGGCGAGACGATCAGCAATGCCGTAACCCCCAATGTAATGGAGTATATGGATAAAATATCAGGTGTGGTTGACAAGGCAGGAGAATGGGTAAGTTCCCACAGCGGTGTCGTCAATGTCATATTCGCAATCCTGGCAGGGCTCGCCGGATTCCTCATGATAAGCGGCACAGTGACAACCGTGATCGGCCTGGTAGGTGCCCAGGTTACAAAGTGGATCGAGTTTGCCAAACTGGCAAAAAGCGGGATACTGAAACTGATACCAGTGTTTAAACCGCTGATAGCAAGCGTATGGGGATTCACTTCCGCACTCCTAGCAAACCCCATAACATGGATCGTGCTGGGCATTATCGCACTGATAGCGGCAATCGTGATCCTGTATAACAAGTGCGAGTGGTTCCGAAATATTGTGGACAGTATATTTGCGGTCGTAAAAGAAAAATTTGGCGCTGCTCTTGAGATTGCCAAAAAAGTATTTGAAGGCATTGCAAACGTCATCGGCCCGGCAATGGGGGCGGCAAAAGAAACGGTTGTGAAAACCCTTGGCAACATGAAACAGGCATACGAAGAGCACGGGGGCGGCATCCAGGGAATTGCCGCGGCTGCGGTTGAGGGAGTAAAAGGATTTTTCACGGCAGG
>CAMWTP010000087.1 GCA_947177165.1 uncultured Lachnospiraceae bacterium
ATGTACAGCTTCACCAGGCAGGGTGAGGAGTGGGTCAATGAAGATGACAGGACGCTCGACATGGATGAAGATATTATTGACAGTATGATTGGAAAAATTGCATCGCTGACTTCCCAAAACCGTATTGAACAGGTGGAGGACAGTGCACAATACGGACTGGAAGAACCTGCAGTTTCGATCTTGATATCCGATGGAACAACAGGCTATACGCTTTTGATCGGGGATTACAATGAGCTGACAGGAACCTATTATCTGTGCCTGGAATCCGATAAGGAAATTGTATATACAACAGATTCTTATACTGTTTCTGATTTTATGGAGAAGAATCTTGATGATTTGATTGTGAAGCAGGAGGAGGAGACAGAGACGCAATAGAATAAAAAATACAGGGCTGATGCCCTGTATTTTTTATTCTAAGCAGATTTGTTCTTTGCGCTGTTCTTTCTCCTGTTCTTTTTGTGTTTTTTTCTGGAAGTATTTTTCTTTGTTTCCTGCTTTGCTGCTTTTTTCTCAGCCTCGGCGGCTTCCAGCGCTTTGTTCAGATTCTTCTGCGCTGTGGAGAGCATCAGCTTGATGCGGTTGAGCTGATTGACCTCGGAAGCGCCGGGGTCGTAGTCAATGGCGACGATATTCGCCTCTGGGTGGCGCTTGCGCAGTTCCTTGATAACACCCTTGCCGACTACATGGTTTGGCAGGCAGCCAAAGGGCTGTGTGCACACAATGTTTGGCGTATCTGTGTTGATCAGCTCCAGCATCTCGCCAGTGAGAAACCATCCTTCACCCGTCTGATTGCCGAGCGAGACAATTTCCTTTGCATGTCTGGCCGTCTCATAGATGTCCGCAGGCGGTATAAAATGTCTGCTTGCCGCGAAGGCTTCGCTCATCGGTTTCCGCAGCATCTGGATCGCCTTGATGCCAAGTCTGCTGATATCAGCGGCCTTCCTGCTCGTGCCAAGGTTTTCTGCCTTGTACAGCTGATTGTAGAAGCAGTAGAACATAAAATCCATCAAGTCAGGAACGACGGCCTCCGCGCCTTCGTGCTCGAGAAGCTCCACAAGCTGATTGTTTGCAGCGGGAGAGAACTTCACAAGAATCTCACCGACCACACCGACACGCGGCTTCTTGATATCAAGCACAGGGATTGCGTCAAATTCCGCAATCATCTCACGGCACATTTTCTTGTAAGTGTTGAAGGACAAGTATTTGCGTCCGAGGAAATCACAGCATTTTTGAATCCATTTCTGATGAACTTCCTCCACAGAGCCCGGAACAGCCTCATATGGACGCATTCTGTACACACAGCGCATAAAAATGTCACCGAAATTTACGGCATAGACTGCGCGCAGCAGAAGCATCGGCGTCAGCTTGAATCCAGGGTTGCTCTCCAGCTTTGACAGGTTGATGGAGATTACTGGTATGTGCTGATAACCGGCCTTTTCCAGTGCACGGCGGATAAATCCGATATAGTTCGTGGCACGGCAGCCGCCTCCTGTCTGCGACATGACAACTGCGAGGTGGTCCGTGTCATATTTGCCTGAAAGCACAGCCTCCATAATCTGGCCGACCACCAGCAGGGACGGATAGCAGGCGTCGTTATTGACGTATTTGAGTCCCATATCGATACTGCCCCTGTTGTCGTTGTTCAGCACGACCAGATTATAGCCGCATCTTCGAAAAGTCGGTTCTAAGAGGTCGAAGTGAATCGGTGACATCTGAGGGCACAGGATTGTGTAATTTTTGCGCATCTCTTTCGTAAAGAGCACTCTGTTCATGCGGCTGGAATGGATGGTCCGATCCTGATGGCGCTGTTCGCGCACGCGGATAGCGGACAACAGCGAGCGGATACGGATTCGCGCTGCGCCGAGATTGTTTACCTCGTCAATTTTCAGGCATGTATATATTTTGCCCGAACCAGTCAAAATATCATTGACCTGATCGGTTGTAACAGCGTCCAGACCACAGCCAAACGAGTTGAGCTGAATCAGGTCCAGGTCATCGCGCGTCTTGACATAGCTTGCTGCAGCGTACAGTCTGGAGTGGTACATCCACTGGTCTGACACAATCAGCGGGCGCTCCGGCTTAGCGAGATGCGATACGGAATCCTCTGTAAGAACAGCGATGCCGAAGGATGTGATCAGTTCAGGAATGCCGTGGTTGATTTCCGGGTCAATGTGATACGGACGACCTGCAAGCACAATACCGCGCGCGTGATTCTTCTCAAGATAGTCAATTACTTCCTCGCCCTTTTTGCACATGTCTTTGCGCATGCTGTCAAGTTCCTGCCATGCTGCGTCAACAGCCTCTCTCAGCTCGTCAGCAGGAATCTCTGGAAACTCTTTTTCCAGGGACTGCAGGATCAGAGCCGGCTCCCGGAAAGACATAAACGGATTTTTGAATGCGACCTCGCCTCGTCCGATTGCCTCCACATTATTTTTGATGTTTTCTGAATAAGAGGTGACAATCGGACAGTTATAGTGATTGTTCGCCTCGTCAAACTCGTTCCGCTCATAAAACAGGGCGGGGTAGAAGATAAAGTCTACATTTTGCTTAATCAGCCATTCCACATGCCCATGTGCAAGTTTGGCAGGATAACACTCTGATTCGCTCGGTATGGATTCAATTCCCATCTCGTAAATCTTTCTGTTGGACAGCGGCGAGAGCACAACCTGGTACTTTAGCCTGGTGAACAGCGTGAACCAGAATGGATAGTTTTCGTACATGTTCAGGACTCTTGGAATGCCGACACGTCCGCGCACAGCATCCGCGTCAGAAAGCGGCTCATAGGAGAACAGACGCTCCAGTTTGTACGCAAAGAGGTTTGGGATATGGTTGTCTGTCTTCGCTTTTCCGAGACCGCGCTCACAGCGGTTTCCGGATATGTAGCTTCTGCCGTCGGAGAATTTGTTGACCGTCAGACGGCAGGAGTTGGTGCAGCCCTGACATTTCACCAGCGATGTGGTGAAGGCAAGCTCGTTGATCTGATCTATGGTGAGCATTGTCGTGCTGTTTTCGGGAGCTTCCTGATAGCGCTCTCTCGCGATCAATGCGGCGCCGAAAGCGCCCATGATACCTGCGATGTCAGGTCGGATTACCTCACAGTCAGCAATCTTCTCAAAGCTGCGGAGGACTGCGTCATTGTAGAATGTGCCGCCCTGCACGACAATATTCCTGCCAAGCTCGCTTGCATCGGATACTTTGATTACCTTGAACAAAGCATTTTTGATGACAGAGTAGGCAAGCCCAGCGGAGATGTCAGATACCTCGGCGCCTTCTTTCTGGGCCTGTTTTACTTTTGAGTTCATAAATACAGTGCAGCGCGTGCCGAGATCAATCGGGTGTTTTGCAAACAGTGCTGCTTTTGCGAAATCCTGCACACTGTAGTTGAGCGATTTGGCGAAAGTTTCGATGAAAGAGCCGCACCCTGAGGAACAGGCCTCATTGAGCTGTACGGAGTCAACGGTCTGATTCTTGATTTTGATGCATTTCATGTCCTGACCGCCGATGTCGATGATACAGTCCACATCCGGGTTGAAAAATGCAGCGGCATAGTAATGTGCCACTGTCTCGACCTCGCCCTCGTCAAGCATGAATGCTGCTTTAAAAAGTGCCTCTCCGTAGCCTGTAGAGCAGGAGCGCACGATGGCGGCATCATCAGGAATCAGGCGGTAGATTTCCTGGATAGCAGAGATAGCAGTCTTTAGAGGGCTTCCGTTATTGCTGCTGTAGAATGAGTAGAGCAGTGTTCCGTCCTCGGCAACCACCGCGATTTTTGTTGTGGTGGAACCAGCGTCAATTCCAAGAAAACATTTGCCGTGGTAGTCCTCAAGTTTTGCATTTTTCACATGGTTGGAGCCATGTCTTGACTGAAAGCTTTCGTACTCGGTTTCATCAGAAAACAGCGGCTCCATGCGGGCAACCTCGAACTCCATCTTAATATCAGAAGATAGCTTATCAACCATCTCCGCCATAGAGAAATGTACGTCCTCCTTTGCGTTGAGTGCGGATCCGATCGCTGCAAAAAGATGAGAGTTGGCAGTGTCAATAATGTGTTCCTCGTCAAGCTTCAGCGTGTGTATGAACGCTGTCTTGAGTTCTGAGAGGAAATGAAGCGGACCGCCCAAAAATGCCACATGCCCGCGGATTGGTTTGCCGCAGGCAAGTCCGCTGATGGTCTGATTGACCACCGCCTGAAAAATGGAGGCTGACAGATCTTCTTTTGTGGCGCCCTCATTGATCAGCGGCTGGATATCTGTCTTTGCGAACACGCCACAGCGCGCCGCGATGGTATATAATGATTTATAATTTTTTGCATATTCGTTTAAACCGGAGGCGTCCGTCTGAATCAGCGAAGCCATCTGGTCGATGAAAGAGCCTGTGCCGCCAGCACAGATTCCATTCATACGCTGCTCCACATTGCCGCCTTCAAAATAGATGATTTTGGCATCCTCGCCGCCAAGCTCGATTGCGACATCGGTCTTGGGTGCAAGCTCCTGCAGTGAGGTGGAGACGGCGATTACTTCCTGCACAAACGGCACACCTAAGTGGTTTGCAAGCGTCAGTCCGCCAGAACCTGTGATCATGGGGTGGAGCGTCAGATTGCCAAGCTTTGCGTATGCATCCTGTAAAAGGGAAGAAAGAGTTTCCCGGATATTGGCGTAATGCCGCTGGTAGTCAGAGAAGAGCAGACTGTGCGCTGCATCTAAGATTGCGACCTTCACAGTGGTAGAACCAATATCAATTCCAAGTGTATAGAACTCCTTATTCTTATTCATGAAAATAACCATGCCTTTCTAAAAAAAATTATCAATAACGATAATTTGACTTTTTCAACACACATTTGCTATTATACGACAGCAATTTCAAAAACGCAATAAACCAGATGATTAAAAGTTGCTGAAAACTTTATACTTTTTTGGAAAATTTTCGCCAAATCTTTTTGGACGAACTATAAATTGTTATAATGTATGAAAAGACTGGCGGGAATAATACTATAAATCTTAAAAAAAAATTATATTTTAACTGTATAAATTTAGATTGGTTTACATTTCCTGGAGTGAATGATATACTGTAATGACAAGTTTATATTTAGAGTGAAAGGCAGGAATGTATAATATGAATTTTTTGAATAAACTGGAGAGGAAGATTGGAAAATACGCGATACCGAATCTTTCCTTATATCTGATATTGGGGTATATACTTGGGTATATAGTGCAGATTATCAGCCCGACAATCAGGGATTTTCTGACGCTGAATCCATATCTGATCCTACACGGGCAAATCTGGAGACTGGTTACGTGGATTATCATTCCGCCGTCACAATTGGATTTGTTTACGATTATTATGCTGATGTTTTATTATTCGGCTGGAACGAATCTGGAGCGGACATGGGGAACTTTTTACTATAATGTGTATCTCTTTATGGGGATGATTTTTACAATTATAGGCAGTTTTCTGATTATGGGAATTAGCTATATTCCGGCGCTGCGTTCCTTTATGGTAAATGATTTGGCCAATTCGTATGCAGGGTTATATCTCATGTTAAATGAATATAGGGAATATTTTGAACAAGTGGCATCTGGTTTTAGCACTTATTTTGTGAATATGTCCATTTTTCTGGGATTTGCGATGACTTTTCCGAATGTGCAGGTACTGCTGATGTTCATTATTCCGATCAAGGTAAAGTGGATGGGAATTGCGTATGGTATTCTTCTGGCAGTACAATTTTTGCAGAGCAATATCATCGGCAAGATTATCATCGGCGCGTCACTGCTCAATTTTGTCGTCTTTTTCCTGATGATGAGAAGCGGAATCGCTATGCGGATGTCACCGCGGCAGGTGCGGAGACGCCACGAGTACAACAGGGAAGTGAGGCGGGCGAAACCGGCCAGTGTATCGAAGCATAAGTGTGCGATCTGCGGAAAAAACAGCGAGGACAATCCGGAGGCCGAATTCCGGTTCTGTTCAAAGTGCAATGGAAATTACGAGTACTGCCAGGATCATCTGTTTACGCATACTCACGTTAAATAAATAAGGAAGGGAAGCGTGTAATGATGGAGTTCAATCAGACAAATTTTGCACATATCCTCGAAGAGCTGAGAGAATCCGCGAGACTTCAGGGAAATATGCTGACAAGCGGGCAGATCAATGAGGCTTTTGACCAGTGGCAGTTAGATGATGGAAAGCTGGCACTGATTCATAATTATTTTCGCAGTCATCATATTGGGATTGATGAGCCGGGGGAGGTGGAAGATAATCTGTCTGGTGATGACGTCAATTTTCTGGAAATGTATCTTGCGGAGCTGAGGGAGCTTCCGCCGGTATCGGACGGCGAGAAGAGGGCTGTGATGATGTCTGCGCTGGCGGATGACACTGACGCACAGGCGAAGCTTGTAGAGATCTTTCTGCCGCAGGTAGTGGAAATCTCCAAACTCTATGCGGGACAGGGAGTGCTTGTGGAGGACCTGATCGGAGAGGGAAATGTCGCGGCCGCCACAGCTGTGACGATGCTGGAATGTGTGGAGAAGCTCGACGAGGTGGAAGGCTTTATCGGCAGGATGATCATGGACGCCATGGAAGAATTGGTCAGCGAGGATTCTGATAACCGCCAGATCGATGAGAATGTGCTTGACAAAGTCAACGAAGTGAATGACAAGGCAAAAGAACTGTATGAAAATCTTCTTCGGAAAGTTACCATAAAAGAGGTGGCGGACGAGCTTGGCATCACGGAGGAGGCCGTGCGGGAAGCGGTGAAATTCTCTGCGGACCGAATTGAATATATAGAGGCCTTAGGGAATGAAGAGCAGATATAGTTGGAGACAGACATGGAAACACAGGACAATAATGATTTTAAAAATAATGATTTTAAATATGTAATTCAGGATACCAATTGCGTCTACTTTGGCAAAGAGCTGACCTATGCAGAGATGATGGACAAGGACGATGTTCCGTTTAAGTTCAAGGCGGTGATCAGCGCTCATATCGCACGGGATACGGATCTGAATCGGAAAATGGCAGAACATATTTTACAGATATCTGAGACGGAATTTTCGTATCGCATTTTCGAGCAGTTGAAACTGACAGTGCGAATCTGCTACAAGACACAAAAAAAGGGATTTGGCGGCAGGATGAAAGAAAAGTGGGTTCACAAGGCCTGTTCCCTCAGGCAGTTCTGCAGCGCATACCGCAGTCAGGTGGCTGATGGCGAGATGATGATTGAGGATTTTTCGATTTCAAAACTTGCGCTGATGGCATTGAGTATTTAATATTAATTATATAAATATTATACGGAAAGGATTATTACAATGAAAAAAATTGAGGATTTAACAGCTTATGAGGTAATTGAGAAACGGCAGATCGATGACATTGGCTCCATGAGCTGGCTTTTAAGACATAAGAAGACAGGAGCGAGAATTGCGCTGCTCGGCAATGACGATGAGAACAAAGTGTTCTATATTGGCTTTCGCACACCGCCCACAGATTCCACGGGAGTACCGCATATCGTAGAACATACTGTGCTGTGCGGCTCCAAGGATTTTCCGGTCAAAGATCCGTTTGTGGAGCTGGTGAAAGGCTCATTAAATACGTTCCTGAATGCGATGACATACAGTGACAAGACCGTATATCCCGTTGCCAGCTGCAATGACAAGGATTTTCAGAATCTGATGCACGTTTATCTGGATGCAGTATTTTATCCCAATATCTACAATGAGAAGAAAATTTTCCAGCAGGAAGGCTGGCACTACGAGATGGAGGATGAAAACAGTCCGCTCACACTCAACGGAGTTGTATACAATGAGATGAAGGGGGCTTTCTCATCACCAGATGAAGTCAACGACAGGGAAGTGGTCAATTCGCTGTTTCCTGATACGCCGTATGGAGTGGAGTCGGGAGGCGATCCCAAGGTGATTCCGGAGCTGACATATGATCAATTTCTGGCGTTTCACGGAAAATATTATCACCCGTCAAACAGTTATATCTATCTGTATGGAAATATGGATATGGCAGAGAAACTGGAATGGATGGACGAGAACTATCTGAGCCGGTTTGAGAGGATTGAGGTTGATTCCGCGTTAGAGCAGCAGGACGCATTTGAGAAACCTGTCGAAAAATATAAAGAATATCCGATTATGGAGGGTGAGTCGACAGAGGACAATACCTACCTGTCATACAATACTGTTGTCGGTACAAGCCTCGACAAGGAATTGTACTATGCAATGGAGATTTTGGAGTATGCACTGTGCTCTGCTTCCGCGGCACCTCTAAAGCTTGCGCTGATTCACAAGAACATCGGCACAGAGATTTATACAGTGTACAACAATGGAATCTATCAGCCGTATTTTTCGATTGTGGCGAAGAATGCAAATGTTTCGCAGAAAGAAGAGTTTGTGGAGACCATCGAGAGTGAGCTTGCCCGCATTGTAAAAGAAGGGATTGACAAGAAGTCACTGCTTGCAGGTCTGAATTACTATGAGTTTCGATACAGAGAAGCGGATTTTGGCTCCTATCCCAAGGGACTGATGTATGGTCTGCAGATGTTCGATTCCTGGCTGTATGATGACAGTATGCCGTTTGACATGATCGAGGCTATCGATATCTTTAAGGATCTGAAGGAAAAAATCAATACGGATTACTATGAAAAACTGATTGAAAAGTATCTGATTGAGAACCAGCACAAATCCGTTCTCGTGGTAGCGCCAAAGGAAGGTCTCACGGCGAGGGAGGAGAAGGAGCTTGCGGACAAGCTGGCCGCATACAAGGCGGGACTTACCAGCGGGGAAATCAGACAGATCGTGGCGGATACAAAGGCGCTGCGTGAGTATCAGGAGATGGAGGACACGCCGGAGAACCTTGCAAAGATACCAATGCTAAAGCGTGAGGACATGAAAAAAGAAGCAGAGGGTTTTGTGAATGAGGTTCGCAGCATTGATGATACAAATGTTTTGTTCCACGATATTCAGACAAACGGCATTGGTTATATCAGACTGATATTTGATGCGGCCAACATTCCGAGGGAACTGTTTTCCTATATAGGAATCCTCAAAAATGTGCTGGGCTATGTGGATACAGACCGGTACAGTTACGGGGAACTCTGCAACGAGATCAATATTCATACAGGAGATATTGTGAGCAGCGTCAACACCTATGTCAACGCAAAGAAGCTTGATGAATACAAGCTTACATTCGAATTAAAAACAAAGGCGATGTATGACGAGCTTCCAGCAGCGTTTGAGCTGATGACAGAGATTATGACTGCTTCCAGGCTCGACGATGAAGACCGGATTCTTGAAATCCTTGAGGAATTGAAATCGATCATGCAGGGACATATGACTTCTGCAGGGCATTCCTTCGCTGCAGTGAGAGCGATGTCGTATTTTAGCGAGACAGCCGCAGTGTCAGAATTGGTGAATGGTCTTCCGTGTTATCGCATGTTGGAAAAGCTTACAGATGATTTTGACGGCAGCAGGAAAGAACTGCTCAGCAAACTTGCTGAACTCACAAAGTGCATTTTCAGACCGGAAAATCTTTTGGTGGATATCACAGCCACCGAGGAAGGGTATGAGAAAGTAAAATCACTTGTTGCACCCATGAAGGCAAAGCTCTTTACGGAGCCTGTAAGAAAAGAGCGCTTTGAGATTGCCACAGAGAAGAAAAACGAAGGTTTCTCCACATCGGCACAGATTCAGTATGTGTGCAGGGCGGGCAATTATATGGCCAATACAGATTATGCATATACAGGTGCACTGCGGGTGCTGAAGGTGATGCTTCGGTATGACTATCTGTGGATCAATGTGCGTGTCAAGGGCGGCGCATATGGCATTATGTGCAATTTTGGCAAGACGGGCGACAGCTATCTTGTCTCCTACAGAGATCCGAACCTCAAAAAAACAGTTGACATTTTCGAGAAAACGAGTGATTATTTAAGAGAATTTCATGCGGATGAGCGCACGATGACAAAATATATTATAGGTGCAGTCAGCGATATGGATGTGCCTATGACGCCGGCTGTCAAGGGAAGCCGGTCTTCGAGCGCATACTTGACAAACCTTGATTTTGCGGAGGTGCAGAAGGAGCGCGATGAAGTGCTTGCCTGCAATCAGGAGAGCATCAGAACATTGGCCGGCTATCTGGATGCGATGATGTCACAGGATGTAGTGTGCGTGGTGGGGAACGGACAGTCGATCGAGGAGAACAAGGAAATGTTTATGAAAGTGGAGAATCTCTTCCATTAGTGCAGCGTGAAGAGATTTTCTAAGGCAGCAAAAGACACTGCCTAAGAAATTCTAAAACTTCACGCGGAAAAACGCAGAGGGCAGCGTTTTTCGTAATAGAGTGTGAAGAGATGGAGGTTCGTATGAATGAGAAGTACAAATCGGGTTTTGCGGCGCTGATCGGCAGACCAAACGTAGGGAAATCGACATTGATGAACTGTCTGATCGGACAGAAGATTGCCATCACATCAAAAAAGCCGCAGACCACCAGAAACCGCATACAGACAGTGTATACCTCAGACGAGGGACAGATTGTCTTTGTGGACACGCCAGGCATTCATAAGGCGAAAAATAAGCTCGGCGATTACATGGTCAATGTGGCGGAGCACAGTCTGAGAGAGGTGGACGTCATCCTGTGGCTGGTGGAGCCGACCGATTATATCGGCGCAGGGGAACAGCATATTATTGAACAGCTGAAAAAAGCAAAAGCGCCGATTATATTGGTGATCAACAAGATCGATACCGTGAAAAAGGAACAGCTTCTCGGGTATATTGACGCTTACCGGAAACAGCTTGACTTTGCCGAGATCGTGCCGGTGTCAGCGCTGAAGGAAGATAACACAGACGTGCTCATCGCGCAGATTATGAAATATCTGCCATACGGGCCGGCATTTTACGACGAGGACACGATCACAGACCAGCCCATGAGGCAGATTGTGGCAGAGCTGATCAGGGAGAAGGTGCTCCGCAGTATCGACGAGGAGATTCCACATGGCGTTGCGGTGACGATTGAGTCTATGAAGTATAGGAAAAAAGTCGTTGACATCGATGCTACAATCATCTGTGAAAGGGATTCGCACAAGGGGATCATCATCGGAAAAGGCGGTGCGATGCTCAAAAAAATCGGTTCCTTAGCGCGCCCTGAGATAGAAGAGCTGATGGAACAGCATGTCAATCTTCAGCTGTGGGTGAAGGTGAAAAAAGACTGGCGTGACAGCGATTTCCTGATCAAAAATTTTGGTTATGATCCCAAGGGACTAATGAGTCCCTATGAAAATGAATCAATAAAATGAATAAAATCGTCCCATAAGCACACCCTAGTTATGTAAATGTTGTGAGGAATGATATGAGGGAAGTGGTTTACAATGTTTACAAATTCGCATTGCAATTATGGTGCAGAAGCGTAAATCTATGAGATTTGAAAGCTGCACGAGATACAGAAAGGGCAGGGACAGTAGATGCACGAGGATGGATGGAGCCGGTTTATGCAGACAGGACAGGTACACGATTATCTGGCTTACAAGGGGCATCCTGATATGGAAGAGGCCATGTTCATGACAGCCGTCATGGACAGGAGTAAGGCGGGAGAGATACATGAGTACGGGAATACAGGATTTCGTGATATTGACAGGGATCGTTATCAAAGCAGAACCGATAGGGGAGTACGATAGGAGAGTAGTCCTTCTGACAAAAGAGAGAGGGAAGATATCAGCCTTTGCCAAGGGTTCCAGACGCCCCGGCAACAGGCTGATGGCACCTACGAATCCTTTTTCATTCGGACAGTTTAAGCTGTATGCCGGCAGAAATTCCTATAATATGACAGATGCGGAGATCACCAATTATTTTGAGGAGCTGCGACAGGATTTTGCGGGGGCATATTATGGAATGTACTTCTTGGAGATCTGTGATTATTACACAAGAGAGAACAATGATGAGATCGGAATGCTGAAACTCTTATACCAGTCTCTTCGGGCGCTGACATCTTCCGCTTTTGAAAATCGTCTTGTGCAGTACATTTTTGAGTTAAAATCTATTATGCTGAATGGAGAATTTCCTGGACTGGGTGCGAATGATGCACTGATGGAATCCACAGCTTACACAATTGATTACATAATGAAAACACCTGTTGAAAAACTTTTTTCATTTCATGTCAGGACAGATGTATTGGAAGAATTGGGACGTTATAGCAGGAAAATGTGCAAAAGAATGATGGACAGGAATTTTAAAAGTCTTGAAATACTTGAAAATATCGATTAAGTTGTTTATAATAAAACGCATAAAAAGATTAAGGTGGAAAAAGTTATGAAGATGGGGAAAGCGATCATTTTAGTGTTGTGCTTTTGCATGTTGGGACTCACCGCATGTGGGGAGGTCATACACCAGGAGAATGCAAGTAATAAAGAAGCGACAGATGAAATTGCGGCAACTGTGTCATCGCTCTCGATTGAGAAGGATGGAAGCATATCCAGTACAATTATTGAAGATTTTTTTGAGAGCTATTATGATGAGGACGGCTTGAAATCAATGATTGAGTCACTGATCGATGAGTACGAGGCGGAGAATGCATCGGCTCAGATTAAATTAAAAAGCTGCAAAGTAAAAGATGGTGTCGCCAATGTACGCATGGATTACGGGGATTATCAGGCTTATGCGGGATATAATGCAGAGGTTTTTTTTGCCGGAACGATCAAGGATGCCAACATGGCAGGGTTTGATCTGAATGTGACGCTAAAGTCTGTCTCCGACGACACGACGGCTTCGAAACCCGAGCTGTTGGGAATGGGAGATAGCCACATTGTAATTGTCGGATGTGAAGAAGAACCGGAACAGCCAGAGCTGCTGCGCATCAATTGTTTTGATGAAATATTATATGTAAGCGACGGTGTCACCACTGTGGGGAAAAAGAGTGCGGATGTATCCCTGTCAAAAGGTTACAGGATTATTGTTTTTAAGTAAAATATATAAAATCAAATGAGGTTAGGAGAACGTGAAATGGAAAAGACATTGGACAAGATTGTAGCATTATCAAAAAGCAGGGGATTTGTGTATCCCGGTTCCGAAATTTATGGCGGTTTAGCCAACACATGGGATTATGGAAATCTTGGTGTCGAGTTAAAGAATAATGTTAAAAGGGCATGGTGGCAGAAATTTATCATGGAGAACCCGTACAATGTGGGGGTGGACTGTGCGATTCTGATGAATCCCCAGACATGGGTTGCATCAGGGCATCTCGGCGGATTTTCCGACCCTTTGATGGACTGTAAGGAGTGCCATGAGCGTTTTCGAGCCGACAAGCTGATCGAAGATTACGCAGGTGAGCATGGCATTACCCTGGAGAAGCCGATTGACGCTTTCTCGCAGGAGGAGATGAAGAATTTTATCGATGAGAAGAATATTCCGTGTCCAACCTGCGGAAAGCATAATTTCACAGATATCAGACAGTTTAATCTGATGTTCAAGACCTTTCAGGGTGTCACAGAGGATGCCAAGAATACTGTTTATCTGAGACCGGAAACAGCGCAGGGCATTTTTGTAAACTTTAAGAATGTGCAGAGGACTTCCAGAAAGAAGATTCCTTTTGGGATCGGACAGATTGGAAAATCCTTTCGAAATGAGATTACGCCGGGCAATTTTACGTTCCGCACAAGAGAGTTTGAGCAGATGGAGCTGGAGTTCTTCTGTGAGCCGGGAACCGATCTCGAATGGTTCCAGTATTGGAGAGGGTTCTGCCGCGACTGGCTTCTGAGCCTTGGCATTAAGGAGGAAGAAATGCGTCTGCGCGACCATGCGCCGGAGGAGCTTTGCTTCTACTCGAAGGGGACAACGGATATCGAATTCCTCTTTCCTTCGATTGGATGGGGTGAACTCTGGGGGATCGCTGACAGGACGGATTATGACCTTACACAGCATCAGAATACATCTGGACAGGATATGTCTTATTTTGATGATGAGAAGAAAGAAAAATACATACCATATGTTATTGAACCGTCTCTTGGCGCAGACCGCGTAGTTCTTGCTTTTCTGTGCGCAGCATATGACGAGGAGGAGATCGGAGAGGGCGATGTGAGAACCGTACTTCATTTCCATCCAGCCATCGCACCGGTCAAGATCGGTGTATTTCCGTTAAGCAAAAAGCTCAATGAAGGTGCAGAGAAGATTTATACACAGCTCTCAAAGAAGTACAATTGTGAGTTTGACGACAGAGGAAATATCGGCAAGAGATACCGCCGCCAGGATGAGATTGGCACACCGTTCTGTGTTACGTATGATTTTGAGTCAGAGCAGGATAACGCAGTTACCGTTCGTTTCCGCGATTCCATGGAGCAAGTGCGTATTAAGATTGACGAACTGGATGCTTACTTTGCAGATAAGTTTGATTTCTAATGGACACAGACACATAAGGAAATTATGACGGCTGACGCTTTTGCGTCTGGCGCAGCAGGCAGAATGATGGCTGCCTGATTATAGATATTTGGAGGAATAATTGTGAAAAACTATGGAGTAAACGAGCTTCGGAGAATGTTTCTTGAATTCTTCGAGAGCAAAGAACATTTATCAATGAAGAGCTTTTCGCTGGTGCCGCACAATGATAACAGTTTGTTGATTATCAATTCCGGTATGGCGCCGCTAAAACCATATTTTACAGGGCAGGAGATACCGCCAAGACGCCGTGTCACCACATGCCAGAAATGTGTCAGGACAGGTGACATTGAGAATGTTGGTAAGACAGCGAGGCATCTCACCTTTTTTGAGATGCTTGGAAATTTTTCCTTTGGAGATTATTTTAAGCATGAGGCATTGAACTGGAGCTGGGAGTTTTTGACCAAAGTAGTCGAACTTGACCCGGAGAGACTGTATCCGTCTATCTACTGTGAGGATGAGGAAGCATTTAACATATGGGTGAATGAGATCGGTGTGCCAGCTGAGAAAATCACACGTTTTTACCGCGATCCTGAGACCGGAGAGTGTGATAATTTCTGGGAGCATGGTGCCGGACCGTGCGGACCATGTTCTGAGATATATTATGACAGAGGCATCAAGTATGGCTGCGGCAGGCCTGACTGCAAAGTGGGCTGTGACTGTGACCGCTTTATGGAGGTCTGGAACAACGTATTTACACAGTTCGATGGCGACGGAAAAGGCCATTATGAGGAGCTTGCGCAGAAGAATATCGACACTGGTATGGGACTTGAGCGGCTTGCCGTCGTTGTTCAGGATGTAGACACTGTGTTTGACATCAATACAATGAAAGCGATACGTGACAAGATCTGTGAGACAGCCGGGGTGCAGTACGAGACAGATGAGAAGAAAGACGTCTCGATTCGACTGATCACGGACCATATCCGCTCCGCGACATTTATGATCTCAGATGGGATTATGCCGACCAATGAGGGGCGCGGATATGTGCTCAGACGTATTATCCGGCGCGCAGCACGCCACGGAAGAATGCTTGGCATAGAAGGTACGTTTATGGCTGGTTTTGCCAGGACTGTGATCGACGAGTGCAAGGATGGATATCCAGAGCTGGACGAGAAAAAGGATTTTATCTTCAAGGTGTTGACGCAGGAGGAGGAAAAGTTTAATAAGACGATAGACCAGGGACTTGCAATCCTTTCTGACATGGAGGATAAAATGCAGGCGGCCGGCGAGAAAGTTCTCTCAGGTGAGAACGTATTTAAACTGTATGATACGTACGGTTTTCCGGTCGACCTTACATGTGAGATATTGGAGGAAAAAGGTTTTTCTATTGACCAGGATGGGTTTGACGCAGCGATGGAGGAGCAGCGCACGAAAGCGCGGAAGGCACGCAAAGAGACAAATTATATGGGTGCGGATGCAACTGTATACGAGTCGATTGATCCCGCTATCACAACAGCATTTGTGGGATATGAGAAGCTTGAGACGGCATCCAGGGTTTCTGTGCTCACGACAGAGAGTGAGCTTGTGGAGGCGCTTTCAGACGGTGAGATCGGTACGATTATCGTTGATGAGACACCGTTTTACGCAACGATGGGTGGTCAGCAGGGCGATAAAGGTGTGATTACAACCGCATCAGGTGAGTTTGTTGTGGAAGATACGGTGAAGCTTCTCGGTGGTAAAGTGGGACACATTGGTAAGATGACGCGGGGCATGATCAAAGTAGGTGATGAGGTTACTTTGAGCGTTGACAAGATACTCCGAACGAAGATTTGCAAAAATCACTCCGCCACACATTTACTGCAAAAGGCACTTCGTGAGGTGCTCGGCACACATGTACAGCAGAAAGGCTCTTATCAGGACGGAGAGCGGACACGTTTCGACTTTAGTCATTTTGAGGCAATGACAGCGGATGAACTCGCATCTGTTGAGAAGATGGTCAATGAAAAGATTGCGGAGAATATCGCTGTAGATACACAGATTATGACGATGGATGAGGCGAAAAAGACAGGTGCAATGGCGCTTTTTGACGAGAAGTATGGCGAGACAGTGCGTGTTGTATCGATGGGAGAGTTCTCCAAGGAGTTTTGTGGTGGTACCCATGTGAAAAATACTGGCGAAATCACAACCTTTAAGATTGCTTCGGAGAGCGGTATTGCGGCGGGAGTGCGCCGTATCGAAGCGCTTACAGGAGACAATGTATTTGCATATTACCAAAATATTGAGAAGGAACTTGACGCAGCGGCTAAGGCGGCCAGGACAACTCCGGCAAACCTGGTGGAAAAAATTGAACATATGATGGCGGAGATAAAATCACTGCAGGGCGAAAATGAATCACTCAAGAGCAAAGCAGCCAAAGAAGCGCTCGGTGATGTTATGAATCAGGTAACAGAGATAAAAGGTGTGAAACTTCTGGCAGCAAGAGTCGACGGAGTGGACATGAATGGTTTGCGGGATCTTGGCGATCAGCTGAAAGCCAAGATCGGTGAGGGCGTTGTCGTGCTTGCTTCCGGCATGGACGGCAAAGTGAATCTTGTGGCGATGGCTACAGATGGCGCTATGGCGAAAGGTGCACACGCTGGAAATCTCATCAAAGGAATTGCCGGACTTGTAGGCGGTGGCGGTGGCGGACGACCGAACATGGCTCAGGCAGGCGGCAAGAATCCAGAAGGAATCGACAAAGCGATCGAGGAAACGATGGTGGTTCTTGAACAGCAGATTCATGGCTGAGAATGATTAAATGAAGCGGTTTCTTTTTTGGAGAGGAAAAGGAAACCGCTTTTTCTTGATCAGCGTCGTCTATCCAGTCAAAGGCACAGTGTATCAAGAGTATGCAGGATGTGCTTTTCTGTGAAAGGCTTTGTGACATAAGCATCAGCGCCATAGGATATGGCGGATTTTATGCTTTCTTCGGAATTGTCTGCTGTGACCATAATGACTTTGGCAGGTAGATTCCTGCACTTGATCTCCCGCAGCAGTTCGAGTCCGTTATCGGTGCCTAGGTGGATATCCAGAAGCAGGATATCAGGAACATTTTTGTCCAAAAGCGAACGCAATTGTACCCCGTCTGTTGCCAGTCCAGCACAGGAGTACCCTTCTTTTTCCAGTATTTTTTTCAGTGTATCCCGTAAAAAGCAGGCATCGTCGCAGACCACGAAGCTTCTTTTGCGGGTGCGGCCAAGCAGTTCGTCAGTGGTGACTTGGAAGTAGTCTGCCAAACTGCACAGCATCAGAATATCTGGCATTGTTGTACTATGTTCCCATTTGCTTACAGCACCCACGGTGACACCCATTTCCGCGGCAAGTGTTTCCTGGGTGATATTATGTTCCCGGCGCAGTGTTTGAATCTGTGTTCCAATATTCATATGCAAAACCTCCTAAATTATATTTATGATCGGGTTGGGTATATTTATAGTATAAGGGATACGCCGGAAAATACAATGGAGCGGTTATCAAGGAAATTTTCCTGACAGGAAAGAAGATGGAAAGAGCAGGGCCTGTTCTATATTTGATTTTCCATTATGCCTTTGTCATTTGTCTCAAAGGCTGACGAAATGTTCAGTGGCCTTTGATGAAATTGCCAGATGTTCGTTTTACTTGATGATGCTAAAATAAAGATAAAAAATATTGTTACTATTCACAGTCGGTTTGCAGGCATGACAAATAGAGCGGAGCTGTAAC
>CAMWTP010000088.1 GCA_947177165.1 uncultured Lachnospiraceae bacterium
CGGGAAGCAATTTCAATCGTGACGAGTTCCAGAGGCTTATGCAGGACATACGGCTCGGTGACATTGACTGCGTGGTAGTCAAAGACCTTTCCCGTTTTGGCAGGAACTATCTGGAAGCGGGGAATTATATTGAGAAAATATTTCCCTTTCTTGGCGTCCGCTTTATTGCGGTTGCTGACGGCCTTGATACGGGAGACAAGGGAAGTAATACAAAGCAGATGTCAACCGCTATGGCGGTGGAGATAAAAAACCTTGTCAACGATATGTATGCAAAGGATTTTTCCGTAAGGGCAAAGCAGCATTTAAAACAGAGGAGGCAGGAAGGTTCCTATGTAGGAGGGCCGCCGCCCTACGGCTATAAAGCCGGATGGGATAAGAAAATACGGAAGCTGGTGCCGGATGATAACACGGCAGGGATTGTAAAGCACATTTTCAGCATGTTTATTGAGACAGAGAGCTTCACGGCGGTGGCGGATGACCTGAACAGGAAAAAATGCAACCCGCCGTCTGTGTATAAGAAAACCGGAAAAGTCTTTTTTGACCTGGAACAGGGAGAATATAAAGGCTGGGATAAAGGCGCTGTGGAGCGTATCGTGAAAAGTGAAGCATACACCGGGAAACTGGTGCAGGGTAAATCATCCATTACGGCAAGGGACGAGAAGAACCGCATCCACAAAGCGGAGGAAGAATGGGTAGTCAAAGAAAACACCCATGAGCCGGTCATTGATACGGCGGTGTTTGCGGAAGCGGCAGAAGTGAGGGAAAGGCTCCATGAAAGGACGAAATCTTATACCCATAAGGCAGAGGGCTTCCCGATTGGGGAGAATATTTTTGACAGCGTGCTTTACTGCGGCGTGTGCGGCAGGAAAATGACACGGAACAGTTATGTGAAAACCTATGCGGACGGCAGGAAGGCAAGACTGGACGGGTATTTCTGCTTAAACGGCGGGCAGACAAAGGTGGAGAACTGCCCTGCATCAAACCGCATTTCAAAGGCGGAACTGGTGGATATTTTGTTACCGCTCCTTAGAATGGAGTTTTCCGTGTATTTAGGAAAACCAAAACAGTATACGGAGATCGTGAAAGGGCAGCTTGGGACAGCCGGGACAGTGATTGATACAAAAATCAGGAAAGCAGAAAAAAAGATTGTCTCGGCAAAGGAGGATGAACGGACAAAATATGTGGAATACCGTGAGGGCATTATCCCCCAGAGCGGGTATGTTGCTTATAAAATGCGGCAGGAGGGGAGGCTTAATGACTTAAGCCGGCAGAAGGAGAAACTGGAAGCGGACAGGAAGAACCTGGACACTGTATCGGGGAAATACCTCGCGGCGGCCCGTGCCTTGCTCCGTTTAAAAAGCGGCAGGGAACTGACAAAGGAAATGGTAGAATCCCTGATCCGGAAGATTTATGTCTATCCGGGGAAGCGGATAGAAGTGGAGTTTGCCTATACGAATGAACTGCTGGAGGGGGTGCTTACAAATGGATAAAATTGCCATTTATCTGCGGCTTTCCCTGGAAGATGCAGCCATCGAAGATGGTTTGGATAAGGACGAGAGCAACAGCATCAGCAGCCAGAGGGCTATGCTTCACGCTTACATACGCAGTAACGGGGAATTGAGGGATAAAGAGATTTCCGAGTTTTGTGATGACGGTTATTCCGGCACAAGCATGGAAAGGCCGGGGATGCAGAGGCTTTTAAAAGAGATCAGGGACAATAAGATAGGGTGTGTGCTTGTCAAGGATATGTCCCGTTTCTCAAGAGACTATATCGAGCTTGGAACCTATATGAACCAGATATTTCCATTCATGGGGGTGCGGTTTATTGCGGTAAACGACCATTACGACAGCCGTGACCATGCAGGAAGCACTACCCCGATTGACACAGCTTTCCAGACACTTTTGTATGACTTATACAGCAAAGATATATCCGTAAAGGTCAAAACTTCGGTCGAAAATAAATGCGCAAATGGGGAATATGTTTTCGGACAGATTCCCTTTGGGTATAAAAAAGATAAGGAAATCAAAAATGCGGTTGTGGTGAATGAGAAGGAAGCGGAGATTGTGCGCTGCATCTTTGCCCTCGCCCTTGACGGGAACGGCAGCACACAGATCGCAAGGATTCTCAATGAAAAGGGTATACCAACCAAAACACAGATGCGCCATCCTGAGAGGGCAGAGAAAAGCGGCAGGATGCCGGCATGGGATAACGTTTCTGTCCGGGCTGTCCTGAATAACCGTTTTTACTTAGGTGAGATGGCTTATGGAAAATCAAAGCGGAAATATGTGGGCAGTAAAGGCGGTATTGCCGTGCCGGCGGAGGATTGGAAAGTGATACCAGACCACCATGAGCCGCTTGTTTCGCTGGAAGATTACGAAAAGGTGTGCCTGTTCCGTAAAGGAGCAGACACTGCCAGAAAAGGGGAGAAAAATCCCCTTGTGGGGAAACTGTTCTGCGGCGGGTGCGGTTATTCCATGACGTATAAACCCGTACGGGGGAAGAATAAATACCGCAAGTTTGAATGCCGGAAACATGCAGTTTTGCAGATACCAGAGTGCTGTACCTATTTTTCCGCCGACTTGTTGGAGGAAGCTGTGCTGATTATGCTAAACAGGGAACTGATGGTGCGCGGGGATGCCGCAAAGGAGAACCAGAGTCTTGTTTCTTTCCAGAAATCTTATATTACAAGGCTGGAAAAGAAGATAGCAGAGTGCCGGGGCAGGAAAAAGCAGCTCCAGGCAGAGGCGGATGCCCTGTATGAAAGCTATGCGTTTGGTTCGGTTCAGGCCGTATCCTACAGACAGAAGGCGGACAGCATAAAAGAGCAGATCACTACATTTTTAGCAGAGGAAGAAAAATATGGGAAAGAACTGGAACAGCTTCAGGAAGAATACCGCAGGACAGAGGAAGATATGAAGAAGGTCATACGGTATTCCCATTTAGAAGCGCTGACACAGGAAGTGGTTGACATATTTATTAAGAAAATATACGTTTACAAAGGCAAAAGAGTTGAAATACAGTGGAATTTCCGCGAAAATGGAAAGGAGATCGAATGAAACCAGTGATATATATGAGGATAGGCAATCCAGAGCAGGCAGAAGCGGTGAAGGGGAAAATAATGGAGGATGTTGTGGGGATTTTAACTTGACAATAATTTGTCTCCAATTTTGCTGTGATTTAGCAATAATTTACCACACGCCCCACGAAGTTATGCGGGTTCCAGCGATTTTCAATCAAAAAAAGTGAAAAAAGTTTGTGACATTAACTTGACATACGCGGGGTATGGACGTCTCGATGTGGCGGGGGTGTTTGCGTTCCTGGCCGGGATTGGGAGGGGGGTGTAATATTTGTAAGCAGTAAAAGAAGCGCTCTTTTTTTGAATTAGGAATGGAAAAAAGTATATGAATGTGGTAAAATATCAGCAGTCTTCAAAGTATCGCCGAATGGAAAGCGAAAGAGGATATTACGGACTCTGCCAGGGAGTTTTAGGAAGCACTGGCAAAGGGAAGAAATGAAAACACAGAGGGAGGAAAACGATGCAATCAAAAAAACAAAAGAAGAAGACTGCTGTTCTGGCTATAGGGGGCGGAATTATACTGGCAGTGCTTCTTCTTGTTGCGATCATATGGCTGGCAGAAGGTGCGGAAACCGGAACAGGCCAGGCTGCGTACATACTGGAAAAGATGGGGATAGAATCTTTGGAGGCGTTGTGCAGGTTCCTTGTTCATACTGTAGTCGTGGCAGCTGTGATGCTTCTGGTCTTTTTCATACTGGTTCATCGCACCAGGAAAAAGACAAGGATTCTGCTGGAACAGGAAAAGGCGGACAAGGACCAGCTCAGAGCTGCGCTTGCCCAGATTGAGCGGGAGCGGACCGCGATGGAGAATATTCAGGCGGCGCTTGGCTCTGGTCAATGGAGTATGGATTTTAACGAGCGCGGAGAGATCGTCTCCTGTATCTGGACTGATGTGTTTCGGAACATGCTGGGATACGAGAGTGAAGCAGATTTTCCAAACAGACTGGAGTCCTGGTCAGATTTGCTGCATGGAGAGGATAAATCGTATGTGATGAAAGAGTACTGGGACACGGTAAGGGATTACACCGGTGAGAAGACCTATGATGTGAAATACCGTCTCCTCACCAGAAATGCGGGATGGAGATGGTTCCATGCAGCCGGCAGGCTGTCCAGGAGGGAGGATGGTTCGCCAGTCACCTTTGTCGGTTTTTTTATTGACATTGATGAAGAGAAGAGGATGGAGACACAGCTGGAAGCGCAGACGGCGGATCTCCAGGACGCGCTTGCTGCCGCGCAGCATGCCAACCAGGCAAAGACTACATTTCTCAACAATATGTCCCATGATATCCGGACGCCCATGAACGCCATCATAGGCTTCACATCGCTTGCCGCCGCGCATATCGACAATACGGAGCAGGTACAGGACTATCTGAAAAAGATTGCCACCTCCAGCAATCATCTGCTGAGTCTGATCAATGATGTGCTGGATATGAGCCGCATCGAGAGCGGAAAGGTCAAAATTGAGGAAAAGGAGAGCTCTATTCCGGAGATACTGCATGACTTAAAGACCATTGTGCAGGCAGATATCATGTCAAAGCAGCTGGATTTTTACATAGATACGGTGGATGTGGTAAACGAACATGTTATGTGCGACAAGCTCAGGCTGAATCAGATTCTGCTGAATCTGCTGAGCAATGCCATGAAGTTCACAAAGCCGGGCGGTATGGTGAGTGTCCGGATTCTGCAGAAAAGCAATGCACCGGAAGGTTATGCCGCGTATGAATTCCAGGTGAAAGATACAGGAATCGGCATGAGCCCGGAATTTGTAAAGAATGTTTTTGAACCCTTTGAGCGTGAGCGGACAAGTACGATCAGCGGAATACAGGGAACCGGGCTTGGCATGGCGATTACCAGGAACATTGTGGATATGATGGGCGGTGCCATCTCTGTAGAGAGTGAGGTGGGAAAAGGAACCACATTTACGGTATCCCTGCAGTTTAAGACCTGTTCCGGTCCAATAAGGCAGGAAACGATTCCTGAGCTGCAGGGGCTTCGGGCTCTGGTGGTGGACGATGATTTTAACACCTGCTCCAGCGTGACCAAGATGCTGGCTGCCATCGGCATGCGTCCTGACTGGACGACATCCGGCAAGGAGGCGGTTCTCCGGGTAAAGCTTGCCGGGGAACAGGAGGATGAATACGCCGTATATATCATAGACTGGCTCATGCCGGACATGAATGGAATCGAAGTGGTGCGGCGGATTCGCGCAATAATCGGTGAAGAGACACCCATTATCATACTGACGGCCTATGACTGGTCGGATATTGAAGAAGAGGCAAGAAAAGCTGGCGTCACGGCGTTCTGTTCCAAACCAATCTTTTTATCGGAGCTCAAGGAGATACTGGAGTCGCCGTTTATGGACAAGGATTTGGATGCGGATTTGCCGGAGGCGTATTCTTTCCAGGGGAAAAAGATTCTCCTGGTGGAGGATAATGAGCTCAATCAGGAGATTGCAGTGGAGATTCTTCAGGAAGTCGGCTTTGTCGTGGATGTTGCGGATGACGGTGCTGTCGCGGTAGAACGGATGATGGAGGCAGAACCTGGTCAGTACGATCTGATTCTGATGGATATCCAGATGCCAATCATGGACGGTTATGAAGCAACACGGCAGATCCGGGCGCTGGAGAAGCCAGATATTGCCGATATCCCGATTTTTGCCATGACAGCCAACGCCTTTGACGAGGACAAACAGGCAGCGCTGGAAGCCGGCATGAACGGTCATATCGCAAAGCCGATTGAAGTTCCCAAACTGTTGGAGCTTTTGTGGGAGATTGTAAGACCGACAGCCTGTTAAAAACGATGAAAATCGGAAAGAAGAGTATCCACGAACAGGCATGGAGAAAACGTTGGCAGCGGTTATGGCAGTATTCATGATTGCGGGAAACGGTTTTCTATAGTTCCTTACGTGGAAATGGCGCGCGGCCCAATGTGTGTTTCGGTCCGGCGCTGTCACAGGTGGCAGGGAAATATGCTGAGATGAGCACTTTATTTATCGAACAGATGTCTGATAAATGAAGTGCTCATTTTTTAGAGAGATATTCTAAAAAGGTATTGACATTTACCATACAAGGGTATAGTATATAGAGCATACGAAGTACATGAAAGGAGAACTTAAAAATGGAAAATGAAAAACTGGAGAGTATGGAAAATGCAGAGGTGAGTGAAACGGAGGAAAAAGAGGACGCAGTGTGTGAGAACTGTTCACAGAAGAGCAAAGAACGCTCAGGGAAAGAGTACAGGGACATGATCAACCGCCTGAGCCGCATTGAGGGGCAGGTACGCGGAATCAAGGGAATGGTCGAGAAGAATGCCTACTGCACAGATATACTGGTGCAGGTAGCGGCAGTGAATGCGGCGCTCAACAGCTTCAACAGGGTGCTTCTGGCAGAACATATCAAGACGTGTGTGACGCAGGATATCAAGGATGGCAAGGAGGAGACTGTAGACGAGCTGGTCCAGACACTCAAGAAATTAATGAAGTAAAAACACACTCTAGGGCAGCAGGATATGCTGTTCAAATAGTGTGATGCGGGTTTTCGGAAAAACAGAAAAAGTGTAGAAGGGATATTTTGCGGATATACTATAATTAGCGGTTTTGGGAAGGGGGAAAGTCAGGATGGAGCAGTATATTGTGACAGGCATGAGCTGTGCTGCCTGCAGTGCGCGGGTGGAAAAGGCAGTCTCAAAGGTGACGGGTGTAAGCTCCTGCTCAGTAAGTCTACTCACCAATTCCATGGGAGTGGAGGGGAATGCTTCTGCGGCGGAGATCATCAAGGCAGTGGAGGAGGCGGGATACGGTGCCTCGGTCAAGGGAGGCGGCAACGCCGGAAAAGCTGCTCAAATTCCGGGCAGACAGCTCACTGAAAGTGAGCAGGAGGAGATGCTGCAGGATAAAGAGACTCCTGTGCTGAAGCGCAGGCTGTGGTATTCCATAGGTTTTCTGATTGTCCTGATGTATTTTTCGATGGGACATATGATGTGGAATTTGCCAGTGCCTTCTATATTAGAGAACAATCATGTCGCGATAGGGCTGATACAGCTGCTGCTCACAGCAGCTGTCATGGTCATCAACCAGAAGTTCTTTGTCAGCGGCTTCAAGAGCTTGTGGCACAGGGCTCCCAATATGGACACACTTGTCGCGCTTGGCTCGACAGCGGCATTTGTATATAGCACCTATGCGCTGTTTGCCATGACAGATGCCCAGCTGAAAAACGATCATGCGGCAGTCATGGGATATATGCATGAATTCTATTTTGAGTCGGCGGCGATGATACTGACGCTGATCACGGTGGGAAAGATGCTCGAGGCGCGCTCCAAGGGAAGAACGACGGACGCGCTGAAAGGGCTGATGAAAATATCGCCCAGGACGGCGGTAGTGGTGCGCGATGGCAGTGAGACAAAGGTGTCGATTGAGGAAGTGGCAGTGGGAGATATCTTTGTGGTAAGACCGGGGGAAAGTATTCCCGTCGACGGCATTGTGCTGGAGGGAACAAGCGCTGTCAATGAAGCTGCGCTTACCGGTGAGAGTATTCCCGTCGACAAGCAGGAGGGCGATAAAGTATCTGCCGCAACGGTAAACCAGTCAGGATTTATCAAGTGCAGGGCGTCAAGAGTAGGTGAGGATACGACACTTTCCCAGATCATCAGGATGGTGAGTGATGCGGCGGCAACGAAAGCGCCGATCGCGAAAGTGGCCGATAAGGTATCGGGCGTATTTGTGCCGGCCGTGATCATAATTGCGCTGATTACCATGTTCGTGTGGCTTGCAGCAGGTCAGACAGCCGGTTTTGCGCTTGCCAGAGGAATTTCTGTATTGGTCATCAGCTGCCCCTGTGCGCTGGGGCTTGCCACACCTGTAGCGATCATGGTCGGAAACGGCATGGGGGCAAAAAATGGCATCATGTTCAAGACGGCTGTGTCACTGGAGGAGGCAGGAAAGGTGTCGATCGTGGCACTGGATAAGACGGGAACCATCACGAGCGGGGAACCCAGAGTGACAGATATCATACCGGCAGACAGCGTGTCGGAGAGCGAACTGATAGCCATGGCGTATGCGCTGGAACAGAAAAGTGAGCACCCGCTTGCGCGCGCTGTCAATGAGTACGCCAGAGCGTATTTTGCAAACAAGGAAAACAGTGCGAATTTAGCGGCAGAAGTGTCGGATTTCAGGGCGCTTCCCGGAAATGGGCTGACTGCTGTGGTAAATGGCAGACAGATGTACGGCGGAAATGCGAAATTTATCGGAGAGCGGCTTGTCATTCCGCAGGAGTTTGTGCAGAAATCAGAGAAACTTGCGGAGGAAGGAAAGACACCGCTGTTCTTTGCCGGAGACACGCTTGTCGGGATGATCGCGGTGGCGGATGTCATCAAGGAGGACAGCAGACAGGCGGTGGAGGAGCTTCAGGGCATGGGGATTCATGTTGTCATGCTGACAGGGGACAATGAGCGCACAGCCAGGGCGATTGGACAGCAGGCAGGCGTCGACGAGGTGATCGCGGGAGTTCTGCCTGACGGGAAGGAAAGCGTCATACGGAGTCTGATGGAGAAGGGCAAGACTGCGATGGTCGGCGATGGCATCAACGATGCACCGGCACTGACGAGGGCTGACATCGGTATTGCGATTGGAGCCGGGACGGATATTGCGATCGATGCGGCGGATGTAGTCCTGATGAAAAGCCAGCTGAGGGATGTGCCCGCGGCGATCCGGCTGAGCCGCCAGACGCTCAAAAACATTCACGAAAACCTTTTCTGGGCTTTTTTCTACAATATTATAGGAATCCCGTTGGCAGCAGGTGTGTGGATCCCGCTGTTCGGGTGGCAGCTCAATCCCATGTTTGGGGCGGCGGCGATGAGTCTGTCAAGTTTCTGTGTGGTGACGAATGCACTGCGGCTGAATCTGATCGATGTTTACAGCACAAAGCGCGACAGGAAGCGTGCCGCGGCAATAAAGGAAACAATTCAGCCACAGGCTGGTTGTACTGATACCAATATAAAGAGAGAAGGAGAAGAGAAGATGACGAAGACAATGAGAATTGAAGGAATGATGTGCGGACACTGCGAGGCGAGAGTAAAGAAATGTCTTGAGGCGCTGGATCAGGTGACAGAGGCAGCGGTGAGCCATGAGGCGGGAACTGCGGTGCTCACACTGAATGCGGAAGTCAGCGACGAGATTCTGAAAAAGACTGTGGAAGAGCAGGACTACAAAGTGATTTCGGTGGAATAAGCCGCGGAGAACAAGCAATGCACTGACCGGTTATACGGTTCGTGCATTGTTTGTTTTTTATAATTGTATCGTGCAGTAATCGTTCTTGAAAATTTTCCTCTGTTTTGGGAATAATATATAACTTTCTTACAAAAAATATACTGGTTTGCACAAAAATATTAGAATAGATTGACAAAAACGTGTCAGGAACGGTAAAATCAAAGTGTATTATTGTCTATAAAGATAGCTGACAATCTTGTTGAGGCGGTCTGGCATAAAGGAGCTGACAGATATGTATAGTAAAAACACGATACTATTAGTAGATGACGAGGAAGTCATCAAGCAGAGGCTTAAAGATGTGATTTCAGATGATTATGAGGTGTTGGACGCATCGGACGGGCAGGAGGCGCTTGAGGTTCTGGCCGCCAATATCGATAGAGTGGCAGTGATTGTACTGGATCTGATTATGCCGGTTATGGATGGGTTTCAGTTTATGGATGAGTTTCGCAGACATCAGGAGTATGATAACATTCCGGTGATTGTTGCCACATCCAATGAGGACTGGCATTCGGAGCAAAAGTGTCTGGAGGCAGGCGTGTGGGACTTTGTCATGAAGCCCTACAATCCGGTGCTTTTGCAGTTCCGTATCAAAAATGCGATTGATAAGAGCCGTATGATTATGGCGGAGCGGGATGCGATAACAGGACTGTACACAAAGTTCAAATTTTATCGGACAGTGCGCATGATACTTTCCGAGGAGAAGGAGGAGACATTTGCGTTTGCGCGTTTTGACATTGACCGCTTCAAGATGATAAATAACTTTTACGGCATCAATGAGGGGGACAACGTACTGCAGAGTGTTGCTTCGGAGTTGAGAAGGATTTCAACGGTATTTGACAAGTTTGTCTACGGGCGGCTTGAAAATGATGTGTTTGCAGTGTGCATGCCTTTCAAGGAGGAGAATGTTGAACTGCTGGTCAACGCGCTTCAGATCAATCTGCGGAAAGTGAACAAGGACTACAATATCAAGGTGTCGTGCGGCGTGTACGTCATCGATGATGACACGCTGGATGTGTCGGAGATGTACGACAGGGCATTCCTGGCGGCAAAGAGCTGCAAGGGGAAGTTTGTCCAGAATATTGCTTACTATGACGAGAGCATGATCGAGGATATGCGCCAGGAGCAGTTTATCATCAATGAGGTGAACCGCGCCATTGACGAGGAGCAGTTTGAGGTGTATCTGCAGCCGAAGATCAATCTGGTGACAGACCGCTCATATGGGGCGGAGGCTCTGGTGCGCTGGAATCACCCGGAAAAGGGAATGATCTCGCCGGGCGAGTTCATTCCGATTTATGAGCGGAACGGTATTATTGGCAGACTGGATCAGTATATGTGGTGTCATGTCTGCAAGCTGCTGCGCAAGTGGATCGACGAGGGCAAGAATCCCAATCCGATCTCTGTGAATGTATCGCGGGTAAATATCTACAATCCGCAGCTGGTGCAGATTTTCAAGAAGATGATCACAGAGTACCAGATTCCGGCGGAGCTCCTGAATCTGGAGCTGACAGAGAGTGCATTTATGGAAGATCAGGACCTGATCATGAAGACGATGAGCAATCTTCATCAGCTGGGTTTTAAGATCATGATGGATGATTTCGGAAGCGGGTATTCGTCGCTGAATGTCCTGAAGGACATGGAAGTCGACTATCTGAAGGTAGATATGAAATTTCTGAAGGATCAGGAGTTCAACGGAAAGGGAGAGAAGGTTTTAACCTCTGTGATCCGCATGGCAAAATGGCTGCATCTGCCGTCGATCGTGGAGGGGGTGGAGACGCTTGAGCAGGTTGATTTCCTCAAATGTATCGGGTGTGAGTATGCGCAGGGCTATTACTATGCAAAACCGATGCCGGTTGCCGACTACGAGGCATTTATCGCCAGGGAGGAGGCAATGGGGGCAAAATCCAGCACAGATGTGAACACCGCGATCATCAATGAATTGTGGAATACGCGTTCGAGTGTCAGCAAATTTTTTGATATGCTGGATATGCCGGTTGCCATTTATGAGTATAGAAACGAAAAGCTGGAGCTGCTCAGGACAAACAATCGATACGAGACGGATATCGTATTTGATAAGAGCGTCAGTGAGCACGAACACAACAGAAGGGTGCACACCGAGAGGGAGCTTTTGGGTGAGGCGTTTGCCAGGATCGTGCGGGGAGATTTCTGTGGACCGATGGAGTATGAGCTCACGGAGGATATCTGGTATCGTGTCACGGTAAAGGTGATCGGAAAGCGGGCAGATACCATGATTATGATGGTTACATTTTATGAAATCAGTGAATACAGATAGTGAATGCTTTTGGGCGCGGCAGGTATGGCTGCGCCTGTTTTGCGCACACGCCGATGCAGAAAAAAGGGTATTCCCCTATTCGAATGAATGTATTATAATAGACGAAGTAGTATTTCTGACGGAAAGGTGGGACATGCATGGAAAGAAAGACAGACATGAGAGACATATTGGAAAAAGTACAAAAAGGTGAGATATCCGTGGAGAAAGCGGAGCAGTATCTGAGGCGTCAGCCTTTTGAGGAGATGGGATTTGCCAAGCTGGATACGCACAGGGAACTGCGCTCTGGTTTCCCGGAGGTGATCTACTGTGCGGGAAAGCCGGATGAATATCTGGTGTCGATTTACCAGAAGATGTATGAGAAAGACGGCGAGGTGTTTGGTACAAGGGCAACCGCGGCGCAGTATGAACTGGTGCGCAGAGCGCTCCCGCAGGTACAGTATGACAGTGTGTCAAAAATATTGAAAGTAGAGGAAAACCTGGAGGAAAAGGCTGCAAAACGAATTGGAAAGATTGCCGTCTGCACGGCGGGGACGGCAGATATCCCGGTGGCGGAGGAGGCCGCGCAGACTGCGGAGTATTTTGGTTCCTGTGTGATGCGGGTTTATGATGTGGGAGTGAGCGGTCTGCACAGACTGCTGGCACATACAGAGACGATACAGGAGGCGAACTGTGTCGTGGCAGTGGCAGGCATGGAGGGGGCACTGGCGAGTGTGATCGGCGGGCTGGTCAGCAATCCGGTCATAGCGGTGCCGACTTCTGTTGGATATGGGGCGAGCATGCACGGTTTGTCCGCGCTGCTCACGATGATCAATTCCTGCGCGAACGGCATTGCGGTCGTGAATATAGACAATGGGTATGGTGCGGGATATATGGCGACGCAGATCAACCGTCTCGCGGAGAGACAGAATGTTTGAGGAAAACAGAGAGCGGGCACATTAAACAGGGATGCAAAACAGACATAGGAGATTTTGATATATGAAAAGAACATTATACTTGGAGTGTTATTCCGGAATCAGTGGTGATATGACAGTTGGCGCACTGTTGGATCTGGGAGCAGACAGAAAGGCGCTTGACGAGGCAGTCAGCAGTATCAGGCCGCTGGTGTCAGGTTTTAATGTGGCGGTCAGCAGAGTGCAGAAGGCAGGGATCGATGCCTGTGATTTCAATGTGATACTGGATAAGGAACATGAGAATCATGACCATGATATGGAGTATCTGCACGGCCCCCATCACGAGGAGGGACATTCTGATAGTCACGCGACACATCACCATGAAGAGACGCATCAAGAGAATTGTCATCATGCAGTGCAGCATTCTCATGACCATGTAGGACACCATCATCACCATACAGGAATAAAAGAAATAACGGATGTTCTGAATAGGGCAGAACTTACAGACGGTGCAAGAACACTGGCGTTGAAAATCTTTGGCATTCTTGCAGGAGCCGAGTCGAAGGCGCACAATAAACCAGTGGATGAAGTGCATTTTCATGAGGTAGGTGCAGTAGACTCCATTGTGGATATCATGTCTGCGGCTGTATGCTTTGATTCGCTCAAGGAAAAATATAATATAACAGATGTTGTGGTATCGGAATTGTATGAGGGACACGGCAGTGTGCGCTGTCAGCATGGCATTCTTCCAGTGCCGGTTCCTGCGACGGCAAATATCATAGAGGCATACGGATTGCCGGTACACTTTATGGAGATGCAGGGTGAGTTTGTCACGCCGACCGGTGCGGCGATCGCTGCGGCGGTCAGGACGGCAGACCGGCTTCCTGGCAGATTTAAGGTCGTGGCAAGTGGCATTGGTGCAGGCAAGAGAAATTATGAGAAAGCGAGCCTGCTGAGGGCTATGATTGTGGAGGAGCTGACAGAACAGCGCGATGTCATTTACAAGCTTGAGTCGAATATCGACGACTGTCCCGGGGAGGCATTTGGCTATGTGATGGACAGGCTGTTTGAGGCAGGGGCGAGAGATGTGTACTATACACCAATCTATATGAAGAAGAACCGTCCGGCCTATCAGCTAAATGTCATCTGCAGGGCGGAAGATATCGCCAGGCTGGAGCAGATAATTTTCCGTGAGACGACCACGATCGGCATCAGGAGAGTGGTGATGGAGCGCACTGTATCAGGACGCGAAAAACGAATGAATAACACTAGTCTGGGAACACTTGAAGTGAAAGTATGCGGAGACAGGATTTATCCTGAGTACGAAGCGCTGGCAGCAGTCTGCCAGGAGCGTGGGATCCCATATCTGGAAGCATATAACAGGGTGTTCGCGGAGCTGAATAAGATGTAATTGTTGGCGTAAATTTCCAGGGAACTGCCAAGAAATTGCCTGTGACAGGTTATTGTCATGAGGAATTCATTAATAGTTCCTTAGCATTGCAGTGGAAATGTAAAGTAAATGTATAGGAGAAAAGGGATGTCTGACAGAAAGATAACGACAGTAATTTTTGATTTGGATGGAACGCTTTTGGATACACTGGAGGATTTAAAGAATGCAACGAATCATGCACTGAAGGTATGCGGTATGCCGGAGCGCACATTAGGTGAGATCAGACAGTTTGTGGGAAACGGTGTGCGGAATCTGATGATCCGCGCAGTGCCGCATGGAGAGGAAAATCCGGAATTTGAGCGCGTGTTTGGAATTTTTAAAGAATATTACGGGGAGCACTGCAATGATGCGACAAGGGCATACGAGGGAATACCAGAGCTGTTGCAGGAATTAAAGAACGCTGGTTATGCGATGGCGATTGTTTCCAATAAGATTGACTCGGCAGTGCAGGATTTAAATAACAGGTATTTTTCACAGGTAGATATCGCGATCGGCGACCGGGAGGATCTAAAGAGGAAGCCTGAGCCGGACAGCGTACTGCTTGCGCTGAAGGAGCTTGGGCGGACGAGGGAGGAAGCCGTCTATGTGGGTGACTCCGATGTGGACCTTGCGACGGCACAGAATGCGGGACTTCCATGCATCAGTGTACTCTGGGGATTTCGGGACAGGGAGTTTCTCGTGGAGCATGGCGCGAAGATATTTGTGGAAAAGCCTATGGAAATAACAGATGTTTTGCATGATATGAATGCCTGATGGAATTTCCTGAGTGGCAGGTGGCGGAAAAAGTCGTGGTAATTTGATTGTTAACGCCTGATTGGTATATAGATGTTGGAGTATGTAAGAGGTACAGCTATGAGAATCGTAATCTGTGATGACGAGGAGGCACAGCGTCTGCTGCTGCAAAAGTATGTGGAAGAGTGGGCGCAGGAAAACAGAATACAATTGGAGACAAGGCTGTTTACCAGCGGGGAAAGCTTCTGGTTTGCGTGGGAGGACGATCGGGAGTATGACCTGCTGATCTTTGACATCGAGATGGGACAGCTGAGCGGTATGGAGCTTGCCGCGGATATCCGCAGGAAGGACGAGGAGATTCCTATCCTCTTTGTCACGGGGTATGACAGCTACATGGCGCAGGGATTTGAGGTTGACGCGCTGCATTACCTGTTAAAGCCGCTCCGAAGGGAAAAGCTGTTTGCGGTGCTTGACAAGTTCAACAAGAATAGAATGAAAAAGGAGCAGGAGGAAAAGCTGCTGTTCCGCACAGAGCAGGGACCGCTTTCGCTGCCTGTGTCCAAAATATGGTACATCGAGGCGAGGGCGCATCAGTGTATTCTGTATACAGAGGACGAGTCGCATATATTATGTGCTTCGATCAGTGAGATGGTTGCAAGTCTCTGCAGACGGCAGGAGTTTGTGCGCTGTCACCGCTCGTATCTGGTGAATGTGCAGCATATTTCCGCGATTGTGAAGCCGGAGCTGATTCTGGATGACAAGCGCAGGATTCCAGTGAGCCGGAGTGCGGAGAAGGAGGTCAACCAGGCTTTTATCAAACTTTATAAAGGATGACAAAAATGACTTGGCAAATTGGAATAGGAACATTGTTACTACTTGTTGTGATCAATCTTATGCTGTGGATACTTGCACTTCCCAGATATGTGACGCACAGGATATCACGCTTCCAGAACGAGCTGGTGAACAGGCACTATGATGAAGTGGATACGATGTACCGCAGGATGCGGGGGTGGCGGCATGATTACCACAATCACATACAGACGCTGACGGCTTATCTGAGCATGGCGCAGTATGACGAAGCGTTAACGTATCTGGAGCTATTGACGGAAGATCTGGCGAAGGTGGACACTGTACTGCGGACGGGGAATGTCAAGGTGGATGCCATCCTGAACAGCAAGCTGGCGCTGATACAGGAGCGGAATATCAATGTGGATGCAACAGCGATAGTGCCAAAGGAAATATCGATCTCAGACATTGACCTGTCAGTGCTGATCGGCAATCTCATGGACAACGCCATGGAGGCGTGTGTGAAGCTGCCGGAGGAGGAGCGCTTTATCCGCGTGTATATCGATGTGATCAAGAAGCAGCTGTATATCTCTGTCACAAATTCCATGGACGGCATGGCAAAGCGCAGGGGGAATCATTTTCTCTCTGACAAGCAGGGAAATCATGGCTTCGGGCTGCTGCGGATCGATGACATCGTGGCAAAACATGGCGGGTATCTAAACCGCAAGGCGGAGGACGGCGTGTTTGCGACGGAAGTGATGCTGCCGCTGGTAGAATTGTGACATAATAAACGAATCAGGATATAATCATGGAAGAGGGAATCTTATACGGACAGACAGCTTCATATCTGAGGACATAAAAACTTGGAAAAATGCAAATACGTATGATGGCAACAGCCGAAAAGGGTGTCGGAGAACGACGCAGACTTTAAGCGCCGCTTTCGCCAATAAAATAATAGTCAGACTGGGATGTATTACCCATGCCTGACTATTATCTGAAAGCTGTGTGAAAACCAAAGAAACGCCCTGGTACTGAACAGTATGCCAGATGGCGAGAGGTTAGCGGGGCAGCTAACGTCCAGCCCCCTGCTCGGTTTTAGGTTTTATGCCGCGTAGTCAATATTTGCACCCTTGTATTTCGCTGCATCGAGCTCTTTTTGATTTTTCGTGTATGGATTGTCCTCGTTGGCGTACCTGATCATCGTGTGGGTGACACCTCCGGAAACGTACGTACGTCCGCATTCAGGACAGACTGAGGTGTGTATCGACACAGAGGCGTTCAGAACTTTGCCGTCCTTCTGTGCAGCCTTTTTGTACGCATTGGACACGTGTTCTCCCTCGTGGGCACGAACCTTAGCGCCTGCTGACTCCGGTGAGATGTGGGATGCTGTCTTGAAGGAGACATTGCCCTCATCGGAACCGTCCTGATACTTGCGGTTGGCACAAGTATCGCAATCCTCCGGTGAAGAGCGCTTGCCGGGTTTTTTGACCTTGTCGGGGTCTGTGCTGTATTCGTCCGCTTTTTCAGATGGACTGACGGCACCTGGACTGATGGTGTCCTCCGATGCTCTGGCAGACGGATTGACAGGAGTGGTATATGAGAAATAATTGGGATACAATCCCGGAATATTGCCGATCGTCATATGGCAGACCTCCTTTTCGTTATATGCGTTCAGCTATTATCGTAAGTATAGCACAAAAATATGATAATTGGTAGCTTTTACTGGATGTCTTTTTCATCCTTTTTGTCCAGCGCCAGCGCCTTCTCCTCGTGCTTGATCTCCCAGTGGATCAGGAAAGTGAGAATGCTGCGCAGCAGGATGATAACACCCAGAATACCAAGTTCACCCCACTCGCGAACAATGACGGTACGCAAAACCTCGCTGCCCATCTTGAACTCAAGCGATAATGCAATGCCCTGTGCCAGCTCCAGCCTGATTCTGGAATCGTGCTTGATCCAGTACAAAAAGCATTTCACCGCTGTAAAGACCAGTACAGCAACGCCGAAAAGCTCCAGAATGATTGTGCAGATCTCGACGATATTTGTCAGTAACAGTTCCAGAATATTTATGGTTGAGTGCATAGGGCAAACCTCCTGTGTGCTGTATATATTTAAAAGTATACCACAGGGACAGGGAAAAATACAGCGGTAATTTATTTGTGAACCATATTTTATGCAAGGTTTGACAAAATATGTACAGTTCAGCCAGTAAATTAGCGCACAATTAACAGGATAAATATTACTG
>CAMWTP010000089.1 GCA_947177165.1 uncultured Lachnospiraceae bacterium
CGCACTGGAATACCACATTCCTTGCATAAGCCCGGCTTTTCATGCTGCCGCTGGCTCCGAATACTGCCACGTTGCGGTTCATCCGCGTCTTCTCCGGCAGACAGACCGCTTTCCCGTACAGCTTCCCTAAGATCACGCCCCGGTTTTTTGTGATGTCAGGGACCAGCTCCAGCACTTCACGCATCTCGACATCCGTCATGAAGCCGGAAGTGCCGTAAGTCCCCTGGTCTGAGTAGGTCAGGTTCCGCTCCCTGTCATAGATGCCTTTCCTGCCAAAGCCCATCCGCATCACCATAAATATCAGCAGCCCGGAGATGCCGATGCACAGGGCGATCCCGTACAGGCTGTAAGGGAATACGGTGAGCGCTTTCAGACAGGCGCCAGGCGAGCCGTCAGGGAATGCCGGAGAAGTGCCGTTCCCCGGTGTGCCCCCGGATGAAGTCCAGGTCCGGTAGTTGATAAGGAACTGGGATACATAGCCGCCTGCATAGGCAAGCGCCATGAGCAGAACAGGCAGGACGAAAAAGAGCGTCAGTTGTTTCTTTTTGTTTTCTGTCAGTTTCAGTGCAGGAACCTCCTTTCAAATTTATACAGATCAATGGTTTCGATGGCAGCTGCATCCCCAAAGTATTGCTGCAGCACCGGTTTCTGGAAGTCGAAGCAGACCAGGTTCCCGGCAAGCCCGTGGAAGGAGAGGGCAGTACGGAACCGGGAGAGCCGCAGCATGTCGAAGTCGAAGGCAAGGAGCACCGGCATCCCCTCCGATACGGCATCATGTTCCAGCCCGTAGTCAGGGCAGGGAGGCTGCAGGTCGGACAGGAGCAGACTCCGGAGCGCTTTTTGCAGGGACGGAGAGCAGAGCAGCCGGATCATGGTAATCCCTGCAGCGTCATCGGGGACATAATGGAAAAAGTCAAAGCTGGAATCCAGATAGAAGTAGCTTTTCTGGAAGCCGCCGGTGCTTTCCATCAGCTTCAGTGCCGTATCCATGCCCTCCCCGATGATGAGCGCCTTGATGGGGGTATCCGGGTGGTAGCGGAGCCCGCCGCCCATGCCGGAGAGGATTCCCCGGCTGGTATGATAGGAGAGCAGCGCCTTTACCTTCAGTTCCGTCCGGTATTCCCATTTCATCAGTGCGCCGCCTGTGCAGAATACAGCATAGATGCATTCCGGGGCAAGCAGGATGCCGGTGGTCCTGGAATTGTTGATCTTTACGGCTTCCGCGCCAAGCTCTTTGACTTCGCGGGAGTGGTAAAAGGCCGGCAGCGTCATATCATAGGCTGGCACCGGTCCGGTTTGGGTTCCCGGCTGGAACAGCGGGGGCTTTCTGTCACGGAATATTTCCACACCGGCTTTCTGCAGCATGGCATAGGCAATGGATGCCTGCTGGAGCCTGAGCCTCCTGGGGATGTCGCTGCGGGGGCGGTTGGTGTCGGAGCAGCCGGAGAGGTAGAAAGAGAAGCGGGCGGGGTTTTCTGCCAGGAGGAGCTTTTTCCCCCTGCTCGTCAGCCTGTATCCCCTCAGCCCGTCCTTATAGTGGGTCCTGATATGGCCCTCCTTTTTGAGCCGGGTGATGAGCTTTTCCCCATAGCTGGTGTTCAGGTGCAGATGAGCCAGCACACGGGGGCTGCACTCCCCGGAAATGGCGGCCATCTCCATCAGATGGTACGCACTGGTTGAAGTATCCATCGGTGAGCCTCCTTTCCATGTTTTTTACCGTACACGCCTGCATCTCTGGTAAAATAAAGCAGGCGCAGGGTTTATCGTTTGCCCGTTTTCAGGCGGTTTTGGCGGTATTTTTACCGGAGTTGGATTTTATTTTGAAAATCTGCCTAAAAATCCGATACGCTTTTTTCCCTGTCCTCACGCTCTTTCAGCCATCCGGGGAAGCAGCTTTTTTCCATGACGGCGAGGATGGTGCAGTCACTCTCCCCGAATTCCGTGGTGTGGTAGGCGTCGCAGAACAGCCCGCTGTCATCGGTCATCAGGAAGCCTGCCACGGTATCTAAAAGCTGCTTGCACTCCAGGTTGTCGTAGTCCCGCACCCTCCTGTCGGAGAGGTTCTTATCGAACACATGGGAGAAGCAGACCACGCACTGCGCGAAGTGGGGCAGGCTGTGCTGTCTTGTATAGGATGCAAGGCTCGCATACAGCGGGTCAGTCAGGAAAGTGGTGTTGATGCGTTTGGTGCGTTTCGGCATCAGGCCGGGCAGGGTGATCTCCACGATGTCCTGCGTATGTTTTATGGAAATGCCGTGTACCTGGGCAGCCGCTTCCATGAGGACGGGCTTCGGCACGAGGTCTGCGGCATAGATGAGGTTGCGCAGGGAACAGGCGATCCGTTCCGCACGCCGGGCGGCATCCAGGCTCAGCTCCTCATAGTTCTTTCCATAGGTGCCGGTGTTGGCTGCCATGGCATTTATGGTGTTTGACAGCCGGGGGAGTTCATCCCCTATCCGCGCAAGGCGGGATGATAAAGTGTGTCGGTCCATTAAGTATCTGTCACTCCTTGTTTCCTGTAATACTGCACCTCCCCGTCCGGCGTGACCGTACAGAAAGCGGCAGTGCCGGGGATATTAAGGAGGGGTATCTGCCCGGCATGGTCCACGATGGCTATGCGGCGGGGCGCATCCTCCTTATAGGCGGAAAGGGCATTGTTCATGAGCATCTCTTTTTCTTCCGGTATGTGGATGACGTCATAGGCATCCGACTGGGTGTAGAAGGTCAGTGCCACCGGAAAATCGCTGGCCATGTGGAAGGTGATGTCTTCCCGGAAATCCAGGAGCACCCAGAAGGCGGCAAGGGTGGACGGGCTGGGGATACAGTCCTTTGAATACAGGACAAGCTCCCGTTCCGGCAGGAAGGCAAGCCGCCCTGCTTTTTCCAGCCGCCCCAGCAGGCGCAGGAGCTTCCCCTCTGCCAGTTCCGGGTAGAGCCGTCGAAGCTGGGGAAGGCTGAGGGCATGGTACATGGAAAGCAGCCGGGTAATCTCCGGCAAATGGCTTTCCTGCTGTTGGTTTTTCTGCTGCATGGTACAGCCTCCTTTTGTCCTGCGGTGTGGGCAGGCATCCATAAGGACACCGGGACATGCCTGCCGCAGGGAATGGTATTTACATAGGAAGTAACTTTGCGTACAGATTACATAAACTTTACATACAGTGCCGGGTACATGGCCGCAGGATATAGAATGTATGCGTAAACTTTACTTAAAGCATACTTACAGGTGTTTCCAACAGGGGAAGATTCCCCGGTTATGCGTAAACCGTATGTAAAGTGTAAGTATCAGACTGCTTCTGCCATCTGCCTGCGCTGCTTTTCCTTTTCCAGGAGTTTCTTCAGTTCCTGGCGGTCCGTGGTGATCAGCTCCTTTTCCAGTTCGGAAGCCTTGAATTCCACGGTGACGTTATTGTTGTTGGTGGAGATCAGGCCGTTGCCCCTCTCAAAATGGGTGAATGCCATGGTCTCCGCTTCGGACAGGTGCAGGATGGACTGCACGCGCATAGCCTCCTCGTCCTCCAGGTTCAGGACGATCTTGGTCTTGGAGTTATTGATGATGCCCTTGCCGTATTTGCCGTCCTCCAGCGCAAAGAAGTCGTTTAAGTCCTGTGTGGCGCAGATAGCGGAGCCGCCATATCCACGGATGATCTTGAAGATCTCCAGCACGAACTCTGCCGCAAGGCGGTTGGACGCCGCACCGATGAGCTGCCATGTCTCATCAATGAAGATGGATTTTTCCACGGTACGGTCTTCCTTTGCCTTGTCCCACACATAATCCAGTGCAACGAACATGCCCACTGTCAATAAGTCGCCGGTCAGTTCCGAAATATCCAGCACCGTGTATTTGTTGTCAAGGTTCACGTTGGTCTGCTGGTTGAAGGTGGAGGCGGAGCCATGCACCAGCCGGTTCATGATATTGGCAAGGCGCTTGGTATCCGGGTTCTGCTTTAAGATATTGAAGACATCCTCAAGCACCGGCATTTCCCGGTAGTGTTCCGGGTCTTCCGGGTCAGGCAGGCTTTCGTTGTTGTGGGTGATGCCTTTCTGGTTATAGGTCTGTATCAGCGACTCATCCAAAAGCTGCCGTTCCTCATGGGTCATGTCCGGGATCAGCAGGGAAAAGAAGATGTGGAGCCGCTGTATCTTTGCCGCAAGTTCCGATTTTTCCGTCTGCGGACCGTCTATCAGGTCACTGGCAGAGGAATCCACCTTCCGGATATCCATGATGTTGATACAGTTTTTGGAGGCAGGGGAAATCTGGATGAACTCCCCGCCGATGTTGCTGCAGGCCCGGTGGAACTCATGCCCTTTTAAAGGGGCGATGATGAAAACCTGTATGTTCCTGCGGCGCATCCTGAGCGCCATGAGCTGCATGGTGAAGGTCTTTCCTGCACCGGAGGTTCCCAGGATCGCCATGTTCGCATTCTTGTAGACACGGGAATTGAAGATGTCCACGATGATCAGCGAGTTGTTGTGCTTGTTCACCCCTAAGAGGATGCCGTTGTCATCGCACATCTCAAAAGAGGTAAACGGGTAGCAGCTGGCAACGCTGCTCGTCAGGATGTTGCGTTTGGAGCGCTCGAACAGTTTCTTCTCCAGCGACACAAGGGGCAGGGCGGAAAGCAGCGCCTGCTCCTCCCGGAAGTGGCAGGATACTGCCTCCATGTCCTGGGAGAGCATCAGCTTTTTCATCTCGCCCACGCGCCATTCCAGTTCCTCAAGGCTGTCCGCCGTGACCGTGATCAGGATGTTCATGTAATAGAAGTCCTCGTTGGAGGCAAGCCCTTCCTTCAGGAAATACCCGGAGCGGATGGCGCTGTCCAGGTCATCGAAGTCCGAGTTGGTGTCGGAGGTGTCCTTGATCTTGGAGCGGTTGATCCGAAGCTGCTGTCCCAGTTTCTGCTGGATGCGGTCTTTGGGCTGGCGGTCAAAGAAGATGTCCACGTCGATGCCTTCCCCTGCATTGACCAACAGGGAAATCCATCCGGCGCACACCTGCGGGCGGTAGCCCCCGGAGGGCACCAGGAGGTAGGTATGGTAGGTGCCGTCCATGACCACGAAGTTTCCGTGGGTATAGTCGATGGTCTCCGGCGCGATGAATTCCATTGCGGGGATATTCCCGATCTCATCCCGCCTGCCTGCATTGATGTACTGCCCGATGACTTCATTCACACGCACGCTCAAAGGCTTTGCCACGCTGGTCCTGCGGTTTAAGATACTGTAGAATACCTCCGCAGCCATCTCATCCTCATTGTCAGGGACAAGAAGTTCATTCCCGCATTGCTGCAGGTAGGTCTTAGCCGTCCGTACCGCAGTGGTAAGGGCAGAGATGGCGTTGCTTTCCTCGTTCCCCCGGTTTGCCGCAAAAGGCTCATATTCAAAGATGATGAAGAAGCGCCTTGTGATGGCTTCCCTTGATCCGATCCGCCGGATCAGGTTCTCGTAATCCTTCTGGAGCGCAAGGCAGCGTTCGTCCGTTTCCTGCCGCATCTCCTCCCGCAGGGTTTCCAGGTGCCTGTTGATGTCGGCACGCCTGGTAAGGACTTTGAACTGGAGCTTCACGGGGCTTATCTTTAAGTAGCTGACAAAGGAATAGATGATGCCCCGCTGTTCCCTGGCGCTCCGCAGCAGGAAGTTGATGGGGATGACTTCTATGACCTTCACATAGCGGTGGTCTTTCGTGTAGATGATGCCGTTTTCTATCTTCCGGATGGGGAGGTAGGAGGCAGCGGGGTTTAACAGTTCCGGTTCCGGCTCCTCCCTCATGCGCTCACGCATCTGGGAAACGCCGCGCTTCTTTTCCTGGCGCCTGCCCGCATCCTCTGCGGGGGCGGCCTGCTTCGCCTGCCTGCGTTCCCTGAACTGTCCGAATTCTTCAGCAAAGTCTTCCTTTTTGGGCTTCACTTTCTTTTCCGGTTTTCTCTTTCGGGCTTTCTGCTGTTTTGCGGGTTTCTTGTCTTTTGCCGGCGCTTCGCCTGCATCCTCCTGCATCCCCACGACCCTACGGTTTTTCAGGTATACGAAAAAGTTGATGACAAAAGAGGTCAGGCTTTCGCCGTTTATGCCGATGATGGCGAACAGGGCTGCCGGGAGCACGGTCAGGCAGGCGATGGTGATCTTCGTTGTCAGTGTCACCGGGATATGGAACACGGGCAGGCCGATGAGCAGTGAGACTGCCAGGGCCTCCGCCGCATTCCTCAGCTTGATGGTCCCGCCGAACACCGTTCCGGTATCGATGAAGTTGGGCGGTATGATGTATATGTCGTTTTCTTCCTGTCTTATAGACATTCCTTAATGCACCTCCTAAGATATTTGCTGAAGGCGGGAGGAGCGAGGGTGTGCCCGTTCCCGCCAGTGGTCGTTGTATGTTTATTCCGTGTAGGGCCTGCCGCACAGGACAATGCTGCCCGTACTGTAAATGGGGCGGTAGACCACCTTTTTCTTGGAAAAGGAAGCATCCACCACATAGCCGTCCCCGGCGTAGATTGCCACATGGCCGATGTTCAGGTAGCGGTTGTTCACCCCAAAGGAGTAGAAGATTAGGTCCCCGGGGGCAAGGCTGTCATAGGATACGGCAAGGTTGTTCTCCGTGATGTACCTTGCCTGTGAAGCTGCCGTGTTGGAGCCGCCATGCTGCAGGGAGACTCCTAACTGGCTGTATACCCAGTAGGTAAAGGAGCTGCAGTCAAAATATCCTTCCTGGTTCCGCCGCTCCTGGCTGTATGGCGTGCCCAGCTTTGTCAGGGCCAGGTCTACGGCTTTGTTCCCCGTTTCCCCAGGCATCAGGTCCGGGTTGATCTCCACTTTATAGACGGTATCGAACAGGAACAGGTGGAGGTTTGCGGCGTAGTATTCCGCAGTCTGTGCCTGCTCCTCTGTCAGGTGGAACACGTTCCCGGAAAAATAACTGTCCCCGGCATATTCCACCGTATATTCATAGTGGTATATGGTACGGCTTTCCCCGGTCTCCTCATCTGTTTCTTCATATTCCGTGACTTCCACGGTATAGGTGAAGATGCCGTCCGTATTGTCGCGCAGTATCTTCTCCAGCTTTTCAAGGCTGATTTCCCGGTAGTCGTCCTGCGAGGCGCAGAACTGGGAGATGATCAGGGCGCTTTCGTAGATGATGCGGTCTGAAAAGTCGTCCGTGATGCCGTATTCGCAGTCAGGCCCCAGGGCGTCCGCTTCCCTCTGTATTTCTTCCAGCAGGGTGTCATGCTTCTTGCGCAGGATGGCTTCAATGGAAGCCTCCGTTTCGGCAATGTTCTCCATGATGACGCTGTTATCGTTCAGTGCGTCGCCTGTGGCATCGTCCAGCCCCATGCTGCCGAAGATCAGGGAGGGGAGCATCAGGAGGAACAGGATCGGGAGCATCAGCAGGGCGGCAAAGGCCGCCAGTATTTTCCCGGCCGCCTTCCTGTTTTCCCATAAGCCTGCCGCCAGCATCCCATAGGGGCCAGCAGCCGCGCCTTTTGCTGCCCCTGCAGCCGCCTTCCCGGTCTTTATGGCGCCTCTTGCGGCTCCTGCCGCCGATGCCGTCATGGAAAGGGCGGACTGTTCTTTTTTTCTGTTGTCTTCAGCCATTTACACACGGTCCTTTCTCTTTGGCATGTCAGGGAGCTTCTGCACGATGTTCTCATGGTAGGCGATCTTGCCCTCCCCGGTCATGTAAGGTGTCCGGTCTACGGTATCCACCGCATACTGCTTGTACCAGGTGGCGTTATCGGCAGTAGTGACGGTCTCATAGTTTCCTTCCGGTGCCATGTACTGCTCGGTGTTATACATGCCGAAGGCTGTTCCGTTAGGGTAGTCAACCGAGGTTTCCGTGCCCATGATGCGTCCGCCGCCTATTTCCACGCCGGAGTAGCTGGGGGCATCTGGGATGCCGGTCTGCCCCAGGTAGGAGGTGAGAGCCTGTGCCGCCTGGGGGCCGGTCATGGATCCGGTGTAGCTGATGTTCCCTTTTGCCACAGCCCCGGTGACGCCGTTGGCGAAATCCCCGCCTTTTTTCACGGAGGATTCAAACGCCCTGCGGCTGATGGGGTTGCTTGCGTGCCCGGTCATGGTCTGCATGGCGCTCTGGGTGAACTGCCTCCCCACGGCACCTGCAAGGCCGCCTGAAAGGAAGGAGGACTGGTTTACGCTGTTCGAGCTTCCGCCCATACGGAAAGAACCGCCACGGAAACTGGCTCCACCGCCTATGTTCTTTGCAGTGGTAAGCCCCCTTGCGGCCACCATCAGCTCCGCCATCATGTTGCCGCCGGTATGCCCCACGTTGATGCCGAGGCTGGATAAGAAGCTGTCGATCTTCTGGCTGATCTTCAGGAATGCGATGGCGCATAGGAACCAGATGAACACGTTCCCGGCGGCGGTTTCCTTGCCGACTGCCTGCACATCGCTCTCTGTTACGGCGAGGACAGTCATGGACCGGGAGAGGAACAGCGTGGCAGTGAGTATCAAAATATGGATTTTCTTTTTCTTCATAGGGCCCTCCTACAGTGATAACGGGTTGGACAGGAAGCTGCCCACCATGGACGTGAACAGGCGCAGGCACCATGCGTTCATCATCAGCAGAAACAGCTGCCCGCCAAACATCCGGCACCATGACTTGAAGATATTCGAGGTGGACTGGGATGCGCCGGTGGCAAATGCCATGGGTGCCGTATATACGATCACGCCCAGCAGGATGTAGCGCTCCGCCGCCTCAAAGAGCAGCTTGATGTAGTTCCATGCAAGGATCAGCAGGAGTATCAGTGCGATCAGGGCAACGGAGCCGCTGGCGCACACGCCCAGGATGGTCAGCAGGACGGAATTGAAGTCCGCAAAGTTCAAGGGCGGCAGGTCTGAGGAGAGTATCCAGGAATAAGGCGTGCCTCCTATGGCAAGGACCATCTCCGTGATCTGGTCACAGTAATAGATCAGGCCGATAAAAAGGACGGACCGTATGCTCAGCCGGATGGGGTCCTCCGCCTCCACCCCCGCAATCAGCCCGAAGTTCTTAAAAAGCTGCCACACCCAGTTCAGGAGGACAAGCCCTATGGCAGCTGCCACAAATATCCTGTACATGGTTTCTGCGGCAGGGAAGTAGCGCAGGAAAGTCCCCATATCACATCCCAGGGCACCCAGTACCGAAGTGGAGATCAGGTCAAGCCCGTTCATCACCTGTTTGGCAATCCATTCCACGATGCCGTCAAGTATTCCCATGGGTCATCCCCTCCCTTCCGTCAGCCGTTCCATTTCCCGTCTGAGAAGAACGGTGTGACATAGGCGAGGATGAAGCCAAGCCCGTTCAGGACCACCCATGAGATCGCAATGCGCTTGAGCCATGCACGGGATTCATCCACGGTCTTGCCTGATTTGGAAAAGTTCATCAGGAGCAGGGCGACGGACGCGGTGACAATGGCAGCAATGGTGGAGATGCCCAGGATCTTGCCGTAGACATCCTTCATGATGGATTCCGCCTTGCTCCACATATCCGTTGCAAGCACCTGGTTGGTCTGAAGGGCAAAGAAGTAGGCAAAGGCTGCCGCTCCCATGATGATGTTCTGGTAAGGGATGCGGGGCTTCTTTCTGCCGGGAAGCTGGTTCCCGGTTGGGTTGCTGTTTGCTTTTTTCAATGGTTTACCTCCTGTAAAAGTTGGGATGGGAATGGCCGGCAGTCCCATGGAGGGTGCCGGCCTTTCCTGCCATACGGGTAGCGCATGGCATCAGCAGTGTAAAAAATGGCACCTGCGGGGTGCAGATGCCTGGAAAAGGGATGGCTGTATGGTTGTGCGCACAACTTTGAGCATGACCATTATAACATGGGCGTTTTTCCCTGTAAATCGCAATGTTGTGCCAGTTTATCCCTAAATAGTGCTTTTTTTGTGCCATTTTTGAAAAGAGCAATTGAATGAAAAAGGGGAGGGTGATATAATTAAAATCAATATACAAAAGCTAAAAAGCAAAGGAAAAAACAAAGATGTATATTATTGATAGATATGAAGAAAACAATAATAAAAAATACATTATCCAATTGCAGGATGGTTATTTTATTGAAGTAGCTTTGTTTGAACATCGTAATGCAATTCACTTTTGTATACCTTCACAGGTGGGGTGTTGCGTTGGATGTCGGCACTGTTCTACTACATATGCACAAGTTCCATATGTTAGAAATCTCTCTTCTAGGGAATTGAATAACATAGTTGAATTATTAATAACTCAATTATGGAATAAAAATATCCCAAAGGTATTGAGCTTTTCAGGGCACGGTGAACCTATGATGAATTGGGAAAACATACAAAAGTGTGCAAGAGATAACATAAATAGATTTTTGAACATTTATTTGACAAGTATAGGGATTGTTTGTACAATGCATGAAATACTTTTGGGGCTGGATTTTTATCCTAATATTTATTTTTCGCTTCATGCTTCATGCGATAATGAAAGAGCGGAACTAATACCTTTGGCTGGCAATGAACAAATTGCGAATTTGCAACAAATTATCGAATTTGGTAAGTATTATACTCAAATGGGTGGACAAGTAATTTGGAATTACATGATTTGCAATGTTAATTCTTCTGATGAGTCATTTCAACGACTTCTTGGACTATGTAGAAAAGTTGAATATTCGTTGGATATTCGTTTTACGAAATACATAGATATACGAAAAAATAATAAGATTAAAGAAATTGATAGTGCTGTTAGTAAAGCGTTCTGCCAAAAAATATCGGATCAAGTATCTTCTAATATTCATGTTCGTTTTTCTACATTAGAAGGAGAAGAAATGGGAATTGCATGTGGTCAAATGAGGGCATTTTTACAAGATAAGAAATAGCCAACGAAGAGAGGGTATAAATAGATGAAGTTTGTGATTCAAAAAATTAGTATATTTACCACAGATGGAGAAAAAAACGTTTTTAGCTTTTCTAATACGCTTACATTTATATACGGTAATTTTGGAACAGGAAAGTCAACATTATTGGATTTAATTGTATATAGTCTTGGAGGAAACCTAACTTATACACCTGCAATTAATAATTGCTTTGAGGCAGTCCAGCTTGAAGTAAAGTTGAATAATAAACCGTTTCGCTTTTTTAGACGAGTCAAATCCAATCGCATACAAGTTGATGATATGGAAAAGAATCAAAGGTACAGTCTAACAAACTTCCAGATTTCATCATTTATATATAAACAGTATGCACTTCCAGAACTATATTTATCAATGGGAAATATAGAAGATAGAAAAGTGAAATTAACATTTGCCAATTTTTTGTGGTTTTCTTATTTAAAGCAGAGCGAGATGGATAATTGCTTTTTTTACCTAAATAGTGATAATATTTTTAAGCAGAATGCTGCTATTAATGTTTTGTTATCATTCTTTGAAAGTGAGTTTATTTTAAATAAAGAAGTAAATCAACAATATAGAGATTTAAAACGACGTTTGCGTCAGTATGAAGATAGTGATAAAGTATTCGAATACCTTGAAAAGATTTTTATTAGGAATAATGAAGTCGAGAATACAAATATGGAAGTTACCATTTCAGAATTGAAAAAACAGATTGCAAGCGCTCTTAACAATATTGAAAACTTTAATAGAGATAGTATATCACGTCTTCTTGATATGCAAAAAAAATTAGATGAATTAGAGTATAGAGTAGCCTTTGAATTGCGCCGAGCACGATATTATATGGAAATTGAAAAGCTTCGAAAGGAGATGGAGGGTAAATCTAGGCATATATATTATGATAAATCTATGATGAACTCAAATGTACAACTATTATACAATCTTTTTTTAGATTGCTTGGTTAATATAGGTTTCCAGGGGGTGTCAAAATTTGATACTATGCGCATAGACCCAATAACTTATATGCCAATACTAACCAATACATATGAGAACCGGGAAGTATCATTCGATAATATAGGAAGTGGGGGAAAGAAAACATTATTCAAGATTTGTTTTGCTTTGGCTATTCATAGATTGCAGCATGCAAAGCAAGAAGATAATTACCTTCCTTCATTTTTAATTATTGATACACCCATGAAAAATATCAGTGAACGAGAAGATGCATGTATGTATGACAAATTTTATCATTATTTATTTACACTGCTTTCAACTGAATTATCCGATACACAACTAATTGTAGTTGACAAAGAATGCAAAGATTTGAGTAAATATAAATTTACCGAAGAAGTTGTTTTGATGAGAATGACACATGAGGATGGGATGAATCCTCCATTATTTAAAAATTATAAGGGATTATAGGAAGTTATTATGAAGAATATTTCAGAAATATCATATCAAACAATCCGAAAGTTAATTATTGAGTCTGAATGGGGTAAAGCTGTAACGAACAAAGAGTTATTTAATTTTCTGTTTGATGAGGTTTATGAATTTGTTGATGGATGCAATAAAAATAATAAAGACAATATACTGGAGGAAGCGTCTGATGTTTTGATGATATTATTATATATAGTCATCAAAAATGTAGATAATCAAGAAGAAAATCAAATTAATGAACTTTTAAGGCGATTAAATAAAAAATTACAAACACGGTATTCAACCTTTTTTGAAGGAACTAATGATGACGGAGACGAGGAATTAAATTGGGAAAAAACCAAATATATAGAAAAAGAAGTTCTCAGTTATATTTATTGCCCTAATATCAATTGTACTAAGTATGCTAAAATAAATAGAGGAAATATGACTATTGATAATAACCAAGTAAAATGCTGTTGCTGTGGATACACTGCTAGATGTAGCAATGATAATATGATATTGTATAGAAGTAAATATCGTAGAAAGACGCTTAATATTTTGGAGAAGAGTTATGATGGATATTTAAAAGGCACACCATTTTATGCTGATGATTATTTTAATAGCTATAGACAGGATTATCTTAAGGTAATTCGATATTGGATTGTTAGTCAAACAAGGCGGCTAGCTTTAAGCGATTGCTTTATTTCAAAACATAATGCGACCGTAGAGTCTTTTGAAGAATTCCTGATGTATCCATTGAGAAACTGTCTACAAAATATATTGGGCGATAAAAGTAAACTATCTTATTCATTATTAGAAGTTAATGATATGATGCTTAGATGCATTAATGCAGATTACATAGCAATAAAAAACAGTTTTTGTAAAGATATCTCAAGTTATGAAGTTTGGATAAGTTATATTTTCTATTTGATAAAAACTATAACAGTACCAGTTGAGTATGATTCATATAATCAAGCAACGTTAACACCTTTTGATTTTTTAACAAGTACAATTAGAGTCTGTGTGGTTTTAGAGAAGAACAAGAAAATTGATGTACTTCTTAAACCATATTCTGCTTCTAATGGGGTGAGCGGAACAATTATTGAGGCTGATATATCAGCGTGTAAGAAAAATTCCCAGATAGGTCAAGTGATTTTTTCAGTGGTCATGCAACATAACTTGCAACGTGTACAAAATTTGAATTGTGTCTTGCTGAATTTAAGGGATGATGTGGATAAAAAAGAGGTATCGGAATTGCTTAATGATTTGTTGCCTAAGATAAACAATATAGATTACCAATGAATTGTAATATGTATCAAGGAGAAGTTAAGAGATGGTATTTTACTATGCATTTGATAGAGAAATGTTAAATGCTATGGATTTTTTAGGAAAAGATAAAAAAAGTCAGAAATCAATTGAGTCTATTATCGAAAAAGAAATTAAGTTGTTAGCTTTTTTGATACCACTTGATGAACGTATAGTAATTTCTCCCTCCTTTCGCTTTGAGTCATCTGTGTGTAGGAGAATCCTCAAACGTAATCGTGCTTTTACGGATAACGGAATTATTGTAGAATATAGACGTGAAATTGACATAAAGGATTTTTGGTTAAAAAAGAATGAAACTTATCGTAACGTTATGGATATTTCTAATGCTTACCGTCAGGCATATGACCAAAAGTCTATATATAAAGAAATATCATCATTATGGATTGATCGAATACCTAAACAGAACGCTATTGGGTTAATTAGTAGAGATACATTCATGGAAAAAATAAGAAATCGAGGTAAGATATATGATATTCCCACAGAGCGGACAGAAGATGTTCTGAAAATAACCGATGAGACTAAGGAATCTACTTTTCTATGGGAAAGAGAAGAATATATGTTACATAAATATGGAGTGCCTGATGATATAATTAGGCGACTTGGTGTTAGGGAGGCTATGAATCAAAGCTATGTTGATGTTTTTGCCAATCAAAATATAAAAATAGCCAAATCTAGTTTGGGAATGGTTGATATTAGCAGGATAAATTCTGAATACAATATGCAAAATGTTCTAGCTATATTAGGAAGGTTGGGTGTCGAAAAAATGATTAACTCTTTGTCGGCAGAAAATATAATAGATATTAGGAAAAATTTAGAATTGCAAAATATACTTGATATTATTAGAGATGGCCTTGCTAACAAAGAAAGTAATAGTGATATTTGTAAAGCTGTTAATGGCTTGGGCGATATGCAGTTATTGATTAAAAAAACTATTTTACAACCGTTAGGAGGAAAAAGTATGGATAACCATGATAGCGTGTCTAGGCAAAATGGAAATGTTTCTGAAGATACATTAAAGATTCTTCATTTATCAGATCTTCATTTTACTGATGATAAAACTATGAAAGATCATTATTTCTATTTAAAACTTGATTTAAAAAACATCTTTAGTATCTCTCATATGGATTATCTTATTATTTCTGGTGATGTAAGTGATCGGCCAAATGAAAATATGTATAAAGTCGCAGTGGATTTTGTTCAAAATCTTATTGATGAATTCAGTATTTGTAGAGAACATATTATTTTGGTGCCTGGCAATCATGATTGCGATAGGACTATTTCAAAGGAAGCATATGATAAAGACGAAAGGAATATAATTGACCAGGCTAAATATAATGACAGATATTGTAAATATAGTAAATATTTTTATGAACCTATTAAGGGAAAACCGTATCCATTAGAGCCTCAAAGACAGTTTGAAGATTATATATTTAGTGAAGATAACCTTTGTATTTTAGCACTTAATTCATCGTGGAAAATTGATCATATACATAAAGAATGCTCCTCGATTTGCATGGAGGCAATCCAAAATAGTGAGGTTGTATGGTGCGATGTTAATAACTATGCAAAATTAACAGTTTGGCATCACCCTCTTTCGGGATGGGCTGCAATACAAGATATAACATTTATGGATACATTAGTTAATGCTGGATTTAAAGCTTGTCTTCATGGCCATATTCATGAAGCGAAGAACGATTTATTTACTTATGATGCAGGTCATAACATTAGAATGATAGGGGCTGGAACTTTTGGCGCTGTTCGAAAAGAACGTGGAGATGGTATACCGCGCCAGTACAATATAATTGAATTTGATAAGACACAACGTTTGTTAAAAGTTCACACTAGAAAGAGGGAGAAAGATAATGGCATATGGCAAGCAGACGCTAGGTGGGGAGATAAAAACCATAGTCCGAAATCTTTCTATATGGTAAAAGTGTAATATATTATAAGATTGTATTTGGTGGGTGCATAATTTTGAAAGCTCAATGGCTAATTCCATAAGCAGGTAGTGTAAATTTAAATGAATTATAAATACCTGCTTATGGATTGGTGTATATTAAATATCTTGAGGAAAGAACTTGTCCAGCATCTCCAGGCAGTCCTTTGAGGTGTATCCCCACAGGATGGAGCTGAGCGCCTGGACCGCTTCTGGGCGTTTCCGGTAGTAGGTTCTGTGGGAGATGTTCGCAATATGCGGGCGCAGGCTTTCAATGATTTCATCCGTGTTCTGGAGCTGCTGGGGCGAGAGGTAGCTGTAGTAGAGGATCCAGTAATACTGCTCCCCATGCTTGTGCTTGCTCCGCAGGATGTCCACCGCAGAGTTTAAGAGAGTCAGCATCTTGTTGCTCCGCTCGATGCTTTTTGCATAATCCTCCAGCCTTGAACCGCCGATATCCGCCCCTGCAAGGTAGATGGAGTCCAGGAACTCCTCGATGCTGCTCCCGTATTCAATCTCAAAGGTGCTGCGTACCTGCTGGACGGCCAGCTCCAGGTTCCAGACGGCATCCCGGTAGTTCTTTAGCAGCTTCCATGTGTCGTGGAACAGGGGGTTCTCCTGCTCGGTGGGTATGTTCTTGTTCGGCCTTGTGTTTGCCATGTTCTTTACCTTCCTTCTTCATTCTCTGTAGCCTTGTGGCTATAGTCATCCTGCATATGGGCAGGGGTGTCTTCGGGTGACGGGATGGGGGAAAGCGTCAGTTCAAACCGGTAGGGCATCTTCCCATCCGGGCAGGCAATCTGTAAGGAATACTTAACTATACTTTCTTTGCAGCCGGATAAGGGATATAACTTATATAGGGTTCGGGGGCATTCACAGCACGGAACCCCTTGTGCTGCAAGGATTTGTGCCACTTTTTGGACGATTTTTTTCATGTGCGGTTTTGAAACGCTACCAGCCTGTCCTGAAACGCTGTTTTCCGTCTCCATAATGGTGATTTGTTCCTCCCTGATTGGTTCTGCTTCAGGAATGGGTGAAACTTCTGGAATGTGTACTGGAATCTGGAATGTCATGGAAATCTCCTCCTTGTCAATCATTACGTCACTGATGTTGAACATGGTGGACAGGTAGCGGCACAGGTAGATGACGCTTCCGTATCTGCCGGTGAACGATACCAGTGAAAGATATTCTTTTTCCTGTAATTTATTTAGGATGCGGCTCACAGTAGCCTTTGAGATGCCCCAGCGCAGGGCAAGGTCGCTGAAGCTTGTCAGCGGGC
>CAMWTP010000090.1 GCA_947177165.1 uncultured Lachnospiraceae bacterium
CGCTTCCTCCAATCTTAGCATCTCGGCATATGCAAGCCTATGCCGAGCCTACTATTTCGCTTCCTCCAATCTTAGCATCTCGGCATATGCTAGCAGAAATGGTGCGGTTCCTTTTGCGTCATCTTTTACGATTGGCTCTGACATATAGTACTCATAGGTTCCATCACGCCTTGGATTGTCGTCTGGTCCAAGACCTGCCACAAGGCAGATGCCGCCGAGACTCATCTCGCCCTCCACTGTAGAGAGATATGTATCGCAGATTCCTCTGAAAGCTTTCACACCGTACTCACTGTACTCTTTCGGAAGATACCCCAGACGCGCTCCTTTCATCAGACAGTACGCCATGATTGAGCTTCCGCTTGTCTCCAGATAGTTTTTCTCCCTGCCCGGGAAGTTCGGCACCTGATACCACATTCCTTCTGGCGACTGGAATTTCAGCATGGAATCAATCAAATCCTGGTACATTTTCAGCAGATGGTTATAATCCGGATATTCTGGGTCTGCAAGCGTCAATGTGTCAAGCAGCGCCATAGAGAACCAACCGAGCGCCCGCAGCCAGAAATTCTGTGAGAGTCCCGTCTCCTTGTCTGCCCAGAACATCAGCCTCTCGGAGTCGTAGGCATGGTAGTACAACCCTGTCTCAGAATCTCTCTGATTCTTCTCCACATTAAAAAATTGCGTGAAAATATCCTTATAATTTTTCTTATTATTAAAACGGTTCTCATACTCCATGTAATAAGGCTGTGCCATATACAGACCATCTAACCAGACCTGATTGGGGTAAATCTTTTTATGCCAGAAATTCCCCTCTTTCGTGCGCGGCATCTCCAAAATCTGCTGATAAATCTTCTCCGTCGCCTTGGCATACTTTTCCTTTCCGGTCAAGTCATAAAGTGTAAACAGATTCTTGCCTTCATTAATATTGTCAAGATTCAGCTCATCCTTACGGTAGCCTATAATCGTACCGTCCTCCTGAATGCGGTGGTCAATATACTTCTCAGCAAACTCGAAATACTTTTGATTCTTCGTGACCTTGTAAAGCTCCAGAAGGGACATAATCATACAGCCGTCAATATAATCCCATGAAGCCTTTTTCCCCGCCCGTATCTTCTCAATATTCCACACAGGTTCATCCAGTGTACTCCGGTCAATCAGTTCATTTACGTATTTTTCTACTATCTCAATCGCCATAGTATCATCACTCCTATTCTTTAAAATCCATAACCGTTCAATATCTTCACTGTCCCAGGCATTGGTTTCAATCCACGCAAAAACTGCCTGCTGATGTTATCAACATGTTATCAAAACTATTGAACAAACTGGTCAATCCCGTCACTGATCACAGCATCCCCATTCTGCCCTGACACAGTCACATTCCTCAATTCCAACGTCTCAATATTTTTCGCAAAAATACCCGTATTGGTCTGCTTGTCAACGCCGTCCATCATTGCCGGCACGCCTGCTGTCGGATTTTCCGCAAAGGAGAACGAAGCATTCTCAAACACGACATGGTGAATCTTCTGCTCCGGAAGTCCGTACAGATAAGAAGCCGCCGCGTGACAGTTTGTCGCTTTCAGGTTTCTGAACAGGAAATCACCGAGATATGGCGTCCTCTCGTCCACCGGATGAAACTCCTTGGACTGCACATAATCGGAATGTCCGTCCGCATCACAGAAATAGAAGGAATTCATCACCACCGGCGTCATGACATGATCCATGATAATGTTTTCAAACCTGATGCCGGTCACGATGGCGTCCTTGCCGCGTCCGCGTCTGGTCTTGATGCGAAGGCCCCTGTCTGTGTGAAGGAACAGGCAGTTCTCGACATTGAGGTTCTTCACGCCGCCTGCCATCTCGCTGCCGATCGTGATGGAGCCATGCCCGTCACGCATACAGCACTGTCTGATTGTGAGGTTTTCAGACGGCGTCTTGTACTTTGCACCCATATAAATCTTGCCGGATTTAATCGCGATACAGTCATCGCCCACCGAGAAATAAACACCGATAATATCGACATTTTTGCAGGATTCCGGATCTAATCCGTCTGTGTTCGGTGAATCCTTAGGGCCTAGGACAGAGATACCGATAAACTTCAAATCCTCTGAAAAATACGGATGAATATTCCATGAAGGGCTGTTTGTTACCGTGATACCGTGAAGCACGACATTCTTGCATTTATTTAGGAAAATCATTCTCGGACGCCACGCGATGCGCTTCACCTTGGGGTTGTCCCACCAGTTTTCCCGGCTCGCGCAGCCGTCTATCGTTCCCTGCCCTGTGATCACGACATTCTCCACATTGATACCTGTGATAATGCCGGCGAACATATCTAGCGGATCGCCTTCCCATGTGCCGAGCAGATATTCCTTTTCCTTGTCAACGCACTCGATTTTACCCGGAAGAATCGGGAATTTTGTCCTGTCCGTAAATGCGGAAAGCGTCGCGTCTTTTCCGATATCCAATACCAGATCGCTCTTTAAGAAAAGAGGATAAATCTTGTACACACCTGCCGGAATATAAACTCTTCCACCCTTCGGACATGCGTTGATGGCACACTGGATAAAGCGTGTGTCGTCCGTCTCGCCGTCACCCTTTGCGCCGAAATCCCTGACATTCAGCGTGACAAACTCCTCCTCAGTCGTAACTTTAAACTCCTCGGACTCCTCAGTCCCACACCTGATCCTGACATTGTAAGTAGTCGACGGCTCCAGCCCGAAGACTGTGGCTACATTTCGGTCACTTTTCTCCGCAAGGTTTCCGTTCACATAAATTTCATGCTCCTGCTCTGATGAAAAATAGCCATTTTCCTTGATTTCTACCACAAAGCTTGTGGAAGTCCTGTAGATTACATCGAACTTCATCGTATCCTCCATTCTGACAGAACTATGATTCCGGGCGGCAAAAACGTTGTTCCTGCTTTTGACTGCTGCTGTCACAGTTCTGACGTATATCATAATATTCCTGCAATGATTGATGTGACAATCTGCACAAGCAGTCTCCACATCAACATCTATATATTATAAGATAGCACAAATACAGAGAAATAGCTACTAAAAAATGTAAGCGTTTACATGTTCTTTTTTCAATCAAGCAGGCATACCCCGTAACGGGTATGCCTGCTTAACCTTTTTCTGCCCCCGTAACATTTCCCAAACACGTTCTAACGATACAGCGGACAGGTTATATGATTATGAACAATGCATTTTTTCATAATCATATACAGCGCGCAGCAGCTCTGTGACACTCCACGCCTGTGCAAAACACCCTCTTGACACGGTCGGCGTATCACCGTCATAAATCTCAGCAATCTGAGACACACAGCCCTCCTTAAGCCAAGCCGTAAGCGCCCCGAACCCTTGTGTCAGCTCCGCTCTGATGCGCTCTTGCCCAGCGCTGTCCGCACACTTTTGCGCGTATCTTATACAAGCCCTGTAGTACGCCCCCAGCGGAAATGCCCATACTGTTCCCTGATGATACGCCCTGTCGCGCTCCTCCATCGGTCCGATATAGACGCTGTGAAAATCAGGATCGTCTTTTGCCAGGGTGCGCAGACCGACTGTCGTGTACAGCTCGTCTTTCACTTTTTTAATAATGAGGGCTTCTTTTTCAACAGGCAGCATGGTAAACGGCATCGTCAATGCCCAGATCTGGTTGCAGCGTATCTGATTTTCGTCCGCTCCGCCTGACAATACATCCTTCAGGCACTGTTCCTTCTCATTCCAGAATTTCTCCAGAAAGGACGCCTGAACCTGCTCTGCCAGCTGCTGATACTTTGTCTGTTGTGTCAGCTGATGCATAATCATCAGCGCGCTGTACCAGTATGCGTTGATCTCCACTGGTTTGCCATGTCTAGGAGTCGGCAGGAAATCGCCCACGCGCACATCCATCCATGTAAGCTGTTCCAGACCAGCGCCTGCCATAATCAGACCGTCACTGTCCATTTTGATATGAAAATCCGTTCCGTTTTGATATGCGCTGATAATCTGCTCCAACACAGGCAGTATCTCCTCTGCAAATGCAGTATCTTTGGAGTACTCCATATATTCATACACTGCATTCACAAAAAGCAGCGGCGCGTCGGCCGAATTGTACATCGGATTCTCGCCCCCCTCCGGAAACAGATTCGGAAGAAGCCCGTTTTTCACATATTTTGCAAACGTCCTCAATATGCTCTTACATTCCTCAAAACGGCCCGTTACCATCGTTGCCCCGGCAAGGGATATCATCGTGTCACGTCCCCAGTCCTCAAAAAACGGATAACCTGCTATAATGCTTTTGCCGTTTGTCGATTCCCGTCTCACAACATACGCATCTGCGCTCAGCACAAGCTGTCGTCCAAGCTCTGAGGTTAAATCCGCACTGCCAAGAAGCTGTTCCTTTCGCTCTGTGTTTTCTTGTACAAATCGCTCATAAAGCGTCGCAGCAGCAGCATCCGAATGTTTTTCTGTACTTAAAATGACATACGTGTCACTTTTTGTGTCATGCGTCTGTTTCTGAATCATACAATTACAAAACGCATTTCCATATGCAACACGCCCGTCGCGCTCATCCTGCGAGAAATACATCTCTCCGAAGAGACGGGGCTGCTGCGCATGCAGATCGGCATTTGTTGTGAGATACAGCCGGATATCTCCGCCTGCGATACAGTATGACTTATCTGTCAGCCCCGTTTTTATGTCTGTGCCACATGCCTCTATTTTATATTGCTCTATTTTCTGTGAGACATCAAAGTCTTCTTTTTTCGAAGTAAAACGTAACAGCGGTATTATTTCGAATACCACATTTTGACCGGTTGGATTGTCTATCTCATATTTTACGGCCACTGTATTCTCGTCATGTACCATCAGCAAGTGCTTTGTGAGCGTCACATTGCCTGCCTGAAATGTCCATGCCGGCGCATCTTTGTCAAGATCATCGTACACAAACTTTTTAAGATAGCGAAATCCCTCATAGTCTGCCCCTGATTTCATGCGCTGTGATGTTAAGATGTGCTCCTGCCCGTCAATGACCAGCTTTTCCAAAACATTGGTCACAAGATGCATTCTGACATTCGGCGCTTTTTTGGCAGACATCAGAAGCGCCTGGTCTCCCCTTGCCGCTGCGCCTATGACTGACAGACTGCTGTACCCGCCCAGCCCATTTGCGAGCAGATAACAGTCTTTCTCCCCCTCTGTTATCGTTGTCCAGTTTTTTGTGTCAAATTCAAATCTCATGCAGTCCCTCCTGTTTCTCTTTCTTTTATTTTCGTTTTTTTTCGTATCTATATTTTACCATAGATAATTTGTCCAAACAATAAGATTTTACTTGAATCTCCTTTTTATTTGTGGTATATTGTCATTGTTCACGCCCCGCTTGATTTTAACATAATTTTATGCATTGAAGGCGTAAACAGCAACATATTTGCACACAAATTGACAAAAAGGAAAAAGCTGACGCTTTTGTCAATTTGGCGGCAATCTGCCGAAAGGAAGACACCTATGAGAAAAATCGTACATAGCAGACTACTTTGCGTTCTTTTAATGGTATCCATGCTTGTGCTGGGAATCTACTGTGAAGACATTCACAATGATTCCTCTTTTTCCCGTGTTTTTGATGAGCCCTACGCCGCTAGTCTACAGGCTGCAGATCACATAGCTGACACACACATTTATCTCGGAAAAGGCTCTTTGAGTCTGATTGAGGACTTTGTACCCGCAAGACAATCAGCCCGTACTTCTATCGCCTTAAGAATCAGTCAGTGTATGATCTTCGCCCTGCTTATAATCGGTGCGTATCTGTTATCTCTCTCTTTCCGAAATTCTAACCTGTGTATGGATGGATATGGCAATCTGTACAACAGAAGAACTCTGGAATACATTCACCATAATGATGGTAAAAAATCCCATATTTCTTAAACTAAAAATTTGAACGACTGGAAACGCTCTTATAATTATGAAAATGTGAAAGCGTCTTTTTTGCGTGCCTCTGTTTTGCTGTCAATATTCTAGAGCGTGTTTGAAAAATGCTTTCTGCCAGATGTGCGTCACAATTTGTGGGAGATTTGTGCCAAATGAAGGGCGCATAGCGGGCTATGTAACCTGAATTTGGTGCAAATATCACGCAAAGTGGGACGTGCAGATGGTAGGAATGATTTTTCAAACACGCTCTAAGTTACTGAAAAATAGAATCGCGCAATAAAGAAGCGATGGAGGTTTTTATCATGGAAAATATCATATTTGGCATTATGGTTCTCATCGCTGTCGGTGCGGGTATTGTAACCTGCATTTATGAGGTCGGAGGCTCCTCCCGCGCCAATGTCAGCGAACAATCAATTGTAGAACAAAACAATAAAAATGAATAACAGATTATGGAGGATTTATCATGAATATATTGATGTGGATTTTAATTTTTATCGGCGGCGCTACCGGCGCACTCTCAACGCTTTATATTGTCGTGTCGCTTTTTGCTGTGCTTTTCTATAAAGTATACCGTAAAATGAAATATCACGCTTCCTTGTACGATTAAGAAAATCGAGGCTTGCATATTCCGCTGGAAAAAGTTAGTATTATATATAGAGACTGTAGAAAAGAAAAGGGGATGGATTTATGACTGCTGTCTTACTGCTTGTGGCTGCCGTGATACTGCTCTGTGTAATGGCGGAAAAGTTTTCTGGAAAGTTTGGCATGCCGGCATTGATTTTGTTTATGTTTATCGGTATGCTGTTTGGAAGTGATGGAATTTTCAAAATACCATTCAACGACTATAAGCTTGCTGAAAATATCTGCTCCATCGCACTGCTGTTCATCATGTTTTACGGCGGTTTCAACCTGAAATGGTCGCTTGCAAAGGATGTCGCAGTGCGGTCTGTCCTCCTCTCAACGCTCGGCGTAGCTGTCACCGCAGTTGTCACTGCCCTGTTTGTCAGACTGATCCTGGGATATACATGGCCGGAAAGTTTTCTGGTCGGCGCGGTTCTGGGATCTACCGATGCCGCAAGCGTGTTCGCTATCCTGCGCCAGAAAAAGCTGAATCTCAAAGACGGTACTGCTTCCCTTCTGGAGCTGGAAAGCGGAAGTAATGATCCGATGGCCTACATGCTTACCTTTATCGCACTGGGAATCATTTTTTCCGGGGAGTCGGAGCATATCATACTGCGGATCTTCCTGCAGCTGGTCGTCGGTTCATTGACTGGTATTGCGCTTTCCGTGCTGACAATCCGTCTCATGACCAAGACAGATCTTGTCTCCGATGGTCTGGACACAATCTTTATGATTGCAATGGTTCTGATCTGTTATGGCCTTTCAGAGCTTTTAAACGGAAATGCATATCTGAGCGTGTACATTATGGGCGTTATTATCGGTAACAGCCCCATCAAAAATAAAGCGACTCTGATTCCGTTTTTTGACGGTGTCACCTCGCTTGCACAGATATTGATTTTCTTCCTTCTGGGACTTTTGACAATTCCACACGAAATGTCAAACGGCATTTTTACAGCAATTGTCATTACTGTTATCCTCACGCTGATTGCCAGACCAGCCGCAGTATTTTTGCTGTTAAAGCCGTTCCGATGCTCTACAAAACAGTGTCTTCTTGTATCGTGGGCGGGACTTCGGGGGGCTTCCTCCTCTGTTTTTGCGATTGTGGCAGTCGCCGGCGGTGTGGTCATGCCCCACAATCTGTTTCACATTGTGTTTATGGTGTCGCTGTTCTCTGTCGCGATACAGGGTACGCTGCTGCCAAGAGTAGCCGAGAAACTGGATATGCTCGATGAGGAGGCTGACGTGCGTAAGACTTTCAACGATTATCAGGAGGACTCTTCCATCACCCTGATTCGCATGTACATACCAAAGGGACACAACTGGGAAAACAAACTGGTCAAGGAAGTGAATTTTCCCACGGGTTCCCTTGCCCTTATGATCAAGCGCAACCATGAGACGATCATCACAAAAGGAAATACCCTGATTTTGGCCGGAGACAGCATTATCTTAAGTGCCCCAGCCTACAATCCCAGCGGCAATGAACTGCTTGATGAGATCTTTATTGACCGGTATCACCCCTGGTGCAACCGGACGATCGCAGACTTAAAGCTGGCGTCGGATGAGCTGATTGCAATGATTATGCGTGGGGAAGAATCTTTGATTCCAGACGGAAAGACAAGAATACTGGAAGGTGACAGAGTGGTGACCTACAGAGAGTAGGCACCACTTTATCATTGGAACAATTGGACTTTTGAACGTTTTCTATTGTGCGTTCAGCAACGCATTGGCAAGTGCCTCGAGCTGAGGGATATTTTCTGCCTTCAGAGCTGATCTGACAGTCACGACAGGCTCTGCAAATGTAAGCGCTTTTGCCCCTTCCAGCATTGTTTTGATACTCCTTGCCGCTGTCGGTGCCCAGGAACCGTTTTCTATGATTCCGACTGTGCGCTTCTGATAATTCTTCGCTTTCAGCCTGTTTAAGAAATCCTCCATAGGCAGGAATACACCGGCATCATAAGACGCTGCCGCAAGTACCAGATGGCTGTAGCGGAATGCATCACTAACCGCTTCATGAATGTCATCTCTCGTCAGATCTGCAATGACAACCTTCTTTGCACCTTTTTGTTCCAATATTTCTTTCATTCTCTCTGCAGCCTTCATAGTATGTCCATGAATGGATGCACAGGCAATCAACACGCCTTCGTCCTCCGGTTCATAGCTGCTCCATATCTGATATTTATTGATATAGTATTCCAGATTCTCAGACAATACTGGTCCATGCAATGGACAAATGGTATTGATTTCCAGCGTGGCTGCCTTTTTCAGCAATGCCTGTACCTGCATCCCATACTTTCCGCAGATATTAATATAATATCTTCTGGCCTCGTCTGCCCAATCCTCGTCCGCATCGCGTGTCCCAAACTTTCCAAAACCATCGGCACTAAAAAAAATATTTTCTGACTGTTCATAAGTAACCATAACCTCCGGCCAGTGAACCATCGGTGCCATGAAAAACTGCAGTGTATGCTTTCCGACCGAAAGCGTATCTCCCTCTTTCACAGTGACTGCTCTCTCTTCGGGATTAAAATCAAAAAACTGCTGCAGCATCTGAAATGTCTTTGCATTTCCGACAAGCTTCATATCCGGGAAACGCTCAACCAGCTGCATGATGCTGCCGCCATGGTCCGGCTCCATATGCTGAATGACCAGATAGTCCACTTTTCTTGTTCCCAGCGCTTCCTCCAGATTTTTCAGCCACTCAGCTGTGGCACGGGGATCAACAGTGTCCATCACGACAACCTGCTCGTCCAATATAACATAAGAGTTGTATGCCATGCCCTTCTTCACTTCATACTGTCCCTCAAAAAGTGTGAGTTCCCTGTCATTGACTCCAATATTTTTAATATCTTCTGTAACCTTTTCCATTCTTTTCTTCTCCTTTATCAAAGATTTTATTTTTTGCATCAGGCAAGAAACATTTTACCATATAATCATATTATTACCAATCTATTTTACAGATTTTTAACAAAGAAAAACTCCTATTTTGTGCGTGGCCGTTTTATTGGCTGCATATTACATAGGAGCTTTTCTTTGACGAATTTAGCAGTTACATGTCAAATTCCGGGTTAAACGCATAGAAGTTGCGCGAGTCGAGATTCTCCTGCGCGATGCGGAGCGCTTCGCCGAAATTATGAATTTAAGTAACTGCCCTCAATCCCAGAAAACATAAATGTTTACGGTTAAAGGGAAGTAATTTCAGATTAGGCGGTATAGCCCCGATTACAAGGGCTATACTGTCTCCACTTTCTGTACCCGTTTCCCGTCCACCTTTTCCATAAATCTGCCCGTCCGCGTTATGGCTTGCCGGACAGATTTTGCTTGTTGGGAATGGATCCAGCGTCAACGCAGTTGACGCTACCCTCTGATAAGTCCTCTCACTACCTACAACACCGCACAGGTTCAAGATAAATTTATTTCGGTATGGTTAGTACGACTTTAAATCCACCGTACTCGCTATGGTCTATTATGATTTCCCCATTATGCCCTTTTATGATCTGTTTCACAATAAGCAACCCTAAACCGTGTCGCTGTTCGGTAGTATTCGTGTCACAGACCATATAATGTGGCGTATTGTTTAGCCTGTCAATCTGTTCGTCGGAAGCTCCTATGCCGCTATCTTCAATGCAAATCTTACAAGCATTGTTATCATCATCAACGGACGCATAGATTACACACCCGTTTTCATTGTGGTTTATGCTGTTCTGGATAAGGTTTGATATTGCACGTTTCAGTAAATCCTTATCGGCGTTAATATAACAAGCAGACAGAATATCAGCGGTTTTCCATTCGATTGGAAATTTATCATCAATATTCATGTTCATAAAATCCACAATAACCTGCCGAATAATAGATATTGCATTTTCCTGTTTCATTGTTAGCGGTTGCATATCATATTCAAGTTTAGAAGCAAGGTTGAGGTCGTTAATCAAGTCTTTCATTCGATTACTTTGCTTAACAATGACAGCGGCTTTTTTACGCTCAACCTCTGACAGATTTTTTGAATTTTCCAACTGTCCGGCATAGCCCATAATCATTGACAACGGCGTTCTGACATCATGGGAAACACCCGCTATCCAGTTTGCTCTTGCAGTTTCTTTTTTTCGTAACTGTTCCGCCTGCTTTTGTAATATTTCAGATGTTTTATTAATTTTTTCCGCTAATTCAGAAAGCACGCCATTCTCTTTAATGCAAACAGGGCTACCGCTTGACAAATCCTGTATTCCATTCGTTATTGGTCTAATGGAACGTAACAATTTTGAATTGGCAGCAACGTATATGAGAAAAATTAAGACAGTATTGATCGCCAAAATAATTATTGTGTTCTTGGGTAAATTTGCAATAAAATTATAGTCCCAGCTTGCCCTTGTATGCTTCCAAAATCTATCTTTTGAGTAGCCTAATACCAATAATCCATTTTGGGCTTTTCCCGTAAAAGTGGGGTATCCGTTTACATAGCCGCGCGTTAGCTCTGCTATATCTGATAATGTGTATTGCATAGGGACATTGTCAGGCAGATTATCTGTCTGCCATACAACCTGCCGTGTATCATTGTTAATAAGGATAGCCCAGGCATTTTGTTCTTTTAGTTCAACCATTACATCATCAGATATGAAATAGCCGTCATCTGTTAATTGCAATGCGGCGGCTGCATTATCCGCCATATCCCACGGAGAAAATGTTGACGTATTTCTTACAAAGACTATCGCAAAAAAAGCAACATTCAGAATAACAAAGAGTATTATACTTAACGTCATTATTCCGACAAAGCGGCGTATTAGTTTTGGAATACTTTTCATGCTATTTCCCTTCTACAATTAACTTATAACCTAATCCCTTGACTGTAACCAACGAAACGGGCTGCGAAGGATTTTGTTCTATTTTTTCTCTGATACGGCGTATATGCGCCATTAAGGAATTTTCATATCCAAAAGGATTGTTTCCCCATGCTGCTTCACACAATGTGTCAATCGTCACAATACGCCCTGCATTGCGATATAAGGCAGACAGCAAATCGTGCTCTTTTGCCGTCAATGGGATATGTTCTTCATTTTTTATGACCTCAGCACGCGAAAAATCAATCTGACTATCATGTAAGTATACAATGGGATTATCGTCTTTGTAGCTTCTTCGCAAAATTGCCATGACACGAAACAAAAGCTCTTTTGGCAAAAAAGGTTTTATGATATAATCATCAGCCCCTAAACCAAAGCCTTTGAATTTATCATCATCTTCACCACAAGCAGTAAGAAAAAGAATAGGGTATTCGCCGCCTTTCTTTAACTGTTCCATTAAATCAAACCCGCTCCCGTCTGGAAGCATTACGTCGAGTATTGCTAATTCCGGGCGGGACTTTTCAGCTTCTTCCATAGCTTCTTTTACACTTTTTGCAGTTTTGACATATTGGAATCCGTATTCAATCAAAATAGACAAAACCATATCTAAAAGCTCCTGCTCATCATCAACAAGCAGTATACGTTTATTCAGCAGATAATCTTCGTTCATAGTCCAATCTCCTTTCTCCGCTATATCATACCATATAAATTGTGAATTTTTGTGAAATTTCTGAAAATGTAAGGTAGATGTAAGGTAAAGAGAATGTTATCACAAGGTTGTACTGGTATCATGTAAGCAATGAAAGGAGATGTTTATATGGACTACATTATCACAACAGAACAGTTGACAAAAAAATACAAATCTTTTGTCGCTGTCAATAACGTTTCACTGAATATTCGGAAAGGCAGCATTTACGGCTTTCTTGGTCCGAATGGTGCAGGAAAATCCACTACTATGAAAATGCTCTTAGGATTGACCGCACCCACAAAAGGCAGTTTCACAATCGACGGAAAGCAATTTCCAAATGACCGCCTTTCCATTTTGAAAGAAGTAGGTTCCTTTATCGAATCGCCCTCTTTTTATGCAAATTTGACAGGCAAAGAAAACCTTGACATTATCCGCCGCATTTTGGGACTTCCCAAAAGTTCTGTTGCGGACGCATTGGAGCTTGTCGGACTTTCCGAATTTGGCGGGCGGCTTGCAAAAAAATACTCATTGGGAATGAAGCAACGGTTAGGACTTGCCGGAGCCTTGTTGGGCAGACCGCCTATTTTGATTTTAGACGAGCCTACAAATGGACTTGACCCATCCGGCATACATGAAATCCGAAATTTGATTAAATCGCTGCCCGATCTTTACGATTGCACGGTTCTTATTTCTTCGCATATGCTGTCTGAAATTGAACTAATGGCAGACGACATAGGAATACTCAATCATGGCCGCCTGCTGTTTGAGGGCAGCTTGGACGAATTACGGCAGAACGCATTACAGTCTGGATTTGCTGCGGATAATAAAATTAGCGTGGCTAATTTAGAAGATATGTTCCTGTCCATGGTTGATAAAGACAATGCAAGCAGAAAGCAGAGGGCAAAACTATGAAGATATTTGCAATTGAGCTTAGAAAGGAGAAACGTACAAGTGTTATTCCGTTAATGCTTGCAGTGGGCATTTTGGGGGCAGCATACGCCTTTGTTAATTTCATTGTGCGGAAAGACACACTTTTAAATCTGCCATTAGCTCCTATGGACGTGCTGCTCACGCAGTTGTATGGTATGGTTATGGTTCTGAATATGTTCGGCATCATAGTCGCCGCCTGTATTATTTACAATATGGAGTTTAAGGGAAGTGCCGTTAAAAAAATGTATATGCTCCCTATGAGCGTTCCAGTTATGTACTTTTGCAAATTTTTGATTTTAACTATAATGCTCTTGATTGTAATAGCTTTTCAGAACTTGGCACTTACAAAAATTGGTCTGACAGATTTACCACAAGGCGCATTTGAGTTTGGAACGCTGCTATCTTTTGCCGGGTATTCATTTATAACGTCAATGCCTGTATTATCTTTTATGATTTTCGTATCTTCCCGCTTTGAAAATATGTGGGTGCCTCTTGGTATCGGTGTTGCAGGATTTTTAAGTGGTATGGCATTGGCTGCGTCGAATAACACTTTTCTTTGCGTACACCCCTTTGTGGTTATGCTAAAACCTGCTGTTGCAATGAGCGCACAGCCGGATATTATCGTTGTAATTTTCTCACTGGTTGAAACAGCTATTTTCCTTTTTGCCGGATTATGGGCTGCTAAAAATCTGCGCTACGAATAGGAGGTGTACGATATGAGCTTTTTAGAACTACTTAAAATCGAGTTTATAAAAGTAAAACGAGGTAAAATGATACCTCTGATTTTCATAGCTCCGCTGTTAGTTGTGGCTTCCGGCGTGGCAAACCTGCAAAATTATTTTTCGCCAGAATATACAAACGCATGGGCGGCTATGTTCATTCAGAGCGCATTAGTTTATGCCTATTATTTGCTTCCGTTCAGCATGATTGTTGTATGTGTGATGATTGCGGGACGGGAAACGGGGAACAACGGAATTTTGAAAATGTTAGCCATGCCTGTTAGCCGCTATGTCCTTTCAGCAGCAAAATTTTGTGTACTTCTTTTTTATTTGCTTATGGAAATGGTTGTTTTTCTTGTTGTCTTTGTGATAACAGGATTGATTGCAGCAAACAATACAGGAATTACAGAAGCGCTACCGATAATGTATTTGTTGAAGTGGTGCGTTGGTTTATTCCTTACCATGCTCCCCAGTGTAGCAACAATGTGGGCGATTACGGTACTATTTGAAAAACCATTGCTGTCCGTCGGCTTAAATCTGCTTCTTGTTATCCCCGGCGTATTAATAGCAAATACACCACTTTGGATCATTTATCCTTATTGTTATAGCGGTTATTTGGTTTCCTGCTCCCTACATGATTTCACGGCAAAGGGCGTTAGCACTGGTTTTAACCTGTTCCCGTTTTTACCATGTGCAATTCTGATTTTTGTATTGGTACTTATAATGGCAGTAATACGTTTTGGAAAAAAAGAAATGAGGTAAATTATGGAAAATAAAAGATTTCAGAAATTAAGTGTAGCAGCATTGATTGTCAGCATTTTGCCTTTGGCAACATTTGTTCCCATATTATTTAATATGGTGTTGGCTGACAATATACGTTCCATTTGGGCGGTAGTAAATATCCTCTCCGTTTTTTGGGGGCTGGTACTTTCTATCATATGCGTTAAAAGCCGCGATAGCCGAAGCATGATAAATATTGTGTCAACTGTTATCAGCAGCTTTTGGATAGTGCTTATATGTGGTATTGTTATCCTTTCTCTATTCATTAATTTTATGCAATAAAGGGATTAAATACGGTTACATAAAATATTTTTAACAATCTGCCGGACGACGGCAAAAGAAAAAAGCCGTCGTTCAACAATACTATTTTTATGTCTTAATAAACCTTTACGGCGGTTTTGAAATAACAATCAAAGCCGCCTTATGTGGCAAAATAACTTTCATGGATATGGCGGTATTGTGAGGTACTGCTATGTCTGTTTTTTATTTCATGGGTAGTTTTGGCTGTGGTGAATTATCAAAAAATCCTGTCTTGTGGAACGGTATGAACACACATATCATTTAGTATGTCTTAACAACTCGTCAGTCATGATCATCCGATCAAACATTTCTTTCCCTGAAAAGCAAACCCATATTTTCTAATGCGCTCTGATGCATACCCCTCTGAAATAAGTTCTGCCTCATACTGCTTTTCTTCAATCTGGGCATGAGCATTTGCAAGGGTATCTTCCAGTGTATTCTCCTTATATGATTTATATACTTTGAACTCTATGATATATGCACAATCACACGCTCTGTCCACAGGCTTCATCATTATGTCATACCGTCCAAAACCGCTCTCCCGGTTTGAGGTGATCACATACCTGTCGGAAAGATCCACCATCAACCCCAGCACAAAGCCATGATAAAAACGCTCGGGTGCATCGTCATCAGCCACCCCCTGCGCTATGTCAAAGCTGGAAAAGCTATGCAGTGCGATTCGATTCATAAACTCATTCATTGAATCCACATCGTCTGTAAGAAGTGCCTTAATGAAATGATTATATGGAATCCTGACACTGCCCGTGAACCATCCCTTCACCATCTTGCGAAACATCTGCTGCACCTCATAATTTGTGAGTGCAAGTGTGTACCAGATATCATCCTCTGCCATGAACCCATTTTCGCACTCCTCTGGCTCCGTCTTTAACACTTTCAAATACCCCGTTGCCATCAACAGACTCCAGATGGCATTGCTGTCATCCTCAAGCTGGTTAAACACGATCTGTTCGTCAATCTCTGCCTTGAAGCTTCTTCCCTGCAAAAGTTCCTCCATTGTCTGTTTGACATCGGCATCTCCCCGCTGCACCAATGAATTGATAAACCCGTTTCCACTCGTATTGGTCCAGTAAGCTTTATATTTTCCCTTTCCGTCAATAAACGACGCGATCGACCATGGATTGTAAATATCTGTATGAGAACCAAACGTAAAACCATCATACCACTCTTTTACGCCTTGCTTCTCTTTTACCAAACCTGCTTCATCAAGCGCCTGAAATACTTCCTCCTCCGTAAAGCCAAAAGCTGCTGCATACTTATCAGAAGTTATCGTAACAACATCCAGGTTATTTGAATCTGAAAATATGCTCTCTTTTGAAATTCTTGTGATACCTGTAATCATGCCTTTATGCAGCTGAGGATTTGACTTGAATGTGTTATTAAAAAAATTTCTGAAAAATGCTGCTGCGTGATCCCAAGTCCCGGCAATCCACGCCTCATGCATAGGTGTATCATACTCATCCAGAAGAATAATAACCTTTTTGTCATAATATTTTTGAAGATAATTGCAAAGGCTTCTAATAGCCATATATGCTGTGGCATCATCCATTTCCTTGTTTACAGACTGAAAAGCCATTCTGTCCTTGTCACCAAACTGATCTGATTTCATAATGTTCCTGTACTGATCATATATCTCTGTAATTAATTGCTTGACTACGGACTTCATCTCTTCAATTTTCCCAGTTTTCACACCTGCAAAACTCAGAAATATCACTGGATAGGTACCTTGAAGTTCTCTGTATTTTTCTTCACGCCAAATGGACAGCCCTTCAAACAAATCCCACCGGCCTGCATATTTATTTGAAAAAAAGCACTCAATCATACTCATATTAAGCGTCTTTCCAAACCTCCTCGGACGCGTAATAAGTGTCGCGGTTGCACCATTTTCCCACCATTCCCTACTGAACCACTACCGGCTAAAGCCGGTAGGTTCGGTGTGCTGCTAAAGCAGCCTA
>CAMWTP010000091.1 GCA_947177165.1 uncultured Lachnospiraceae bacterium
TCCGACTGTTTCATCGGAATAATTTTACCGGAAGTACCATTTCCTGCCGCTCCCTGACTTAAACTGACAGCCACACCGTCCTTTTGAATTTCGCTTGGCGAAACTGCACTATACTTTTCATTCTCCTCTTCCTTGGCGACCGTCACCTCAAACCGTGTCCCCTTAAAGAGACTCAGAATCCCCTTCGCCTTAATCGCCTTGACATTCATCTCGACAATGCCCTCTCCGAGCTCCTTCCTCGCACTCTCGAGCGCTTCTTCTTTCGTTTTTCCCTGAAATTTCTTTATTATCATGCTGTCACCATTCCTACTGATTGCAATTCAACATTTGAATCGATTTCATTATAAGATACCACTACCAAATCCTTATAATAATCCTCTGTCAGTCTCTTAAAATACATTCTGACAATCGGCGAGGTTATCACAATCGGATTCTTGCCAAGTTTCTCAAGCTTCCCTACCTCTGATTCCACAGAAGCCATAATCGTCTTTGTCTTCTCCGGGTCCAGTGTCAGATAAGCTCCCTGTTCTGTCTGTTTCACGCTTCCCATGATCTCCTGCTCCAATCCCGGATCCAGTGTAACTACGCTTGTCGTCTCATTTATCGGGAAATATTTATTGGATATCGCACGCTTCAAGCTCTGCCTCACATACTCTGTCAAAATATCTGTATCCCTCGTGGACGCCGCGTGATCAGCGAGCGTCTCAAAAATTGTGACAAGATCCCGCACGGAAATGCCCTCTTTCAGGAGATTCTGCAATACCTTCTGGATATCGCCAAGCCCCAAAAGCTTTGGAACAAGCTCCTCCACCAGGGAAGGGTTGGTCTCCTTGACATTGTTGATAAGATTCTGCACATCCTGTCTCGTAAGCAGATCTGCAAGATACTGTCTGATAATCTCTGTCAGATGAGTTGCAATGATCGACGGCGGATCTACTACTGTATAGCCCACGCTCTCCGCACGCTCCCTCTGGTTCTCCGTGATCCATATTGCCGGCAGATGGAATGAAGGCTCAAAGGTAGGAATACCAGAGATCTCCTCCTCCACAAACCCCGGATTCATCGCCATATAGTGATCAAATAAGATCTCACCCTCACTGACCTGGATTCCTTTTATCTTAATAATATACTGATTTGGATTCAACTGAATATTGTCTCGCAGACGGATAATCGGCACCACTGTACCAAGTTCCAGAGCGATCTGCCTGCGGATCATAACAACGCGGTCAAGAAGATCACCGCCCTGGTTGACATCGGCAAGCGGTATGATACCATAGCCAAACTCCAGTTCAATCGGATCCACCTGCAGCAGCGAATTGACATTTTCCGGCCTGCGGATCTCATCGGCCGTATCCTCCTCCATATCCGTCTCTGCCTCAATGCCTGCCGTCTCAATCGTGGTGGCAATCATGCGTCCGCACACGATAAAGATAACTCCCAGAATAACGAAAATCAAAGGATTCAGTGGTGTCACCAATCCCAAAAACGCAAGCACTGCGCCTACCATGTACAATACCTTTGGTATTCCAAAAAGCTGGTTGACAAGCACAGTACCAAAATCTGCCTCCTTGGAACCCTTTGTGACAAGAATACCTGTTGACAACGAAATAAGAAGTGAAGGAATCTGGCTTACCAGACCGTCACCTATTGTCAGGATTGTATATTTATCTATGGCACCGCCGATATCCATGCCCTGCCGTACCACACCCATAATAATGCCGCCAACAATATTGACGAACGTAATAATCAGCCCTGCTGTCGCATCTCCCTTTACATACTTAACAGCACCATCCATGGAACCAAAGAAACTCGCCTCCTGCTGAAGCTTCTCCCTCTGCACCTTTGCCTCCGCATCTGTGATGGCACCTGTATTCAGGTCCGCGTCAATCGCCATCTGTTTACCTGGCATAGCGTCCAGTGTAAATCTCGCCGTAACCTCGGCAACACGCTCAGAACCCTTGTTGATCACGACAAACTGTACGATAATCAGGATAATAAATACCACAACGCCGATGACAAGATCACCGCCGCCAACGAAATCACCGAAAGTCGCCACGACGTTTCCCGGATTACCCGTCTTCAGAATCAGACGGGTTGACGATACGTTCAGAGCGATTCGGAAGATCGTTGTGAACAGCAAAATGGTTGGATAAAATGACAAATCCAGAACCTCTTTGGCGAACATTGTCGTAAACAGGATTGTAAAAGCAAGCGAAATATTGATCGCAAGCAGCACATCCAGCATGGTACTACTAATCGGTACAATCAACATGATGATAGCGCCAAGTAAATAAAGAGCTACTCCTATGTCCGCTTTCCTCATCTTCATGTCTCTGACTCCCCCTTAACTCCTTTAATAAATAATCCCCTGTTGTTTTTCTTAGGAATCTTAAAGAAATAACATGATATCCCATCACGTTATTTCTTTAAGATTCCTCATTCATATTATCGCACAATTTACATAATTTGTATATAATAATTTGTAAGTTTTTCGATTTTTTTAATTTTTTATAATTTTTACACAATTTAAAACAAAAAACTCTGTGCTTTTTTACTAGGATTGTCTGAATTTTCCCAGCAATTTCCTGCCCACAGAGTTCTTTTTTGTTAACATAATACAATTTCTTCCGCATTCTTTCCAATACATTATGTCAACTCGTTCCATATTCATTTTCGTTATATTTTTCCCTGCATCTTATATACCATCGCAAGGACCTCAGCCACTGCCTGATACAATTCCGGCGGCACTTCCTGACCGATATCCACGTTGGCATACAGCATACGGGCAAGCGGCTTGTTCTCCACAATCTCTACCTTATTCTCCCGCGCAATCTCCTTGATCTTCTGCGCCACATAATCAGCACCTTTTGCGAGAACCACCGGCGCAGAACCAGTCGCGGCATCATACCGGATTGCCACTGCGTAATGCGTTGGATTCGTGATGACTACGTCCGCCTTTGGCACATCCTGCATCATACGTCTCTGTGACGCCTCACGCATCTTGGCACGAATTTTTCCCTTAATCTGCGGATCTCCCTCTGCATTCTTGTACTCGTCCTTGACCTCCTGTTTGGTCATCTTGATATCGTTGTTAAACTTGCGGCGCTGATAAAATAAATCCGCAAACGCCACAATCATAAACACAAGGGAAATCTTAAGTCCCATATTGATCACGATATTGCCGATCAACTCAATTGCCTGATTCAGAGGCATACCATAGAACTGAACCAGATATACCCAGTCATCTTTCACTGTCGAGTACACGATTGCCATAATCAGAACAACCTTCGCAATCGACTTCAAAAGTTCGATAATTTTTTCCTTAGAAAACAACCTTTTCACGCCTGATATCGGATTCAGTTTGCTGAATTTGGGCTTCAGGGGCTTTGTTGAAATCTGAAACTTAAACTGCAGCATATTGATGCCGACAGCAATCACAATTCCGACAACGAAAAAGGGCAGCAGCTGCTTTAACAGTTCCAGATACACGCTGTTAAACAGAATTCTGTAGTCTTCTTTTACAATGCGCCCATTCCAGTATGTCGTATACGCCGGCATCTTCTCATATATTTTGCTGAAAAGCTTCATGAAATTCTCGCCCATATGACCGACCCAGAACTTCAATATTAAAAAGAGTGCAATCAACTCCACGCCGCTTGACAGCTCTTTGCTTTTCGGAACCTTGCCATCCTTACGGGTGTCAGACTTTTTCTTGGCTGTAGGCTCCTCTGTTTTCTCTCCGCCCGGTCCTTCCTGGGCGAAAAACTGCAGATTATATTCTAAAATCACATCATGCCCTCCACCATTGAGACAATCATCTGCTGCATCTGTGTTGTGATAAAATTGCAGACATCAGGAAGCAGCGTAATTGTTACCATGATCACACATAATCCCGCCAGGAGCTTGAGCTGAATACCGACAGAAAACATGTTCATCTGCGGTGCAAGCTTGGCCAGCAGACCCAGAACAATATTCATCAGTGTAATGCTGGCAAATACTGGCAGACATACCCGAAATCCAATCACAATATAATCGCTCAAAAATGCGATGAGCGACTCCAACAGTCTGTTTGTATTGATATGCACACCGCTGACCGGAATCAGTATAAAAGTCTCCATCAATGCCTTGAGCAGATACCGGTGCAGTCCCGTCGTATACAGAATCAGCATCACGCCGTACTGCATCAAGGCTCCTGTAATGGAAGCCTGCTCATTTGTGGTGGGATCAAACACATTCGCCATGGAAAGTCCCACCTCCATATCTATGATTCTGCCCGCAAATAAAACAATGGAAGTACACATCTGAGCTGCCAATCCTATCAGCAGACCCACCGACACTTCCTTCAACACGACCGTGGCAAATCCAAGTATGGTATTATATTCCGGATAGATGTGCTCTGGTCCAAAATTGTACATAATATAAGCGACAAACACGCTCAGCGCAATCTTGACATTATTTGGCACACCCCTGGTACTAAAAAACGGAGCCACAAAGATAAAGCTTGCAACCCGCACAAACACAAACAGAAAATATTCCAGTTCAGACATGGAAATAGATAAATTTACCATACCGTGCAGCCCTCTCCTCCTCTATCTGATATACAGAGAAAAATTCTGCCATAAATCTGTCATGTAAGTAGTCATATTATTTAACATCCAGTCCCCTAAAAGCATCAGACAGAGAAACATCCCTACAATCTTAGGCACAAAGGTGAGTGTCTGCTCCTGAATTGAGGTGACTGTCTGAAAAATACTGACAGCAAGACCGATTACCAATGACACAATCAACGGAGGCGCCGCTGTCTTGAGTACTACAAACAGTCCTTCTTTCATGACATCCGTTACCATTTCTGTTGTCATCTTATTTCCATCTCCCTTCTCTCATATAACAAATCTCACTTGCACCTAATCAGTAAAAGGTCTGTACCAGATATACGATTACCAGATTCCAGCCATCTGCCAGCACAAACAGCAGTATTTTGAACGGCATGGAAATCGTTGTCGGCGGCAGCATCATCATACCCATACTCATCAGGACTGATGCAACTACCATATCAATCACGATAAATGGCACATAAATCATAAATCCTATAATAAAGGCTGTCCGAAGTTCACTGACAAGAAAAGATGGAATCAACACTGTCGTCGGAACCTGATCCTCCGTCTCCCCGTCCCATGCGGTGTTGGATATCTGCATGAAAGCATCAATGTCCTTCACCTGCGTCTGCTCAAACATAAAATGCCTCATAGGATCAGCCGCAACCTGAATCGCTTCCTCAAATCCAATCTCTCCCGCATCATACGGAACAATGGCCTCTGTATAGACCCTGGCGAACACTGGCTGCATAATGTAAAACGTGAGAAACAAAGAAATAGCAATCAACACCTGATTGGGAGGCGCTGACTGTGTATTTAAAGCCTGTCTCGTGAAATGCAGTACGATCAATATTCTTGTGAACGATGTAATCGTTACCAACAGAATCGGCAATACAGCGATTGCTGTCAATAACAGCAATATTCTCAGATTTCCGTTGAGTTCCCCGTTCCCACTGTCATACGTAATTGTAAGATTATTGGCAATATTCAATTCCTGAAGTTCTTCACCAGTCTGGGCGGAACCAGGCTCATTAATGTTCGTCCGGTTCTCATTTTCCTCCTGACGGTTGTCCAAAATCTGTTCTGCAGCAGCTCCATCATCCTCCGTCGTCGCATGAACCACAGCGATATCCGCCAGAAGTATCATCACCACCAAGCAAAGCATATATGCGATTTTTCGAAGCTCCTGACTGATCTTGTATTCTTTGCTCCTATTCCTCATATCAAATTATCCCTATGCCTCACATAATTGTTTGTCAACCTGCCGCAGCCATTCTCAATCCCGGAACAATTACTGCTTTCTAAATTTGTCAAAGATTTCCTTAAAATTGATATTGACTGCCTGATCTGTCTCTTCCCTGCCTGGTACCGTGATATCATCCTCTGTCATCTCACCGAGCAAAGTGACCGTATCCTTACAAACCACATAAGAAAAATATTTCTTACCGATCTTCACAACCTGTATATATTTGGTCGGCGCAATCTTATAGGTCTCCAATATCTCCACATTAGAACCTGCAAGTCTCCCTCTCTGAAGACCTGCAGTGAGCTTTGTGGCAAAATATGTAAGGGCCAAGACAAATATAAATATCAATGTCACGGTCAACAACTGTCCAATGGAGTCAAACCTTTTTGATGTCGATGATAAAAGCATACTTTCTAGCCTACAACCTTCTTGACGGCCTCCAGAACGCGCTCTGCCTGGAAAGGCTTCACGATAAAATCCTTCGCCCCGGACTGAATCGCCTCAATAACCATCGCCTGCTGTCCCATAGCAGAACACATAATCACATTTGCTCCCGGATCAATTGCCTTAATTGCCTTGAGCGCCTGAATGCCATCCATCTCGGGCATCGTGATATCAAGAAGTGTCAGATCCGGTGATGCCTCCTTGTACTTGTCAACTGCAATCTTTCCATTCTCAGCCTCAGCGGCGATCTCGTATCCGTTTTTCGTCAGTATATCCTTAATCATCATTCTCATGAATGCAGCATCGTCTACGATCAGTATTCTCTTCCCCATAATCAATCCTGTCCTTTCTATAATCAAAAACTTCCATCTGAAATAATATATTTCAATTTATTTTATTATTTCCATAATTCTTACACCAAAGCTCTCCTCGATGACAACAACCTCACCTTTTGCGACAAATTTGCCATTCACAAGAACGTCAATCGGTTCGCCGGCAATCTTATCGAGCTCTATAATAGTACCAGGGGCAAACTCCAGAATATCTGAAATAGATTTGCTGGTTCTTCCCAACTCTACTGTTACTTCCAACGGAACATCCCGAATCAGGCCGATGCTCTCTGCACTTACCATCTCACCCTGTCCCGGTGCAAAATTCTGGAACTGTGCAGGCTGTATGCTTACATTTGGCATACCGTAGCCCATAGGCATTCCCATCTGTGGCATTCCCATCTGTGGTTGCATTCCGTATCCTCCCTGTGGCATTCCCATCTGTGGCTGCATTCCCATATCCATACCGCCCTGTGGCTGCATTGCCGGGGCTGGTGCAGGAGCCGGACTTGGCGCTGCGGGAGCTGGTGCCGGACTCGGTGCCGGCTCAGCTGCTGCTCCACCCATCTGCTGTGCCATAAATGTCTCATAAACAGACTTTGCAAAATCAAGCGGATACAACTGCATCAAGGTAGAATCAACCAGATCATCAATCTGCAGCCTGAACGAAACCTTAACAAATCTCTCCTCGAGGAACGGTGAAAGCTCCCCGGGAGCCTTGGAATGAAGGTCGACAAGGCTTGACTCTGGCGGGCTGATATCGATCGTCTTGCCAAGCATAGAAGAAAGTGATGTCGACGATGATCCCATCATCTGATTCATCGCCTCAGAAATTGCACTCAAGTGCAGCTCACTGAGCTCTCCATCGACATTCGTACCATCACCACCCATCATCAGGTCTGTGATAACCTTTACATCATGTTCCTTTAATACCAGAATATTCGTACCGTTTAATCCGACTGTATATTTGATTTGAATAAATACACAGGGTCTCTCATAGGTATCCAGCACATCCTGCCACGTGCACATCTCCACAACAGGCGTTGTGATATTTACTTTTTTATTAACAAGAGAAAAAAGTGTCGTGGCCGAGGTCCCCATACTGATATTGGCCACCTCTCCTATCGCATCTTTTTCTATATCGGTGAGATCATCCCCATCCGGATTACCCGCTGTAGCTGTCGCCGTATCTGCTGCTCCAGAATCTGCTGACAAATCTACACCGTTCAACAATGCATTGATTTCATCCTGAGATAACATGCCATCCATTGTCCTATTCCTCCTCCCTCACTACTGATGTTACCCTTACTGCATATGCCTCTTTGCTTGCGCCCGGCACAGCACTAAACTTCTTAATATCCCCTACATACACATCCAGTTCATCATCCACTTTAGAATCAAGCCGTATGATATCGCCTACCTGTATATTAACAAAATCATTCACTGTTATGACACTCTTTCCGAGAACTGCCTTAACAGGAACATCCACTCTGCGTATCATCGATTCAATAAACTGCTCATAATCTTCATCATCCATCTTCTGCAGGCTTGAATACCAGAACTTCGTATTCAAGCGGTCCATAACAGTTTCAAGCGTAAAAAATGGAAGACACACGTTCATCAAACCTTCCACATCACCAATCTTGACATTCATGGTCACTAACGCCACCATATCGCTCGGTGATATGATCTGAGCAAACTGCGGATTCGTCTCAATCCTTTCGAGATATGGATTCACTTCCGCAACGTTTTTCCACGGTTCCCTGAGCAGCTGCATACAGATAACCATGATTCGTTCGATGATGCTCATCTCTATTTCCGTAAAGTCTCTTGCCTTGTCAAGGGCTTCACCCCTGCCTCCCAACATTCGATCTATAATCGCATATCCCAGTCCACTGGTCAGCTCCATGATAATCGAGCCTGGCATCGGCGAAAAATTGACGACTGTAAGCAATACCGGATTGGATAGAGCATTGGAAAACTCTGCAAAAGTTACGGTCTCGGAACTCGCAACACTCACCTGTACATTTTTTCTAAGGTATACCGGGAGGTTTGTTGATAACAGTCTTCCATAATGATCAAAAATCATGTTTAAAGTTCTTAAATGCTCTTTTGAGAATTTAGCAGGCCGGCTAAAGTCATAATTTTTGGCTTGTCGCTCGTCCTTCTCCTGCATATCCTCCACATCAAGTTCGCCGGAGCTCAAGGCTGCCAGCAAACTGTCTATTTCGCTTTGCGATAATACCTCTCCCATGTAGTTAATCACCCCCTACATATTCATAATAATCCCATTCATTCCAATTCCCCTATTTTTTGTTATGCTGATTCCTGTATTGTCGTTCCACTAATTGTACAGAAAATTGTATGACACACTATAGATAAAGGTTGAAGCAAAACGTTCCTGAAGTTTCGCAAGGATTTCCGCCTTGATCGACTCAGAATTGCTTCTGGCCTCATCCACTGTATAATTACCCATGACTTCGAACACGATATCCTTGATGATTCCATCCATATCTGCCATTGTCTCGGAATAATTCTTGTAATCCTTATTCTTGGTATCCAGCGACAGTGACACGCTGCCTACTGCATAGTGATCCGCACCATCCTCACCCTTCTTCAAAGGAATCGTCAGTTCGCCCTCAACATTGTGAACAGCAGTATCAGCCATCGATACAGTCGGTGTAAGATCTGACTGCGGCAGTCCATTGATCTCGATTCCGACAAGCGCCGAAATATCAGCCACCAGCGACGCTGTCTTTTTGGAGGCGCTTGACACACTCACCATCATAATCGCCGACAGTACAATGTTGACAACAAGTAATGCCAGAATAATAATTGACAACAGATTTCGTTTCATTTTATTTTCCCCTTTCATTAACGAGCGCTCAATGCGTTATATATTTTTATCTCAACCCGTCTGTTTTTTGCTCTTCCCTCAGGCGTTGCATTGTCCGCAATCGGCATATACTCCCCTCTGCCGGAATGCTTCACAATCGCCGGGTCAAGTGACGCATTTTCTTTCAAATAGTCAAAGACAGCCTGTGCCCTGTAACTGCTGAGCACATCATTGTTCTCGTACCTGCCCCCATTCAAAGGAACAGAATCCGTGTGTCCCTCGATCTCAATCTCTGAGCCTGCATATTTTGTGAGAAGCACACCAATCTTATTTAATACCGGCACAGCATCCGGCTTAATGTCCGCTCTTCCCGAGTCAAACAGAAACGCACCGTTTAATGTCAGCGTAACATAATCCGCATTGAAGTCCACATCCACCTGATCTGTCATCATATTTTCTGCGAGTGCTTCCTCAATCTTCTCCGCCAACTCCTCCGAGAGCTTCATCTTCTCTTCCTCAAGCTGTGAAATCGCACCCTGCAGCGACTCGATCTGTTCCTGTGTCATATCAAGCTGTTTTGCAGCCTCCTGCAGTTTATCCTCCGCGGCTCCGCCCGGCTTGGTCGGATCTTCAACCGTGGAATCTGCTTCTGCAGTCTTTCCGCTCGTATTTATGTACTCGTCAAGCATGTTCAGCTGGCTCACGCCGTTACTCACCAGAATACCATCGCCCACTGCCTTTGACCCGGCCCTAAATATACTTATGGTCGACTGAAAGGATTTGGCAACCTCCTCGAATTTTGCCGCATCAACCTCTGACATCGAGAACAGCAGCACGAAGAAACACATCAGCAATGTCATCATATCCGAGAATGTACTCATCCAGGGCGCCGGGGTTCCGGGTGGGAGCTTGAACTCTTCTTTCTTCTTTGCCATTAAGCTTCACCTCCAGCACCGCCTTCTTCCTGTGAAGGTCTCTCCTTAGGCGACAGGAATGACTTCAGCTTCTCCTCGATAACTCTCGGATTCTCACCAGCCTGTATAGAAAGCAGCCCCTCTATCATAATCTCTTTCGCCTGCATCTCCACGGTATTGTTGGCCTGCAGTTTGCCCGATGTCGGTGTGCAAATCCAGTTGGCAAGCATTGAACCATAGAATGTCGTAATCAGCGCAACACCCATCTTCGGACCGATTGATGTCGGGTCAGACATGTTATTTAACATACAAATCAGGCCAACCAGTGTACCGATCATACCCCACGCAGGTCCCATGGCACCCAGATTGTCCCAAAAGCTCGATCTCAACTTATGTCTGGCGTCAATACTGTTCATCTCTGTCTCCAGGATTCCCCTCACCAGTTCCGGATCCGTACCGTCGACAATCAGCATGATGCCTTTCTTCATAAACTCATCCTCGAGATTTCCCGCTGCTTCCTCCAGGGAAAGAAGACCTTCCTTTCTCGCAACATTGGACAACTCAATGATTTTTGTGATCATCTCCGGAACATTGACATTGACCGGCTTAAAGATTAACGCAATACTCTTCAGACCGCCGACAAAGTTCGGCATGCTTACCGACATCATTGTCGCAAAGACCGCTCCTCCGAAAGTAATAAGCGCTGACGGCAGACTGATAAAGTAACCAAATCCGCTCATACCACCCGCCGAGTCGATCATACCATACAAAACCAGGACAAAGCATACAATCATTCCCACTAAAGACGCTATATCCACTTTTTACACACCCCTTTTTCGTTAAGTTTCACTCTGTTCAAAGGCACAGTAGTATCTCTGTATTCCTTTTTCTCCATATGTATATAATACTTTAAGGTTACATAAATTGCAACAATTTTCTGAAAATTTTCTCAAATTTTCTCAATTTGCCACATTCTGTAAACCAATTACCCGGTTATCTCTCTGTGTCCTTCTCATTCTTCATGAGGTTCCCACGTTGAGAATTCCCTTAAAATATTCCTGCCTTGTTAATTTTACTAAATTTTTGACTTCGTGTCTACTTTCTTTGACAATAACTTTTTTGCCGTCGGTTAACGTAATAACTGTATCTGGTGTCTCCTCGACCGTCTCAATCAGATTCGTGTTGACCAAAAGCTTCGTTCCGTTGATCTTTGTCACTTCTATCATACCGGCTCTGCGCCTCCTTTCCTGCAAATGTGATCTGTTTTCCGTGCAGCCTTCCAAATTCTGCCAGTTTGCTCTGGTATATTCCAAATTTGTCCGTCTGCCCTGTCTCATTAAAAATTGCAAAAATTCTCGCATAAGCATCAAAGACATTCTCACCAAGCTGTTCGAAATCAGCTTCATCCGTGATACCTGTCAAAAAGCCAATCGCCGTCTCATCGTCCTGGCACATATGCGCGGCTTTGCCGAAAAGATACCGCAGTCTCGTCGTCTTCAGATACTGTCTGTTCATATCAAGCAGCCTGTATGCATTATCCGGACTCCCGGCTTTGATCAGGCAGTCCGCATAGGATTCCAGACATGAACTTAAAAACTTTTTGTCAGGATTGCGGTTGATCTCCAGACACATATCGTACGCCGCAACCGCCTTCTCATAATCTCCGAGCACGTTGTAGGATTGTCCGATCTGAAAATAGATATAATCGTCCATTCCTTCTGTTTCGCCGATGGAATTTAATAAAAGTTTTAGATTTCGCTCCTGCTTTTTCAACATTTCCTGTCTGGGAATGTCATAGCCGTAATGTTTTATCATAACTGGCAGATGAAAGGACTCCAGTGTCATCTCATCGTAATTGTCTGACTTTTTGGGTGTAATCTGCTCATGAATCCGAAACCGGTACTCATAATAGTTTCTGTTATAAAACCGGGGAACCTCGTCAATCTGAATACTTTCCTTCGGAACCCCGCCCTCCATTATCGTGTAGACATTCCTGACCTGTGCAACGCCAACATTTCTTGGATATTTCTGCATGCAGGTGCGCAACTTTGCCACATCAATCTCCTGCACATACTCATCACAGTCCAGTATCAGGATCCAGTTGTTTGATGCCCTGGACACCGCGAAATTTCTAGCCGCGCTGAAATCATCGCACCACGCGAAGTCAAACAGCTTATCCGTATATTTCGCCGCAATCTCCTTTGTCCTGTCAGTGGAACCTGTGTCCACGACCACAATCTCCATATTGTATCGCACGATCTTCCTGAGACACTGCTCTATGTACTGTTCCTCATTCTTTGCGATCATGCACACGCTGACCGGTAATCTCGCCATAATCGTAACTTCCCCGCCTTCCTCTTTATCCCTCTCCCAAAAGTGCAGGGCGGTTTTGCCGCCCCCTGCTCTGCCAGTTTCCGAATCCCTCTACCGCATTCTCAGGATCTGATACCCTTCTATCAATGCTAAACTCCGCCATGACCAATTTCATGTTTTTATCCATATAATTCTTTATCTCTTTCTCATACTGCTGTCATATATTCAGAAAGCATATCATACACACATTCCCTGATCTCCGATGCGATCGCTCTCGCCTGCTCCTCCTCAATGGACAGCGGCGGCACATCCTCAAACAAATGCTCTAACTCATCATTCATATTCAGTGCGGTTGCAATCTTGATCAGGGAAAGTAAGGTGATCTCACCACTCTGCTCAAATCTCTGCACCGCTTCCAGACTCACGCCCGATTTCCGGCTCAATGTCTGCGGTGACAGGCCGCGCCGTCTGCGAATCTCTGCGACACGCTCCGCTATGAGAAGCTGTATCTCTCCTGGCGTCTTTGATAAAAAAGAAAATTTCATATCCATGAGTGATAGTATATCACATATTTCAGTCTATGAAAAGACGAACAAAGCAAAAAAACCTTTCCACCCCATATTTCACATTCCCTGATAACTTCTTCCCAAAAACTTATTCTCTTTTGTAAAAGCAGCCACCCGATGTGAATCAATATCCATCTTGATAAGTTTTCTGTGCTCTTCATTCTCTATCTTATCCCGGTTCAACGTCAGCATAGTCAATTCAATTCCCCTATATCATAAAAGAGTGCTTAACTGATAAACCTTGAACCCTTATTATTTACTACTATTCAGTTCTATTCTTTGATCTTGTCCAGTTCTGTAATGTTAACGCCGGCAGTTGCAAGTATTACTTTCAATTCAACATAACGATCATGCATCATATTGTATGTGTTCGTGTCATTGCTTTCTTTTGACGATAACATCCAGTTTTGCAGCCTTGAAAACTCAACTACTGAATCTTTTACAATATCTGACATACCAGGCATATATGATCACCTCCCAATTATGAAACACATTGTCGTATCATTTTTAGTATAGCACAACCATAATACAAAGTCTATCAATTTTCTAACACTTCACTGTTCACTTTTCAAGGTACACAAATTAAAAAGGTGTAAAGCCTTAATAATTTAATAAGACCTTACACCTTTTTGTTAGTGGTTAATTGCTATTTAGTTTTTATTTTGTTTCATTGTCTTCACGTGGTTCATGTGTTTCAACATATTCAATGATTTTTAAAATTTCATCACTGTCTATGCCTTTTTCACGTAATTTACGAATGAGGTTTACTATTTCTTTACCTGTCATTACAATCACCTACTTTCTATCTATCTGTGCTGATTGTTACATCTTAATCATAACAGATTATGTAAAAGGTGTAAAGCCTTGAATTAAATAGGCTTTACACCCTTATCGTGAAAAGTAACTGATATATTCTTATGTAGTTGTTATGCTATATTGTTTCGTTTTTCCTTAATCCTTCGCAATTCACTTTCAAGAATATTGATTCGTATTGCCATTATTGCCGAACAAAATGCACAGATCGCTATGCTTATGGCTCAATTAAAGCAAAAGTAAACGCTGGCAATAAAAATCCTTACTCTAACTTGCCGCTTGATTATATGGAGCAGTCCACGAAGTAAATGCTCTGGTACAAAAAACCGGGTAGATGAATCTACCCGGTTTTTGATTTCTATCCCCTATTATCTCTTAAGGTTTATGAGCTCTTCAAGCAGTGTATCTGAGACTGTGATGGTACGGCTGTTTGCCTGGAAGCCTCTCTGTGTCGTGATCATGTTGGTGAACTCCTGTGAGAGGTCTACGTTGGACATCTCGAGAATACCGCTGGTAATGGAACCGATACCTTCTGCCTTGATATCTACAAGAGTCGCATCACCGGAGCTTGCAGTTGTCTCATAGAGATTGTCGCCTGCGTTCTCAAGTCCCATAGCATTCGCAAACTTTGCCACACAGATCTGACCGAGCTTTGTTGAGTGGCCATTGCTGTAGCTTGCTGTGACGATACCATCTGTGCCGACGGAAACGCCGAGTAATTTTCCGACCTTGCTTCCGTCAAGACGCTTGCCCTCTGCGGTTGACTTATTGTCATTACCCACATTGGAAGTGCCTGACAGATCAATCGTAAGATTAGAAAAGTTTCCGTCTGTGTTGATTGAATTCAAAGCGACTGTTATAGAAGTCTGCCCCTCTGTCCCGACATAGCTAAATGAGCCGTCTGCCTTGTTAAACATCAGATCCCACGTAGCCGCTCCGTTATTGGTCAGTGTATCGATATTGACCTCTTTTCCATTGGAATCTAAAAGCCCCAGCAGTTTGAGCGTGAACTCCTTCTCAACCACCTGCGATTCCGTATGCTCGGTCTGCGTTGTATACGGATTTACCGTATCAGATTTTGTACCCATGTTGAGAAGCTTCATAATAGCCTCTCCATAGACAGTTCCGGCATCTACATTAGTTCCCGAACCATTATCAGCCATAATTATGTTTCCATCTGCGTCCTTGAACTGATATTTTGTCACAGTTTTGCCATCATCATCTGTGTAAGTCTGTCTGATCGATGTCACCGAACCGGTTGCTGTATTGTAATTATATGTTACTGTTCCATCCGTATTCGTTGCACCAGCAGTATAAAATGCCTCTATAGCCTCTTCTGGTATCGTGACTGCATCTGTCACTGGATAAGATGTCGGCTGCGACTTCACAAAACCTGTTCCGCCTGAGAAATTAACTGTAAGCGTCATATTGTATAAGTCACCATTCTCAAGAACCTTACCCGCCAGATCCGGATCTCCATCAATAAAGTCTTTCATGTTAACTTTAGCCCAATCGCCCGCAGCACCAATTTCATGCCCTGTTCCGATAAGTGTAATTCCAGGAGCAGCCGTACCTCCATTAACAGCTGTACGCACTGCATTCTCCAATTTGTCAAGCAGTTCCTGCGGCATATCCGTTGCAGTAAGCTTTCTGTTTGTGCCATCTTCGGTATATGTAAGTTTTGATGTATCCACCTTATATATCGTTGCAGCCGGTCCCCACTCATTCTCTGTATTCAGCGTTGACCTCACCGTCGTCACTTCGCGTGTCTTTGGCAGGATTCCAAACCTCGCATTATAGGCAAATCCAGCCTTATCATAGAGATCAAAACTGATAAGCTTGCCATTTGTCTGCTCGAGATCTATGTCTCCAGAATCGATAATTCCGGCAATCTGTGCCTGCGTTGTGGCATCCGCCGCATATTCATTTCTTGCATTCGTATTAATCGGTCCAACAGTACCTTTTACAATATTTCCTTCCTTGTCAACTCCCCAGCCCTGCACAATATATCCGGTACTTGCCATACAGAGGTTTCCTGCGTCGTCCACGTCAAACGAACCGTCTCTTGTGTAGAATGTGCTTGTACCGTCGCTCACCACGAAGAACGCCTCGCCGGAAATCTTCAGGTCAAACGGATTTCCTGTTGACTGGTTTGCGCCTTCCTGTGTGATGGTCGTGTTGATGGCTGCTGCCTTTACGCCCAGACCGATCTGTCTCGGGTTCGTACCGCCTGTACCGTTCGCCGCATTCGCACCCGTTGCCGCCTGTGTCGTCTGGTAAAGCATATCGGAAAAGTTCATCTGCTTTGACTTGAATGCTGTCGTGTTTACGTTTGCAATGTTGTTACCAATAACGTCCATTCTTGTCTGGTGTGTCCTAAGACCTGATACACCAGAGAAAAGTGATCTCATCATAATTAAGTGACCTCCTAAATCAT
>CAMWTP010000092.1 GCA_947177165.1 uncultured Lachnospiraceae bacterium
AGGAAATTCCTCCTGAAATAGGGAGCAGAGTTTTCTTCAAATTGACAAGGAGGAAATTCCTCCTGAAATAGGGAGCAGAGTTTTCTTCAAATTGACAAGGAGGAATAGAAATGTCAGAAATAGAAAAGAAACCGATCAAGATTATGGAAACCGTTCTTCGTGATTCCCATCAGTCCTTGATCGCTACGAGAATGCCGACTGAGTTCATGCTTCCAATCCTTGAGACAATGGACCAGGTCGGATATTATTCCTTAGAGTGCTGGGGCGGTGCTACCTTTGACGCATCTCTTCGATTCCTGAAGGAAGATCCGTGGGAGAGACTCAGAAAGATAAGAGATAAGGTAAAAAACACAAAGCTCCAGATGCTTTTCAGAGGACAGAATATTTTGGGATATCGTCATTATGCAGACGATGTTGTTACAGAGTTTGTTGAGAAGTCTATCGCCAACGGTATTGATATCATCCGTATTTTTGACTGCTTCAACGATCTTAGAAACTTGCAGTGTGCAGTAAACGCAGCAAATACGGTCAAGAAGAGAGAAGGCCGCGGCGAGGCGCAGATTGCCCTTTCCTACACGCTGGGTGACGCTTACACACTGGAGTACTGGATGAAGATGGCTAAGGATATCGAGGAGATGGGTGCTGACTCCATCTGTATCAAGGATATGGCGGGACTGCTGGTTCCTTACAAGGCTGAGGAACTTATCAAGGCGATGAAGTCTGCGACAAAGCTTCCGATCCAGCTGCATACACACTATACATCCGGTGTCGCTTCCATGACATACTTAAAGGCTGTCGAGGCTGGCGTTGATGTCATCGACTGTGCAATCTCTCCGTTTGCACTTGGCACATCGCAGCCGGCTACAGAGGTTATGGTAGAGACTTTCAAGGGTACTCCTTATGACACTGGATTTGACCAGAATCTGTTGGCTAAGATTGCAGATTACTTTAGACCGTACAGAGAGGAGTGCTTGAAGAGCGGACTGCTCAATCCGAAGGTTCTCGGCGTTGACATCAAGACACTGATGTATCAGGTTCCGGGCGGTATGTTGTCGAACATGGTTAGCCAGCTGAAAGAGCAGAACGCAGAAGATAAATATTACGACGTGCTCCAGGAGATTCCAAGAGTGCGCAAGGATCTGGGTGAGCCGCCTCTTGTTACACCGTCCTCACAGATCGTCGGTACACAGGCTGTATTTAACGTGCTGATGGGTGAGCGTTACAAGATGGCTACCAAGGAGACGAAGGCAGTTCTTCATGGCGAGTATGGCCAGACTGTAAAGCCATTTAATAAGGAAGTTCAGGATAAGGTGCTCTCAGCGGAGGAGAAGGAGTCGATCATCACCTGCCGTCCGGCTGATAAGCTTCCAAACGAGTTGAAGAAGATCGAAGAGGAGATGAAAGAGTGGAAACAGCAGGACGAGGATGTATTGTCCTATGCATTGTTCCCTCAGGTTGCGATCGACTTCTTCAAGTACCGTCAGGCGCAGCAGGAGAAAGTTGACATGACGCAGGCTGATACAAAGAACGGTGCATATCCTGTATAATGAGTGCTGGCACAGCAAAGGATAAGTCTCTGCTGCATTGATGCAGAGTATCTGTCGGGCTGATGCACTATGGACTGTTTATGGGTGTCGGGTTAAATGATTTTAGCCCGACACTTAAGGAACCATAAGGAAAACTTTTGTTTTCTTATGGTTCCTTACTTTCACAGTTCTGTATACCTGTGAGAAAGGCATGGATGATGAAATGGCAAGGAAAGAATTGATTACGAAGGACAAAATATCGGAGACAGCCTTCGCGCTGGCGAGAGCGGAAGGCATAGAAAATGTTACTGCCAGAAAACTGGCGGCACAGATCGGATGTTCCACACAGCCAATATTCAGGGTTTATGCAAATATGGGTGAACTCTATTCGGAAATATATCAGAGGGCGATAGAGGCCTTCGGCGATTACTATGGAAATTACAAGTCAGAGGTGGTTACACCGTTTATACACCTGGGACTTGCTTACATAAATTATGCAAAAGAAGAGAGAAAATTGTTCCAGCTCCTGTTTCAGTCGGAGCATCGGGGTGACAGAGGGCTTTTTGAGCTCTTAAACGGCAAATCAGGAGCGGTCAGCAGGGAGATCAATAAGGCTTCCGCGGCGGGGTGCAGGAATCCGAGCGGCTTATTCATGAAAATGTGGATTTTTATACATGGATGCGCCTGCATGGTTCTCACCGGAGATTACGACCTCACAGAGGAGGAAACGATTGATTTGCTGCAGGATATTTATAACAGCTGCTCATAAGATTTTTAATAAAAGTGCTGAGGATGAGGATTTTTGATGGACGGAAAGCGGGACACGATATCAAGAATTAATGAGAAGTTTAACAAGATGAGCAAGAGCCACAAAAAGCTTGCTACTTTCGTCATTGACCACTATGAACAGGCTGCTTTTATGACTGCTGCAAAGCTCGGGAAAGCAGTGGGAATCAGCGAGGCCACTGTCGTGCGGTTTGCGTATGCATTGGAGTATGAGGGGTATCCTGAATTTCAGGAGGCGTTGGCCGAGTGGGTCAAGAAAAAGTTGAATACCGTGCAGTCCATCGGTGCCAAATACGGGGCAAGCACACAGGCCGAGCTGCTGACTTCCGTGCTGAGTTCCGACATTGAGAAGATCCAGGATACGATGGAGCATATCGATGCACAGTCTTTTGAGGCGGCAGTTGACATTATCCTGGCGGCAAAGCATGTATATATTATCGGACTGAGGAGCTGCAAGCCGCTTGCGCAGTTTCTTCATTTTTACCTCAATATGGTTCGGGGAGATGTCTACCTGCTTGACTCAACCAGTACCTCGGAGACCTTTGAGCAGATGCTCCGGATTAATGAGAAGGATGCTGTGATTGGGATTAGCTTTCCGAGATATTCGATGCGGACACTCAAGGCGATGGAGATGGCAAACGACAAAAATGCGAAGGTGATCACGCTGACAGACACGATTCATTCCCCGATGTGTCTCTACTCGGCATGCAATCTGCTGGCGAGAAGTGATATGGTGTCGATCGTGGACTCGCTTGTGGCGCCTTTGAGTCTGATCAATGCGCTGGTAGTGACACTGTGTCTGCGCAGGCCTGACGAGGTGAAGCGGAGTCTGGAATCCCTCGAGCGGGCGTGGGATAACTATCAGGTATACCTGAAGGATGAGATTAATTTTATCGATGAAGATATGCTGAACACACCATTGCAGGCTCAGATGGGACAGCGGAGGAAGAGATCATAAGGGAATATGGCAGATATTGTTATTATAGGCGGCGGCGCCGCGGGAATGATGGCGGCGGTTGCTGCGGCAGGCGCAGGGCGCAGTCAGGATTTTGAAAACCGGGTATTTTTGATCGAGAAAAACGAAAAACTTGGAAAAAAGCTGTTTATCACAGGAAAAGGCAGGTGCAATGTGACAAATGCCTGTGAGGTCGCAGATTTTTTCCAGAATGTGATGGAACATGCAAAGTTTCTGTACAGCGCAGTGTATGGGTTTGATAATCATGCTGTCATGGATTTTTTTGAAAAGGCGGGCTGTCCATTAAAAGTCGAGAGAGGCCAGCGCGTATTTCCGAAGTCTGACCACAGTTCCGATATTATCAAGGCACTGGAACAGGAGTTAAGAAGGCTTGGCGTGCAGATACTGGTGAACACAGAAGTGAGAGGAATTAAGACGGCGCAACTTGGAGCGGAAGCTGGAATCGAGACGATCGATACAGAGGCTGGCGAGAATAAATATCGCAGGAAAAAGCAGGGCGGCAAAAAGAAGCAGACCTGCTGTGCTGTGGTGTCGAAGATTGAATTATATGACAGGCTGGCCAGGAAAAAGTCAGAAATGAGTGTCGACAAGCTGATCATAGCGACAGGGGGATGTTCCTATGTCTTGACAGGTTCGACAGGGGATGGATACCGGTTTGCGGGAGAATGCGGACACAGTATTATTCCGACAATGCCGGCGCTTGTGCCGTTTTCCGTCAGGGAGGACTGGTGTCATGAGCTGCAAGGGCTTTCCCTGAAAAATGTGCAGGTGCGCGTGGAGCTTGATGGGAAGCAGATTTACTCGGATTTCGGAGAAATGCTGTTTACGCATTACGGAGTCAGCGGACCGCTGATTCTGAGCGCCAGCAGTTATTATGTCCATAAGGCATGTAAGGATGAGGATCAATATAAGGAAGCGAAGCTTTATATTGACTTGAAGCCTGCGCTTACCGACGAGCAGCTTGACAAACGGATTCTCAGAGAGTTTGATGGCAATAAAAACAAACAGTTCAAAAATGTGATAAGTAGCTTATTTCCTGCAAAGCTGGTGCCGATTATGCCTGTTTTGTCCAATATCGAACCGGACAAGAGGGTCAATGAAATCACAAAGGAGGAGCGGGAGCGTTTTGTGCAGACGATCAAGCGCATGGAGCTCACGATAACAGGTGTGCGGGATTACAACGAGGCAGTGATCACAAAGGGCGGTGTAGCGACCAGTGAAGTCTCGCCCTCGACGATGGAGTCAAAGCTTGTCAAGGGGTTGTATTTTGCGGGGGAGGTGCTTGATCTTGATGCGCTTACCGGAGGGTTCAATCTCCAGATCGCGTGGTCTACGGGGTATCTGGCAGGAGTCAGCGCAGTGTCTGACACGGTATAACGGCAGGAGCAGGGAATCCTTGGGACAGCGCTTTGTATGGTTTGATGCCTGCAATTAGGGAGGTATGGAATCATTACACATAATTTTATGAATGATAGGAGAAACTAACACATGAGCAACAATATTGCAATTGCGATTGACGGACCTGCAGGAGCAGGAAAAAGCACAATCGCGAAACTGATCGCGAAGAGAAAGGGATACATCTATGTGGATACCGGTGCGATGTACCGTGCCATGGCGCTGTATTTTATAGAGCAGGGAATCGGGGCGGACGAGCAGGAACGCATCAGCAGGGCTGCCCCTGGTGTGGACGTGACGATCGCGTACGAGGATGGAGAACAGATCGTACGGCTCAATGGCAGAGATGTAAACGGCCTGATCCGCACGGAAGAAGTGGGGAAAACCGCATCTGCAATCAGTGCGAATAAGGAAGTGCGGAAAAAGCTTGTCGAGCTGCAGCAGGCGCTTGCAAAGAGGGAAAGCGTTGTCATGGACGGCAGGGATATCGGAACCTGTGTATTGCCAGACGCCGATGTGAAGGTGTATCTGACCGCGGACAGTCATGTGAGGGCTGTGAGGCGCTATGAGGAACTCAAAGCAAAAGGACAGGAATGCGACCTTGAGGTGATAGAGCGCGACATTATAGACCGCGATTATCAGGATATGCACAGAGAGCTCTCTCCGCTCAGACAGGCTGAGGATGCAGTGCTCCTTGATTCGTCAGCCATGACGATTGAACAGGTCGCAGAGGCAGTTATCAATCTGTGCGGCAAAGGAGCTTTGTGATGGAAGTAGTATTGGCAAAGACATCGGGATTTTGCTTCGGGGTAAAACGGGCTGTCGGGCAGGTGTATGAGCAGGTGCACAAGGGCAAAAAAGTGTATACCTATGGTTCAATCGCCCACAATGAGACTGTCGTAAAGGAACTGGAGGAGCAGGGAGTAACCGTGCTGGAGAGCAGGGAGGAGCTGGAGAAGCTGACCGAAGGTACGGTGATCATACGTGCGCACGGTATTCCGGAGGAGATCTACGGACTGCTGGAGGAGAAAGGGCTTGAGTATATTGATGCAACCTGCCCGTTTGTGAAGCGCATTCACAAGATTGTACAGGAGCAGTCTGCGCAGGGGCGGCGTATCATTATTATAGGAAATAGCGGGCATCCGGAAGTGGAGGGCACCAAGGGATGGACAAAAAGTCCGGCGGCCGTCATTGAATCACCGGAACAGGCCTGGGATTTTGAGGCGAAAAAAGGCGAAAAACTATGTATTGTGTCACAAACGACATTTAACTACAAGAAATTTCAAGATTTAGTTGAAATTTTTCGAAAAAAAGGTTATGATATAATTGTTGCGAATACTATATGCAATGCAACGGAGGAACGTCAGAGGGAAGCAATTGAACTGGCTGCCAGAGCTGACGTTATGATTGTGATAGGTGGTACTCACAGTTCCAACACACGGAAGCTTTACGAACTATGCCGAAGTGAATGTGAGAATACTTACTATATACAAACACTGGAAGACCTGCAATTAGAGTTACCTAATTCTGTAGAACTAGTGGGCATCACAGCGGGGGCTTCTACCCCAAACAAAATAATTGAGGAGGTTCAAAATTATGTCAGAATTAACTTTTGAACAAATGTTAGAAGAATCATTAAAAACTATTCATACAGGAGAGGTAATTGAAGGTACAATCATCGATGTAAAACCAGATGAAGCAATCCTTAACATCGGTTACAAGTCAGATGGTATTCTTACACGTAACGAGTACACCAATGAGCCGAACGTTGACCTTACAACGCTCCTGAATCCTGGTGACAAGATGGAAGTTAAGGTTCTCAAAGTAAATGACGGTGAGGGACAGGTTCTCCTGACCTACAAGAGACTTGCAGCCGACAGGGGCAACAAGAGAATTGAAGAGGCATTCAACAACAGGGAAGTATTGACAGCAAAAGTATCACAGGTATTGGACGGCGGTTTGAGTGTGGTGGTAGATGAGGTTCGCATCTTTATCCCCGCAAGCCTTGTGTCAGATGTATATGAGAAAGATCTGAACAAATATGCCGGACAGGACATAGAGTTTGTGATCAGCGAATATAATCCTAAGAGAAGAAGATATATCGGTGACCGCAAGCAGCTGATCGTTGCAAAGAAAGCAGAGATGCAGAAGGAATTGTTTGCGAGAATCAGTGTCGGCGATGTTGTGGAAGGTACTGTCAAGAATGTGACAGATTTCGGTGCGTTCATTGACCTTGGCGGAGTGGACGGTCTGCTCCACATCTCAGAGATGTCATGGGGACGTGTCGAGAATCCCAAGAAGGTATTCAAGGTTGGCGAGACATTAAAAGTTCTGATCAAAGATATCGACGGAACTAAGGTCGCATTGTCACTCAAGTTTGATGATTCCAACCCTTGGAAGAATGCATCGACGAAGTATGCAGTCGGCAATGAAGTGACAGGCAAGGTTGCCAGAATGACAGATTTTGGTGCATTTGTAGAGCTTGAGCCGGGTATCGATGCGCTGTTGCATGTTTCCCAGATTGCCAGGGAGCATATTGAGAAGCCGTCTGATGTTCTGTCAGTAGGCCAGGAAGTCACAGCAAAGGTAGTGGACTTCAATGAAGAAGGCAAGAAGATTAGTCTGAGCATCAAGGCACTGCTTGTTCCGGAAATGAAGGAAGCGCCAGTGTCAGAGACAAAAGAAGATGATTCCGATGTGGTATCTGTGGATATTGATGCAGTGATTGCAAAGCAGGAAGCAGAGGACGCTGAATAGATTTTGAATGTATGATAATATGATATCAGAGCGCACCGTTCTGATATCATATTTGTTCATCTTATCGGAAATTGCAGCAACGCAGGCAGATTGCGTGTACTGGCAGTGCTAAGCGGGAGTGTGCAAGGGAGATTTAGAATAAAGAAAGGAAAATACTCATGGCATTTGATTATGAATATTTCAAAAAAGAAGTTTTTGCACTGACCAAAATCGATTTGAATGCATACAAAGAGAAGCAGATGAAGCGTCGAATTGATACCCTCATTGCGAAACATAAGGTGACAGGCTATGATAAGTTCGTGGCAAAGCTTCGGGATGACAAGGCCGTTTTTGATGATTTTGTAAATTATCTCACAATCAACGTATCAGAATTTTATCGCAATCCGGAGCAGTGGAGGCTGATGGATAAGGAGATCATACCAGAGCTGATCGGAAGATTTGGGAAGAATCTCAAAGTGTGGAGTGCAGCGTGTTCAACAGGGGATGAACCGTATTCGCTTGTTATGGCATTTTCAAAACATATTCCGCTGAATCAGATCAACATTATCGCGACTGACATTGATAAACAGGTTATAGAGAAAGCGAAGGTTGGTTTATACAATGAGAAGAGTATTGCGGCTGTGCCGGATGATTTGAAGAAGAAGTACTTTACAAAGGTGGGACCTTCTTATCAGATTTCTAATGAGATCAAGGCGAGAGTGCAGTTTAAACAGCACAATTTGTTGAAAGATACATATCCTGACAAGTGTGATCTGATTGTGTGCAGAAATGTATTGATCTATTTTACGGAGGAAGCGAAGGATGAAGTGTTCCGCAAATTCAATGCATCCTTGAAACCACAGGGAATCCTGTTCATAGGAAGCACAGAGCAGATTATGAATTACAAAGAGATCAATTATGAGAGAAAGAATTCTTTCTTCTATATTAAGAATAGATAAGAATTTGATAAGCAATAAAAATTCCAAGGCTGGTCAGTCAGTCTTGGAATTTTTGTGATATGATCCCATCATCTCGAGAACATGGTGTGCATACAGATTAAAAGCATCGCGCTGTGTCTTTAAGCCGTCTGTCAGTTCAAAAAACAGATTCTTGTCCTCATAATCCTTCTTGAAAAACGGAGTGAAAAGGATGTCCCACTGGGGGAGGTAAGATGATATTTTCCGGGTGTAGCAGGTTCTTGCCGTTGCCTGTCTGCGGTAATCCTTATCGACAAAGGCGGCTACGGATTTGTGGATTGCAAGGTCTTCTTTTGGAAGATAGTAGTAATCCTTGTAATTGGAGTAGAAATATTTTAATTCGCCCTCGTAAATCGGAACACGAAGCTTTCCCTCTTCTCCACAGCCTGTAAAATAGCAGCTGTCTGCACCATAAGATATTTCTGTGGGAAGGGCTGTGGGAAGTTTTAAGTTCATGATGATTTCTGCATACTGTTTCTGGTTGATATCTTTATAGTAGTTTGCCTGAACCTTCGTGACCTTGACCGGGAGGTGGAACAGGTCTGGAATCGCAAGGGCTGCGACGATTTCAAGCATTCCCCTGACATCTTCCTCATTGTGGAGCAGGAGAAAATGTTCTTTCTCCTCATCGTGGTTCAGGACATATTCGTGGTAAATGTCAATCAGCTCGCCGCCTGTATACTGGTCTTCGCGGACAGTGGACGTGACAAAATTTTCAATCGTCTTCTGCTTGCAGTTCGGAAGCTTTAGGAAGGTTTTGTAAGGTGACAGGCGTCTGTAAATATCGATTCCCTCGAAATCATCAAAATCAAAAGGGATATTGTATTGCTGCAGTTTGTTCTGCAGATAAGGGATATCAAACTGGTTTCCGTTAAAGTGAATCAGGTAGCGGTATGGTTTTGCAAATGTGACAAAAGCATTTAATACATTGACCTCGTCCTCGTAATTGGTTGCAAGCCACTGAATGGTGCGCCAGCAGGCGGCCTTGTCAGTATCCTCGTCAAGATAAGCGCAGCCAATCATATAGAGATTGGAGCTTCGCACGTATAATCCCGTTGTTTCTATATCAATAAACAGCGTCTGCTTTGGCACGCAAAAATTTTCGATAGGGTATTTTGGAGATAAAATCCCCAGGTTCTTTTGAATGCATTTCATAATGGTATTCCGCACATTCCTTTCCTGTTTGTCTATTTTGAAATCCTGTACAGATATAACTTACCATATGGTTTGAGTTGTGTCAAAATATTTGTGCCATTTTCCTGGGTTTTCTGTTTTATGATGATACTGTTTGCGTCTGTCAAAATCAGAAGGAGCGTGAACAGAACAATCATTTTTTTAAAAAATTATGATAATTAGTGAAATTTCATTGAATAAATAGTATAATATTTATAAAGATATTGAACATGCATCAGAATATATCTCTTTTGCGGAATCCGCCATGTGCAGCATCCTGTTTGGAGCAATGAAATCACATGGCTGGGCAATGCAAATAAAAAGGAAAGAAGGAGCGAAAGATGGCAAAACTTACATTTCAAGGCGGCGTACATCCCTATGATGGCAAGGATTTGTCGAAGGATAAGCCCATGAAGACCATCGTACCCAGAGGTGAGATGGTGTATCCGCTCAGCCAGCACATTGGGGCACCGGCAGCGGCAATGGTGAAAAAAGGTGACAGAGTGCTTGCTGGTCAAAAAATTGCGGAGGCAGGGGGATTTGTGTCCGCCCCTATTTATGCGACGGTGTCCGGTACAGTCAAGGCGATAGAACCCAGACGTGTTGTTACGGGGGATATGGTCAACTCCATTATCATTGACAATGATGGACTGTTTGAGGAGGTGGAGTACACGCCGCATGATCCTGAAAAATTGAATAAGAATGAAATTTTGAATTTAATCAAGGAGGCCGGCGTGGTCGGGATGGGAGGCGCAGGCTTTCCGACCCATGTGAAGCTCTCGCCAAAAGAGCCGGACAAGATTGAATATGTGATTGCGAACTGTGCGGAGTGTGAGCCTTATCTGACCTCAGATTATCGAAGAATGTTGGAAGAGCCGCAGAAATTGATCGATGGTATGAAGATTATTTTGCGTCTGTTTGACAACGCGCAGGGGATTCTGGCAGTGGAGGACAACAAGCAGGATTGTATTGAACTGCTCACGCGGCTGACAGCGCAGGAGAGTAAGATAACAGTGAAAGCGCTTAAGACAAAATATCCGCAGGGTGCAGAGAGGCAGCTGATCTATGCAGCAACAGGCAGAGAGATTAACTCTTCCATGCTTCCGGCCGATGCAGGTTGTGTGGTTGACAATGTGGATACAATCGTAGCTGTTTATCATGCAGTTGCAGAAGGAAAACCGCTCATGAACAGGATTGTTACCGTCACAGGTGATGCGGTCAATGATCCGCGAAATTTCTATGTCCGAATCGGCATGAACTATCACGATTTGATTGAGGAGGCAGGCGGCTTTAAGACGGAGCCGGAAAAGGTAGTATCGGGCGGACCGATGATGGGATTTGCCCTGTTTGACCTGAATGTACCTACGACAAAGACGGCGTCTGCGCTTCTGTGCATGACGAAAGATGAAGTGTCCGCCATGGAACCGAGTCCTTGTATCAATTGCGGGCGATGCGTGGATGCGTGTCCGGGAAGAGTCGTTCCGAGAAAGCTTGCAGTCCTCGCGCAGCACGGCGATGAGGAGGCTTTTGTTGCAAATGACGGGATGGAGTGCTGCGAGTGCGGATGCTGCAGTTTTGTCTGTCCGGCGAAGCGACAGCTGACGCAGTCCATCAAATCCATGAGGAAGACGATTCTTGGAAAGAGGAAAAAATAGGGGGTTACTGAATATGTTAAAGGTATCATCAAACCCACATATCCGGTCGAAGGATACGACGTCCCGCATCATGCAGTATGTGGTGATCGCGCTGCTTCCGGCGACGGTATTTGGGGTATTCAATTTCGGTCTGCACGCGCTGCTTCTGGTGCTGGTGACAGTGGCGGCGACTGTGCTGACAGAGTACATATATGACAGATGTATGAAAAAGAAGATTTCAATCGGGGATTTTTCCGCAGTTGTCACGGGATTGCTCCTGGCATTGAATCTGCCGCCCAAAGCGCCGCTGTGGATCGGCGTGATCGGCGGAGTCTTTGCAATCATTGTGGTGAAGATGCTGTTTGGAGGTCTGGGGCAGAATTTTATGAATCCGGCGCTTGGTGCCAGATGTTTTCTGCTTATCTCATTTACTTCTATCATGACGAATTTTGACTGTGACGCGTATACAGGAGCAACACCGCTTGCGGCAATCAAGTCAGGTGAAGGTGCGCCGGAGCTTTTGAATATGATCATAGGGCGGACTGCAGGGACGATCGGTGAGACAAGCATGATCGCGCTGCTGATTGGTGCAGTATTTCTGCTGGTGATGAAGGTGATTGATCTTCGCGTGCCGGCTTCCTATATTCTGAGTTTTGTCGTGTTTATTCTGTTGTTTAGCGGACGCGGGCTGGATATCAACTATATCTTATCGCAGCTTGCGGGCGGCGGATTGATGCTGGGGGCATTTTTCATGGCAACGGACTATGTCACCAGACCGATCACGAAAAACGGCCAGTATGTGTTTGGCATCTTTTTGGGCGTTATGACAGGTATTTTCAGAATCTTCGGACCGTCTGCGGAAGGGGTTTCCTATGCGATTATTCTTGGGAATTTGTTAGTTCCGTTGATTGAAAGGGTTACAAAGCCTACAGCTTTTGGAAAAAAAACTAAGAAGCTCTAAGACACCAAAAGACGGTGTCTAAGATCTTCTAAGTTTTTAGAAGAATGCCTATAGGGCAAGGCATTCTTCGCAGGGGCTGAATATAAAAGGAGGTAAGGTTATTGATATGGATAGTGAGAAGAAATCAATGATAAAAGATGCGCTGATTCTCTTTGTGATAACACTTGTGGCTGGATTGCTTCTGGGATTTGTGTATGATGTCACGAAGGAACCAATCGCGCAGCAGAAGGCGAAGGCAAAGGCGGAGGCCTGCAAGAATGTGTTTGCGGAGGCGGAGTCCTTTGAGGCTGTGATGAGTGAGGATGGTCCTACAGCATATTTTGTGACAGGATTGGATTCCAATGTGGATATTGACGAGGTGATGCAGGCGCTTGACGGCTCTGGTCAGCTGTTGGGATATGTGATCACGGTTACCGATCATGAGGGTTACGGCGGCGATATCCAGTTTTCCATGGGCGTGACGCTTGACGGGACGCTGAACGGTATATCGCTTCTGAGTATTTCAGAGACAGCTGGTCTGGGTATGAAGGCAGGCGATGTGCTTGTTCCGCAGTTTGCAGACAAAAAGGTTGAGTACTTTACATACACAAAATCAGGTTCGGCAAGCGACAGTGAGATCGATGCGATCAGTGGGGCGACAATCACGACGAACGCGGTAGTCAACGGAGTAAACGGCGGTCTGCTGTTTTTCCAGAATGTACTTGCAGGAACCGAAGGAGGTGTCATCAATGAGTGATATGAACAGTGAAGCAAAGCAAAGTTCCATGGAGGTCTTTTTCAATGGACTTGTAAAAGAAAACCCTACCTTTGTGCTGACACTCGGCATGTGTCCGACGCTCGCGGTGACGACATCAGCCATCAACGGACTTGGCATGGGGCTGACCACGACAGCAGTGCTGGTGCTCAGCAACGCTATTATTTCCCTGTTAAGGCACATTATTCCGAACAGGGTCCGAATCCCGGCGTTTATCGTCATCGTGGCTTCTTTTGTCACGATGGTGGAGCTGCTGCTTGAAGGGTTTATACCAAGTCTTTACTCGGCACTGGGATTATATATTCCGCTGATTGTTGTGAACTGTATTATCCTTGGGCGTGCGGAGTCCTTTGCATCGAAGAATCCTGTTATTCCGTCCATATTTGACGGTCTGGGAATGGGACTCGGATTTACAGTGGCACTCACGGCAATCGGTGCGGTGAGAGAGCTGCTGGGAGCCGGTGAAATATTTGGAGTGCCTGTGTTCAATAAGGTACTTGGCGGCATTTCTTCCTTGCTTGGAAGGTCAGAGCCGATCGAGTATGTGCCAATCAGTATCTTTGTGCTTGCCCCGGGAGCATTTTTCGTGCTTGCCGCGCTCACTGCACTGCAGAACCGCGTCAAGAGAAAGATGCAGGAAAAGGGTCAAAATGTGGACAAAATTCAGTCGGGCTGCAGTTCGGACTGTGCAAACTGCTCTGACAGTGGATGTGCGCGCTGCTTTGTCGATGTAGATGGAGCACCGGGCTCTGTTGCAGACGCAAAAAAATCTTAGAAAATTCTATGCGCGGGAAGGCGCAGAAAGGAAAGAAAGATGCTTGACGTAGTAAAGGATTTATTGATATTGATGATCAGCTCCTCGCTTGTGAGCAATGTCGTGTTGAGTCAGTTTCTGGGACTTTGTCCGTTCCTTGGCGTTTCCAAGAAAGTTGACACGGCAGCAGGCATGGGCGGTGCGGTTATTTTCGTCATAACCATCGCGTCCGGTGTGGCGGCTGTCATATACAAGGTGATTCTGGAACCGTGTGACATCACCTATTTACGGACGATTGTATTTATCCTAGTGATTGCTGCCCTGGTGCAGTTTGTGGAAATGTTTCTTAAAAAATATGTCCCGTCGCTCTATCAGGCGCTTGGCGTATATCTTCCGCTGATCACAACAAACTGTGCAGTGCTCGGTATCGCACTCACAAACGTACAGAAAAATTATGGAATCGGATTTAGCATTGCAAGCGGATTGTTTACGGCAGTCGGATTTATGATTGCGATTGTGATCCTTGCCGGAATCCGCGAAAAGATGGAGTACAATGATATACCGGAATCTTTTAAGGGAATGCCGATCGTGCTGATCACAGCGGGACTGATGGCGATTGCGTTCTGCGGGTTCTCAGGATTGCTATAGGAGGGGGAAAATATGAATATTTCAGCAATAGTGACTGCGGTAGTGGTCGTGGGCGGAGTCGGTTTATTTCTGGGTATCTTCCTCGGTATAGCAAGTATTGTGTTTAAGGTAGAGGTGGATGAGAAGGAGGAGGCCGTCCTGGGCGTGCTTCCCGGAAATAACTGCGGCGGCTGCGGATATCCCGGATGTTCGGGACTCGCCGCAGCAATCGCAAAGGGCGAGGCGCCAGTGAATGCCTGCCCTGTCGGCGGAGAGCCTGTCGGCAAAAAGGTCGCTGCCATCATGGGTGTGGAGGCAGGCGAGGCGGTCAGAATGACAGCTTTTGTGAAGTGTGCGGGTGACTGCGGGAAAACGACACAAATCTATGAGTACACAGGAGTGGAAGACTGCGGTATGGTGCGGTATGTGCCGGATGGTGGTGCGAAGTCCTGCGGCCATGGCTGTCTGGGATATGGAAACTGTGTGAAGGCGTGTCCGTTTGATGCGATTCATATTGTGAATGGCATTGCGAAAGTCGACAAGGAGAAGTGCAAGGCATGCGGAAAGTGTGTGGCTGCGTGTCCGAAGCAGTTGATTGAATTGATACCTTATGAGGCAAAGGCAGCAGTGGCGTGCAGTTCCAAAGACAAAGGTCCAGTCACGATGAAAGCCTGTCAGACAGGATGTATCGGCTGCAGTCTCTGCGTGAAAGTGTGCCCTTCAGGAGCCGTGACAGTGACGGATTTCCATGCGCATATCGACCAGAGCAAGTGTACCGGCTGCGGCGCATGCAAGGAGAAGTGCCCGAAGAAGGCGATTGTGTAGTTTGGTGTAAATTAAAACGAGTCCGTTTCCTTGCAGTTTTGATGAGGCAGTCGGCATGAGAGAAGCGGAGCATAATTAATGCTTGCGAGGAAATTTTGCGATTACGGTATTGTGAAATAGAAGGATAAAGAAAAGGTATGTGTGATGATAGGGTTGCATATACCTTTTTTGGTATGCAGGATTAACTTATTGTGGATGGATGCATGGCTGAGTAGGCATTTAGCGAATAAATCTTGTGCAAAATGGCAAAATCTTGGTTCTGGATTGTCTAGGATAGAAATTTATTTAATTTGTTGCGGGATGGTATGATGACGAAAGAATAGCTTGTTAAATTCAAAATTAGAGTACACGGATGGTTCTTGATTCTGTTATTTAGGAACTGTTAAGAATTAACTTTGCAGATGACTCAATATAAATCTTTTTATGCAAGGCGGAGGAATGAGGCGTACTGGGGTACGCCGATTGACAACAACGCCGCATAAGAAGATTTAGAGAAGTCAGATGTAAAGATTAATTCTTTAACAGTTCCTTACCTTTATGAAAAATTGTAAACTATCTGACGGAAAATGATTTTCGTTTTTCAGCGATTGTGTTGTAAATTACATGACAAAGATTGCGTATTGGCCAATTCTGTCCCTTGTTCGCTTCGACATAAAATGATAAGATATTCTTGTATGAAATGACAAGAGTATTGATTCAGCTAGAAATATTTGTGCAGATTTTGGAGGTTTATACTCAGAAATGATAATTGGATAAAATGATTGATAATCTTGAATTATCAATTAATCTTTCAGTGTCTATTTCCACACAATTC
>CAMWTP010000093.1 GCA_947177165.1 uncultured Lachnospiraceae bacterium
GTACGATGAGGCAGGCTATGAAATGTCTGAGTCTGTTGAAGCAGGATATGAAATGGCAGAATTTGCTGTGGCAGAACCAGAGTGTGAAATGCCGGATTCTGTCGGCGCAGAGTATGAAATACCACAGTATTCTGTGATGGAAGTACATAAACCCGAACTCGGCTATGTCAGCTCGTCAGTGTATGAACCGGAGCATATCAGGACGGCAGTGTATGCGGCAGCATCAGAGTATGCAGGCTCATCAGTCTATGAACCGGAGTATACCAACTCGTCAGCGTACGAGTCGGAACCGGAGTATGATGATTTTGCAGCGTTCGAGCCAGAGTATACAGAGTCAGCAGTGTATCAATCCGATTCAGAGGATGTTGGACTGGAAGCGTCTGAAGCTGAGTCAATGCGGATACCGGCAGCAGCGGTAGAGACGGACATCATGGAGAAGGAACTGTCGTCAGAACAGATTGACAGCACCGCAGACGACAGTCAGAGTCCTGTTTCTGCACCAGACATACACAGAGCCGCGGTTTCTCATTCCAGCATCGGTGCGACTGCGGGCCAATATAACAGAAAGAGGTACAGAAGGACGGACAGCAGATCAGCGAAAGACAATTCATTCAGTAAGATTGCCGGAAGTGCAGCAGTTATCGCGGTTGGACTGGGATCCTTCATTGTAGGAAGAATGTCGAAAGGCGGTGAGGATTAAGCGTGCTTGATGTGACCAGAAAAGAGAACAAATATGATATCGGACTGATTGAGACCGCAGATATGAAGCGGCGGCTCGGAATCTATATGGAATCGGACCCGCACAATGGCGAGACGGGCTATCTGGTGCGCTCTCTCTATTTTGACACGCTCTATGATGCTGATTTTGAGCAGAAGGTAGATGGCTATGATGAGCGGCAGAAGATACGTCTCCGCGTCTACAGTGCGGATGCCATGACGGCTAAGCTTGAAGTGAAGGAGAAAGAGGACGCGCTCCAGCGTAAGCGTTCCCTGTCGATCGAACGCGGCGAGGCCCAGCAGATGATCAATGGTGATTACCGCTTTCTGCTGCGGCGGGAGGAGCCGCTGGCGCACTGGCTGTATGCTTTTCTGAATGCGCGCTGCTACAGGCCGAAGTGTGTAGTGGAATATGACCGGTATGCATATATTTTAGAACATAATGACACGAGGATTACGTTTGACCAGAATTTGCGCGCCAGCGAATCCAACTATGACATTTTTGACAAGGATCTGGTGCTGTATCCGGTCAGCGCACCCGGTGCGGTGACTATGGAAGTCAAATACACGGGATTTCTTTTATCCCATCTGAAAAACGAGCTGAATTACTGTGACAAGACGAGGTGTTCCAACAGTAAGTACTGCCGTGCAAGAATGATAACAAAAAGAGGGAGAATATAAACGATGAAAGAGGTTCTTTATAACAGTCTGTTAAATGCGACAAATGGCTTGACAATCACGGATGTGATCATTAATTTTGTGGCAGCGGCAGTGATTGCCTGCCTGATTTACATTTCCTACCGCGTGTCCCACTCCGGTCCGGTGTACAGCGAGCGGTTTAATGTGTCCATCGTCATGCTGACGCTGGTGACTACGCTTGTCATGAATGTGATCGGCAATAACATTGCGCTCTCCTTAGGTATGGTGGGTGCGCTGTCCATCGTCCGTTTCCGGACGGCGATCAAGGACCCGAGGGATACGGCTTACATATTCTGGGGGATTGCAGTGGGTATCTGCTGCGGTGTCTCCGACTATCTGGTCGCGGGACTTGGTTCCGCTTTGATATTTGCGTTTCTGATACTCTTTGGTTTTATCCGCAATAACGAGCGCATCATGGTGATCGTGAACAGCGAGCCGGAAGCTGGAGAAGAGGTGGAAAAACATATGGACAACCTTTTTGGAGGCAAGGCGGCGCTGCGCGTGCGCAATCATGCTGTCAGAACAAGGACGGAAGAATTTATCTACGAGGTTTCGGACAAGCAGCTCAGAAAATCGGAGAAGCGGAATGGGAAGCTTGTAAAGAATCTGTCCGGAATTGAAGGCGTGACTTCGATCAGCCTGGTCAGACAGGACGATGAGATCAATCAATAGGAGATGATGCTATGTCACAGGGACGGAAGAAAGTTTGTCTGCTGGGCGTGTGTGTCCTGACGATTCTGACAGTGATTGGGCTTAGCGCTCTGCGCGGCTATGAGCTGCGTCGGAATAAGGCCGTCAACAAAAACACTTATTTTGAGCTGCCGGCAGATCCGTACACGGAGGATCCGCTTTGCTATCTGGATGAGGATTTTGTGGTTCAGGAAGGATTTCACACCAATCTGCCCATTGTGATTCTCTCTATGGAGGGGGAGCTTGCGGATTATAAAGGCTTTAAAAATGAGGCGGAGTATGTCACTGGTGAAGAACCCTATATCAAAGGGCATATCAGCATCATTGACGGCGGCGATTTTGACAACTGTATAACGGATCAGCCTGCAGCCCAGAGCGATCTTCTGATAAAAAAACGCGGACATACCTCCTACTATTTTGACAAGGAACAGTATCTGCTGAAACTCAGGACGGCAGACGGACTGGACAACGATGTGGATGTACTGGGCATGGGTGCTCACGACAGCTGGATCTTAAATGGGAGCATGGCGGATAAGAGTATGATCCGCAACTACCTGGCCTATCGGATCAGCTCGGAAATCTCCGATGTGACGCCGGACAGCCAGTTCTGTGAAGTCCTGATACAGGATGGCGACAGATATGTCTACCAGGGGCTCTTCCTGATGATGGAGACAGTGGCGAGAGATGCCAACCGGGTTTCAATCGACCAGTACCGGGAGAAAAATGTGTACACGAGCTATATTATTCGAAGAGACAGGTTTACGCATTTTGATCTGATGCTCGATACCTATGGAAGACTTTCGGGTATCTCAAATGAGTGGATCGGTGTCAAGTATCCTTCTGAGAGCAGGATAACGGACCGCGCCAAGCATTATATCGAGAATGATTTCTCCCAGATCGAGCAGGTGATATACTCGGATAATGACAGGGTGTTTGACACCTACGACAACTACATTGATATCAATTCCTTTGCAGACTATTTTCTGTTGAATGAATATTTTGGCAATTATGATGCGGGTATGCATTCGACTTATATGTATAAAAATTCCGGGGAGCCGCTTAAGATTGGACCGGTATGGGATTTTGACCAGGCAATGAACAATTACTTTCAGGATGAGATGGAGACTGGGACGATGGCGTTCCAGGAACGCCCGTTGTTTGACCGTCTCAGCAAGGATAAGCGTTTTGTGCGGCTTCTCCAGTCGCGCTATGCCGTGCTCAGGAAGGGGGCGCTCTCGCATGAGCATGTCTGTGACGTGATCGATGAGACGACTGCGTACATACGCTCCGCCAGAGAGCGGGAATGGTACCGCTGGGCGGCGGATTACTATGATGACTCTGGAACAAACGGAAACAATTATTATCTGCTGGATTATCTGGATGATGATAATATGCTGGTCAGCCGCTTTAACGATAACTATGATCAGGAGCTCTATAATATCAAGACGTATCTCTACAAACATGGAAGGGCAATACAGACGGAGCTCCGCGTGCTGGAGAGATCAACAATTTATGATACCTCTATCCGCAGTGAGAACGGACTGTTTTTGCTGATCATCATGTTATTGTTCTTTATGCCGTCAGTCATAATTATCAGAAAGGGTTGAGGGGGAGAGATGATGTTGCTTAGCATGATTTCTGCGGATGCGGTGCAGGAGAGAGATTATTTTCTGTCTGTGCTGGAGAATCCGCTGATTATATACGGAATACGGATTGTCTGTGTTTTACTGCTGTTCTTTTTTGTTGGCAGCTATCTGAAATACAGGAAAAAATGACAACTGTCAGAGGGGGAACAGGGTATGCTTTTCTCAAGTATCGTATTTTTGTTCGTCTTTTTTCCGGCTGTGCTGATATTGTACTATGCATTCTCTTTTTCCAGGGTGTGTCAGAACGTGATTCTGCTGATTGCGAGTCTCGTATTTTATGCCTGGGGAGAGCCGGTGTATGTGCTTTTGATGATCGCATCGATTCTGGTCAACTCGGTTTTGGCCGGACTGATTGGAAAAATGCCGGGGAGAAGATTCAGGAAAATTATATTGACGATAGCGATTGCCGCCAATGTTGCGACGCTGTTCGTGTTTAAGTATCTGGGATTTGCGATGGAGATAGTGGGACTCGAGCCAGTGTCGCTGCCATTGCCGATCGGTATTTCTTTTTTCACATTCCAGGCGATGTCCTACGTGATCGATGTGTACCGCGGCACGGTGAAGGCGGAGAATCCTTTCTACGTAGGACTCTATATTTCGTTCTTTCCGCAGTTGATAGCCGGACCGATTATCCAGTACAATACCATCGCGGAGCAGATTCGTCACAGGAAATCGAGTTTTGATATGATTTCAATGGGAATCAGCCGGTTTACGGTGGGGCTGGGCAAAAAGATACTGTTGTCCAACTGTTTTGCCGGGATTGCGGACAATGTGTTTCAGTGGTCGATGATCGGGACGGAGAGAATGGCGATTCCGGCGATGCTGGCCTGGCTTGGAAGCATTGCCTACACGCTTGAGATATACTTTGACTTTTCGGCATATTCCGATATGGCGATCGGACTGGGGCTGTGTTTTGGATTTAAGTTTCCGGAGAATTTTAATTATCCCTATATCGCCACATCAATCTCGGACTTCTGGAGGAGATGGCACATCTCCCTGACAGACTGGTTTCGGGAGTATGTGTATTTTCCTCTTGGCGGAAGCCGTGTGAAGAATCAGGATTTCATGGTGCGCAATATGATGGTGGTATGGCTGCTGACAGGTATCTGGCACGGAGCTAACTGGACCTTTATTTTCTGGGGACTGATGTATTTTGTGATACAGCTTGCGGAGCGGTTTTTCGAGTACCCGGAGAAGATGAAAAGTCCATTTGTGAAGCACTTCTATACGCTGATGATTGTCAATGCACTCTGGGTGGTATTCCGTGCGGATGATCTCTATCAGGCTGGGCGTTTTTTCATGAATATGCTGGGGGTAAACAACAACGGTTTCTACAGTGATCTGGCGGTGATGCTCATTCGGGAGAATCTGGCATTTTTGATATTGGGAGTCCTGTTCGCCATGCCGATTGCCAGAAATATGAACGAAATACTGTACAGGAATCCCAAATCGGCAATCAACAAAGTGTGTACGCTGTGTTATCCGATTGGTCTCATGATTCTGCTGGTGATCTGCGTGTCCTATATGGCGAGCGGTACTTACAATCCGTTTATTTATTTCAATTTCTAGTGAGGTGGACTTGTGGAAAAAAACAGAAATCCTCTGAAAAGCTATTTATTAAGAAAAAAAATATTTGCGGTTCTCTTCCTGATTGTTATAGTCGGCTATGGGGGCATCAATGCATGGTATGGCATCAGAACATGGAGCTGGGAGGTGAATGAGTGTCTTGAGGACGGCATAACGCTCGAGACGGCGCCGGATGTAGTCACTGAGATTGTGACAGAGCTGGACGAAAGTATTATTGCATCCATGTACGGGCGGATGAATTTTATTGAGACTTATTCTTATATCCAGGTGCTTTTAGACAAGAAGGAATTTAATAATTTTACCTATATCAAGGATAAGGACGGGTATATGCATCTGGCGTCCGTCTTTCGGGAAGACAGCGATGACATGGAAAAGTATGCAAAGAGACTCAAGCGCATGCAGGATTATGTGGCATCCCGGGGGACGAAAGTCCTGTTCTTTGTTCCGCCCGGGAAATATGTGCGCGGTGAGACAGAGTTTACCATAGGAATGCCGGTCGACGACCCGAACAATCTCGTGGATGAGCTGCTGTTTTTCCTGAATCGTTACGGAGTGGAGACGGTAGACGGCAGGAAGTATATTCCCAATGAAGGGATGTCGGTGCAGGAGGCCTTTTTCAAGACGGACCATCACTGGACGATCCCGGCAGCTTTTGAGGCAACGCAGGTGTTGGTGGAGCAGATGGAGGAAAAATTCGGCGTGGATCTGGATCCGGATGATTATTATCTCGATCCGGCACAGTATGAGCGTGTGACATACCGGAATGGTATGCTGGGTTCCATGGGGCGCACGACGGGAGCAAATTATAGCGGGTTGGAGGATTTCGAGGCCCTCTGGCCGACATTTGAATGTCATTACAACAGATATTATCTGAATACAATGGAGGAGATCGTGAATATCCAGGGAACAACACAGGAAGCGCTCATGGACACGGATATCCTTTTGGCGAATGAGGATATGTATGTGGAATCGCAGTACTCGCTTTATCTTGATGGGCTGCGCCCTTACGAGAGGATTATCAATGAGGACAATCCCGACGGGTGCCGTATTCTGGCGATCAGGGACTCCTATTTTTCACCGATGATGGTGTTTCTGGCACCCATGTGCGGGCAGATCGATGCGATATGGGCTCTGGAAGAGACGGATGATCTGGACATTGAAAGCTATGTGAAGGAGAACGAATTTGATTACATTATTGTGGAGATCTATCCCTATAATATTGTCAATGAGGGGTCGTTTAACTTCTTTAGGAGGGATTAGCGTATGACAAAAGAACATGAGACATTTGGTTCCTATATGCGCAGCTTTTTTCATAACTGGAAAGGTAAGGGCTGGTTTTTTCTGAATATGTTCTGCACAGTCGTATACCTGATATGGAGAATCTTTTACACGATTCCTTTCGGGTTCGGAACTGTTTCTGTGGTTGCCGGAATCTCCCTTCTGGTGGTGGAAGTGCTGGGCATGGTGGAAGCTTTTATCCATTTTGCAAATATGTATTCGGTGGAGGACTATCCTTTTCCGGAAAATATGCCGCCTGAGCGGTTTCCAGACGTGGATGTTTTCATCGCCACCTACAGTGAAGATGTGGAGCTGCTCTACAAGACGATCCGGGGCTGTACCAGGATGAAATATCCAGATCCCTCGAAAGTACATATCTATCTGTGCGACGACGGACATCGGCCGGAAATGAAGGCGCTGGCGGCGAGGATGGGCATCAACTATCTGGACAGGGAGGATCATGAGGGTGCAAAGGCAGGAAATCTGAATAATGGACTGGCGCACTCCAACTCCCCTTATGTGGTCACGTTTGACGCGGATATGATTCCCAGAAGCAATTTCCTCATGAGGACGATCCCCTATTTCGTGGATGCCGAACTGCGCAACCAGGGCAGGGAGGAGGAAGATCAGGTCAAGATCGGTTTCCTGCAGTCCCCGCAGAGTTTTTATAACCTGGATCTGTTTCAGTTCAATCTGTATTCGGAGTCCAGAATCCCGAATGAACAGGATTATTTCTATAAAGATATACAGGTGGCGCGCACCAGGACAAACAGCGTGATTTACGGCGGTTCCAACACGGTGCTGTCGAGGGAGGCGCTGGAGTCAATCGGTGGCTTTTACACCAAAGCCATTACGGAGGATTTCGCTACAGGTATTCTGATTGAGAGGAAGCAGTATGTCAGCCTGGGCACGGCGGAACCGTTAGCGTCCGGTCTGTCGCCTCAGGACCTGAAGGACCTGATACAGCAGAGAACCCGCTGGGCGAGAGGCGTGATCGCTACGGGCAAAAATATGCGTATATTTACTGTTTCTGATCTGAGCTTTTCACAGAAGCTGAATTACTGGGCTTCTATCTGGTACTGGTATGCACCGTTAAAGAGACTGATCTATATTATGTCCCCGATCCTGTATGCTACGTTTGGCTTTATGGTATTTAAGTGTACGCTTCCCCAGGTGCTGCTCTTCTGGCTGCCGATGTACATCAGCAGCAATGTCAGCCTGAGGATGCTGAGCCGCAATATCCGCTCCACAAAGTGGACCAATATCTATGAGACGGTGTTGTTTCCCTATATGCTCCTGCCCGTTCTGTTTGAGACGGTCGGCATATCGATGAAAAAGTTTAAGGTCACGAGCAAAGGGGAACAGAAGAACGAGAAAGGTAAAAATTTCCTTTTTGCCATTCCGTTTCTGATCCTGATCGTGTTGTCCGTCTGGGGGATTATCAGATGTATAATGATCATGCTTGACAGCGGTTCTTTTGGACCGGTCGTGGTGCTGTTCTGGCTTGTCAATAATCTGTATCTGCTGGTAATGTCACTGTTCTTTGTGGATGGGCGGATTCCTTACCGGAAATCTGAGCGCGTTATGGTACATATGCCCTGCAGGGTGCGCTATCAGGGTGAGGAATATACAGGTGAGACGAAGGATATCTCTGAGACGGGCATTTCCCTGACACTTCCGAAACCTTATTTCTTTGAGGAGAATACGGATGTGGAGATTGTGCTGGATACCGAGGACTATCATGTGGATATGTTTGCCAGAGTTGTGCATGTGAGTCAGTGGAGTGAAAAATGGAATTACGCGTTGAAGATTACGGATCTGAACGGCAGCTATGATGAGCTGCTTGGGATTCTGTATGACAGGATTCCGACGGTGCCGACGGAGATTAAGAAGGACAGCGGCAGTTTTGAAGATCTGAAGCTGAATATGCAGAAGCGTGTCGTTCCGCCATTTTATCAGAAGAGGAACTATCCCCGTGTCATCATAGACGACATGGTGCCCTGCCTGAACGAGGGTGTTGAGGCTGTGAAGGTGTTTGACTTTAACTATGTATGCCTGACGGTGGCGGAGGATGAAGGGCTGGATAATCTGCAGTTGTTGGTGAAAGGCAGTATTGTGCTGAACTGTCAGTATGAGACGCATATCCGCAAGGGACTGCGGCTCTATAATGTGGTTAATTACCGGGAAGTTCTGAGTAACAGGAAGAACAAAAACGAGCTGCTTGACTGGATGATGGAGGAGAGCAGCAGGCAGAGACAGCAGGAGAAACAGGTTGTTGAGACACGCCTCAGACAAACAGAAGAATTTAACGAGATAGGGTTATTGGGATGAAATATAAAAAGTATTTGGCAGCAGGTGTGCTGGGCGCAGGAATGCTTCTGGGGGCTGCATTCCTGGGGGCGGTTATGTGGAGCCGGACGCAGGCTGTTCGGTTTGTCGGACAGATGGGAGCGGGAATCAATCTGGGCAACACCTTAGATTCCACAGGGCTTAGAGAATACAAGCCCGATGCCGATGAACTGGAATATGAGACTTGCTGGGGCAATCCCAGAATCGATGCGGAAACTTTTCGGACCATAAGAGAAGCGGGTTTTCAAACGGTGCGGATTCCAGTTACATGGGAGGATCATCTGGACGGGGAATACCGGATTTCCGATCCGTGGCTGAACAGGGTGCAGGAAGTAGTGGACATGGCACTGGAGGAGGAACTGTATGTAATTCTAGATCTGCATCATGATGCGTGGCTGGATTTGAAGCTGGAACAAGAGGATGAGATCATGAATGAGTTCGTGATTGTCTGGGAGCAGATTGCGGAGCGGTTTCGGACCTATGATGAGAAGCTGCTGTTTGAGTCCATGAATGAGCCCAGGCTGCGGGGCAGTGAGTATGAGTGGACTGCTGGCACCGGGGATCTGCGAGGGATGGTAAACCGCCTGAATGAAGCATTTGTCAGGACAGTCAGGGAATCCGGCGACAAAAACAAAAAGCGCTATCTGCTGCTGGCTCCTTATGCAAACCGGCATGAGAAGGAGGCGCTGCAGGATATGGAACTGCCAGAGGACAACCGCCTGATCGTGTCGGTTCACATGTATACGCCACATGTGTTTTGTCAGGAAGATGGCGGAGATACACAATGGGATACCGGTCACACGAAGGAGCGGATTGAACAGGCATTTGCGGATATGAACAGCCTGTTTGTGGAACAAAATGTTCCGGCGATTCTCACGGAGTTTGCCTGTGTGGATAAGGGAAACACGCAGGCGCGTGTGGAGTGGGCGCAGTGTTATGTGGAACAGGCACGCCGTTACGGGATTCCCTGTATCTGGTGGGACTGCGAGGCGTACGGACTGCTGGACCGCGGGAACAAGACGTGGAAGTTTCCGGAGATCGTAGATGTGTTGACAAAAGATGAATAAATTTTTCCTCCTTTTCCAATACTAGTTAATGCTTGGAACATGAAAATAAAATTGTATTTGGAACGGAGGAAATTATGATTTTAACAGAAAAAGAAATCGCGACAGTCAAGGATTTGCAGACGCAGGAGCAGACCTGCATCGAGAAGTACCAGCGCTATTCCGGCGAGGCAAAGGACACCGTCTTAAAGGATTTGTTCAAGACACTGCAGAACAAGGAGCAGGAGCATTACAATTCCCTGCAGCAGGTGCTTGGCGGCAAAGTTCCATCCTGCAACTGTAACGATACGGACGGTAGAAATTACAGTCCCAAGGCGACGTATGACAAGATGACCGATTCCGCGGACAAGAAGACTGACAATTTCCTGGCGACAGACTGCATCGTGTCAGAGAAGCTCGTATCCTCAGAGTACAATACCAATGTATTCTGCTTCAAGGATTCCAACATGCGCAAACTTCTCGCAGATATCCAGGTTGAGGAGCAGAATCATGCGGAGATGTTGTACAAGTACAAGACGGTAAACGGAATGGCATAATAGGATAGGAGACAGGAGGGTATGGCTTAGGTCATACCCTTTTGGGTTTTGTGCGGGGCGGTTCAAATTTTCTTTGCGGAGATTGACAAGACATGCCCATATGGTAAAATGGGGATAAGTACAGGGGGGCGGTAGCATGGCAATTATCGGAATTGATTTAGGAACGACAAACAGTCTGGCGAGTGTGTGGAGAGATGGGAAGATCCACCTGATTCCCAATTCATTTGGGGAATTTCTGACGCCCTCTGTTGTCGGATTTGGCGGGGACGGGGAAGTGTTTGTCGGAAAAATTGCGCGGGAAATGCTGATCACAGAGCCTGCGTCTACTTTCAGTGAATTTAAGAGGAATATGGGGACAGACTATGAGTATACTGCAAAGGAAAAGAATTACAGAGCGGAGGAGCTGTCTGCGTTTGTGCTCAGGCGGCTGAAGGAGGATGCCGAGCGGTTTCTGGGCGAGACCGTCACAGAGGCGGTGATCAGCGTGCCGGCATATTTTAATGACGACAAGCGGTGTGCCACAAAAAATGCCGGAAAGCTGGCAGGATTAGTGGTGGAACGTCTCATCAATGAGCCGTCGGCGGTCGCATTAAAACACCATATCAATTCGGAGGAGATGGAGAATTTCATCGTGTTTGACTTCGGCGGCGGAACACTTGATGTCTCCCTCGTGGAAGCGTTTGACAATATGGTGGAGATCAAGGCGGTTGCGGGGGACAATCATCTGGGCGGCAAAGATTTTGACGAGATTATCGTGGAGGATTTCTGTCAGACAAACGGGATTGACCGATTTCTGCTGTCGGGGAAAGAGCGGGGAATCCTCAAGAAGGAGGCGGAGCAGGTCAAGCGTGATCTGTCGGAAAAGAACGAGGCTGACAGGACTGTCCGCATCGGCGGGACAGAGTATGTCATGCACATGACCAATCAGCAGTTGATTCATATTTCGGCAGATTTATTCCGAAGGATGACAAAGCCATTGAAAAAAGTGATGAACGACAGTGACATGGAGTGGGACGAGATTGACAAAGTGATACTGGTAGGGGGATCTTCCAAAATGCCGGTCATCAGACAGTACATAAAGAGTCTGACGGATGTGCCGGTTGTGGTGGACGATTCGCCGGATGAAAGTGTGGCAGTCGGCGCAGGACTTTCCGCAGCGATCAAGGAGCGGAAAGGGGAAGTCAAGGATATGATTTTAGCGGATATCTGTCCGTTTTCCCTCGGAACAGCGCTGTATGACGGGACATTTTCTCCAATCATCGAGCGGAATGACACGCTGCCATGTAGCAGGACGAGGTATTATGTCACGGTTGACAATTATCAGACGAAGATGAATTTTCCGATTTATCAGGGAGAAAACCTGATCGCGAACGAGAATCTGTGTCTGGGCACTGTGACGATCAAAGATCTACCCAGACGCCCCAAGGGGGAGACCGGCGCAGATGTGACTTTTATGTATGACATTAACGGGATTCTGGATATTAGAATTGTCAGCGACAGTCAATCGGTACATAAGGTGATCGTGAATAAGAAGATGGGGCTGACGGAGGCGGAGGTGGAAAAACGTCTGGAGGAGCTCCAGAAAATGACGCTGCATCCAATTGAGCAGGAGGAGAACCGGCTGCTGATTGAGAAAGCGCAGCGCATGTTTCAGGAGAGCAATGCGCTGACCAGACAGTATATTGCGGGAATGCTGCGTCATTTTAAGCAGACGCTTACGTACGGAAAAGGCAGGCAGATCCGGGAGGAGTATGTGCGTTTTGCCATGTACCTTGAAGCGATAGAGCAGAATCAGTTTGACTTTGATGATTTTACGGAGAATTTCTGGAATGACGACGGGGATGACGGCGAAGAATCATAGGAGTGGGTTGAGACAATGAATTGTTGGATGATACTGGGAATAGAGCAGACCTCCGATCTGGCGGCAATCAAGGCTGCCTATGCAGCAAAGGCAAAGGAATGGCATCCCGAAGAGCACCCTGAGGAGTTCCAGCAGCTGCAGCAGGCGTATCGCAGTGCGTCGCGCTTTGCAAAAGCGCAGAAAGGGAGTGCGGTTAATCCGGCGGCAGCGAAAATTGCGGCAGAAAACCAGCAGAATGCAGTGATATACGAAGAAGCGCCGACCGTGGAGACCGCGGAAAAAGAAGAGATGATCCAACCCAGGGAGATCGCGGACGACATCGGCGAGTCTGCACAAGATTATGATTATGGGAAGCTGCTGCAGAGCTTTGACTATGAATTTGTCGAAGAGGCGGATTTAAACGACCAGTTTTTCAGGGAGTTTTTCAGCATTGCATGGAATCCTTATCTGATGAACAATCTGGTCTGCTGGGAGTATATACTAAAGCGCTCTCCGTATGAGCAGCTGTTGTCAAAGACAGCGTTCCGGTATAATTTTGTGCGCACGGCGTGCAATCTGTCGGGATGGCAGAGAAAGACGCTGCTCTTTTTTGAGAAGTGGCTGCAGTCCTGCCCTGCAGCTGATGCGGACGGTGCGCAGAAAAAAGAGACGGATTTGTTCTGGTGGAGAGTTAGGAAGATCGGATTTTTTGGAAAGCTTGTCCCGACGCAGCGGTGCGTGACCAATGAGCAGAAAGTGCTTCATGATGTCTTTCTCTCAAAAGTGAAACGGTGCGGGATGGACACCAGCCTGATACGTGAGGCGGATGTGGAATGTTATCTGTCCTTTTATCTGCCCTACGCAGTCGCGAAACAGTCCAAAATGAAGGATTTGTATTACGGAAGCTCCCGGGGAAGAGCTCTTTTTTCGATGCTGTTGCTGATGGTTCCGCTGATCATTGGTATGGTGATCTATGTCAATGTGTGTGCTGTTCCGCGGCAGAACGAGAAGGCAGCGCGGGAGATCGAGCAGCAGAGGATACAGCAGCAGGCAGAGGAGATCAGAAAGTCTTACGAGATGTTTCAGGAAGGGGATAACAACAGCCTGGAATGGACGCCTGAGTACCGGCAGGAGCTGATGCAGAAGGCAGTACAAATGCAGGAGGAATTGCTAAGGGAAGGGGAATCAGTACCGGAAAGTGAAACGACCGCGGATAACAGCACGGAGATCAAGGGAACAGGAGCAATAGGTGATGAGTAGCCAATAAGGCAGATAGTAGCTGTAGGAAATGAAATGTTTGGTTTCTGTTGGTAATAAAATCTGAAAATGGTAAGATAATAAGAGATGCAACAATTTGTCTAAATTGTTGCATCTCTTGCTTACACACTATATATCGGTGAGGGTGTTTCAAAACTTTAGCTTTTTTTTTGAATTTTTTTTACTTTTTTTCAGACTCTCTCTTTTCGTTGAAAATACAGGGTTTTTCACAGGTTTTATTGTGTGCACAGCCTGCATGGCACCGCCCTTGTGGTAGTCTCAATAGCAAAATGACAAATCAGGATCTGTAGGGGGGGATTTGAACAAGAGGGGAAAGAATGATTGTATCGGATGCAGAACGGGCATGCGAAAAAGCCTTGACGGAGCATTCAGCCATGGCATAAGCATACACAGAGCAGATGAAGTTATTGCAGGGACACAGTGTCAGGCAACATCGTTCTGATAAATATTGCGGTATACATTGTCCTTGTCATCCTGCTCAATACACAGGTAGCGTTTGGTGATGGAAAGAGAAGAGTGATTGAAAATAACCATGATCACAATCGGATCATTTCCTTGTTTCCACGCGTGATAGCCAAAGGTTTTGCGCAGGGAATGGCAGCTAATGTGCCCTTCAATGCCGACTGCATCTGCGGCAGCTGTGATCATACGGTATGCCTGCGAGCGCGAAAGTGGGGAATCCGATTTTTTGGGGCTTGGAAACAGGTACGGATTTCCTTTTTGATACATTTCTGTTTTAACTAATTCCTGGCGGTATTTTGTGAGTGCGATTCTTACTTCATAATTCAGGAGGATTCTGTTTTCCTTTCCGGTCTTGCGTTCCTTTATGGTAATGTGCTCCTGTACCTTGTTGTTCTGGTAGATTTCATCATAGGTTAGGTTCAGAATATCGCTGATACGCAGGGCAGTATTCAGCCCTATGACAATCATCGTGTAATTGCGGATGTTCGGTTTTTCATTTTGATAATAATTCTTAAAAAGCTGTAATTTCTGTTGGTCTCTGATTGGTTCTGTTGTGCTCATAATGTTGGTTCCTTTCCTTGAAAATGTGTCATTGCTGTTCCTTCAGCCACCGCGTAGTACTGTATAACTATACTACCGCTGCGCTGCTGATGCAACAATTTAGACAAAATGTTGCATGGCAAAAGCAAGGATGCACATGAATGGATTCATGGAAATAAAAACAAGGAGGTTTTACGATGCTTAGATTGTCAGTGAACAAAAATGAGTACTTAATGGTAGGCCAGAATGTCAGGATTACTTTTTTGGGAGGTAATGAGAACACACTCAAATTGATGGTAGACGCTCCCAAAGAGATCAACGTGGCGAGAGGAAAGGCAATCGAGAAGAGAGCCGCCGCAAAACAGCTCACAGAGAGCAGCGAGTGCCTTGTCTGAAGACTGACAAATATGGTTTAAGGCTGCGGTGATAACCACAGGTGTCTGACAGAATAGACACTGGGATGCAGACACCTGTGGATTACACATATAGAATCAGGATGGGACATCGTGATTCAGAGACAATTAAATATGGAAAATAAAAACAAGTAACTAAAAACCATCAAAGGTGGGCAACGGACTGCCCATGACAGGAACGTGGTTAAGAAAATTTCAGATTTTCTTCCCGTTTTATTACACGGAGGTAATTATTATGGTAGTACAGCACAATCTCAGAGCAATGAATTCTAACAGGATGTTGGGCATCACACAGGGCACATTATCCAAATCAGCAGAAAAGCTTTCATCAGGCTACAAGGTAAACAGGGCAGCCGATGACGCAGCAGGTCTTGCAATTTCCGAAAAAATGAGAAAACAAATAAGGGGTCTTTCACAGGCATCTCTGAATGCAGAGGACGGTATCAGCGCAGTGCAGACAGCAGAGGGCGCTTTGACAGAAGTTCATGATATGTTACAGAGAATGAATGAGTTGTCAGTGAAGGCGGCTAATGGTACGAATGCACTTTCAGATCGTCAGACAATCCAGGATGAGGTTGATCA
>CAMWTP010000094.1 GCA_947177165.1 uncultured Lachnospiraceae bacterium
AGACAACCCAGATGGACTACGAGTATTACCCGGAGGCGCTGGGACATGTGATCCGGCGTGTCTTTGGGGAGTTTCGGGCAAACGGTATTGAGATGCCGATCATGGTCACGGAAAACGGCATTGCGACGGAGGACGACACGAGGCGCGTGGCGTTTATCGGGTGCGCGACAGACGGTGTGGCTGCGTGTATTCGGGAAGGGATTCCGGTCATCGGATATATGTACTGGTCGCTGATGGATAACTTTGAGTGGCAGAAGGGCTTTTCCATGAAATTCGGACTGATCGCGGTCGACCGCGCGACGCAGGAGCGCGAGGCAAAGCCCAGCCTGGAGTTTTTGGCAAATATATAGAGCAGGAGTGTGAGTATATGACAAAAAAAGCGGTACAGCAGATTATGCTGGGGACTGTCACCAAAAATGAGACGCAGGCGAGAGAGACGCTAAAGGCGATAAAGGCAGCGGGGTACGATGGCATTGAGCTGAACGGCTTCATGATCAAGCCGACATCATTTCTGGTGAGGACGATGACGAAGGCAGCGGGGATGCCGGTCGGAAAGGGCGGAAACCTTGACTGGAGCGGAATGCTTCGCGACACAGGGCTGGCTGCAGTGAGTGTCCATGAGGATCTTGGAAGTATCAAAAGGGACCCGGATGCAGTGATCGCGGAGGCCAAAAAGTTTGGTACAGACAAGGTTGTGATAACGGGGATGTACCGTTTTGACTACTCTGACATCAACGCGGTGAAAGGGCTTGCAAAGGATCTGGACACATCGGGGAAAATCCTGAAAAAGTCGGGAATCCAGCTTTTGTATCACAATCATAACTGCGAATTTCGAAAGGTTGACCAGCGAAGGACGGCATATGATTTTATCATTGAAAATACAGATGACACTTATGTCAGTTTTGAGCTGGACTCCTACTGGCCGGCGGAGGCTGGTGTGTCAGCACTGGAACTGATGAAGAAGCTTGACAGGCGCATGAAATTGTACCATATCAACGACAGAGGGACACGCGTGCAGGGGCCGTCCATGACACCGATCCTCAAATCGGACAGCATGGAGCTCGGTTACGGAAACATGGATTTGGAGGGGCTGGTCAAACAGGCTTTGTCGGTTGATGTGGACGCGGTCATTCTGGAGACACACAGAAACTGGGTGGACAGATCGCCGATCAAGTCGCTGCAGGTAAGTGCGGCGTTTATGAACAAACATATTCCGCGATAGGAGGAGAGGGTATTATGAAGTATTACTGCAATCCGATCAATATACCTTACCGGTATCAGTTTAATATGGACCCGCGGTCAAACGGACAACTGCAGATTGACAGGGAGGCGGCGGACCCGTCCATGATACTGTTTCAGGGAAAATATTATATTTTTGCGTCCATGAATCTGAGTGTGTGGGTGTCTGAGGATATGGTAAACTGGGAGGCGCACAGACTGCCGGACAATTTACCGCTGTATGACTATGCGCCGGATGTGCGTGTGGTGGGCGATTACGTGTATTTTTCAGCCTCGAAAAAGGGGGAGGTCTGCAATTTTTACCGGACGAAGGATGTCGTCAACGGACCTTACGAGGAGATTCCGGGCACATTTGATTTCTGGGATCCCAACCTGTTTGCCGACGATGACGGCAGAATCTATTTTTACTGGGGATGTTCCAATATCACACCGCTGTGGGGGGTGGAACTGGAACCGGAGACCATGCGTCCCAAGACGGAGCGAGTCGTTTTGATTGAGGGTAATGGTTATGAGCGGGGTTATGAGAGAATGGGTGTGGACAACTGCGATTTTCCGCGCAGCGAGGAGGAAGTGGAGATGATGTTTCAGGGTTTTCTCAGGCAGAGTGGAACTCCTGTGGAGCAGCTTCCCAAACAGTACATTCCGCAGATCAGAGGAATGTTCACCCGCAGACCTTTTATCGAAGGACCATGGATGGATAAGCACAACGGAAAATACTATCTGCAGTATGCGTGTCCCGGCGCTGAGTTCAATGTCTATGCAGACGGTGTATATGAGGGGGATTCCCCGCTCGGACCTTTCACACTGGCAAAGAATAATCCGTATTCTTATCATCCCGGCGGATTTATGCCGGGAGCTGGACATGGTTCCACGATGAAAGATAAGAATGGAAATCTCTGGCACACGTCGACGATGCGGATCAGTGTCAATCACCAGTTTGAGCGGCGGGTGGGAATCTGGCCGGCGGGCTACGACAAGGACGGAGAACTTTTCTGCAATCAGAATTACGGAGACTGGCCGATCGCGGTGGACGAGAACGGCATGGATGCATGGCGTGAACCGCAATGGTTTTTGCTAAATTACGCAAAACCAGCATCAGCTTCTTCCAGCATGGAGGGCTGCGGGGCAGACAAGGCTGTGAACGAGGACGCCACAACATGGTGGCGGGCAGCGTCCGCGGAGCGCGGACAATGGCTGATGGTGGATTTGCAAAGGGTGATGGATGTCAGGGCAATCCAGATTAATTTTGCGGACGACAAACTCCCGATCGCATCGCCGGGGAAAATCCAGGGTTCTGCGACACAGCCCAGATATATCGAGGAGCGGGATCTTATCACAAGATGGGTGCTGGAGGGTTCGCTGGATGGAAATGCGTACTTTATGATCGAGGACAAGTCTGAGGCTGCAACAGATCTGCCGCATGACCTGATCGTCAGGGAGCAAGGTATCGAGGTGCGTTATGTGAGACTGACGATTCTGCAGATTCCTTATGATGTGACACCCTGCATTTCCGGTCTCAGGATTTTTGGGATTGGACACGGAGAGAAGCCCAAAGCGCCAGTGTGCCGCACACGGAGAAGTGATGACCGGCTTGATCTGCTGGTGGATATCGAGAATACAGAGGATGCTGTCGGATATAACATTTTGTGGGGACACGCGGAGGATAAGCTGTATCACAGTTATCAGATATACAAGGGAGAGGGCGCATTGACACAGAAACGCATCGGTGCACTGGTAAAGGCGCAGGAGTATTTTGTGCGCGTCGATGCGTTTAACGAAAGTGGAATTACACATGGAGAGGTAACAAGGTTATGAGGGCTGTCGGATTAAAAACGGAGCATTTGGAGAATCCAATCGGAATTGACCTCGCAAATCCGTATCTGTCATGGATTTGCGAGGACGGAATCACACAGACTGCGTATGAGATCGAGGTGGCGGAGGAGGAAAAAATCCTGTGGAACAGCGGTAAAGTGTCAGGAAGCCAGATGCACGCTGTCGTGGAATATAAAATGCAGAGCAGGCAGCGCGCCAGCTGGCGGGTGCGTCTCTGGGACGAAGAAAACCATGCGGGGGAGTGGAGCGAGCTGGCTGTATTTGAGATGGGGATTTTAGACAAATCCCTGTTTCGCGCGAAATGGATCAACCCGGAGCTTACCTGTGATCCCGGGATACACAAACCGGCAAGCTACCTAAAAAAGCGTTTTGACGCCGCAAAAGGGAAGCAGGCGAGGCTTTATATCACGTGCCACGGACTGTACGAGGCATATCTCAATGGAAAGAGGGTTGGCGAGTTTGTGCTTGCGCCTGGTTCCTACAATTATGACAGGAAAATAGCCTATCAGACGTATGATGTCACAGATTTGATCACAGATGGTTCAAATGAAGTGGATGTGATCCTTGGGGATGGCTGGTATCGGAGTGTTTCCGGTGTGGACGGAGACCGAAACCTGTTCGGAACCGGGATCGCACTGTTTTTCCAGCTGGAGATTGACGGGAAAATTGTGTGTATCTCCGACGAGAGCTGGAAGGCGTCGCAGTCGGGACCGATACGCGAGAATGACATGCAGCAGGGGGAAGTGGTCGATGCCCGGATGGAGGAGATCACGGACTATCACGAGGTGAAGGTTGAAGCGTTTGGCGTGGACACACTTGCCTGCTCCAATTGTATGCCGGTCGCGGAGATGGAGCATTTTGCGGGAAAAATCATGAAAACGCCAAACGGAGAGACGGTGATCGACTACGGGCAAAATCTTGCCGGATATATTTCATTTCATATCAAAGCGCATGCTGGCCAGAAGATCATACTGACGCACGGCGAGACCTTGGATGAGAACGGCAATTTTACCCAGGAAAATTTTCAGGACCGCAAGCGCCACAAGGAGGGCGGAACGAACCAGAGAGTGACCTATATCTGCAGAGAGGGCGACAACGGGTACAAGTCAAAGTTTACGATATGGGGATTTCGGTACGCCAAGGTCGAGACAGACATTGATCTGTCGGACGCGGAATTTACGGCGATAGCAGTGTACTCAAAGATGGCGCAGCTGGGGACATTTACCTGCTCCAATGAGGATGTCAACCAGCTTGTGCACAACAGCATATGGAGCCAGAAGTCCAATTTCTGCGATGTGCCGACAGACTGTCCCACAAGGGAGAGAGCAGCGTGGACAGGAGATATGGGGATTTTTGCATCGACAGGAATCTATCTTGCGGACTGTTATCCCGTAATCCGCAAATGGCTGGCGGAATGCCGACTGACGCAGCACGACGACGGAAAGGTGAGCAATATTTCGCCGAGAAACAACAATCCAAGCTTTTTCTCCGGCCTGCTTGCCGGTTCTGTGGGGTGGGGAGACGCGTGCATTATTGTCCCGTATGAGCTTTATCAGAGATACGGTGACAGGAGAATCCTGGAAGAAAACTATGAGATGATGCAGCGGTGGTATGCCTTTCTCGAGGACAGGGCGAAAAAGAAGCCGCTGAATCCGGTGAAACTGTTAAAAAGGAATCCTTATCGGCGCTTTACGATCGAGACGGGGGTTGATTACGGCGAATGGTGTGAGCCGGATGTCGACAGTACTTCTGCGATGCGGACACCGCAGGGAAAAGTTGCAACCGCATATTTTGCCCGCTCGGGCCAGATGCTTGCGCGGATCGCAGAAATCCTTGGGAAGCCGGAGGATGCGCAGAAGTATAAAGCGCTCGCAGAGAACGCGAGAAAAGCGTTTCGGTTTATCGCGGTGGAGGACGGCAGAATCCACTCCGAACGCCAGGCGGAGTATGTCAGGGCGATCACGTTTAACTTGTTGACAAAGGAGGAGAAAAAACAGGCGGCAGAGGATTTGAACCAGTTGGTTCAGAAGAATGATTATCACCTCAACACGGGTTTTCTGTCAACGCCGTCGCTGTGTGCCGTTCTTGCGGATTACGGCTATGTGGAGACGGCCTACAGGCTTCTGCTGCAGGATACGATGCCGGGATGGCTGTATCAGGTGAAGCAGGGCGCCACTACCATCTGGGAAAACTGGGATGCGTCGGCATCGTTGAACCATTATTCCAAGGGAGCGGTTACAGGGTGGCTGTTTGAGGGTGTGTGCGGGATACATCTTGCAGGAAACAAGATTGTGATCAAACCACAGCCCTGCAGTCTGTTGGACTATGCAAAGGCTGTGTATCACTCGCCGGTTGGCGATATCGAGAGCGGTTGGAGCCGGAAGGACGAAAGCTTTGTGTATCAGATTTCCGTTCCGGCGAACACAACGGCAGTGATTATTCTGCCGGATGGAAGAGAGGAGCAGGTTACGGCTGGAAAGTATTGTTTTTAAGGTGATTTTGTGTTTTCGATATCAACCTTCATCATCAACCTTCATCGTGGTAGAAAGCATAGCAAGTCAGTTCAGGATAAACTGTGCGTATGCAGTGTGTTCGTCATAATCGCCAGAGCCGCGGAAATCATGAATACTTTTCCTGATTCGGTAAGTACCCGGCGCGAGCGTTCCATACAGCCATTCCCAGTTAAGCTCCTGCTCTGAACAGCCTTTCGCGGGAATTACGTAGGCGATGGCATGGAACCCATAATTTCCTTCCAGAGTGACAGGCACCTCTTCCCATACATTATCTTTTTGTATTTCCAGCCAAAAATCATCGCCATATTCCAGTTCACCGGTCGGGGCATCGGCGTCATAATTGTAAAACACGAGCGTTGCGCCGGCCGGTGAGATATTTTTGAGCGTGAAGGACAGACCAATCTGGTCGAGATCGTACTCGTTGTTATTGATATATGCACCGCCTTCCTTTGCGGCAGAATCAAATGATAACGTATTGAGAATATCCATAACCTGCTCAGAATAGGTCTCCCACCACTCATCGACGGAATAAGTCAGGGCAACGATGCCGTCATAATCATCCTTAAATGCGATAAAATCCCAGTAGATGTTGTTATCGTAAGTTCCGATGTTGGCTGGCTCTCCGGCAATAGTCGCCTTTTCCGTGGCAAGTCCCATTCCGCAGACACCGAAGCTGTCGGCATAATTGAGCGAGATATAGCCGTCTGTCACATCCTCCGGATAAAAGCGAATGCCATACAGTCCATAGTCTGTCTCTCCGCTGTCCATCGGACAGGTCTCATAGCGCCATCCGTCGGGGATGGACAGGGAAATTTTTCCATAGGGACCGCCCTGCGAGACAGTGGTGTCTGCGCTGGTTTCGGCGGGTGCGTCTTCCGCCGGAGGATCAACGGAGGCTGTCTCGTCTGTGTTTTCTTTTTTCAATTCAAATTGAATCAATTCAGATTGAATCATTTCAGAGGTACTTTTCTCAGCCGGTTCAGATGAAGCGGCGCTTCTGCAGCCGTACAGGAATAAGCTCATCGAGAGCATTGACGAAAGTGTGAATGTTATCATGGTTTTATTCATATTCGGTTCTCCTTCTTGTGGTGTGAGTAGCTTTTTTTGATAATATGTAAGGTTTTTTGAGAATGGTTCTCATTTATTATAGAAGGAAAAGGTTCCGGGAGGTTGCGCAGAAACATGAATTTTTTATTATTTTCTTACCGGAAGCAGCCTGTCGTGCTGTGTGCATATCACTTCTTTATAATACATATAATGAATAGACAATATTTGGTAATATGGTGATCGCGTGAAAAATAAAATGATGGTAAGTCTGGTATTGATCGCGATGGTGTTGGCGGCAGGGATTTTTTTGTATGAGAACAACACACAGGAGGTCAGCCAGACAAGTGATAATTTTATTAAGTGGGTGGATTTTAACGCATCAAAAGAAGCGATGAAAAAGGCATGTCTCATGGATATTGAATCGTATGAGTCAGAGACGCATCTTGACTGGATTACGCTGCTCGCGTATGCCGCTGTGCGCGGGGGAGGGGAGTTTGGCAGCAGGTCAACAGAATATATTGATGAGATTGCTGCAAAAATCACAGGCGGGGAGATTACTGAGGAGGAACTCAGGGAGAAGTACCAGTACTTTTCGTATTATTATGAGGCGTATTCTGCAGTGCTTGGCGGCATGGTAGGAGAATATGAGTCAGAGGACGGGAGCGGTACATATCAAAAGAAATATGGTTTGAAAGCGTTCTCGCCGATCGCGGCAGGGTTTTCTTACCAGGACTATGATGATTTCGGCGTGGGCAGGGATTTCGGCTACAAGAGACAGCATCTCGGCCATGATATGATGGGGCTCATCGGCACGCCCATCATAGCGGTGGAATCAGGCTATGTGGAGGCGCTTGGCTGGAACCGCTACGGCGGCTGGCGCATCGGCATCCGTAGCTTTGACAAAAAGCGGTATTATTACTATGCGCATCTGCGTCAGAACAGGCCTTACGCGGAAGGACTCAAGGAGGGAGACTATGTCACCGCGGGAGATGTGATTGGCTATATGGGACATACCGGCTACAGTGACAAAGAGAACGTGAACAATATCAAGACAGTACATCTCCATGTGGGACTGCAGCTGATCTTTGATGAGTCACAAAAGGACGGAAACAATGAGATCTGGGTTGACTTTTACCAGCTGGCGGGATTTCTGAGCGGGCACAGGTCTGAGGTTGAGCGGGACGACTTCACGAAAGAGTGGGACCGGAAATATGATATGAAAGATCCTGTCGTGCCGGAAAAAAATTAAACGAATCTTAATAAAAAATTCAGACTATTGTGTAGTCAGCTGTCGAAAAGTGTGATAAACTCACACGTAAGACAGTATTTTGCAGACAGACAAAAATTGTAAGATTTATTTTGGAGAGGAAAAGCAATAATAACTGGATGAAGTACGAAAGGAAAAGGACGGGAATAAGCATGAAAAGGAAAATGTATTATGTACTATTTTTTTTGTATGTCATTGTTGTGGTATTTGTTCTGTATCTGAACGGCGTATTTACAGGCGAATGGAATTCTTCGGTCAATCTGGTCATCAACATCGGATTTTTGATTCTGATCGGAGTCCTTTTTGTCATATCTTCTATCAGTTTCGGCAGACTGGGCAGGGTTACCTGCGAGCTGGAAGATGTCAGAATGCGTCTGCAGGAGGAATATAAGAAATCGGGCGAAAAGAATCTTTGGGCGAACTATAAAGATAATGCGGAATTTTTTGCGGAAAAAGACTTACAGGATGCATTCGATAAGTATCGTTTGCGGGTAAAAAGTACGAGGACGAGACGGGGGGCCGGTTCTTCCTGTGACCTCGAGGAATATATCAATGAGGATCTGTTGGACCGGGTAGGCATGAATTTCTTTAATTCCGGCGTTGCGGGAACCCTTACGGGAATGGGAATCCTCGGAACATTTCTGGGGCTGTCCATGGGGCTTGGCGCATTCAGCGGGGACGATATTTTTACGATCTCTGACAATGTGGGCGCGCTGCTTTCTGGTATGAAAGTGGCTTTTCACACTTCGGTGTACGGTATTTTCTTCTCACTGGTGTTTAATATGATTTACCGAAGCCTTATGTCAGATGCGTACAGGACACTGGATGAGTTCTTAAATGTGTTCCGGCAGACTGTGCAGCCGTCAGCGGCAAAGGATGATGAAAATGCCGCAACGATGCTTGTTTATCAGGCGGGAATGGCTGGTACTTTAAGGCAGATGCTTGAGATAATGAAAGGCAGCGCGGCGGAGCAGACGGCAGGCGTGGGGCGTATCGTGGATCAATTTACGAAACAAATGCAGTCGGCTCTGGATACGGATTTTAAGAAACTCGGGAATGTATTGAGAAATGCGGGAGAGTCACAGGCTGTCAGCGCGACCAATGTTGCGGAAATGGTGGAAGCGGTCACAAGTCTGGTGGAAGTAAACCGCAATGTGCAGGAGGCACTTACATGTGTCATGGAAAGGCAGGAGGTGTTTGCCAGACAGCTTGAAGATCAGAAGGAAATGCTGGCAGACATGTGCAGTGATATGAGCGATGAGATCAGCAGCCAGATATACACATTTGAGCAGATGAGGAATTTATATGAAAAATAAAAGAAGAAACAGAGAGGCTTTTGCGGAGCACAGCTACTGGCAGTCATATTCTGATATGATGGCGGCGCTCCTGCTGATATTTATCCTGTTGATCGCGATCACCCTTGCCATATACAGACAGAAAACGAGCGATCTTGATCAGACGAGGCTGCAGCTCAGCGCGGCACAGAGCGAGCTGGATGCGACAATAGAGGATTTGGAATTTTCCAAGACGGAGCTGGAGAAGTCCAACGAGGAGCTTGCGTTCTCTCTGGCGGAATTGCAGCAGGCTTACGCACAGGCGGCCCTGACGCAGGATGAGCTGAACAATGCCTATCTGGAGATAGAGAATGCCAGACAGGAACTGACGACGACAAAGCAGGAACTGCAGGATATCGTCGGTATCCGCACGGATATCATCGGGGCGCTGCAGTCCGCTTTCAGCAATTCGACGATGAAGGTGGATGCTCAGACAGGCTCCATCACGTTTTCTTCGGATGTGCTTTTCCGTTATAACAGTTCCTCGCTGACAGCGGAAAGTAAGGAGACATTGCAGAACATTATTCCGATGTATCTGGATGTGCTGCTCCAGGATCAGTTCCGCGATTACATTGCCGAAATCATCATAGAGGGGCATACGGACACGGACGGAGGCTATCAGAGCAATATGGAGCTGTCTTATGAGCGTGCGAATGCAGTGGCGGATTTCTGCCTGAACAAAAGCAACGGACTCAGCGGAACAAAGATCGAACAGCTGCAGAAACTGCTCACTGTCAATGGGAAATCATGGAGTAATCCGGTCTACCAGAAAGATGCTTTCGGAAATGCCACTGATGAGGTGGATATGCCGGCGTCCAGAAGGGTGGAGATAAAATTCCGGCTGAAGGAAGATGAAATGATCAAGAAGATCGCGGGGATTCTGGAGCAGGGCGCCATGGAGTAGACCAGAGAATCCGGAAAGTATGTGTAAATTGTCATAAATGGCAAAAATGCACAAGAAACGATGGAGACAATCGTCAGGAACAGAAGTGTATTTTATAAATATGGATAATTTTGACAGGCAAAATTCGTCAACATTGCAACAAATATCGAAAGACAAATAGATTGCTTTTTTTTTAACAATGTGATAAAATAAGCACAATGGTTGTGATGAATATAATAAAAGGAGGGATTTTGAATACTGCACAAACGGTTTGCACAATAAAAGTCTGTATTGAGAGAAGTTGCAAAAAAGTTTGTGCATTTTTCATAATATTTTAGACGATTGTTATAAAAATCACAGTCACATGGAAACTGGTGGGCTGCTGTGAGGCTGCAGAAGCCCATTGTGAGAGTATAAAAAGATGGAGGAGAAAGATAATGGCAAAGAAAATTGTATTAGCAGGTGCATGCCGTACAGCAATCGGTACTATGGGCGGTTCGCTCAGCACAACACCGGCAGCAGAACTTGGTTCTATCGTAATTAAGGAGGCTTTGAACAGAGCAGGGGTAGCTCCTGATAAGGTTGATCACGTATACATGGGATGCGTTATCCAGGCTGGGCAGGGACAGAATGTGGCTCGTCAGTCATCCATCAAGGCAGGTCTTCCGATCGAGACGCCGGCAGTTACAGTCAATGTTGTGTGCGGTTCTGGTCTGAACTGTGTAAACATGGCTGCGCAGATGATTCTGGCAGGCGATGCAGATGTTGTAGTGGCAGGCGGTATGGAGAATATGTCCATGGCTCCGTTTGCACTTCCTAATGCACGTTTCGGCTATAGAATGAACAATGGTACATTGGTGGATACAATGGTGAACGATGCATTGTGGGATGCATTCAACAACTATCATATGATTCAGACAGCGGACAATATCTGCGACGAGTGGAAGATTACGCGCGAGGAGTTGGATGAGTTCGCGCTGAAGAGCCAGCAGAAGGCGGAGGCAGCTCAGAAGTCAGGTGCATTTGACAAGGAAATCGTACCTGTAATGGTTAAGAAGAAAAAAGAGATGGTAGAGTTCAAGGTTGACGAGGGACCAAGAGCAGGATCTACGATGGAAGGTCTGGCAAAGCTTCGCCCGATCAACAAGGATAAGTATGTCACAGCAGGCAATGCGTCGGGAATCAATGACGGTGCAGCCGCTATCGTAGTGATGAGCGAGGAGAAGGCAAAGGAACTGGGCGTAACACCTATGGCTGAGTGGGTTGCAGGTGCGCTTGCAGGCGTGAGACCTGAGGTTATGGGTATCGGACCTGTCGCAGCAACCAAGAAGGTGATGGCTAAGACTGGCATGAAGATTGAGGACTTTGACATCATCGAGGCAAACGAGGCATTTGCGGCACAGTCGATCGCAGTGGGAAGAGATTTGGGAATCGACGTGGATAAGCAGCTGAATCCGAACGGCGGAGCGATCGCGCTGGGACATCCGGTAGGAGCATCAGGATGCCGTATCTTAGTCACACTGCTTCACGAGATGGAGGCAAAGGGCGCTAAGACTGGTCTTGCGACACTGTGCATTGGCGGCGGCATGGGCTGCTCTACAGTTGTCAAAAAATATGAGGCATAAAAACATATAAAAACATAGAGAGAACTTCTGAAGGCATTTCACCGGAAGGTGAAATGTCCGGGAGTTCTGCTTCTTGTGTGTGAAAGGAGTTAGAAGATGGATTTCATTTTGTATGAAGTAAACGGTGCAGTTGGAAAGATCACGATCAACCGCGAGAAGGCCCTGAACGCGTTGAATTCGCAGGTTCTGGACGAGCTGGATGCGACACTTGACGCAGTGGACCTCAATGAGGTGAGATGTCTGATCCTCACTGGTGCAGGTTCCAAATCATTTGTTGCAGGTGCAGACATCGGCGAGATGAGCACTCTGACAAAGGCAGAGGGCGAGGCTTTTGGCAAAAAAGGAAACGATGTGTTCAGAAAGCTTGAGACTTTCCCGATTCCGGTGATCGCGGCGGTGAACGGTTTTGCACTCGGCGGCGGCTGTGAGATCTCCATGAGCTGTGATATCAGAATCTGTTCTGAGAATGCAGTGTTCGGCCAGCCGGAGGTTGGTCTTGGCATCACACCGGGATTTGGAGGTACCCAGAGGCTGGCGCGTCTTGTGGGAGCCGGCATGGCAAAGCAGATGATCTATACTGCAAGAAATATCAAGGCTGACGAGGCTCTCCGCATCGGTCTGGTAAACGCTGTATATCCTGCAGAGGAGCTGATGGCACAGGCGGAGAAGATGGCAGCGGGCATCGCAAAGAATGCGCCGATCGCGGTCCGCAACTGCAAGAAAGCGATCAACGAAGGGCTTGATGTCGATATGGACAAGGCGATCGTGATCGAGGAGAAGTTATTCGGTGACTGTTTCGAGACAGAGGATCAGAAGTACGGTATGGCATTTTTCCTTGACAAGAACAAGGAGAAGGTGAAGGAACCGTTCAAAAACTGCTAAGATGTTTGAAACTGCGTATAAAGGAGATTCGTAAGAACATGAAAAGAGTTGGATTGGTAATCGCAGGAATACTCTTGATAATGGCAGGCGTAATCTTTTTCGTAATGGGAATAAAAAGCGCGGATATTACGCTGAAGATAGCCGGCGGCAGCATTGTGGTAGCCGGACTGGCATTTCTTGTGGAGAGCGCAAAGAAAAACAAAAAATAAAGGAGGACTAACAATGAAGGTTGGTATTATCGGTGCTGGAACCATGGGTTCCGGTATTGCACAGGCATTTGCAATGACAGATGGTTATGAGGTATGCTTATGTGATATTAAGCAGGAGTTCGCTGACGGCGGAAAGGCGAAGATCTTAAAGAATCTGAATTTCCTCGTGAGCAAGGAGAAGATTACACAGGAGAAAGCTGACGCGATCGCTGCCAAGATTGCGACAGGTCTGAAGGACATCTGTACAGACTGCGATCTCGTGATCGAGGTTGCACCAGAGAAAATGGAGATCAAGAAGACTACATTTAAGGAACTGCAGGAGATTGTAAAGCCTGAGTGTATCTTTGCTACCAATACGTCTTCCCTCTCCATCACAGAGATGGGCGCTGGTCTTGACCGTCCACTTGTCGGTATGCACTTCTTTAACCCGGCTGACAGAATGAAGCTGGTGGAGGTGATCGCAGGCGCAAACACACCGGCAGAGCTTGTTGAGAAGATCAAGGGTATCGCTACTGAGATTGGCAAGACTCCTGTGGAGGTGAACGAGGCAGCAGGTTTCGTGGTAAACAGAATCCTGATCCCGATGATCAACGAGGCGATCAATGTGTACGCAGCAGGTGTTGCAAGTGTTGCAGACATCGATGTGGCGATGCAGCTCGGCGCAAATCATCCGATGGGACCTCTGGCTCTTGGCGATTACATAGGACTGGATATCGTGCTCGCAATCATGGAAGTTATCTATGCTGAGACAGGTGACTCCAAGTATGCACCGTCACCGCTTCTCAGAAAGATGGTACGTGCCGGAAAGCTTGGAAAGAAGACGGGCGCTGGATTCTACGATTATTCTAAGAAATAATTGAGTGTGTGATACTACGGCAAGGCACTGTACATAAGGTGCTGTCATGAAATAATGGTTGACTGTTTTCATGGCAGCGCCTGGCACAGTGGCTTGCTGTTCGTAGTAAAGTATAATTTATCAAAGTGAATAAAAACGGAGGAATAATAACATGGATTTTACATTAAGTAAAGAGCATGAGATGGCGAGAACTCTCTTCAAAGAGTTCGCTGAGAAAGAGGTTAAGCCTCTTGCAATCGAGGTAGATGAGACAGAGGAGTTCCCAAGAGCTACTGTCGAGAAAATGGCTAAGGCTGGTTTCATGGGTATTCCCATTCCCAAGGAGTATGGCGGACAGGGCTGTGATGTCCTGACGTATGCAATGTGTGTCGAGGAGCTGGCAAAGGTTTGCGGCACGACAGCAGTTATCGTGTCTGCGCACACATCACTCTGCTGCGATCCGATCCTTACATATGGTACAGAGGAGCAGAAGCAGAAGTACTTGCCGGATCTCGCAAGCGGCAGGAAGATCGGTGCTTTCGGTCTGACAGAGCCGGGCGCAGGTACAGACGCACAGGGACAGCAGACAAAGGCTGTGCTCGAAGGTGATGAGTGGGTTCTCAACGGATCCAAAATCTTTATCACAAACGGTAAGGAAGCAGATGTGTATGTGATTTTTGCGATCACCGGCATGATCGAGAAGCGCGGCAGAATGACAAAAGAGATCTCAGCATTTATCGTGGAGAAGGGTACACCTGGATTCTCATTCGGAACAAAGGAGAAGAAGATGGGTATCCGCGGTTCATCCACATATGAGCTGATCTTCACAGACTGCCGTATCCCGAAGGAAAATATGTTAGGTCAGCAGGGCAAGGGATTTGGTATCGCGATGCACACACTTGACGGCGGACGTATCGGTATTGCTGCGCAGGCGCTCGGTCTTGGCGAGGGTGCTCTGGAGAGGACGATTGCGTATGTGCAGGAGAGAAAGCAGTTTGGACGCGCAATCGGCGCTTTCCAGAATACACAGTTCCAGCTTGCAGATATGGCTACAAAGGCACAGGCTGCCCAGTATATGGTTTACAAGGCTGCATGCACAAAGGATCAGTATACAAAGGATCACAAGACCTCTTACAATGTGGAGGCTGCCATGGCAAAATTGTACGCTGCAGAGATGGCTATGGAGGTTACGACAAAGGCTGTCCAGCTGCATGGCGGATACGGCTACACGAGAGAGTATGAAGTGGAGCGCATGATGAGAGATGCCAAGATCACAGAGATCTACGAGGGAACAAGCGAAGTTCAGAGAATGGTTATCTCATCAAATCTTTTGAAATAATTAAAAAACTAAGTGCATCTAAGCGCATAAAAGAACATGCGCTAAGATTTACAAAGTAAAAAACGAAGTGCATCTAAGCGCATAAAGAACATGCGCTAAGATTCACTAGGTTTTTTGGAAGAACGCAAAGGGCAGCGTTCTTCTGGGGTTTTGCAGTATTTTCGATGGTGAATAAAATATAAT
>CAMWTP010000095.1 GCA_947177165.1 uncultured Lachnospiraceae bacterium
ATAACTCTTTTGACATTGTTGAACAAGGGAGAAAATATATTAAACAGGCTGTTCATAGCATTTACCAAATGCTATGAACCATGCTGCACAAAAAAATCAGCAGGAGAACCTTGACTGGCTTTTCATAACTGTATGTCCGGCTCTAAGGAGAAAATCCCGTTTTCAAATACAAGCCGGGAAACTGATGCGTTCTTTACCTTTTTCAATTTTTCTGTATACTATCACGCAAAACTCCAAACTATCACGGAAACTCATATACAAACACGAAAACTCCGAGCAGTTTCCGTGTTTGTATCATATCCCCCGTCTTTCAACAGCATTTTCCGTCAAACTAATACCCTTTTCCGCTAAAACCAACAATATCCTACACCTTTTGACCTTTCCGTTTTATACTATCACGGAAACCCCGGACTTTTGCGTGATAGTATACTTTTGCCTGATAGTACGATTTTTTCCCCTATCGCCATCCTATCAGCGGCATCCAAAAACATAAAAATAGGGGTCCACCAGCCATTCCAGTGAACCCCACCAAGCCTTAAAAACCTTGATTTTAAGCCATTCTTAAATACTTTCGCCTGTTAGTACCAAAAATCCTATGGCATCATTTGGAAATTGCCGCCTGTGCCGCTGTTAGATTTTGATGACTTTTTACCCCTCTTTACCCCACCCAATTCGACAAACGGGATTCGACAAATTGCGCTCTTACCAACAAAATCTATACTTCTCAGTGCGACGCGATTATATTAGAGCAGTCTTAAAAGCTGTACCAGCTCATGCGATTCGTCCGTATCTGATGTGGTCTGTCTGGGATCAAACTGCGAAAAACGATTGTCTTGGTAAATCGATAACAACTTTTCCTCATTTTCCGCTTCCAAAAATGTTACCATACCGCCAAACATATACTGCGCTTTTTCAATCATCATCCAAGCAAGTTCAATAAGCGCATTCCCGGAAATTTCTTTATTCCTGCCACTCGTGTAATTTTTCCCAAGCTGGGCAATTAGATATGCAGACATAGTATATGTGTCTGAATTTTTATCCAACTCACTTATACACAACAGTTTTCTTTTGGTAGCTTTACTTACCGCTTCGCCACGAACCGTTAATGACTTTAATGCAAGGGTAAAATAACCCAGCATCTCTCCATTGTCCTTAGAAAAAACAAGATATGTAACTGACTGGTTCTTCTTTGTAAACTCTACTGCGCTTTTTTCAAAAACCGTTCCACATACGGATTCTTTGGACAGGAAAACCCGGAAAGCAGCTTAACAAGCGCAGGCTCCCCAGCTTCTTGGTCATCTCCCAACGCCAAATACTTTCGGATATTGATTGCAAAAAACTTATCCGTTATTGGCATTTAATTTCTCCTTTGCTTTCTTTTCCCTGAACGACACCACGGAAAAGAGGGATTGGATGGGAAAGGATTCTGCATTGTCCCAGTTGATGGGCGTCCGCATGAACGGCGTCATGAATGGAATCTCAAGCAGTGACGGGAATATCAGGCAATCATACGGAAACCTGACGAATACTCCGGCAGACTGGAAAAGATGGAACTGCCGAAGGAAGTCCAGTTGCTTGCTGATCGACCGTTACGTCAGCGAGCATCTCATACCTGCTAGGCTTTTCCAACTGCAAGGCCATGTTTTTGGGAAAATGCCTGCCAACAGAAGTAAAAGAAATGAACACACAAATGAAAATCCATGCCTCCAGCTCCGCTATCTTTTTCTCAACCTCCTGCAGCTTGCGGCTGAATACCTCCTTCGGTGTCTCGTTGTTCATCCTCATGTCAAGGAGCGTCTCGCAGCGTCCCTGCTCTTTTTTCAACCGTTCCTCTATGATGGATTTATCCCGCAGGACTTCCGCCTGCTCCACCCCCACGATGCCGCACCCAAGCACCAATGCCGCACTCCTCACCGTCTCGGGTCATCGAAGATGGCGTGGAGGACTTTCTGCGCCATTGTGTACATTTTCCAGTCCTGCACCAGCGACGAACGGCAGACGCCCTTGATGCTTAAGCCGTTCTTAAGCCTTGCCGCTATGGTCCCGTCCTGGTCTGGTCATTTCCTATCCAGATGAATTCGTCTTTCCCATATCTTATACCTATCTTTACCGGATACTATTGTGCCAAACGCCTATACACGCAAAGTAGCAGATTCCCCGCAAGGTGACATATAGCTAATACGGGGAAACGCCATGTAAGCATATTACCTCATAATCAATCATTGGATGTAACTTTTCGCTATGAAGCATATCAATCAAGACATTTCTGTTTACCAACTGAACACCGATAACTTCAGTTTATTCAAGCGGTTACTTGGATACAGACTTGTTAAATAGCTCCAAAGTGCTAATGAAATAACTCACCAATAGCGCTGCCAAAATAGACAGAGTGATGATTACCTGACGCAACAGCGTTCCAGTACCGATATAAACAGCAATCTGTGTTGAAAAGCTGAAAAGCAGGTAGATGAAAAACACGCCTGCCAAAATGATTGACACCCCTACTGGCAATCCGAACCATAGTTCAAGCTGTTTTAAGATCAGACTATGAATCCGATCTTCCTCAATCCCCATGTTTCTTAAAATTTGAAAACGACATTTGTATTTTCCGGCATCACAGAGCTGTTGCAAGGCTAATATGGTAAAGCAAATAACGAATAGGACAATAGCACTATAAATGAGCGCGGTCTGCATTACAAAAATAGCGGATGTTGTGTTATTGATTTCCTGGGTGCTTGTGTCAATGTTATAGTACGCGCCCCCACTGACCTCCGAATAGTAGCCATAAAACAGAATTTCCAATTCTTCAGATGCAGTGTAGGACAAAGGATCTTCTGTTTTGATAAACCTAAACGTATTTGCAGCTGTCAGGCTCACACAAACGCTGTCTGGCACAATGCAAATTGAGTTTTGATAGCCGTACAAAGTTTCTCCCAATTCATTCTTTAGTGGCAAATTAGAAGATAGTTTTAATTCTCCTGCATCGGTTGAAATGGTAGTGTGTTCTGCCAGGAATTGTTCTATGGAACCATTATTCGTGGTGGACAGCCATTGAGTTGCATACTCATTGTTGGATAATGAGATTGGCTCATAGCCCAGCATAGCCAGCAGCTTGTTATAGCTGGACAAAGCGATTGCCGTAACAGGAACATCGGTACGGTCTGCCGCAGTCCCGTCATAGAAATTAGCATTATTCAAAAAATATGTTCTGAAAGAGCAGTTGTCTGCAATCACTATCCCGTGTTCTTCTAAGAAAGCGTCCACAAACTGATAGCCCGACTGTGGCAAATTCTCAATATTTTCAACTTGTGCGTAACCAGAGTACATCTGAATGTCATAGGGCGTCCTTTTGTCCAGAAATCCCTGCGCCCAACCGACTAAGACCGGGGTAAGCAGGAAAAGGGCAATAGAAACTGTTAATGTCAGACAGATCACGGTCATGGACTTGGTGTTGGTGTTTAACTTTGACAGCACTTGTCCAAAGAAAAACAGATTTTCTCCCTGATACCGCACTTTGACAGATTTTTCTTTCAGCGCAGCAATCCATTTGCTGAAAAGGAAGAAAAATGCGCTTGCGATAAAAACGACACACCACACAAGAAAAGCAATGTAAATATTATAGGCTCCCGTATCCATCGGCAAGGAAAAGCGGAACTTGAAAACAGGTAACAGCCCCATGAGAAGAAGCTCCAATATACTGACAACACCAGCAACATAGAGATACTGTGAGGAAGTTCTGTTTTTGCTAAAGAACCGCCACAAAAGGCTTGCCGCCAGCATGACCCACGGAGCGGCGATGCTGTCGATACTCCAAATCTGTACGGTAGTTGAATACTGTGGTGTAAGGTAGTATGTCAATGTCCGTATTCCATAAAATCCTATACCGAGATGCAGAATTAAATTAAGCGCGATAACATGGCTGATCCACTTATCGGAAGCAACAGTGCCCTCATTTTCCCAGTCAGCGTGTAACATATCAATGATTTTTGTCTTTTGTATGGCTCGCACTTGAAATAGCCCAATAAATGCAAAGCAAAGGAAGAAGAACAAAACTGTCAGCAAAACTGTGTCAGGAAACAACATTACCGAGAATTGAAACGGCTTATGAAACATTTGAAGAAGTAATGCGGTAACAAACTGAGAGCATACTGCGCCCAGGAAAATCCCTATCACCAAGACAAACGTGCCAATCACAAGTGTTTCCAGAAAAAAGAGCCATGCTACCACCCCCTGCTCCATGCCCATAATACACTGTACCGCAAATTCCTTTTGCCTTCTGTAAAACATGAAGCGATTGACATACTGTACCAGAAAAATCAAGAGTAGCGTAATCAGGAGAATGGCCGCTTTCATCAGATTTCCTAATGTTCTTATATTGAACTCCTGCCCAATATCCGGCTTATAGAAACTGCTGGATATAGAGAGAAACGCATAAAACAATGTCACACAGATTGTGAGAGTAACAATGTAAATCAGATAGTCTTTGGCGGAACGTTTCGCATTTCGCAGCGCCAATTTAATATACATTATTGCCCACCTCCTATCCGTAACTGGCAGCGAAAGCATCATGTGTTACCATCAAAATCGTAGTCCCCAACTGCTCATTCAGCAGCGTTGTCTTGCCAGAGCCGGATGCGCCCATGATGCCGACAAACTCACCCTCGCTTACAGAAAAGCTGATGTCATTAATTGCTTTCGTAATGTTTCCCTGGTTTCCGTAGAATTTCTGGATATGATCCAGTTTCAAAATTTCATTCATTGGGTTCACCTCCACAACCATTGTAAACGAAACCGGCTCCTGTTTGTATCAAGTTTTCTTACAAAACTCTTACAGAATTGTAAGAAGTGCAGGGTGTCAGCCCTGCACCTGATGAATAAAGTCGTTGACATGGAAAGAAAGCTGAATCGTTGTGCCTTGCCCTGCGGAATCGGCGCACAGCCCAATGTCCAGCTTATCGCACAGTCGTTTACACAGATAAAGGCCGATGCCGGTTGCGTCCTGGGCGGCGCTTCTGCCGTTCTTGCCAGTGAAACCCTTCTCAAAGATACGGGAGAGATCGCTGACATCAATACCGATACCATAGTCCTGCACACATAAAACTATAAGTTATTTTTCTGCTCTTTTCAGAAAACATTAGGAACTGCGGTATGCCGATCCAGCAAATCCGGAAATATTTTTCACTTGCCGGCCAAGGGGATTCTACGATTGAGGAACGTTATAAAATGCTCTTGATCCAACAGGAAAGATTGAATGAACAACTGCAGCAACTCACCCAGAGTCAAACTTATATCGCACATAAATTAAAAATGTATTCTGAATATTTGCACGAAAATAGTACAAATAAAATGGATGTCAATAAAACAGTCTGATCACAGCTGCCAAATTCACGGCTGATCGTAATAATCCTCATGTTCACAACTCCTTTACTTTTTCTTTAAAATCTGCCAGATACCGCTGCGTCAGGTCTATATAAATACTTTTTTCTTCATCAGACCACGACGCAAATATCTCATTTTCTGCCTCGATTACCCGGAGAACCGTATCCCCGGCAAGCTGCCTGCCTTTTTCAGTAAGGTACACTTTCTTTTTCCTTCCCTCAAAGGCTTCCAGATAAACAATCCCTTCTGATTCCAGTTTCCGCAGCGCGGAATTGATCGTCTGCTTGCTGGCCCCGGATGTAATATCGCCAAGCATACATTCCCCGCCGCAGGAGCAGAGCGTATAAAGGACCAGCATTGCACTGTCAGACATTCCCAGCTTAAGCGCCGCATCATGGTAAGCAGTGTCAATTTCTGACATCAACAGATTAAACCGCTGCATCTGCGCATTGATATAAAACTCCATATCCATCCTCCTGGTATGATTTCGTACACTACCAAAAATAAACATAGTACGATTTCATACATATGTCAATCCTTTTTTTCTGGCAGAAGCAATGACGTTGATCTTTATACCAGTTCTGAAATACCCTTCCAGCTCTTCTTTATCCTTCCGTCCAAACGCCCGCCCCCAAAGCGGCTGCAGTCCTTCTGCCACACCTGCAAGGATCGCATTGGCAAAAGAATAGATAAACGAAAGTACACTGAATGTAGATACCCCCATGTCGCCAAGGGTATTTCCCAAAACCCAGTTGTAGCACAGGGCGGTAACCGGCGTATTTAACTGGGAAACACATTCCGGCACACCCCGTTTGCATATCTTACCAACCAGCGCAAATGAAAGTTGGCATCTTTGGATGCGGAGCTGTCCTTTTTTCTCACGAAATAGCTGATCAGGATCACAAAGGATAACACCTGTCCCAGGCCGGATGCAACCGCTGCACCCTTAAGCCCCATCCTAAGCGGGAAGATAAAGAGCCAGTCAAGAAAAAAATGCAAAGAAAAACAGCTTGCCTTCGGGTATCCGGAAGGTTTTCTGATAAAGAAAGAACAGCTGCTTTCCGGCGGACATCCATCGCAAACCATATTATCTGCCATGTAGGAAGCCCGTCCTGCACTTCCATTCCGGCAGCACCGGAATTTATTTCCTGTCATACTTCTACTCCTGCTTTTTACCAAGTTTCTTTACACATATAAAAACTACTACGGCAGTCGCTATAAGAAATTCTGCAACAAGTATCTCTTGACCACCTAATACATCGAGCTCATGAAAGAAAAAGCGTTCAATCAAACACACTGCAAAAAATACCAGATATACTGCGACTGAATACATAACACAGTTAAAAACCTGTCGCTGTTTTTCTTCCCGTCCAAGCATCATCTGCTGTTGTTTTTCCAACATTTCCGTTTTCACTGACAGGTCATCTATTTCCGATGACTTTAACAGATAATCAGTCGTGACATTAAAAAACGCACTCATTGCCACTATTTTTTCCAGTTCGGGCGTTGCCTGCCCACTTTCCCATTTTGAAATAGACTGCCTTGATACATCGAGTTTTTCAGCAAGCTGCTCCTGTGTCATGCCATTGGCTTTCCGCAAAGTTAATAGTTTTTCTGAAAAATCCATATTATCCTGTCCTCCCCCTAATTTAAATATTGTCTGGCCAACGCCTTTGCTGCCACCCGGTAAAAAATATATTGGGCAGCAAAGAACAGCAGCGCCACTCCAAAAGTCACTATGACTTGCCGAAGACTGGTTCTGGTGTTTGCAAGCAGTGCATACATAATGGAAATAAACGAGCCTAATACAATGGGAACAAAAAACAGCGTAGCCATCTCCTTGCGTATCTCTCCCTGTAATTGGACATAGGTATAGCCAATAATAAAGAGGTTGCTGTACTTTCTCTTTTCTTCACTTATATTCTGATTGATCCGTAATAAAATCAGGCTCAATAATGAGAACAGCAGCAACATAACCGCCAGCAGAATGAGGATAGATACCACCAGTTTGTTTTGTGCCTGTGTTTCAAGCTTTTCTTCTTTTGCTGCTATAATCGGACTAATCTCCTGCAATCGATGATATACTGTTGACAGGCTGTCGGGACTGGATACGGAGATAAAATATTTCATCTGATCATATGCAGCTTCGCTGACAATCCCCTCATAATCTTCATCCGCAATGATGTAAGTACGCTGTGCCTGGTCTTCAATATTGTATACCACTTCCCATATTTCCTTTACAATCGTTCTGGTATACACTTTATCGCCCACCAAAAAGGGGACAGGACCGGGAGGCTGAAAGCCCCACCGGACTCCATTTTCTTCCTGGGTTCCTATGTCATAATGGCTTCGGTCAATCTGGCTCAAAACCACGATTCCACCATTTTCTAATCCTAAATGTTTTCCTGTCAGCTCAAAATAGCTGCTTTCAGGCATCACATGAACCAAACGGTTAAATTCCTCTCCTTCCCATTGAATGGCACCATCTGATATCCGAACCAGGCGGGTATCTGTTAATAATGCACTTTCCTGCGTCTCAAAGTCCTCTATCCTTTTCAGAGCATCACCATCAACTGCATCCATGTACACTGTAAAATCATAAGGCATTTCAAAACTATGATCCCCGTCATCGGTCGCCAATGATACATCAATAATCAGCATAAACAATCCAAAGATGACTATGATGGTACAGCCAGTCAATAACTTTGCATACTTCTTATAATTTGTCCGTAGCTGACTGATATAAAATAAATTTCTGTGGTACTTCGATGTAGAACGCACAAAAATTTTTGTAAACCAGTGTGAAAAAGACATTGTAAGACAGTATGCACTTGCCGTCAGAAAAAGCATGGGAAAAAGAGCCGATGCAAAATTATAGGATTCTCCCTTAAAAGTAAGCAACAGTAATCCAAATGCCAACAATGCAAAACCAATATTTTGATACAAGACCGGACATTCAATGCTTTTATCCAGCCTTTTATAATTCAGCATATCGGATATCTCCAGCCCGTTAATACGATTTCTCAATGAAACTGCATTTATCAGGTATACTGCTGTATACACTGCACCCACCAAGATATATCCCCACAGTGGGAAAGTATGAAAATCCGTATTCAGGACACGGTTTAAACTATTCAAAAGAATAAAGTATATCAAGGTTCCCGCCAGCAGTCCATACAGCAAAGCCCGCACCATCGACTTTGCGATAATCCGCAGAAAGTCTTCACTTATACGTTTTTGGTTATACCCCATGCTGACCAGAATCCCGTAGTCTTTCATCTTCTCGTCAAGGGTGTACGCACACAAATAGTGATAATAAACAAATGAGAAGACAGCAAGGATACAGATCAGGGCAGTCATCCATATCGGCAGGGTATACTCAATAGAACTCATTACACTATTCATCTGTGAATTGCTGACTAATCCTGTGTAAACAAAGAACATCGCTATTGAGATAGTAAGCATAATATACATGCTGTTATGCGCTTTTGTATTTATTGCTCTTTGAAGTAATGTTTTCAAATGACTCCCCTCACTTTCGATGATACTGTCACAACCCTGTCATAAAATGACTGTGTTGTTTCTTCCTTTCTCAAAGTATCACATACTTTTCCGTTCTCAATAAAAACAACCGTATCACAATAGCTTGCTACAGCCGCATCGTGTGTGACAAGAACGATCGTAGTGCGCATTCTTTCTTTGATATTCATAAATGTACTTAAAACTGCTTTTGCATTTACATGATCAAGGCTCCCTGTTGGCTCGTCTGCCAATATCAGTTTTGGAGTTTTAATGATCGCCCGACAGATTGCCGCCCTCTGCTGCTCACCACCCGATGACTGCTCTGGATAGTTATTTTCACAATATCCAACATCCACACACTGCAATGTATCCGCATATTTTTGCTGTATTTCTGTTTCACTCAGCTTTTGCAGGGTCAATGGCAGTATTATATTTTCCTTCAGCGTCAAGCCTTCCAATAAGTTAAATTCCTGAAATACATAACCAACTGTCATCTGACGGTGGCGGTCATAATCCTTCTGCCCATAATCCGCCATATTAGATCCATTGATATAGATAGTGCCGGAAGTTGGCTTTTCAATACCCCCTAAAATCTTTAACAATGTACTCTTACCACTGCCAGACGATCCCATGATACAAAAGATTTCCCCTTGCGGAATATTGAGGGTAACATCAGATAAAGCGTTTTTTGTTGTTCCCTTTGACCGATAAGACTTCGATAGTTTTTTAATCACTATATGGTATTGCATATTTTTATACCTCTCCATTTCTTTTTTAGATTCCAGCACAGCAACTTCATTCTGAACTATTTACCGGAATCCTTGTCTCACAATACCAAGATGCCCGGTTGCATACCATATAGACCTCTATACATCTGCGCAACCAACGGTAGAAATCTAAAATCAATCTGTAGAATTCCCAAAATTACATAGAAATCAGTATGGTCACTATTCCTAAAGCAAGATAGACCACCGCATCACCCTCCACGGACAGCCTGCGGATTTGCCAAACGGGAGTAAATGGAACAAAACAAGCTCTGAATCCTGGTCAAAAATTTCTAATTTTTGTTCTTTCTGTATATATTCCCGTTCCCTGAACCATTTGATAATCCTCCTTCGATTTGGTATAATCCAACCATACAATGTATAGTAAACCTATGTCAAGAGGATTGCGGTGATTTTTTATGGAATATTCCATCGGTGAATTTTCAAAACTGACGGGGCTGGGCATCCATACCTTGTGCTATTAATATGCCCCACAAGCCATTGACACTATATCCTCTGCCAAAGCAGCATACAGTCCTGAAATTCAGCCGACAATTTCCTGTTATCTTTCAGCCACGAAAGGTAGGAGCGCACTGTGCTGCCTACCAGTACATACTGCTCAAAGTTCATGGCAAGCCCGTAGCCTTTGAACAATTCCTGCAAAATACGCTCAAAGCACATCGACTCCTTGCAGATGGATAAAATTCTTTCTGCCACCTCATGTACCTTATCCCTGTTGTATCGTACAAGTTCCTTTATATCGGCAGATGCCTCCGCATGGGCGGGAACGAACATTGCCGCCTCCATCCCCTCCACCATATCCAGTGTTTCCAGATAAGCGCCCACGTCATAGATGAATGAAACGGCATACTTATCCAGCGTTTCCCTGCTGCTGATGCAGTCCGCAAGGAATACCACGCCGTCCGGCATACGGAATCCCACCATGTCAAAGAAATGCCCCGGCAAGGGTATCACCTCAATCTCCTTTGGGAAACTTTCATCTGAAAAATCTGTCACGCCGCTCTCCTGCGCCATCAGGAATTTATGCCGCAAGTCCTTACATGGATAACCACCGTAAAGGAAGGACGGCTCCAAGACCGGATATTTCGTGAATGCCGCCTCTATGCCGCCGGAATAAATCTTACACCCCGTCTGCCCCTGTAGATATTTGTTTCCGCCGATATGGTCTGCGTTGGAATGGGTATTCAGTATGGCGGTCAGATGCCAGCCATTCTTTTCCAGTATCTGCCTGACCTTCCTCCCAGCATCCTTATCATTCCCGCTGTCAACCAGATAGACATTATCCTTGTCCGCAACATAGACTCCTATCTTTGCCGGGCAGTTTATGTAATAGCATCTCTCACTAACTTGTACCAATTCATACATTTTCCGTTTCCTCCTTATTCCGCTGCTTCCTATTACTTCGGCAGAAAGCTGTTCCTGCTAAAGCAAGAGCATAGCTGATTGTATCTATTCGTATTATTGTACCTTAACATATCATCACCTTTTTGAACCTTACCTATAAAAGAGAGCAGGGGCAGCAGCGCCTTAAGCTGCTGCTCCTATATTATATACCAGGTGAATTGGGAGAACTGTCAATGGCGCTCCATAAGGGATGTTTATCTTGCTCTTGGCCGGTATGCTGGCATTGTTATTTCTTTCTGTTATAGCCTGCCATGCTTATTATCATTGAGATTATAAAAAGAACCACTACTGCAATTCCTGCCACGACAACGTAAGAAAGTATGGAATTTGTCATAGCAGAAAATCCAGCCCCGTCTTCAAAGTATTTTATGAAATAGAACATGGGAATTACTACAAGCAGCCCCATTGTCTGCGCAGAATGGAAACCAAACCAATAAGTTAATGGCAGGCAGATTCCCGTCCATAATAACGGAACAATAACAGATGCAGCCGTAGATACTACCCAAACAGTGACATTAAAGCTCCGAAAAGCAACGCTGGATAAAAGATTAAATAAAACGCTTCCCACAAGGCTGACTGCCAATGTGCAAATAACTGAAATATATTTGCTTGCTACTACTGAAACTGCATTTACAGGCATTGCCAACTGGTATTTATTCCAACTTGCCTTTTCATCGCTTGCAAAACTCATTATATTCTGCATACCTATTGTCATTGCAAGCATTACAGAAGCAAACAGCCCCGCATAAACGCCAGTATTAACCATGAGCAAAATAATTGCGCCTACCGCTATCAGAACCAGTTTTTTGTCAATACTCTTAAAGAAAATTTTAATGTCTTTGTAAATCAATCCTCTCATTCCGCACCTCCTTTGATGTAAAAAAGCATAATGTCTTCCAGTGTTGCGTTATCAACGACGATATTTTTGTATTTGTGCTTTATCGCCTCCTTATCACGGACAAGACACTCTACACTCACATTTGTAACCCTATGGGTAATGTAATCATCTGGGGAAATGGAAGCAAATTTTTCTTTCCCGCATTTCACTATCCCAAAATTATAAACAAGGTCATCTTTCTGTTCCTCAAAAATAATTTTGCCCTGATGAATCAGGATCACATAGTCTGCAATTTTTTGTATGTCTGATGTAATATGAGAAGAAAAGAGAATGGAACAATCCTCGTCCTGTATAAATTCCAGAAACAAATCCAGCATTTCATCACGCACAACCGGATCAAGCCCTGTAGTCGCTTCATCCAAAATCAGCAGTTTCGGCTTATGCGCCATAGCACAGATAATAGACAACTTCATCTTCATTCCCTTTGAAAAAGATCCGATTTGTTTTTTTTCGGGAATTTTGAATCTCTTCAAATATTGTCTGTAAAGGCTGCTATCCCAGGATTTATATATGCCGGACAGTATTTTTTCAATATCAGACGTATTAAATACATCGTGGAAGTTGCACTCATCAAAGACAACTCCAATGTCCTCTTTGACAGCGGAAATTGTGTTTTCCTTACCGAAAATCTGTATCTGTCCATTCTCCCTCTTTAATTCATCAAGTATCAGGTTGATGGTCGTACTCTTTCCAGCTCCGTTTTCGCCAATGAAGCCGACAATTCTGCCTTTGGGAACTTGAAATGAAACATGGTCCAACAAAAACCCGTCAAACTGTTTGCATAAATCCCGTACTAAAATGTTGTTTTTTTCCATACGTTCGCCTCCTGATCATTCCTCGTAAAACAACTTCAAAATATTAGTCATTTGTTCATAACTGATTCCATGCGCTCTGCCGATCTCCGCAACTTTTTGCAATAGTTCTTCTGCCACACGCAACTGTTCTTCTTGAATAAACTCCTTGTTTTGGGCTGCAACAAAGCTGCCTTTTCCAGATACAGTTTCTATGAATCCGTCACGGGTCAAATCTTCATAAGCTCTTTGGACAGTAATAACGCTGATATGCAGGTCTTTTGCTAATGCCCTCATAGACGGCAGTGCTTCACCGGCAGATAATGTTCCGTTCATTATTAAATTTTTGACCTGCATACATATTTGCTCATAAATAGGCTTATCACTGCTATTGCTTATGATTATTTCCATTTATTCACCCCTCTCAATATGTACTGTCTGTAATGAGCGTACTTACTCGATAAGTACAGTATAGACGTTTTTTGATTTATTGTCAATATCTTTTTCTATTTATTTTAAAAATTAGAGAATGAATGGAATTCCGTAGTAATCGGCATCGTAGAATAACATTCTTTTCAAATGTGGATTTCCAACTCTGATGCAGCCAATACACCCTCTTTACCATATCCACGGGCATTCTTTTCTCCAAATGTATCCACCACGCTTTACAGAATGAATTACTAGAAAAAGCACAAAAGGACTACGCAAGCAGCCCTTTTCTCGTTTCATCAATATTCCATTTAACTTTTATCGTTTTACTCATATGCAAACACGGAAACTCTGCATACTATCACGGAAACCCTTATATTATCGCGAAAACTCCCAGCGGGTTATCGTGATAATACAGGCAGTTTACGTGTTTGTATATGGGTTTCGCCTACGAGTATCGACTTTTGCGTGATAGTACAGAAGTTTCCGTGATAATAACCGACTTTTTAAGGATTATAGACCATCTCTTTTGCTTTCTACGAGAAATTCCGGTAGTAACAAACAATATCCCCAGCAGCATTGACACAATCATTGCAAAAAAACCCATTTTATTTACTCCTTTCAAGATGGATCACTCTATCATGACGACTGGCTATTTCCAAATCATGAGTTACAGTAATGATAGTGGTGTTAAACTCCTTGTTCATGTTAAAAAGCAAAGTTACAATTCTTTCCCTGTTCTCCACATCCAGGGATGCCGTAGGTTCATCAGCCAAAATGATCTGAGGCTTCATGATGATTCCTCTGGCAAATACGGTTCTGGCCCAGTTATCTGTCTTTTGAAAAATACTCGCGATTTGTTTGAAACTCAATTCTCCAAAAACCCGCAGCATAAAAACTTCCTTATATGGTTCGGCTAAATCGTGTAGCAGGAGATGTATTTGCATAACATCACTTCGGTTTAATATTTGTTCCTCAATGGTGTCTATACTATCTGCAAATTCAATATCAGTAATATCTACAAACCTCTGCTGCCTTTTCAAGTGAGAAAAGTAACAGTTCTTTGCAATTTGACAAAGCCAGACACGAATGTCTGTGTCGCCACGAAAAGTATCTATTGAGCGCATTGCTTTGAAAAATGTTTCGCTTGTTATCTCCTCTGCAATGCTTTCGTCTTTTGATAGCTTTTTGAGAAAAAGAAATACATCATTAAAGTATCTCATATAAATTTTCTCAAATTCTTCTCCAAAGCCTGCCACTTTCTCACCTCCTCGCCTATAAGACTTCGCATTCCAAAAAATCTTACAAGTTTTTTTGAATTTATTAATTATTCTCTTTTCGTTCATCATCTGGTTTAACAGTATCTTGTTGGATAAGCCACACGCACTTTATATTCAAAGCTCCCTCAACACGGTTTTTCTTGCAAAGCCGTTGTACCCACATAAACGATACTTCCCATTTTTCGACAGTGATGTCGAGGAACACGATGCCGCATTCCCGCACATACCATTTGTTATCGGGGCATCTGCCAGAGCGTTGGGGAAACCTGCCCTGTCCACCCTCTGTGGCTTATCGGGGATATTCTGAGCAATTATTCAGATATCCCTGTTTT
>CAMWTP010000096.1 GCA_947177165.1 uncultured Lachnospiraceae bacterium
TAGAGCACTTGACTTTTAATCAAGTTGTCCGGGGTTCGAGTCCCCGATGTCTCATCAAAAAAAGATGGCGGAAAACCTAGTAAAATCAAGGCTTTCCGCTGTTTTTATCTGCAAAAAATAAGTCAAGTGTAAGTGGTTCTAAACTGGTGTAAATGACTCATTTTTGACTCACCTACAGACATGATGACTCACTTTTGACTCACAAAACCATTGCTGCAGACACAGTCTCTGCAGGCTTTTCCTTTCCCAGTATTTCATGGTTGTACACCTCAACAACCATCTTGGGTGTATCGCCCAAAAGCTCTGCGATTTTATTGATCGAGAGCGAAGGTATCTGATAGCAGAGCGTAGCACAGTAGTTGTGGCGGAAGATGTGCGGCGTCAGATTGACAATCGGTTCATCTGATACCTTTTGCATTTTCCTGATGATACGTGCCCACATTTTATCAAGTGAGGACTTTGTGATGTAGTTGCCATCTTTCATGTGAAAAAGGTTTGTACATTTCATTCCTTTAATGTAATCAGCAATTACTGGATAGATTGAATCAGGGATAGGTACAATGCGGTGGATTCCGTTTTTGGTGTCCTTTATGTAGGGTGTGTTCACATCGAATGCTACCGCCTTATTTACGGAGATTTCTTTTCGGTCGAGGGAAATGTCGAACCTGGTCAGAGAAACCGCCTCCCCGCGCCTCAGACCGCACCCAAACAGTATGTAAATAAATGCTTTCTCCATAGGTGAAAAGTCTGCTAATGGTATAGCAGCTTTCTCATGGGCAGCTAAGGGGCGTTTTTCAGGCGATTTGTATTTTATCTTTACACTGTCCTCAAATATCTCGTCTAGGGCAGCAGGAGCAATCAGACGGTCACGCACAGCGCTCTTGATGACCTGCTTGAATGTCATGGCTGCCTGTTGCCTGGTGCGGGCTCCTTCGATATTATTGATAGTAAATACATAGACGGCCCGGCTGACATCGCCAATGCGGCAGGTAATGTCACGGAAATGCTTTTCGATAATATTCTCATACATTTTCCGGGTATTGAGCGATGCATCTGCCTTGTAGAGCTTAAGCCACTCGCGTGCATAGTTGATGAAGAGCGCGTCAGAATCTCGTACAAACTCACGCGCGCTTACCTTTGCATTAAATTCGTTCACCATTATTTCAAGTTCGCGGCTGCTTTTATTGGTTCGTAGGTTTACCAGATGCTTTTTGCCGTCCTTGGTATAGGTTCCGTCCCATACTTTTGTTTGGAAGTACCCATTTTTTTGCCGGGTATACTTAGCTTTTGCCATATGATCACACTCCTATAATATTTTGGGTATAAAAAATACACCCATTGATTGCACAGGTGCAGGGAGATGTGGTACAATATTATTGCTTATAGTTATTGTATCACATTCCTGCATCTGCAGTAATGGTTTACAGTTACTGACCGTCTGGTGTTTTGACACTGGGCGGTTTTTCATTGTGACATTGCATCACAATTAGATTAAATAGATGATATCACAGGTTGTGCGATAAAGTCTACCTCAGTCTTTTCATATCTTACACATTTTCTGTGTGCGTACTCAAAGTAAAAGGATGCTACGTGCATTAGAGCCTCACAGCATCCTTTTCTTATTGACACTACTTATATAGTTGCTACCAATTTTAAGTCATTACGAGAACCTTTGGCAAGGTAGATCTGGTAATGCTCTGGCATTTCATAAACGCCCCATTTCGTCCACAAATATTCTTTGGAAGGATCAAGGGTAATATCCTTTACTGACGGGACACAGGGGGTAGAGGAGGCAGGAACGGGAGCTGGTGCAGGAGCAGGCGTGGGTGATGTAGATGTAGCAGATATCTGTGCGTCATCAACCACAGCATCTTGCCTTACCAGTTCACCCAAACCTAATTGCCGCCGCATCATCTGAGATTCGCGGTATTGTTCGGCATTCGGAACCTTGGTAAACTCGACGGTCTTATCAAAATTCTTTTTAACGACTTCTTCGATCTCTTCAAGCGTTACATGGAAAAATTCTCTTCTGGTATTAATCATATTTACCTTTTTATCATCGAACGCCTTGTGGAGAGCTGCTTCTAAGGCAGGTGCATCATCGCTAAAGATCATTGCATGCACATCAAATGCAAATGGAACTGACGCATCGCCAAGTTCATCTACACGATCCATCGGTTCAAGTCTCCGTGTCATTCCGATTTTATACACATTTTCACCAAAAGAACCAATGTTTGAAATAACATAGACGTATCCGGCTCTCTGGTTTGCTTCTCTATAATCGATCTGTTTTATTTCCTCTTCGATATTTTCAAGCTGCTGCTGCATTTCAAGCCGCCGTTCCTCTAAAATGGCGCGTTCTGTTTCATTGGCGGATTGCATCTGGATTTCGATACGATGAAGTGCATTTCTGTAGTGGATACGTTCTTTTTCACTTGTCCGTCTTGCTTCCTCGATCTCTTTCTGCAGTTTTTGTGCCTCGCGCTGCTCTTCGCGAATGCGCTTCTGTTCTTCTTTTTCTTCCTGCTTTTTGATCGCATATTCATAGCAGAGGTTCATCTCCTGCAATTTTAAATCCAGATAGGAGGGAGCAATGGAAATCTGCATTTTGGCATTTAACTTGTTTAAGTCTTCGCATGATTTAATGATCCTCTTTCGGATTGCTTCAACATTGTTGAATTTAACTTTGTCAATAATGGCTTCGCACTCGTTGTTAAAAGCGCGCAGTATTTGTTTTACGTTGTCTGCAACAAGCTTTTTTCCCTGTGCAAGGCTGTTGTTATAAGTGAAATTTGTAGGAAAGTTTGCAGCTCTATCATTTTTTATCAAGGATTTTTGTTGTTCACGCACTACAGCGAGTTTATCTTTGTACATTTCAGAGTTCATCAAATTGTAGACTGGAGTATATAGGCCAAAATCCTGATACAACATCTCATCATCCATAAAGATGACAAACTCTTTCTTCTTTTCAATTTCTCTGTCTAACGAAAAGATTTCCTGTACTAATTCCTGACGTTTCTTTTTGTTTTCCTCGATTTCCGCCTGGATCGAATCCTTTTCAGCGGTAAGTTTCTGGATCTCGGCATTGATCGCGACAGCTGTCCTCATTTCCGGAGTGAGCAGCGAGTTCAGATATTGGTTTTCAGAGGTAAGCCGTTCAATGTCGCTCTTAAATTGTTTTGTTTTAAATACATCTGTTATTGCCATAGATTTTCTCCTTATCGTATTGAAAATGTGCTTATAAAGTATTTATACTGTTTGGGATATGTAAATTGCATTGATCTGCTAGATAATACATATGTTTGCAGGGAAGCTTCCTTTTTTTGAAATCTGGACAGGTACATGAGCGAAGTGTGGTGCGATACCGTTTTTTTGATGTTTGGCTGGCAAATTTTCCACATCTTGCAGCAGTGTCAATTTTTAGAGGAATTAGTTCATGATAAACTAAGGCTCTTTTTAATCGGTCTTGTTGCTTTTGGGCGGAGTGACATTCAATCCACTTTATCCACAGATCCTCAGAAGACTTTTTGGAATATAGATATTCAGGAATACACAATAGAATGCAAAATGTTACAATAACAAGCATACTTCCAGTAAATTCGAGGAAACTTCCACTTGTGATGCCTGAGGGAATGGAATGAAAGACTAATAGAATACAAAGTAAAGAAACAAAAAAACGTTTTGTTGATAGATACAAATAGCCATGTTTTTTGATATAGTTCATATATACCTCCGTATTATAAATATATGTGATTTGTTAACCTCCTTGAATTAAGGATAGCATCTTGAATTTACTACGTCAATAAGAAGATGGTAAAGGAAACAAGGGATAGTAAAAGAATAGCAACCTGCAAGAAACTATAAAAAAATGACGGTTAGTATTTTGTATATATCCGACGAAGTTTATCTGAAATGCAAGATATGAAAGGATAGAGGTAGATTTTATGCCTTTCATTATGATACCATATTAACAGATGTAGAACTAATTAATAGTAAAGGAGCAGTGGATATGGGCAAGGATATAGATACAATGACATGTGATGAGATTAAAGCGGAAATCATCAGAATGATAAATGAGATAGATGACGAAGCGTTCTTAGAGAAAATCTATCATATGCTCAAAAAGTATTTAGGTCTGGAATAAACTACAATATCATAAGGCGGTAGTGTGTTTATTAATGTAGATGAGAAAGGAGTGTTGCTATGAAGTGTGAAGAAGAGGAACTTATCGAAGAAATCATCAAAATGATCAGGCAGATTAAGGACACTCAAAGTATAAAGATGCTTTATGGTTTTGTGAAAGGTTTGAAAGAACGGGGCTGTGCGTATTAGGGGCTTACAGCCCCGTCCTTTATATAAAAATTGTAGAATAATGTGGAAATATATGTTATAATCATTGTGTTGTCCAACCGATATCCGGCAACGGAAGGAGGTGTTCAAATGGAGTTTATTGCATCTTTTTTAATCGCTGTTACGGCTGGTGTATCTTGCCACTACATCATCAAATGGTTAGACAGTGATCATGACCATAAGGACAACGACTAGCCTAGTGGACTTTGCCACTGTAAAAATCAAAGAAAAATCCCTCAACTGTATTGCAGTACGGTTGGGGGATTTGTTCTTTTGTCCAAATGGAACTATTGCATCTCTTTTTGCCTACTGGCATTATAGCATATGCAGATTTTAATTGCAATATACTGTCACAAATTTTATGTAGGTATTATTGTTCATCTATACCATTTTGAAAATCCTTGGAATCCTCTTTATACTCTGCTTTGTTATTTGTCGAACAAAGTCTGTCTATGTAACTCCAGAACAATTTCTTGTCTTCAGGAGAGAACCTTCCATAATTCAGTATGATCTGCTTTGCCCTGCTGTCAGTGATGCCAAGTTCAGCGCAGATCTGGCCGTATTCGATATCTGCATCAATTTCTGGTTTCTTCGGCTCAACGCCGTCACGCAGCCATTCCTCGCGATAGCCAAATTCGCGACAGATGGATTTTATCATTTGTTCAGTTACGTTATTTTTTCCACTTTCAATACAGGAAATAGCAACTTTTCCAACACCTAAACGTTCACCGAATTTTTCCATTGTTAATTCAACTGATTTTCTTATTTCTTTAACACGTTCATTTACAGTCATTTTCTCACCTCCTGTAGATAAAGAATAACACTTAACAAAAGATACGTCAACAAAAAAGTTAGTAGAATTAACAAAAAATACTTGACAAAGTTAGAATAACTTACTATCATGTAATTACAACTAACAAAGGAAAGAGGTGAGATAAGTGGGAGGTGAGTACATGGATAAAGAGAGTGAGGCAGCTAAGAAAAATGACATTCTCGAAAAAGCAGAGAATGTCATTTTACAAAAGGTTGAGCAGTATCAGCAATCACCACAGTCAATGACTGACAAGGATTGTTATGCACTTTTACAGCTCATTGTGACAGAAGGGAAGATTCTGGCAATAAGGAATAATACTGATAATGAATTGCCATATTGTTAACATTTCTTCCATTCTGACAGGTCGGTTGGCCCGGTGATGTTGGAATTGTCCCATGCTGGACAGCCAGTAACGTGGCAATACACATCATCGGCTACTACCTGTGGATTGGTATGTCCAGTCCATGCAGTTTCATCATGACCGAACATAAAATAATATGTTCCTTGTATTTTGGCAATTTTTAAAAGACCAATAGAAGTACGATATGTCCACATGAAGAATTTCTCCTTTCTTCTGTACTCGGCTCTGGCGGGAGCCTGTAAGGACAGTATAAAGTAGGGGACAGGGAAAGACAAGGATACAAGTAACAGTAAACAGAAAAGAGGTGAATATGTATGCTGACAGCAAAAGAAAAGAGAAAGGAAGCAGAATTAATCTTTACAACTTATCTGAGATTGCCAGAAAAAGAGAGAACGATGATACTTGCCTATACCACTGCGTTAAGAGACAAAACACTGGCAGAGGAACAGGCGCGGCAGCAGCCGGAGCTGGTAAGGAAGTAGGGAGGTGTGAGCACTTTGACAGAAGCAAAAGGAAATCTGGAAAAGCGTTTTGAGGAGTTTCTTGCAGCAGGCAGAAAAAGAGAGGAAGCATTAGAAAAAAGAATAGCAGCGTTGGAAGCCCAGATAAATCAGCAAAAGGATAAGGAAAAAACAGCGGAATCACCTAAATATCCAAAACGGATTATGCGGTTGAGTGAGCTGGTAAAGTTGGGATATACCAAAGAATACCTTATGAAACAATATAGGATAAGAGGGCAGAAGTTTGCCAGGAAGCAGGACCCTACGCGTCGTAATAGTCCAATTATATTTGACACAGAGCTGTTCGAAAAGCAACAACAACGGCAGCAGGAAATGGAAAATCGGCAGATTAGGCGGGGATGACTATGCATAAGACGGCTTGGTCGTGCCTCCTGCGCGGCACATATGCTGAGTGTGTCGCAACTTCTAACTCCATTGTGCGGACACAGGGCGAAATGCTTCTGTGTGCCGCGCAGGAGGCACGAGGGACAAGCAGCCTGCATGTAAAAGATAAATCATATTGTATGGTGTTTTTATTTTTTACTTTTTTAAGGAAATAGAATGTACTATAAATAATAAATACGATTTGGCAGAGAGTATATTCCACATACTAAAGTCCAGTAAATTAAGGCTCCAGTGGCCTTCTGGAAACAGTATAAATATATTAAAGATAGGTGGCAAGGGCAGATGGCATACTGGAAAGATACATTTGATTGCGGTGATGCAATAGAGAATGAACTTAAGTACGTGGGGAATTATGGTGCCAAGGGCGAGAAGAGGGCACCACGAAAAAAGGCAACACCAGAACAGATAGAAAAGCAGAATCTTGCGAACAAAGTCAAGAGAGTGCGCAGGGAGATCATGCTGAATTTTCATTCGTGGGATTTGTGGATGACCTTAAAATATCCAAGAGGTACACGGAAGACAACGAAGGAAGTGCTCAAAGATGTGCAGGACTGGACAACGGCTTTGCGTAACAGATACAAAAAAGCAGGAGAGCAGTTGAAATGGATACGTCGGATTGAGATTGGGAGATATGGCGGCATACATGTACATATTCTGATCAACCGCCCAAGAACCATAAAGGACGTTGACCTTATCTGCAAGGAGTTGTGGGGAAAAGCGGGTATTAATTTCCAGAGTTTAAAAGAGGAGGGAGGATACGAGCAGCTTGCATCATATCTTTGTAAAAAAGGTAGTGATACAGAGACAGAAGGTCAGTTGAGTTTTTTGCCAGAGGAAGATCGAAAAAGATGCCTGAGATATTCCACAAGTAAAAATCTTATCCGCCCAGAGGATGTACGCACTAGAAAGAAATATAGTCATTGGACGATGAGAAAGATTATCAAGGAGGGGCCGAAACCGAGGGAAGGATATTATATTGACAAGAACAGTATCCGAACAGGGGTCAACCCGTTCACTGGTATGAGCTATTTTTATTACACAGAAATTAGGATAAAGAACAAGTGGGAGACGGCCAGTAGGGACGATTGTGGATAAGTGTCATGACATAAGTGCTGCACTTATACGGAGACGGTTTGAAAGAAGGTGACAGAAATATTAAAAGTAAATATTTACATAGAGACAGACATCGGCAGCAGGAAGCGCTTATATAGGGGATATGGTGCACTGGTTGAATTTATCAGGAGGAATGGGGAACCTGAAACGAGGGAAATATTTGGGCTTTGTGATGGTACTTGGAATCTCGCATATATGCTGGCTCTTACAGATGCACTTGCCCTGCTGACAAAACCGTGTTCGGTTACGATGTTCGCAGCAAACAAGTATGTATGCGAAAATATGTGTAATGGCAGGCCAAAGGAGTGGCAGGCAACCGGATGGAAGACTGTAAAGAATGAACCAATAGCCAGTGCGGAGGAATGGAAAGAGTTGCTAAGAGCCGCATCGGGACATGAGCTTCATTTCATAAAAACTTGCAAAAGTCCGTATAGTGATTACCTGCAAAGGGAGATAAGTAAGGTAAAAAGAAATGGTGAAAACTGGCAGCAGATGCACATTATGTCATGATATTGGAAAACGGAGGAAACAGAGAGATGAAAGTAATAGCAGTAAGTAATTACAAGGGAGGGTGCGCCAAGACGACAACAGCGGTAAACCTTGCTTACAATCTGGCAGCAGAGGAGGGAAAGCGCGTGCTGCTTATTGACGCCGATCCGCAGGGGAATGCAAGTTATATCCTTTGGAAGTATAATCCGAATGCGGACACACTTCTAAGGGTGTATGGCGGAAAATCTTTTAAAAGTTTGATAAGGCGCAGTAAATACAAGAACCTTGATATGGTTCCGTCAATGGCAGAACTGGAACGTGTTAATAGGGAATCCGATGCGCGTGGACTTGATCACAACGAGCTCCGCCGGCAGATCGACAACATTGCGGACAGATATGATTATGTGATCATAGACTGCCAGCCCACGATGCAGTTTCTGACAATAAGTGCACTGTACGCTGCGGATCTGGTAATAGTTCCATTCAAGGCAGCAGGATTTTGCATAAATGGACTGGAGCTAATGCGGGATTATCTGGAAGATGCTGCTCAGAAACGAGAATATGCATCAGCTCTCAATTACGCCTGTCTTCTTACAATGTTCGACAGTCGAACAAAAAGCCTGAACAGGGTTGTGGAACTGATAGAACAGGATGCATATATCATTTTTGACACAATGATAAGTCTGTCTGCAATATGTGAGAGTGCCGAAGATAAGAAGGTAAGAAAGCCCTTATTAAAGCATCGAAAAAATAGCAAAATAGCAGCAGATTATCTGGAACTGACAAAAGAAATCCTGTCTGTGATCGAGGTGTGATGTTTATGGGAAGCTTAAGTAAATTGATAAAGGAAAAGGGCGGGGAGTTTGGAGAGGTAAAGACTGGACAGTTAAAAGTTCAGCAGATACATTACACCAAACTGAGAGAGTCTGCCCTGAATTTTTACACCAGAAGCGAGGATGAAGTAGAGGAGCTTGCAGACACCATGCTCATTGCGGGCGGAATCTTACAACCGCTCATAGTAAGGAAAACTGACATGAGCGAGTATGAGATATTAGCTGGTCATAAGCGTAAGCGTGCCAGCGTCTATAATGTGGATCGTGGCTATAAAGAGTTCGAATTTCTCCCCTGTATCGTGATTGACATGAGTGGACTGATGGCCAAAAAGATATCTGAGAGGATACTTGCAGAGCAGGGCGACGTTGAAGATGATAAGCTGCTTGACATGATTGCTGAATACATAGTGATCTGCACTAACAGTACAGCGAGTGAAAGCAGTCACTACGAAAAGATGATGCAGGCCGTAAGGCTGTCAAGAATCCTTCCGGCGATGCTTGGAAACGAAGAACTGAAAGGGCGCGCCCTGCGGGCGGAAATTGCAAAGGAAATGAAGTGTGGTGATGGGCAGGTAGGAAGATATCAGAGTATCTATAACAATCTGGTGCCGGAAGCGATGGAGCTTTTTAAGAATGGGCAGATTAAGCTTTCCGTTGCGTGTAGTCTTTCTGGTCTTAATAAGAGCCAGCAGGAGGAAGTGATAAAAAGGCAGCAGATAACAGTAGCCGATATTGAGGCTCTGAAACAGGACAAAAATACAGAAGTCGTGTCCAACTTGGACGCCAAAGAGATACATGGGGCGGAAATTTCGGATCAGGGAGGTGGCAGCGAAACCGTGTCCAACTTGGACACCAATGATAAGAAATCGCAGGCCGCAGAGTCTGATGATGGTTATGAAAAGATAGAAGGCAACAAGGAAAGTATATATCATGTATTTCAAATGATTTTTGATGATAAAAAATCCGATTTTCCGCAGGAAATTTTCCGCGAACTTTTAAGTTTTATGGAAAATACAGGTGGCCATGTGTCTATACTGACGGATATCTTTGATAAAGCATTGCCGTTCGATAACAGTCGCATAAAAATTGAAAATATTTGCGGGTATACGATTTATTTCAAAGAAAACCAGAAGAAAATGAGAGTCGCACTGTGGCCGTTCTGGAAGGCCTTTATAGGTAAATATCATTATCATGAAGATATTTCAGTCGCAGGAGAATTGGAAACAGCACAGGATGGAGATCTGGAGCGGTCTGCTGGTGATGCTGAGGAATGCAGACCAGCAGCAGTGCAGGGCGAAAATATTGAAATAACTGCTGCCAGCAAAGAGATGGAGTCAGCGCAGGCATACAGCATCGGTTATACCATAGAAGAGGTGCAAAAGATTTATGATGAGCAGGCTGCAGGGATGCGTCGGATTGAGAGGATAAGGAAATTCGGAGAGCTGTCAGAAGAGGATGAGCGACAGTATAGGAAAGCCAAAATAATCCGGGATGGAATGACATACATATTGGAGGCGTTTAGGGAGGGAGCCATATGTTAAGGGACATCGTGGAAGAATGGAAAAAGCAGGGCGGAGAATGTGAGACGGTTACAGTATATTGTCCATATTGTCATCAGGGAATGGCAGCGGAAGCTACTCTTGACATTGTGAGAAATGACGAACTTTTAAAGGAGCTTGCGATAGAAATATGCCAGTGTCCCGAGGCACAGTATGAAACCAAACGGAAGCAACGGGTTGAGAATGTTGACGAGAAAGTAAATGCATTACTTGGAAAAGAATCGGATTCGCCCATAGACGATGAAATTCTCGATCTGATCAAGTCTATGTCAATCCATATCTGCTATGAAAAGATCAAAAAAATGAGTATTCAGCTCAACCAGGTAGTAAAAGTAAGTATTAGCATGGATACAAACGGACTGTTAGATATCAAAAAGGAAATTAAGAATATATCCCGCCAGAAGATTTGAGGGAGGAGGTCACATGAATACCAGCGACGTGGTCAGAAATCTGACTGAAATGATGATGAAAGCTGACAATGAAAAAGATTTTGTAACATTGAGAGAGACTTTAAAACTGGTAGAGAAAAAAGAACGATATAAAATATCTGTACCTTGTAATATTGGTGACAAATTATATTCAATCATAGGCGAAAAAGTAAGTACTTATGTGATAACTGGATTTCGCATAGAAAAGGACAGAATATACATGGAATCACAGGAGAACATGTTTTTCCTGGAAGATAATATTGGAATTTATTATTTTTGGTCGCCCGATCTGGCGGAAAGAGAATTAAATAAAAAACGGAGGAGAAAGGTTGAAAAGCATAATGCATAACAAGCAGGACGGGACATGTTATCTGTGCATGTTGCTGCATGAGGACTATAGCAGGAAACAGACGCAGGAACATCATATATTTATGGCACTGCAAACAGGAAGCTGTCAGAAAAGTATGGGTTAAAGGTATATCTGTGCATGGAGCATCACACATATGACGGGAGCCGGGAAGCGGTACACAGGAACCATGATATTGATACCAGGCTAAAGGGGATTGCACAGGCAGCTTTTGAGAAGAAATATCATGAATTATGTTTCCGGGATATTTTCGGGAAAAATTATGTGTCCCTTTGACTCCTGAAAAGGGGATTATATATCACAGTCACAATTAAACCATGATAAAGCCATGCTCCATGCAGGAGCATGGGGAAAGGAGTGAAATTGATAGAAACTACAGCAAAAGAACTGCTGAATGATCAAAAAAAGCGTTTCTATCGCCTAAAACAAAAAGAGCGGGATAACGGCACGACGGAGGATGCAAAAGCAAATTTCCGCCGTAAACCATACATGGGAATGTATAGAAGGCAGGATCAGTGCGGAAACGATCTGGGAGGCAGATAGTATGACGAACTTTGAGTACATGAAACACAAAATAGTTAACACTGTGATGGGACTGGACGAAATGGAGTTGCTGCGCCTGGCAGATGATACCGAGATGTCTACAAGCGGGGCAGGGGGAGTATTTAATTGTACAGTCTGTGAGGAAGAATTTGGCGAATGTGGGACATGCTCCTGTACCAATGAATACAACAGGAAATATCTGGAGTGGTGTAAAAAAGAGCATATCAGTGGAGACAAGGTATGTAAAGCTGAGAAAGGACAATATGAGGAATGTATTGAAATATCCCGGCAGCAAATGGAATATAGCCAGGCAGATTGTTAGCCTTATACCAGCGCATCACAGTTATGTTGAGCCGTATTTTGGCAGTGGAGCGGTGTTGTTTAATAAACCTGTGTCTGAGATAGAAACGATTAACGATCTTGATTCAGATGTGGTAAACCTGTTCCGTTGTATCCGGAAAGATTCAGAACGGCTTGCCAGGCTTATAATGACAACTCCCTTTTCGCGGCAGGAGTATGATAGTCAATTCGAAGAATCAGAGCAGACTTTATACATATCTAATTTCGAAAGGGCAGCAGGGTTTTTAATAAGATGCTGGCAGGGGCATGGATTTCGCACAAACGGCTATAAAGTTGGCTGGAAAAATGATGTGCAAGGACGTGAAAAAATGTATGCCCTGTGGAACTGGTACCGTCTGCCGGAATGGATAATTGACATCGCGGAGCGCCTGAGAAAAGTCCAGATCGAAAATCGGCCAGCACTGGAAGTTATTGGGCGGTTTGATTACGAAAATGTATTTATGTACATAGATCCGCCGTATCTCCCTAGTGTCAGAACTGGAAAACAGTATTTGCATGAGATGAATGAGTCAGATCATGAAAAGCTGCTGAAAATGTCTTTGCGGAGTAAAGCGAAAATAATGATTTCTGGCTACGAATCAGATATGTATAACGATTATCTGAAAGAATGGAAGAAAGTATATTTTAACAGCTGTACAGAGATGGGGAAACCAAGACAGGAAATCGTATGGCTCAATTATGACATAGGACAGCAGTTATCGTTATTGAATATGGAACAACAGTAATAGCGAATTATGAGGAGAAGTTTAATGCTAAACGAGTGGAAATCTATCCCCGGATACAATGGAAAATATGAAGAAAAGTGTTGCGTCGGATGGATTGACTATGCGTTGGAGAATACAGGTTGAATGGAGAAAAGGAGAGATGCAACATGTTGAAATGTAAAATTTGTGGATGCGAATTTAATGCTGTTAAGGAAAGACACTATATTTCCCGTGACAACGGGAAAGTTGGATTAGCGACTGTTTTTGGAAGCAATCCGGAATATGTATTATATGATACATTTGATTGTCCTGACTGTGGTTGTCAGATAACAACTCAGGAGAGAAAAAGAGAGTATATGCCCACAAATAAGGGAGAAGAAAGTGGATATGAATTTGCGCAGGTGGAAGATGCAGTCAGGAAGCAGTCAGTGAAAGATGAGAGTGAGGAAGACAGCTATGACAGTGCGGAAAATGAATGTAATGATTGAGCCAAGGAATCCAACGGGCAGGGGAGGATACTTAATGATGCCGTTACAGGCAAATGTGCCAGTTCCGTCAGATGATACATGGCGTTTGACAAACTGTCCCAAATGTGGGCGTGAGTGTTGGAGCAGACCTCTTCCAGAGGGATGTACAGAGGATATGTTTGATGGAAGATTATGTACTATGTGCGCATTGAGGGCAGGAATGGGAAATTAAAAATAAGGATTTGGTGACAAAATGAAAGACTTAATAATTGATTGTTTTGCAGGCGGGGGTGGTGCAAGCGTTGGGATAGAGATGGCGCTGGGGCGGCATGTTGACATCGCCATTAACCATGATCCACAGGCTATTTTGATGCACAAGACAAACCACATGGGTACCATACACCTAACCGAAGACATATTTAAAGTTGACCTGCAGAAATATGTTGGCGGCAGGCATGTGGCACTGATGTGGGCAAGCCCGGACTGTACGAGCCACAGCAAGGCAAAAGGCGGAAAACCGCGGAAACAGGGGCTGCGTATCCTGCCATGGGCGGTATATAAACATGCAAAAACGATACTGCCTGATGTGATCATAATGGAAAATGTGGAAGAGATACAGCAGTGGGGATCTTTGGACAAAAAGGGATATCCCATAAAAGAGAAACAGGGAGAGGAGTATCAAAAGTTTGTTAAGTGTATGAAATCTCTCGGGTATATATTTGATAGCCGGGAAC
>CAMWTP010000097.1 GCA_947177165.1 uncultured Lachnospiraceae bacterium
AGCACGCCGCCAGCGTTCATCCTGAGCCAGGATCAAACTCTCATGTTAAAATATGACCTGCTTTCGCAATTTTTGCTTGCACAAAATTGAGAGAAACTTCGTTTCTCCGCAGACTCAAAAACTTCGTTTGATTCTTGCACCAGTTTAAACTGGCTAAAATCCGTTGTGATTTTCATCACATTTACTCTTAAAGGTTATGTCCTATTTATATAGGACATGTTCTCTGAATAATTCTGTCTGTATCTTTATTCAGATACATTCTCATTAGAATTTTCAGGGTTGCATTACTGTTTATTTGTCAAGGTACTTTACTCAATATTTTTGTTTTACTTCAGTATCATCTGGTTGTCCAAGATACCGAGCGGAGAAGATGGGATTTGAACCCATGCGCCGCTATTAACGACCTACTCCCTTTCCAGGGGAGCCCCTTCGGCCAGCTTGGGTACTTCTCCAAATGGCAGAAATAAAAACGGAGAGGGTGGGATTCGAACCCACGCGCCCTTGCGGACAAACGGTTTTCAAGACCGCCTCGTTATGACCACTTCGATACCTCTCCACATTCTTATTCACTTTTCGCCATTGCTTTGATTCACAATGCGAAAATTATTGTATCAAGTCTTTATGTTTTTGTCAATAGTTTTTTTGTATTTTTTTCAAAAAGTTATTCAGTTTTAACTTTCTTGAACCGCTTACCTCAGCGACGTGTTTTATCTTATCACGCTCAGATGTGATTGTCAACAACTTTTTTACATTTTTTTGTATTTTTTTACTTCAATCGTTTTTCGAGCTCTTTTCTACCGTTTTGATATGGTGTACTGACTTCATGATACAAGGCATTGTAAAAATCAATTGCGCTCTGCTGTCTATCCTTTGCAATCTCCTCTGCCCTACCCGTATAAAAATGAGAATACAATTTTTCCAGCTTATACTTGTACTCCTGAAAAAAAGAAGGGGCTGTGTCATTCTCTCCGGTTAAGACTTCTCCGCCTGACGACACAGAATACAAAGGCTCCGAAACAGCGCCTTTATATATCAAAGTCCTCGCCATGCCGATTGCACCTGCGACATCTAATTTATCCGCATCAAACAAGATCCGGGCTTCCAGGCTCTGCGGCTGCATATCTCTTCTGTATCGGTGTGTCCTGATACACTGCCTCACCCGCTCTGCATAATCTGACGCAAAGCCATGTTCCGTCAGAAAACAATATGCTTTGTCACTGCCCACTTTTGCATGGCACAAAGCCGGATTTTCAAACTGCTCTTTCCGCCCTATGTCATGTAAAAGACAGGCTGCAATCAAAATGTCATAATTTACATTCTCCTCTGTCTTTGCAATATCCAATGCATTATACAGCACGCGATAAATATGCTCCTGATCGTGTGCACTGTCTTCCATACAGGAGCGCATATATTTTTCCATCAATTCATATGTTTCTCTGTTCATACGAATACCTCCGCGATTCTCAGATCCTCTGGCGTCGTGATCTTGATATTTTCATAAGATCCCTGCACCAGTTTCACAGGCATATTCATGAAATACTCGACCACCATTGCATCGTCAGTAACGGTCACACCGTCTGCATGCAGTCTTTTTTCCTCCGCGAGCAGTTTTTCGTATGCCTCCGCTATCAATTTTTTCTCGAAAGCCTGCGGTGTCTGTATCTGCCATATTCTGGAACGGTCAGGCGTGCTTGCCACATATCCTTTCTCATCGGCTATCTTGATGGTGTCCTTTACAGGCATGCCAACCACACATGCCCTGGATTGTCTCACTTCATCAAATACTCTTTTGATGATTTCATCATCCACAAAGGGACGTGCGCCGTCATGCACCAGTATATAATCGCATTCCCAACTGATGCTTCTGATTCCATATGCGACAGAGTGGTACCGCTCTTTGCCACCGCAGACTACTGCCCGGATTTTGCGCAAACGATACTTATCCAGAATTTCTCTTTGGCAGAAATCTTCCTCGCCCTCTCCGACCACCAATACAATATCATCGATAACACTGTCCTCAAACGCCTTTAACGAGTAATATAGAACCGGCTTGTCCTTGATGAGCAGATACTGCTTGCGGACATTGCTCTGCATTCTTTTTCCCTGTCCTGCTGCCAGCACGATGGCTGTCGTCCTGATCTCATTCACGCTGCTCATCTACCTTTCACCCAGTCTGAGGTTGGGAACGGCATTCAGGTCATATCCGCTCCTCGTCCCTTTGATGTACTCATAATATCCTGCTACGCCGATCATCGCGGCGTTGTCTGTACAAAAAATCGGCGAAGGGTGATAAAACGCAATGTTTTGTTTCCCGCACTCTGTCTCAAACGCCGCGCGCAGTGATGCGTTGGACGCAACGCCGCCCGCAATCGCAAATTTGTCAAATCCGTATTCTTTCACTGCATTTAATGAACGCTCCACAAGGACATCGACGACTGCCTTCTGAAAAGAAGCCGCCACATCAGCCCTGTTGACCCCGATTCCTTTCATTTCACAGGAATTAAGGTAATTTAGCACTGCCGATTTCAGACCGCTGAAGCTAAAATCATAGCTTGAGCCATCTACTTTAGCCCTCGGAAATGGTATCGCATCGGGGTTGCCCTCCCTGGACAGTCTGTCAATCTTTGGTCCGCCAGGATAGCCAAGGCCGATGGCGCGCGCCACCTTGTCAAAAGCCTCCCCCGCCGCATCATCCCTCGTGTACCCTAAAATATCGTACACTCCGTAGTCTTTTACGACTACAAGATGCGTATGTCCGCCAGATACGACCAGGCATACAAACGGAGGCTCCAACTCCTTATTCTCAATAAAATTAGCGCTGATATGTCCCTCGATATGATGCACGCCGACCAACGGTTTCCCTGCTGCAAAGCTGACAGCCTTTGCAGCGGAGACGCCGACAAGTAGTGCTCCGACAAGCCCGGGGCCATAAGTCACCGCAATCGCGGTGATTTCACCCAACGTCACCTTTGCCTCCCGCAGGGCTTCTTCGATGACCTGGTTGATCTTCTCAATATGCTTTCTCGAGGCAATCTCCGGCACGACACCGCCATATAAGGTATGTAATTCTATCTGTGACGAGATGATATTTGACAAAACTTCCCGTCCATTTTTCACGACGGAGGCCGCTGTCTCATCACAGGAGCTCTCAATCGCCAATATAAGTATGTCTTCCCTTGTTTCCATGATAAAATTACACCTTTCTTTCATAATACATTTATTCGGGATTGACAAGGTCAAATCCAAGGATTTTCCAACGGCCTGTCTCTGTCTCTCTTCTCAGGATAAACACCTGTCTTGAGGAGGTGTAGTTCGCACCAGCCTTGACAGAATAGGTACAGTACATCCTTGCACATTTACGTCCTCCCTCTGTAAATTCTTCGACATCTGTACTTTTTGATGTGGTATAGTTCATGATCGTGTAACCATTTTCCTCAAATTCTTTGACTTCATCTTTCAAGTCCATGATGTACTGCTCTCTTGGATTGTTTTCGGCAAGCTCCGCGTCAAACAACGCCAACAGCTTATCTGCCATCTGCCCGAGCTGCTCTTCAGTGTAGTTCTCGTTGTACAGGCATTTCGTAATATCGCTGTAATACTTTAGGACTTCTCGCGGTGTCGGCGGATAATCGTCGTCAAGATTTCTCAACAGTACATCCTGCACCGCCGTGACGGTCATCTCTTCCTCCTTGCCATGATAGTTTGACAGATAAAAATAATAGCCTCCAACCAATGCTACCAAAATTATGACAATGATTACTTTTTTCGCCTTCCCCATTTTCACTTTCCCCTTTCATCCTCAAATAAGAGTTCCTCACTCCAGCCATCCTTTGCAATGCAGGTCTGCGGGAAAATCGCCTGAACATCCTTTTTGTACTCCTCTGGCCTTGTCAGCGACGGCGAGTAATGTGTCAGCCACATTTTGACCACATTTGCCTCCCGGGCCATCGCCGCTGCCTCATAAAAAGTCATGTGTTTGTATTCTTTTGCTTTCTCTTTCTTGTCAGGCTCCCCATACATTCCTTCACATATAAATAAATCGGCATCTTTCGCATTTTTGATAATACCCTCTGTCGGTCTTGAGTCCGTACAATAGGTTACTTTGAGTCCTTTTCTAGGCGCACCCATGACCATATCCGGTGTATAGGTTTTACCGTCAAGTACAATTGTTTCCCCTTTTTGAAGTCTGCCCCAGTATCTTCTGTCCAATCCGAGTGCCGTCGCCCTCTCCAACTGAAATTTACCCTTCCGGTCAATCACAATATTGTATCCATAACATGTCACATTGTGATTCACGCGAAACGCCTCGATGCGAAAACCATCAAATTCCAAGCACTGCTCTGTCTCTGTCAGTTCCATATAGTTAATCTCAAACGGAAGCTCTGGCGCCACCACACGCAGGGCATTGACCACTCTCGAAAGCCCTTTCGGTCCAATCATCAAAAGCGGTGTCGTCTTCTCTGCATTTCCCATAGTGAGCAGCATTCCCGGAAGCCCTGATATATGGTCGGCGTGATAGTGCGTGAAACACATGATATCAATCGGTTTGGGGCTCCATCCTTTCTCTTTCATGGCAATCTGTGTCCCCTCTCCGCAGTCAATGAGAATGCTTGTGCCATTGTACCGCGCCATAAGCGAAGTGAGCCATCTGTAGGGAAGCGGCATCATGCCGCCTGTACCCAATAAACATATGTCTAATATAATAATCGCCTCCCTCTTAAGAAGAATAAGTGTTCCACATAATAACTGCGTCGTCCTTTGGTTTTGCATAGAAATCAGGGCGCACTCCCTTGGAGACAAACCCGCATTTCTCGTAAAGTCTGCGCGCGGAAATATTTTTGCTCCGCACTTCGAGCGTGAACGCAGTGATGCCATATCGCTCCGCGCCCAACTTTAGAAGTTCTGACAACACTGCAGACGCAATCCCATTATTTCTGTACTTTTCATGGACTGCCACATTGGAGATATCCCCTTCGCCGACAATATGCGTGAGCATGCATCCTCCTAAAATGCGGTCAGGTGTATCCGCTGTCACTTTGTCTGTCTCCGCCACCAGATAACATCTGTTTGGATTGGCAAGCACTTCCTCAAAATCCTTGTACTTCCACGGCATAGAAAAACAGGCGGCCTCCAGCGCTGTCACTTCCTCCAGGTCTTCCCGCCGCATCTCCCGTATATGATATTTTAACAACGTCTTTATTGACATATCTCTGATTCCTTCTTTTCCGCGCGCTCCCGCTCTGCCTGCGAAAGCCGGAGATAATCGGGGGCATGCGCCGCGGCTGTCTCTGCGGCTCCTTGTTGATACAGAACAGCTCCCAACGCCGCCACACAGGAAGCTCTCTGCCTGTTACAACACGCCGGTGCAAAGCTGTATTTTCCCCGGATCAGCTCTGCTATCTGATCTCTGTATGCGGACACGCCATCACCCAAAAACAGCACCTCTGTGTTTGCCCCCAGCTCATTGATCCGCCCTGCTATCCAGGCGATGTCAACGACACACTGCTTTTCCACGACAGCCATATCGTATCCGGCATCGATGTCCGCCCCTTTGCGAAACTGATACAACCCTGTATAAACCTGGTTTCTGCGCGCATCCATAACCGGACAGATCAGCTTGTCGCTGCCATAGAGATTGTAAGCCAGTGCGTCCACTGTGGGCACTGGTATAATCGGTATGTCCAGTGCAAGCCCCAAACCTTTTGCAGTCGCCGAACCGATTCGAAGTCCTGTAAAAGAACCCGGTCCTGCCGCGATCGCAATGGCATCAATCGTGTGCAGATCCAGCTCCGTCATGCGCTTTAATTCATCCAGCATGGGAAGCAGCGTCTGCGAATGCGTCCTTTTGTGGTTGACTGTGTACTCCGCAATGGTAATATCGTCCTCCACGATCGCCGCAGAAGCCACGAGCCCTGAGCTGTCTAATGCAAGAATCTTCATACTTTTCCCCTCAATTTATCGTTAATTTATCGTTATTTTCCGGTAATCAAAGCCCTTTTCCAGATTTTTCTCTATGGTGATGCTTCCGGCGTCTTCCGGTATCAATTCCCTGATCCGTTCTGCCCATTCGATCACACAGATTCCGTCACCATAGAAATAATCCTCATAACCGATTTCATCCATCTCCTCAATGTCACCTATGCGGTACACATCAAAGTGATAAAACGGCATTCTCCCTGTCTCGTAAACCTGCACAATCGTAAAGGTAGGACTGTTGACATGTTCTGCGATGCCAAGTCCTGCCGCCACTCCCTGTGTGAAGACGGTCTTGCCCACACCCAGCTCACCGTTGAGCGTGTAGACCTCTCCCGGCCGCGCAGTGAGTCCCAGCTTCCTGCCCGCCGCAAAAGTCTCCTCCGGACATCTTGTCTCTATACAATCCATTCTTTTCTCCACCTCGCCATCTTTTTGGACAGCTCTCAAAAGCGTATCCTGACCTTTTTCGGAGGCATATGTGTCGATATCATCTGTATCAGTGCCTCTTTCCTTTCGCCCAAATCCTTTTTCGGAAAAATGGAGGCTGTTGATCTCGATGTATATAGTATAATACTTCTCCCTGTTGACACTGCTTTCACACAGCTGTCCCAGCTCTGCTGCTCTTCCTTTTCCCCCTGCGACACACTGACTCCCTCATCTGTCATCCTGTAATGAAGCGGCTGCTGAAAAGCCGGCGTATTCTGTACCTGCTGCATCGCCCTGAGAAACAGCGCTCCCGGCAGATATGCGATGAGCACCACGCCTGCAATCAGATAGATCACGTACGTTGTCGACACAAACGCCATGATCAGAAACACACCAACCAGTGTGCCTAGCATCCCCGAAAAACTGGTGTATGTGTGATATAAAAGATAATCATATAATACACCGGCGGTCACTTTAACGTCAAATTCCATTTCCATGCTGTATCCTGCCCTTTCCACATCTGACAACATCCAAACACACGCAACAAATGGAGCACCTGTACTTTTGAATGATACAGGTGCCTCCTAAATAATATGCACTTCCATAACCATTCAGTATCTTAATACAGTATACCAAAAAGTAGTCAAAGTGCAAGTCATTCTGAAATTTTTAATCACGGCTTACTCATGCCGAAGTGCTTCGATCGGGCTGAGTTTTGCCGCCTTTCTGGCCGGATAGATGCCAAAAAAGATACCGATCAGCGAGGAAAATCCTGTTGCGGCAAGGACAACTTTGGGATCGATCACAGCCTGCATGCCACTCATCCCCAGGCCCGACGCAATGCTGCAAACGCCTTTGGCACCCAGAACGCCTAAAATAATCCCGACAAATCCTCCAATCAGTGTGATGATGACTGCCTCCATCAGAAATTGAAACAATATCGATCCGGTTTTTGCTCCCAGCGCTTTCCTGATCCCAATCTCTTTTGTACGCTCTGTCACGGATACCAGCATGATATTCATGACGCCGATACCGCCAACAATCAGGGCAATACCTGCCACGAGCATGATAAATATCGTCACATAATTCAGGATATCGCTGATCATACCCACCTGGCTTGCCATATCATACGCCTGGATATAATCTTTTCCCCGCACATTATACCGCGCTTCAAGCAGGGATTTCACCTGTTTTGAAATCTCCGTGACGTACTCTGAAGAATCTGCAAACACGATAAAGGAAGAGAACTCATCGGTATAATATCCGTACAAATCTTCCAATGTGGTAAGCGGAATCTCCATTGACACATCCGCACTTGTGCCAGTTGTCATCTGCTTGGCTATGGAGTCGTTGTCCTTTCTCACACCGATGATTGTATAATCCTCTGTAATCCCCCACATACTCATGCTGAGTTCAAGTCCGATGACATCGGTGGAACCGTACAGTTTCTTCGCGCCCCGCTCGTTGATAACACACACTTTGCTGGAGCTCTGGGCCTCATTTTTATTGTAATAACGCCCCCGGATAATCGGTGCATTGTCATAGTACAGCAAGGATTCATTTCCAAACATCGGCGCCACTGTAAACGTCCCTTTTGTACTCTGGGCAGTTGCCTGCGCTCCAAAGGACCACACGTCTGTCGCGCCCTTTACATGCGGAACCTTCTCGTAAATCATGTCAAGGTCATCATTCGTGAACCAGATCGAATCTGCCTCGTCTCCCGGCACATCCGCATAAATCTGTACATATCCGCCGACGAGTTCGTCAAGCTGTCCGCTGATGCCGACCTTAAATCCATTTCCCGCAGAGACGATCAAGATGACAGAGGAAATGCCGATAATGATACCCAGCATTGTCAGAAAGGAACGTCCCTTGTTGCCGCGGATATTCATCAGGGCTATCTTAATATATTCTATAATCCTAGCCATTGTCTGTTCCATCCTCCGTATTTTCCTGCGACGCAGTTGTGGCATCCTCCGCGCTCTCTTCACTTTCCTGAGCCTGTGTATCACGCTCTGCCGCCTGATCTGTGTCTGACGATGCAGGCTCCTCTGTCACTGGCATTTCTGACACAGATACCGCAGTCATCGGAATGCCAGTCACAGCCATTCCTTCATCAAGACCCATTCCATAAACAGATGTTGTCACAATCTCCTGATTCTCTGTCAAACCATCCTTGATCTGAATATATGTTTCTGACGAAATACCCGTCGTGACATACTTCCTGGTCAGGATACCATTGTCGATCACATAGCAGAACTGCCCCTGACTGTCGACATTGACCGCCTCCACCGGCACCTGCAGAACACCTTTTTCCCTCGCTGTCAGAATCTTTAACTTTGCATCAATACCGAGAAAAATATTTTCATCCGGATTGTCGATATGTACTCTGACTGCCACCATCGGCGTCCCTGACGAATTTGCCTCCGCCACATGATTAATCTTGGAAACCGTCCCTGTATAATCTTTTCCTGATATCGTAATCTCTGCCGGCTGTCCTAACGCAAGAGTCTCCAGAGCATATTTGGATGCCTGAAATTCCACGCAGACATTGTCAAAGCTCTCGAGAACCATCAGCTGTGCGCCTTCCTGCACAGAGGCTCCTTCCACCACATTCAGATCCGAAATCACGCCGTTAAACCCTGCCACGATTCCATTTAATACAGCTTCGTATTTCTTTTCGGCATCCGCGCTCTCCAGCTCTGATTTCGTCTTGTTCAACGCATATCCTGTCAGTTTACTTCCATTTACAACCGCTGACTCCGCACCTGCTTTTGTACTCTTTGCCTCAGAGAGACGCTCCTGATAATCCGCAAGATCCTTTTTCGCCTGTGTAAGTAAATCTTCCCATCCATAATCTGTCTCATAATCGGAGAGAAGACCCAATTCATCGTTCAATTTCTCTAACTCCAACTGCTTCTCCATTTTTTTGCGGGAAAGCATTTCCAAGTCCGTCTCTTCCGTCGGAAACTGCATTGCAAGGTCATAGTTGTTCATTTCCTTCTCAATACTGTATTTCTTTGCATACAAATCCGATTTTTTCAGCGCTGTCAGATCTGTAATGCCGTTCGTCAGATCGTCTATGTATTTCTCATAATTGATAATCTGCGCCTCACATTCCGCAATCTCAGCTTCCGCCTGTGCGAGCTTTGTTTTCTGCTCGTTATTATACTGCACATTGGAACTGTAGTCCGCTGAACTGATCTTTTCCGCCAGCTCACTCTGCTGTTTTGCGTAAGCTACTGCCTCCTCGTCGAAACACAAAAGCACATCTCCTGCCTTGACAACATCACCTTTGCTCACCCCTATGTCTTCAACCTTCGCATTGGCAGGCGCAAAAAAAGTTACGGACTCCTCTGCGATTACCTTTCCGCTGACACTGAGCTCTGTATCAATGTCACCTGTGGATACCTGATCTGTGTATACAGGAATAGCTGTGTCTTTGTCACCCGAAAAAACCTTTACCGCAGCAAAGACTACGAGCACCAGCACTACAGGAATTATGATTTTCAGACGCTTCTTCCTGCGTCTTTTTGTCCTTTTTGTCCCTTCTGCATTCTGTGCACTTTTTTCTCCCTTACTCATTTTTTTCGTCCTCCATTTCTTTTTCCTGATTGTTTGCCTGATCATGGCTGAGCGCTATATCCTGCACTGTTTGTCTTGTATCTGAGACAATCTTTCCATCGCGTATCTTGATCACACGATCCGCCTGCTCTGCGATCTCATTGTCGTGTGTGATCAGTATCACTGTCCTGCCTTCCCTGTGGAGCTCCCGCAGGATTTGCAGGATTTCCCTCGTTGAATTGGAGTCCAGATTTCCAGTCGGCTCATCGGCAAGTATAATGGGCGGCGCCTGTGCGATCGCCCTTGCGATTGCCACTCTCTGCTGCTGTCCGCCTGACATCTGCGCCGGCTTGTGGTCAAGCCTGTGTGACAGCCCCACTTTCTCAAGCGCCTTTAACGCCAGTTCTTCCCGCTCTTTTTTGCCTACCCCGCGGTAGATCAGCGGGAGGGTGACATTCTCTACAGCCGTAAGATTTTGTATTAAGTTAAAGCCTTGAAAAATAAATCCGATCTCTCTATTTCTGACGTCCGAAAGTTCATCATCATCCATGTCGGACACATCAATACCATGCAGCAAATAAGTCCCAGTGGTTGGCACATCCAGACACCCAAGCATATTCATGAGGGTCGATTTCCCCGAACCGGAATGCCCGATGATTGCCACAAATTCCCGCTCGCATATGGTAAGATCCACTCCGTCAAGCGCGCGTACCTCGTTTTCACCGGGGTTGTAAATCTTTCTCATGTCTTTTATCTCGATCAATGTTTTATCTGCTTCCATCTCTCATTTCCCCGCTCTCACTTTCAAATTTATTTTATTTCGCCGCACCGTTCACAAGCAGTCGGTTTGCATGTTTCCGCCCTGCTCTTGAACAGTCCCTGACCATTTCATACTATAACACCATTCGTTTATTTTGTCTTTAATATTTTCTTAATTTTACATTATTTTACCATGCTTAAAAATTGTATTAAGACAGGCTTATAATTATGTATTTTTTATAAAAAATTATTTATTATTTTATAACTTTTTGCTAAAGAAATGTTAAGCAGCACAAAAAAGACACCCCGCCCTTCATCAGGCATGGGTGCCTTATCATAAATCAACCGGAAAACTTTCAGGCTCTTTCTGCGCGTCCGTTTTTTGCGGAATTGTCGTAGGAAGTCTTGAGAATCGGACTTAATGGCTTATACAATAAAAATGTCAGAACCGATACACCAGAACCTTTTAAAAGATTCAGCGGTGCCACACAAAATGCCACAAAAGTAAATACATTGGTGATGTTGGAATTGATCTCTGTGCCCATTCCGATAATCGCATCAAGGGGCATGCCATACATCACCGCAAACGTCGGAAGCAGATACACTGCATTGAAAAGCGTTCCGAATATTGTCATGCACAGGGTTCCAACCGCACTTCCGATAATCGCTGTCGTCTTTTTCTTCTTCACATGATAGATCAGTGTCGCAGGCAAAATCATGGAGCAGCCTACGCAGAAGTTTGCGAGTTCTCCAACAAACGCTGTGGAGGTCGGCTTAAACAATAATTTAATGATGATTTTGATAAACTCTGTGAGAATACCGGCTACCGGGCCAAACGCAAATCCGCAGAGCAGAACTGGAAGTTCACTGGCATCAATCCCATAGAAAGGCGGGGCAAACGGTACCGGAAACTCAATCGTCATCAATACGCCTGCAATCGCAGAAAACATGCCGATCATTGCGGTCTTTCTCGCTGTCAGGATTTTGCCTTTCTCTCCGTTTCGCTTTGCGATGAGTTTCTCGGCAATCACGGCCACGATCACTACTGCCGCTACAAGTCCCACAAATTCTAACACAAATGTGAGGTTCTCAATGATGTTTGTGAAAAACTGGTTCATAATTTTCAATCTCCTTTTTACTGTTTTTCTTCTGAGGAGTTGGCAGGAAGCATCGGCATGCGCATAAAAGAAATCCCGAATGCATCGATTGCATTCGGGGTTTTATACACAGCATATTGTTCTTTGCATTTCTGCAAAGAACCTGTATCTTCTCTCATCCAGACTTTACTGTCGGTTATGGAATTGCACCATATCAGCCACTTTGTTCTCGCGCTGTACACACCAGAACAAAAGCGGGTCGCGGACTCTACCGCCGGTAGGGAATCTCACCCTGCCCCGAAGATTTGTTATTTTGTTTACGTAGATTACTATAGCACGAAAAAGCTTGAAAATCAAGGGGTTTTCGGCATTTTCTGAAATATATGGTTTGTGCTTATTTCTTCGTTTTCACACGTAAATCTACATATTTTCACATAAATTCACGGCAAAATGGTGTAAATTTTGGTGTAAACTTTTTTGTTCAGAATCCCGCTGTTTAAGCCTGTTCAGCTCACGTTTCACACGTTCAATATCAACATGATTGTACACCCGCATTGTGGTTTTTATATCCGTCTGCCCCATAAGGTATTGCAGCACTTTAATGTCACATCCTGATTCTGCATACCGACAGCAGGCAGTATGTCTTAAAATATGTGGACTTAAATCCGGCAATTGCACTTCTCTTTCCTTATTCATATCCACAATTGTCCGCATCATACGCCTTACACTGTTATGATTCATACACTTTCCTGTCATATGGGAAACAAATACAAAATTCTTATAGCTGTCCACTTTAAAATCAGTATCTTTCTTTGTATTTAGCCACACTTTTTTCTGTTCCATGAACAACTGATACACTTCATCAGTCATGGGAATTGTCCTTCTGCCTGCACTTGTCTTTGTATCAGTCGCATATAGCTGTGTTGTACCATTTAACATACGATATTGAATCTGATGATTAATATTGATCTCCCGATTGTCCATAGATATATCATCCCAAGTCAAACCAATGGCTTCACTGATGCGTAATCCTGTTTTTAATAGGATCGCATACATGGGATAGAAACGCTTCATTCTTGGTCGCAGTGTAATTCTTGTCAAAAATTCCTCTTCCTCGTCAAAGGTAAGTGCATACTTTTTTTCAGGATTATCTATATAGTCTTTTGTACACCCGTCTGCTGGATTCTTGTTAATCACGTCATCATCACATGCAAGCTGAAGTGCTGGATGTATGATTTTATGGATAATCTTAATGGTTCCGATGCTCAATCCCTGTTCGGTCAAGGAATTATAAAAAAGCAGAATATCCGATTTTCTTATATCTGTAACCTTTGTCTTTCCTATACGACTTTCTTTGATTACATGATTGAAATAGTATTTGTAGTTCTCTTTTGTTGAATTTGCAAGATTTACTTTTGTTCTCAGATATCTCTCAATCTGTTCATTTAATGTATGAGCTTTACGACATACACCTAACACCATATCCCTGTTTATATTTTCTTCCAGTGCTCTTAATTCGTTTAAGGTACGGGCATATACACACTCTCTTTCACCATCATTGTTTGCCCAACGATACATATATGTACCATCTTTTCTCTGTGACTCTCCTTTTTTCAATACTTTTCCGCATTTGTCTTTCCTTCTATCTGCCATATGTATTGCTCCTTTCTAATCAAAAAGAGCCTTAATATGATTATTTATTGTATCACATTAAGCCCCTGTCTACCATTTATTTTATATTGAAAACTGTTTTTCTATATATTCATCAAATTTTTTGCGTTTAATCAATCTCTTATTACCTACCCATAATACAAACGGACAGTTATCCCCGCTTGACATTTCACGAATTTTATTGATACCAATACCTGTATATGCCGCTGCTTCCTCCACTGTTAAATTTGACTTCTCCCAAATCGGAACTTCTTTTATCATACTGCCCAATAAAATTGTCCTCCAATTTATATAAAATTCTCAATCATATATAGAAGGCACCAGTGAGTATGCCA
>CAMWTP010000098.1 GCA_947177165.1 uncultured Lachnospiraceae bacterium
AATGTAATTCTCATTACCTGACTTGCCATAAAAAAAGTCGCCTCCTTTTCGCACTTTTCATAAATAAGTACGACAAGCGGTGACTGTACACTCCTCCGGGTGTGTCCTGCTTTTTTCTCTGTCAGCATTCTCTGCCGATTGCAGCCGGACACATCGTTTATTCGGATGGCCTTGCGGCCTGACCCTTGTACAGTGACTTGTCGCCAGTTTCCTAACTTGACATTCGCTCCACGGAAAACCTGCTATATGTTCCTGTTTTTCATAAGCAGCAACCTCGCGCTTCATCGCTATCATGTCACAGCAATTAGTAGTATATCGTAGCATTTGCGCTTTTGCAAGCACTTTTTCTTTTTTTTTTGTTTTTTTTTGAATACAATTATTTATCTCGCATTATCCATTGAAAACAGAAACATGTTTATAGTATACTAGAGCATGTTTGAAACATGCGATGAATTGACATTGATTCTGATTATCTATTTTTATATCAACTTTACAGAAAGGATACTTCAAATTATGTGGATTGCTGACAATTGGAAAGACTATGAAGTCATAGATACTTCCTCCGGCGAAAAGCTCGAGCGCTGGGGAAAATACGTGCTGGTGCGGCCCGACCCGCAGGTGATCTGGAACACTCCCAGAGAAGATTCCCGCTGGAAAAGGCCGAACGGCCACTATCACAGGAGTTCGAAAGGCGGCGGGGAATGGGAGTTTTTCAAACTGCCGCAGGAGTGGGACATCACTTACGATGGTTCAAATAATCTGAACCTCACATTTCATCTAAAACCCTTCAGTTTCAAACATACAGGACTTTTCCCGGAACAGGCTGTCAACTGGGACTGGTTTTCTTCTATTATAAAGAATGCGCTGGCGAAGAATCCCTCACGCGAGATCAAAGTGCTCAATCTCTTTGCCTACACAGGAGGCGCCACTCTGAGCGCTGCTGCAGCCGGTGCCCACGTGACACATGTCGATGCATCCAAAGGCATGGTTGGCTGGGCCAGGGAAAACGCTGCATCATCCGGTCTGTCTGACGCGCCAGTCCGATGGCTTGTGGATGACTGTGTGAAATTTGTAGAACGCGAGATACGGCGCGGAAATACATACGATGCCATTATTATGGACCCACCGTCATACGGCCGGGGTCCCAAGGGAGAAACGTGGAAAATTGAGGATTCAGTCTTTCCGTTTATCGGGCTCACGACAAAAATCTTAACCAAAAAACCGCTCTTCTTCCTGATCAACTCCTACACGACCGGCCTGCAGCCCGCGGTTCTGACTTATATGCTTGAGACTGCCATTGTTTCGAAATATGGAGGCCGCGTCAACTCATCAGAAATCGGACTTCCTGTCTCGGCAAATGGGCTTATTCTCCCCTGCGGTGCCAGCGGGCGCTGGACAGCCGAATAGACGAAATAATATAGAAGAAACAGAAACAATAATGGTTTGACCCACTATTGTTTCTGTTTCTCTAATTCTGACACAGCCTGACTCTTTAATAATAACTTGCTTCCAAAAGCGACGCAAAGATTGCACCAAAAGCGCCTGCCATAACGATCATCAGCACAACACCAATCAACATCCATACCAACGACGCCTTAAAGTAATTTGACTTACTTTTCTTCGTGTTTGATCCAAATGCCCACACAAACATCATAATGATATTTACGCAGGGAATGCACATAATAAGCATTGATATCATCCAGTCCGCAAATGTTACCGGCTCCTCCAAACTACTGTCCCCAGCCTGATACGGCTGTTGTTGATATGGCTGCTGCGGCTGGTATGGCTGATACGGCTGCTGTTGATATGGCTGCTGCTGAAACTGTCCCTGATCACCGTTCTGATTGTCTTTGTCAAATAAATTGTTGTCCATCAATATATCCCTCCGATATTTCACTGATAACTATTTACACACACCATGGTCATAATCATATCACAAATCAGTATCTTTGCGCAACAAATATTGACAAGAAACTTTTCTATTTTTTTGCAACAACTCTCCGCAAAATATTATTTCTATAATATACTAACGGCGGCTCACCCGGAAAATATTGCAGCATTCTGTATAGATAGATGATCAATGTGGCAGCGCAAACAAGCCCTAACCATACATATACGCTTTTGGGACTCACGCCTCTCAGATACCTGTTAATCAAAAACCACCCCAGAAACAGTATCCACAACGGCGCTGCGGGATTGAGCCTCATCCCCCTTGCAAAGCTGCCGGTCAGAATATAAAACACAGCCCGCGTCATTCCGCAGCCCGCACAGGGGAAACCGGTCAGAATCAACTGCGGACAGTATGCATGAAACACACTTCTCACGAACACATTATATAGTATCAGTGCCAATATTGCCACCCGGAAATTTTTGATATCCTTCCATATTCTCTCTAAAACAATAAGCATATAACGCATCCTGGTCTTCCTCTAATGATTGATCTTGTGAGCCGCATAAGCCCTTGAAAAATTGAATGTTCTCACGCCCATGAATTCCTCTGTCTGCTGCTGATACTGCTTTACCCGCCTGTAGTAAATGCCCGTCGTGTCCTGAATGATTTCCATCGGAAGCGCTGGAACAGCATCAAGAGAGAGATTCCATGTCAGATATGACCTGTCGCAATCCTGTCCGTCCCCACTCGCTGTGATATTGTAAGAGGCAATCCAGTAATCCGGATGGGCTGCCGCGAAACATAGCCAGCCCGCTGTCAGTGTCACAAGCATGAAACGAAAGAGTGAAAACTTTTGATTATAAGTATATATCAAAACACCCGTCATGACAACCGCAATCATCACCAATCCCCACAATACAAGCAAACGCAGAAACGTCAGCTGATAACTTGATATATACAATATCATTCTGTATGCACTCGATATCGTCATGATATATGTGCAGACACATATGAGCGTCAGAAGTAACCTCAAAAGCCGCGAGCTCCCAAAATATGCCAAAGTACACAACACCAGAATAATATTAAAAAGGCATACAAATACCAGCTCAAAAAATCCGTGTCTGGCATAAGAAGAATACGTGTAACCTTCCGGCAGTTTTCCAAAGAACAGGCTAACAATCTGTATTCCTGAGAAGACTACATACATCACACACATCACGCCATTCACTGTCACTGCAATATAGGCATCCCAGTTTGTTTTCTCTGTCTTAGCCACATTATCTATTGCCTTAATATTCCGGGACTCTGTATTGTAGGCAAATATGCCATAACACATTGCAAATACTACCGTGATCAGAATTGCTATTTTAATGATGTTTTCAAGCCCCTCGATATCGACAGAAAAAGTCAGAATATCATACATCAGATTGCCAAATACTGCATCTGCGCTCGCGAGCAATATCGCAATGAACATTGCCATCGGAATCACGATCAACAGTCCGATTCCTACTGACTTGATCAGACGTCCATGACTGGCAGTTGTCTTCTTACCTTTTTCACCGTTTAAATGTCTAAGATTCCAGTGCGCTGTCACATCATATACCGGCGCAATCGTATTGGCAATACTGCCAAACAGCATCGTTATACCGCCCCTGACATACGCAGTGACACTCCAGCCCGCAAGGTCATGCCAGCATTGCAGGAGCAGTACACCGGACAGCACAACCATCAACAGTTTGTCAAAAATTATCAGCACACCAGAGTCTGTCGTACAATTAATGCTTCCCGCTATCAAAATAGAGATCATCAGAAAAACTTTGTTAATATGCGCCTTTGTCTTCCCGTCTGCGGAGCTGCTCTCTGACTTTTTGATAAAGTAACCAAAAAACAAGAGGGTTCCGCCCGCGAAAAAAGGGTATGTGATGCCTGACGCATTGCGGTAGAGACAGAATGCATAGAACAGCGCATACAGAAAACTGCCTATCCCAAACAGCTGAAACCGTTTTGCTTTTTTCTTCATCTCACTTATTTTCATTTCCTGTACTGCCAGATTATTGACCTGTGGCACAGTGACCATTATTTGCTGACCTGTAATCATCTCATTGTTTTCCATATACAATCCTCCCTTTTCCCTTTCATCAGGACTCCTCCTCATCGTCGGTCTCCACATATTCCAGAATGTCTCCCGGCTGACACTGCAACGCCTTGCAGATCGCATCAAGTGTCGACAGTCTTACTGCCTTTGCCTTGTTATTTTTCAGGATTGACAGGTTTGCAAGCGTGATGTCCACTTCCTTTGCAAGCTCAGTGAGTCCGACTTTTCTCTTTGCCATCATCACGTCAAGATTGATAATTATTGCCATTGTTATCCTGCCTTTCTTTCATATCTTAAAATCAGGCAGGGAATGCTCTTCTCCCCTACCCGCGGCCGGCCACCCTTCAGCTCCAGCTGACGCATTTCCATTGGGTGCCTGTGTGCATATACCGCAAAATACCGTTCTGTTGTACGACTAAATTGTCAGGTCATTTTCCAGCTTATATTCCACCGCCTTGTCAAACACGAAAGCGAGCACTTTGCTGAACAGGCCTGCTATGATAAACACCAGCACGAGCACCAGCATGGCAATCGTCATGTAGAGCACTGTCCTCAGCAGACAGATCACTGCGATGATAAAGCTGTAAGTCCCCATCCGCTGCAGGCTGACCACGTTCTCCTCCACAAAACAGTCATCCTTGAGAACGGTTCTGAACATCTTGCGCAGTTCGCCGAGTATCAGCACGGCCAGTATTCCCAACACAAAGTAGATCATGATAATCTCTGCGTAGCGCCCTTCAAATTCGTGAAAGTCAAAAAACTCCACTACCTTCTGTACCAGCCCCGGAAAGGGGAGAAGCACTGTCACAATGATTCCCGCAAAATACATAAAATCGAGCAGGTATTTTGTAAAAATTATAACCGTTTCTTTTTTCATTGTCTCTCCATCCTTCTCATTCCTTAGAAATGTTTTCCAGAAAATTCTGTATCTCTATACTAGCACTATATTAATCGATATGCAACAACTTTTTATTGAATTTCGATAAATTTTTATTGAAATGAAGTCGCATCAAAAAAAGAGAGGCATCTCCTCTCTCTTTCTCCACAACAACCTACTGATAAAAACGTTCAAGATTCCTGACAAACGCCTTGGGCGGTCTGTGGCCCCCGTTTTGCGCCACCTCGTCTGTCTCGATCACATACTCTGCAATCTTCCGGCGGAAATTGGGCTTGATCAGCTCCTGCCCTGATATCAGCTCCACCGCCTCCTGCAGATCTGTCAGGGTAAAACGCTCCGGCATAAAGTCAAACGCAATCCGTATATCACTCCCCAGCATCCGCCGAAGCTGGTGAAAGATACTGGTGATAATTTTGGCATGATCAAACGCAATCCCCTGCGAGTCCACGATATCGTATGTGACAATCTCATGATAATCGCGGTATTCCATGTGTTCCCTGATCACTGCCCGAAGCCTGACAGCCGTATCTTCGTCTGCTGCCCCGCTGTCCTGCAGAAGCAGCTCATAGTCATTGTCGCAGGTGACGACATTGTCCTGCCCCTGCTTTTTGTCTGCTATTTTTCGCACAGTGATATCAAACCACCTCGCCTCGCTGGCATCACCGCTCGCTTCGAGATGGCCGTTTGCCAGATCGTCCTCATTCAGCACCGCAATAAAGGATTGCGAGATAATCCATCCTCTGGGGTCACGCCCGCTGTCGCTGAAAACGCCGCACAGCTGGAGATAAGCCTTGTCCGTCCCGGTCTCCTCCTTTAACTCGCGCCTTGCGGTCTCCTGTATGGTTTCCCCTTTCTGCATAAAGCCGCCCGGGAGCGCCCACTCCCCCTGAAAGGGATGCTCTGCGCGCCTGATCAGCAGCAGCCGGAGCGTCTTGGTGGGAAGCCTGCGGTAATCCGCCCCCTCTGCCGTCTTCCTTCCAATGGAAAACACTGCAATGTCTGCCGCAATGGACGGGCGGTCATACTGGTTCATGTCGTATGCTTCCAAAAAATCCCGGGTCGTTGTTGTCTGATTTTCTTTTGTCTGACTCATTTTATCTCCTCATTCCAATGTGGTCTGTTATCTCTTACTCCACAAACTCCTCCGGCTCAATCTCCGCAGGCAGCCTTAAATCCCCGCGGGGACTCACGGACACGGAACCTACTTTGACGCCGTCCGGCATACAGTTCCGCTTAAACTGCTGCCTGAAAAATCTGCTGTAAAATACTTTCTGCCACTTCGAGATTTCCTCATCGCTGAATTTGTACTCATCGCTCCGGCGGACGGCCTCCTGACACAGCGCAAACACCTCAGCCGGCGACATTCCATACCGCAGCGTGTAATACAGGAAAAAGTCATGCAATATATAAGAACCGACTGTCTCCTCTGTCTTCTGCGCGATCGTCCCGTCCGCATTGGGAGGAAGCAGCTCCGGGCTCACCGGCGTGTCTATAATGTCCTCGATCACTTTTTTCATCCCAGAGAATCCATTTTCGTCCATAAAGTGTCCAACCTCGTCAACCAATGTTCGAACTAACGTTTTAGGAATGCTCGTGTTGACGGCGTACATGCTCATATGGTCCCCATTGTAAGTGCACCACCCAAGAGCAAGCTCTGACAAGTCGCCTGTGCCGACGACAAAACCGCCCTCCTTGTTCGCCACATCCATCAGAATCTGCGTGCGCTCCCTCGCCTGGCAGTTTTCATAAGTGACATCGTGCACATTCTCGTCCTGCCCGATATCTTTGAAGTGCTGTCTCACCGAGTCGGCAATACCGATCTCTCTGATTGTGCAGCCAAGGTACTGCATCAGCTCCATCGAATTGTTCCTTGTGCGGTCTGTGGTGCCAAATCCCGGCATCGTGATCCCTGTCACGGTGTCTGCGGAAAGCCCCAGGTTCTTGACAGCCTGCGCGGACACCAGCAGCGCAAGCGTCGAGTCAAGGCCGCCTGACACGCCGACTACGATACATTTGCTCCTGGTCGCCTCAATGCGCCTTGCGAGCGCAGTGACCTGCATCTGAAAAATATCAAGACACCGCTCCCTGACGTTTTTGGACGGCACAAACGGCGTGATGGACAGCTTTGCAAGGAGTTCTTTCTTCTCCATCAGCGTTTTTTGACATATGAGTTTTTCATAGGAACGCCCTGTAAAGGTATTTTTGCACGCGGCAAAAGTCTTGTTCGCGATTCTGTCATGCCTGATTTTGGTGAGGTTAAAATCTTTCACAAGCACGGTTTCGCTAAAGGGTTTTCCCTCGCCGAGCAGCTTTCCGTTCTCGTACATCAGCGTGTGTCCGCTGAATACAAGGTCTGAGGTGGACTCATACTGTCCCACGGATACATACACATAGCCGCAGATACAGCCCGACGACGCAGCACCCAGCATATTTTTGCGGTACTGCGCCTTGCCGATCACCTCATTGGAAGCGGAAATATTGACAAGAATCTCCGCCCCGTTCAGCGCGAGCAGCCGCCCCGGCGAGATGGGTGCCCACGCGTCCTCGCAGATCTCAATGCCGACGCAGACCTTTTTGTCTGTGCCGATTTCTATGATGACATTGTTGCCAAAAGTCGTCCGCAGCGATTCCATTCCACATGCAATTTCCATCTCCTGCGCATCCCGCTCACCGGCGCTGAACCATCGCTTCTCATAAAACTCGGCGTAGTTGGGCAGATACGTCTTGGGCACAACTGCTATCAGCCTTCCGTTCTGAATCAGTGCGGCACAGTTGAACAGCTCTCCTTCCTTTTCGAGCGGCAGTCCTACCACGAGCGCCGCCCCACTCTCACCGTATTTTTTCGTGTACATGGTCAGATCGTACAGCCCCTTGCGCGCCATGTCCAGCAGATTCCTGTTGTTGAACAGGTCCGCGCAGGTGTATCCTGTCAGGGAAAGCTCCGGCGTCACGATCAGATCGGCCTGCTCTGCCAGACTATCGTACGCCTTGATAATCTCCTGGCGGTTTTTTGCAACATTTCCAATGTGGACACGCGGCGTCACCGCTGCAGCCCGAAATAAATTCAATGTGTTCTCCATCTCAACAATCCATTCCTTTATCGTTTATTTCTGTGAAGAAAATTCCATAATCACTTGTATATATCCTATAATGTGTTGGTTAAAAATGTCAAGCTCTTCCGCGTGAACCCATAGCTCCTGATGATATTCGCCGCCGACCACATGTATTTCAAACTGGTTAAAATAGGCGTCGTCAATCTCAAACTTTGTCACATAACCCCTGTGGTCGTCGTTGTATTTTACATTCCACTGGGATGCGATCTCCGCCGCATACTTCTCGTTTAACACAGGATAAAAGATTGGCTGTTCCGGCAGTCTCGGCGGATACTTCGCATAGCCGCTGTCCCTGATCAATTCTAACTCCTTTGTCCCTACAGGTCTGTATAATATCATCTCAGCCTCCAAAATTTCCGTTGTTCAGCCGCTCCCTGATTTCCGCCAGTGATTGTTCTTTCACAAGCGTTCCATCCCGGAATACGACTTCCAGCAAATTCTCTTTTCCAGAGATGTCCTCGTTCGTGTAACCGTCCTGATAGGTCAGACTGCCGCTTTCATCGCGGTACACACAGCACAATCCCTTCTGGCTTTTCTTGAATCCGCCGTCTTTCGGATCTTTGAAAATAGGAATCGGTCTGCCGTCCACCTCACAGTACGTCGCTTTGATGCAGGAGCTGAACGTATCTCTCGTAAACGGTTTCAGCATATCCTCCTCCTCGATGCACTGCATGCTGAAACTTCCTACCCCCAGCGCAGCATTGCTGCACGCAAAACCATTTTCTATCAAAATCTGATAAATCGCCTCGCACCGCTGTATCGTGATGCTGTCGCCGTAGATTGCCTTTACATGCGGGTCAAGCACCTTATATCCCTTAGCATTGACGGTTCCGCCAAAAATATCCCACAGTTTGAACACGGTTTTTGTCACAACCTCCACACAGTCCCCGCTGTCACCGCGCATCAGCATACAGCCGTTGTGCGCTAAGATTTCCTTTTTTAACTGCGGAAGGATATTGTCAATCACGTTCCAGTAATCGTAGGAGTCAAGCACTGCTGAAAAGCTCGTGTCGGGATAAATCTCTGTGAGAAGCCTGCGCAGCAGTGTAATCTCGTCGCCGTCAACCGCATAATTGCTGCACATCACGGAATGCTCCGTGCTGACAGCGCCGAAAGCAACTGGCTCTCTGGTACAATCGCAGCAGTACATCTGTTCCAGAAACGGTATCACGGGGACTGTCGCCGTGTTCAAAAAGGACAGGCACCAGCCTGCGCTGGACTTTACCGCCGACTGCAGGCACTCCTGACCGCGGAATGAAAAGTCGCCCAGCGCCTTCGCTCTTGACACTGCATCATCTACTGAAATGTCATAATATTTGTTGACAATTTCCCTGTATGCCGCCCCCACTGTGGCACTGATCATCGGATGCCACAACTCCGCGCTGATCAGGGATTCCAATGCCTGCGGAAGCCACGCGAAGTCAGGGTGTGTATTGCTGATCTCAAACATTGGAACGTGCATCGGAACCCTTGTTCCCTCCGGAAGTGCCTTGATTTCGATTGGCAGATAGCCTAACTGATGCAGTTTTTCTATCTTTTTCGTATCATACGCCTTTTTGCCAAGAGCGGCGCCAAGCACCCTGTCGTACTCCCCGACCACCTCGTCAGGCGCTCTTCCAAAAAATTCCTCCTGAAAATACGCTATTAAATAGGTCTTGATAAAGGCCTGCAGTCCAAACATGACGACGTGGTTCCACATCTTTATCCTGCTCATGCGCGGTGTAAAGTAGGACACGGACCGCTCTATCTTCGCTGGCAGCATGTCAGAGTGCACTGCCTTGTAAAAATCAATCAAAAGCATTGGGTTTGTCTTTTTCATCATAATCCCTCCGTTCAGCGCTCCTCCAATGGCAATACCTTGATTCTCGTGTTTTCCCTGTCTTTAAAAATGCTGTCTGTCGTGTAGATTTTCTTAATCAGACTGCACGCGCAGAGTTTTCCCTTGAGCGCATTGTCCTCGCAGTGGCTCACAAAAAGGTAGATATCCGCCGCCCCGAGTGCCGCCAGCGCCTCCGCGGAATGGATAAAGGTTCCTCCGTAAGAACAGATATCATCCACGATCAGCACATCACTCCCCGCAATCAGCTCTGTCTCACCTGCCACAGAAAGACTTTTGATTTCCCCTGTGCTCCAGTCGCGGTTCTTGATGCCAAAACAATACGGAAGCGCGTTCATACCGCTGTACCGTTTTCCCGCCCCCTCATCAGGATAGAACATCAACGGCTTCTTTCCGGTTTCCTGTGCAATCTCATCAATCACTTTTTCGATATATTTCTGCGGGGTATCCTGCCGCACCCTGTCAATCAGCGCAAGGCTCACATTGGAATGCGCATCGAGCACTCTTACCTCTGTAAAGTTCAGACTGTTGATGAACTCCGCAAAATATTTGAGCGTAAACACGTCTTCCGGACATTTCACCCTGTCCTGTCTCGCGTTTGGAATGTAGGGCATATTTAAGATCACGTTGTGATACCCCGCTGCCTGAATATGCTTTGTGAGGAAATAGACCGCGAGCAGCTCCTCGTTGTTTTCATAATTCCATTTGATTTCGATTATCGCATTTTTACAGTCCGCAATCCCGGAGGATGCTTTTCCAGACTCCGCATCTGAGGGAAATATCTCTGTTACCGCTTCTTTTAACAAGAGCGTTCCATCGGGAAAATAGCTGATATCAACTTTTTTATTGTTCAATCTTATCATAATTACACCTCCGCAGGGCACGCAGCAAGCATGGCTCTATTTCATTGCAGACGAAACGCCTGGCCATATATCATTGTTCTGCAATTACACAATCTGTATCTGGCACATTTTCATCGCTTCCAGCGCGTTTGCATGGCTCTGCGGTGTGACACCTGCGCAGCACTTCTCGATGACTTTGATTTCAGTTTCCGGCAGATTTGCTTTGATCAGCATCGCATTGGATATGACACAGATGTCAGTACAGAGTCCGACCAGCGTGACACTTTCGATCTCCCTGTCTGCCTTTAAATACTCCGCAAGCGCCACTGATCCAAATGTCGGTTTGTCAAATACTTTCATGGAATCCGTCCTGAGTACCTGCAGTTTCTTGTCGAGCTGCCATCCGTCTGTTCCCTCGATGCAGTGCACAACCGGGAGGTTTCGGCCCTCCTGCGTCTCCAGGTAATCATCGCCGTGCGTGTCTCTTGTAAAAATCACTTCCCCGTCAAAGGATTTGACTGCTTCCGCCACATTATCCACGATAGCGACAGCCTCCTTTGTGCCTAATGTCCCATCAATAAAATCCTTCTGCATATCTACAACGACCAATACTTTTTTCATTGTAATCCCATTCCTTTCTACTTTGATGTTTCTGGTTGATTTTACTGTTTTCGCCCGTTCTCACTTGTTGTCTGTTTGATAATAACAATATACCACAGAACTCCATCGTTGTCAATGTCTTATTGTATAATTAATAATAAGATATTTTGTTATGTAAAATATTCCTTTAAATATGTGTCACACTCTAAATATTTCCATTTTTGAACCGATATTCTATATAAAGGAGTTTCTAAAATTTCGCTTCTATGAATAAAGATATAAAAGCGGAATCTCACAGAAAATCCACGAAAAGCGATTGATTTTTAAGGCATAACAGTATAAAATAATGGTAACTTAAAAATGATATTTCATTTTAGTGAAGGAGTGATGATTCAATGAATTTCTGGAATACGACAAACTCAATGTTCAACTCAAACAACTCAACCAACTTATACAGCCTGTTCTCCGAAAGAGCTTCCATAAAAAACGGTACATACAAGAGACTGCTCAAATCCTACTTCGGCAGTGTAAACGGGGACTCTGACGGAACATCCTCAACCAGGAAGAGCCGCGGCTCTGACATTATCGACAAGCTGCTCAAGGAGAAGATGTATCCTACCGTTTCCAAGGAAACACAGGAGGCAAATTCCAACCTGACTGCTGGAATCAGCAGCCTGCAGTCATCCGTTTCTGCATTGCAGAAAGACAGCACCTATGAGGATACGGAAAACGGCTCCACCGCAGCAGATAAGGTTGTATCTGCAATGAAGTCTTATGTGACTAATTACAACGACGTGGTGACGGCATCCAAAAGCTCTACGCTCACAAACAAGACTGCCTATGTGGCAAACATGATGAGCACGACCTCCAAATTTGCAAAAGAACTCGCGGAAGTCGGCGTCTCACTCAAACAGGACGGGACACTTCAGCTTGACGAAACCAAGTTAAAATCTGCTGACCTCTCCAAAGTACAGAAACTGTTTTCATCCGACAATATCCAGAGCTATGGCTCCACGATTGCTTCCCGTGTTAAGTTCGCAGGCGGCAGCTCCGGCACAACCACCACAAACAAGACAGACACAGATACATCGACGAAGAAACCAGCCAGCACAGGTGCCACAGGTCTCAAGACAGACGGCGAGGCTCTCGCATCCACAGAATTGTACACCAAGATCAAGGATAAGGACGGCAACGAGACCTATAACATTGACAAGATCCTTTCCACAGCAAAGAGCTTTGTGAGCAATTACAACAAAATGTTTGACGATGCCGAATCCAGCTCCAATTCCGGTGTGTTATCGAATTTGTCCTACATCAGGGAGCGGACGAAAAACAACACGAAAAAGCTGGAAGAGTTCGGGTTCAGCGTAGACAAGAATGGCAAAATGTCACTTGACGAGGATACCTTCAAGAAAGCTGATATGGAGAAAGTACACGACTTTTTCAAGGACTATGGTTCTTACGTTGCCAGCAATGCATCCCGCGTGAACTACTATATGAACACAAATGCAAATGCTGCCAGCGGATATACTTCACGGGCATCCTACAATATACCAGCTATTTCTGATTATAATGCATCTATATAGGCACATAGCAAATGGCTGCGGCACTAATCGCTGCAGCCATTTATTTATGTGTCAATTCATTTGATAAAGTGCCGCAACCGCCCCCGCAAGCAGAAGCATCACAACCGGCACGACATACTTCCTCGGGTGATGCCAGAGATCATTTTCAATCTTCCAGCCTCGTATCGGAAAAAACCACTCCAGCATCACTGAACCAATCGCACCGAACAGGGCAAAGAATACCGCCATCAGCACTGTCGCAGCTGTCACGCCGCCCGTCTGAACCTGGGAACTGCACAGAAAAATGAAATCCGCAGTCATATTGCATAAAAACAGGACCAGCGTGTACGGTATACAGAAGGCTCTTACCTGACCAGGCAGACAGCGGACAGCCTGTTCTATGGCCGGATCACAGGACAGCAGAATGCCAACCGGCGTGTTCACAGACAGAATGGCAAATCCAACCGGCATGACAAACTGTCCTTTTGTCTGCGCAAAATTCTGTGTATCGATCTGTCTGAAAAAGATGGGAAGCACACAGGCAGCCCCCCACAGAATCAATGTATTCATCATATAATTTTTGTGGGTCAACAGATATCGGAACAGATAACGCCACACCCAAAAATGTCTGCCGCTCCCCGCACGCCTGCTGCTTCCGCTCTCCTGTCGGTAAAATGCGTACGCGCCCGTTCGCGACAATATCAAGACCGAAACCGCACTGCTTCCAATCATAATCGGAAGAAATACCGCCTTATTCCACATCAGAACAATAGCAGCAATGACAGCTCCTCCCCAGAGTATGCCAGCACTTCGCCGCCTGCCCCATGTATAGACACAGGCTGACACAAGGACCGCATTGACAGCACAGAGTACCGCACATAAAATCCCATACCCTGCCGTCTCCCCGCTCCATGTGCAGA
>CAMWTP010000099.1 GCA_947177165.1 uncultured Lachnospiraceae bacterium
AAAAGCGGCGTTACAGCTCCGCTCTATTTGTCATGCCTGCAAACCGACTGTGAATCAATGTCATTAACTTAAGCAGATTTCTGTTAAAAATCAGGAATCTGCTTTTTTCTACCCCTAACTCAAAAAATATTTTTGAAAAAAGACTTGACAAGCCGCCTGAAATGTGCGGCTTTTTTGATTTCATCAAAAAAGCCAATTGATCAGTAAGCAAATGTTCAACATTCAACTGATCAAGGAGGCACTTTATGAAAAATTCTGATGTCATCAAAGCTTTGCTCCTGGCGGCAGTCAACGAGATCGCCGCCGATCCTGGGAAGTACGCCGTCAACCCCGGCAGGGACTTCACCAGGAACCGGAAAATGGGGTTCCATGACACCCTGATGATGCTCCTCACCATGGAAGCGGACTGTATCAAAGAGGAACTTTACCGTTATTTCGGCCGCACCACGGATGCCCCATCCAAAGCCGCTTTTTACAGGCAGCGCCGGAAGCTTACCGGCGATGCCCTCGCTAACCTTCTCTACACATTTAACAGCAGGCTGCAAAAGAACCTATACAACGGGAAATACCAGTTCATTGCCTGTGACGGGTCCGCTGCCGACATCTTCCGCAACCCTGATGACGCCGACACTTTTTTTGAACCTAATGGCAAATCTACAAAAGGCTTCAACCAGGTCCACATCAATGCCTTCTATTCCATACTGGACAGGCGCTTCACCAACCTTGTGGTCCAGCCTGCCAGGAAGAGGAACGAATATGCTGCTTTCTGCGGGATGGTGGATGCTGCCGGGAGCGATGGGCCACCCACCATATATTTTGCCGATATGGGGTACGCTTCCTACAATAACTTCGCCCATGTCATTGAGAACGGGCAGTTCTTCCTCATCCGCTGCAATGACAAAAGGCTGGGAGGCATACTCGGGCGCAGGGCTGAGGGGCTTAAGGAGATGGACTGCCGCGTCGAACGCATACTCACCAGGACACAGTCGAAAAAGAAACACTCCCGTCCTTTGCTGGCTGAACGTTACAGGCATATATGCCAGGGTGTCCCTCTGGATTACCTGGATGAAAGCCACAGCGAATACGACATCTCCCTGCGTGTCGTCAGGTTCGAAATCTCACCCGGATGTTTTGAGAACATCATAACAAACCTCCCGGAACACGAATTCGACTTTGAGGATTTCAGGGAGCTGTACCACCTGAGATGGAACGAGGAGAATGCATTCCGTGACTTGAAATATCCATTATGCCTGAAAGCGTTCCACTCCAAAAAATATGAGTACATCGTCCAGGAAATATGGGCGCGTGCCATCCTGCACAACTTCAGTTCCGCCATCATATCCGGGGTGCCCGTTGACAGCAGAGGTAGAAAATATGAATACCAGGTGAACTTTGCGGAAGCTTTCAAAACCTGCAGGGATTTCCTGAGGATACATGATGGCAGGACGGAAATGGATGTGGAGGGCCTGATAGCCCAGAATCTCGAACCTGTCAGACCCGGAAGGACCTTTGCCCGCCAGCATCGGTTCAAGCTTCCAATCAGTTTCTGTTACCGGAATTAAAACCGGGCAGGAACCTCCACAAGCCTTATTATACACCTTTTGTCGGATGGAGGCATCTTTTTTAAGAAATGTGCTTTCGTCTGTTTGCCATGCCCTTTTCCTGCCAGCCATGCGTTTCTATACTTCAGCCATTCCTGTACCATCCTTATTCTGATGCCGTTTTTGGTAGTAGCGCTGTCTTATCCCCTTAAGTTAACAGAAGCCGGGGCAGTTCATGCTGTTCTGAACCGTAGCTGCTCCTTAAGTAAATGACATTGACTGTGAATAGTAACATTTTACGCTTTCCTGTCTTCTCACAGCTGCAGCACCGTGTCAAATCTGTCGAGCACTTTCCTGCTTCTGTCGTGTGTGATGACAATGACAATCTTATCTTTGATGCCAAAGATCATATTAAATATTTCATTCGCTGTATCGGCGTCCAGATTGCTTGTCGGCTCATCAAACACGAGGACATCGTAGTCATGCATCATAAAGCGGGCGATATCGATTCGCTGCTTCTCTCCGAAGGACACCTCACCGGAATCTGAAATGTCAATTTCTTTGGAGACAAGGTCACTGTCAAGCTTTAAATTCTCGCAGATTTGTGTTACGTCTGTTTTGGAACTGTCTCTATACAGTACGATATTGTCTCTGACAGAGCCGTCAATCAGAAATTCATTTCGCTGGATATAACCGATTTTATTGTAAATACTGTCGGAATCAATTGCCTTGATATTCTGTCGGTTAATCGTGACATCGCCCTGATACTCGTTTTCTGTCAGATATTTCATCAGCAGCCGCATCAATGTGGATTTCCCTTTTCCTGATTCTCCGACAATGGCATATTTTCTGCCCGCCTCAAAGGTCATGTTAAAATTGTGAAAAAGCTCCTTATTTCCAAACTGCAGATTCAGGTCATGAAATGCAATTTCCCGCACTTCTCCTGCTATCTCTTTCTCCGTTTTTTCTGCTATCGTCTGTTCCTGGTCAATCCGTTGGATAATCTCACCCGCTGTTCCCATCAGGTTTTTATCCTGCACAAAGCTCTGCAATGGAGAAAATACGCCGTTTAACAATTGAACTGCAGAAATCAGCAGTCCTACTGTCATATTTCCGCTTAGGACAAACCAGATTCCTACAGTCATACACGAGAGCTGGGAAAGCATTCCGATAAACATTCCGATGTCAGTGGCGGCAACTTTTGCGAAGAGATAGCTTTTTCTGGCTTTTTCATACGCACGATCATTTGCGTCTAATTTTCCGTTGAAAAGCTTTCCTAATCCCAAAAGCTTTACCTGCTCAAAACCCTTTAGGTAGTTTTCGAGTACAGCCATGTAGCTGCTGTTATTTTGCGTGTACTCCACCGTCTTCTTCGCCATGACTGCTCCCGGAAGCTGGGAAAGGATCACTGTCAGGACAGAAAGCGCGACAAACGACAGGCCGAGTTTCCAATTGATGATAAAAATGGATAAAAGGCTGACTGCTGCCGATAAAATGTTCGAAATGATGTTGCATTTAGGCATCAGATAATTGTCCACCACAAGATCAATATCCTTCGAGTAAAGGCTTAGATAGTGACCGTTTTTTTCGGACAAAAAGACATTCAGCTCCTTGTGGTAAAGCGCTTTGTAAAGATTGGTTTTCAGGCAGCGGACAATCTTATTGACATAGACAATCTTTGCGTAATCGTACAAAAACGAGGCAATCAGCCCGCACACTGCCATGCCGATACACAACAGCATCGTCGCCTGAATCGAATCGGACGGATTGATTACCACATCGACCACCCGCCCAAGACAAAATGAAAAGATTGCCATGAAACACGCTGAAACCAATCCAAAAAATGCTGTTACGATATAAATTACCCTGTATCTTCTCTCTGCTCCTGCCATCTTATGATCCCTCCATACAACTGTAATCAGTAAATTTGTGACGCAATCCATCCGGCTGCTTCCCGTTCGTTCCAGAACATTTTCTCCTGTAATCAGCAGCAGACTTACTGCGCAATCATCATTGCACTATTTCTTACAGTTCCTTATCATAAGCAAACAAACCACCGATGTAAATAGCTTTTCATCAAGTGGTCTGTTTTGGGAACTAAGAGGTTGTATTAATACCATTATCCTGTTGCCGGCAGCAGTCAGAGAAACGCAGACAAATCCAGCTGCCTGTTTTTCCACGATTTCTGGACAGCATCTTTGACAATGTCGTCCTCCCGCTGCTTTCCGATCAAAAAAGGGGAATGCGGATCGTGTTTTCTCATATTGGAAATGACTGTGGACTTGTCATAATTGGCATAACAATAAAGACAGCCGTGTCCACAGGTGTTATATGCACCGATATCAGCACCGAGCAGACAGGCGCATTCCGCCCGCGCCATTTTCTTCTGCGGAACCTCCAGCTTACAGCCCAGGGCTTTTTCCAGCACAGCCTTTGACATACAGCCGTCGGCGTCGACATTTTCCCTTGCAAGCGCGGTATTTTCGCAGCACAGATGAATCTGTAGTCCATACGCGCGCGCAGTCTCGGAAAAGGCTTCGATAAGCTGTTCCTGCTCCTCATGCGTGACACTGCGTATTCCGTGAAAATTTTTCTTCGTCTTTTCATACAAATCAATAAAACTGACAACACACTGGCTGGTGTATTTCGAAAGTGTTTTCGCCATGGCGGCATATTGTTTGATATGGTAGGCGACAGAGTACTTTTCTGTAATAAAAACAGGATCATAACGCCAGCTGATCCGCTGCTTTCCTGTCAGGTTAGAAAGTGTCTGGAAGGACGCAGCCACCTGCTCTTTTGGTGGAACAAACGGTTCAATATCTGCCTCATAGGGAGTGATTGTCACAAACCAGAAGGTGTCAAAAGTTGACAGTAATGCCTTGAGCGAGGCGCTATCCCTCAGCATTGGCAGTGGATTTTTGGTGCAGAAAACCATAATATCGATCACTTCCGGATTCAGCAGATATCTCGTGACCTGTGACGGATAATAAGGATTCCGCACCAGCACAGACCCTTCCCTGACGCGGTTGTAAAACCATTCACTGTAATATGCAGGGATGTCAGTCCTGCTTCCTGTATTTAGTACCATAATGGCATATCTCCTGCAAAAATAACATATTGATCTGACTTGTCAGTCCCATCAATAAAAGTTTGGCATCGGCGAATCAGGGTATGCGTTGCACATATTGAGCACATACGGCCACTTGCCGGTATCTTCTATGATGAAGCCATAGACGACTCCCATGTGGCGGTGCCAATGCCGGAACTGCCCGAGAATCAGGCGAAATCTGCTCATGTCACAGTTTGCCGGATTTTCGCAGAGCATTGTATCTTCAAGCGCTGCAATATAATTTTGTATTTTTTCCCGGATCTGTGTAAAATAGTCTTCCAGCTGCTGTCTCGTCAGACTTTCGCCTTCCTCGGGAATGACATTCAGGTCTGCCAGGGTGTCTGTGTGAAATTCAGGATTGGTGTAATCAGCATCACAGGGATTAATATACCATCTGTCCATAGAATACAGCATATGATAAAGATGCTTCCACATCGGAATCCCGTCATAGCGCTTATCCCACAGCTCATCGGGGATGCATTTCATCAGATTTTCCGTCTCCCACAATGCCCGTTCTGTCAGGTATCGTATATCATCACTTAACATACAGTCTCAACCTCCATAGACAATCTGCAAAAAATGCTCAGGGGACAAAAGCGCCTTCTCCAACAAATGCTGCCTTGACAGCCCCACAAAAACTGCGGCTGCTTTCGCCTGACAATTGATTGATTTCTGCGGATTAAATTCAATATCAGAAAAGCTGTCAAACCTGGTCATTTGGCTGGCAAGATCCTGATTCTGCATCAGTGCATTTGCATAGAGCCAGTTATAGAAATAGTCTTTGGGTTCCAGAGGAAACTTCTGGTCAAAATATTGGAATGCGGTCAGTTTCCCGCTCTCGCGCAAGCGGGTGTCCTTTTTGGCCTCTCTGGAACTTTTGTCCAATAAATCAACATAAGGTCCGCCGCCCTCAAAGACTTTGCTTCCCTGAAAAGCGCATTCAACAGGGCAGATCTGCTGTGGTGTCTTGAGATTCAGGTTGAAAGCGCTCAAAGCTACACCAAGTTCAATCCTGCTCTTGGAAGAAATCTCCAGAACAGCATGTCCAGGGTAAGATTCGTTGTATTGTTTGTGTAAGCTTTCAATCGATTTTTGCTTCTGCGATGTCGAAAAGCCAGAAAAGAATTGAAAATTCACATCGATTATCTTAAAAAACGGCGCATCTGTCTGCGATTGGTAAATTGGTCTTACTGCCATAATTTATTCCCCTTTAAAGAATTCGGAATACCTTTTGTTGATAGCTGCTGATTGTTTCATCACGCTATCCTGAACTTCAATCTTTTGCAAACCTGTTTTCCGTCATGCCGAGCTGCATTCTTTTCCATAAGTGTATCATAAGATGATATATTCTGCCACTGTTTTTCCGAATCTATGAAGCACTATATTTTATATATAATAATCTATTGAAAATTGTTATCTGCTGTATTATAATTCAATTCATTGTGAGAAACATTTGGGATAAATAGACAGTTTTTGCCAGAATAACTATTAGATAATAACGTCATACCTGTTTTGTGTGACAGAAAGGGACTTATGGCTACTATTTTATTGATCGTAATCTACATCGCATTCATCGGACTTGGAATACCGGATTCCCTCTTCGGAACGGCATGGCCTGCAATTTACACAGAATTTGAGCTTCCGATATCTTTTGCAAGTTTTGTGACTGTGATCATATCCTGCGGTACAATCGTCTCAAGTGTAGTCAGCGCCAAAGTGATCAGAAGGTTTGGGACAGACAAAGTCTCCGCATTCAGTACGGCAATGACAGCTGCGGCATTGCTGGGATTTTCCTATTCCGGCAATCTGATCGCAATGTGCCTGTTTGCAGTCCCTTTAGGTCTTGGTGCCGGGGCGATCGACACTGCTCTCAACAACTATGTGGCGCTCCACTATTCAGCCACACACATGAGTTTTCTCCACTGCTTTTATGGAATCGGTGTATCTGTAAGTCCCTATGTTTTATCATTGGTAATCAACGGAACGTATGGATGGAGAGGCGGATACAAGATTGCATTTGGAATACAGCTTGTCATCGCACTGATTCTGCTGTTTACGTTACCTATATGGAGCAAAGCACATGGCAGTGGGAATACATCAGCCGAAAAAGAAATGAAAGTACTAACGTTCAGGGAAATAATTCAAATTCCAGGCGTAACGCTTATGTGGGGCCTGTTTATAACTTCCTGTGCGATTGAATATACCTGTGGCGGCTGGGGCAGTACATTTTTGGTAGAATACAAACATGTACTGCCTGAGCACGCTGCAAAGATCGTCATGTACTACTATATCGGAATGGCCTTGGGAAGATTCCTGTCCGGTGTTCTGGCTGCAAGGCTAAACAGCTGGCAGATCATAAAAATTGGACAATGTATTCTGGGCGCTGCACTTGTCACCCTCCTCTTACCAGTACCGACTGCTCTTTCAGCAGCCAGTCTTTTTATGGTTGGCCTTGGTAATGGCCCATTGTTTCCAAACTTTAATTACCTGACACCACAGAATTTCGGGGAGGAAGTTTCCCAGTCTGTCATCGGAACACAGATGGCCGCTTCCTATGTGGGAATCATGGCTGCTCCTGCTGTCTGCGGCATACTGGGACAGACGCTCAGTATGGGAATTTTTCCTATTTACCTGTTTGTTTTCTATTTTATTATGCTTGTGACAACACATAGCGTCCGAAAAATATTAGGTAGTTAATGCGCTTTAAAAGTTATTTTTAACAGTTCCTTACTTTTTCTATTAATGCAATATCCGCTAAATCTTTTTCTCTGCCGAGTTTCTTTTTCATCTGTATCAGTCCGTCTACACTCACAACGGGAATTCCGTTGATTATTTCGACTGTACCCTCAATCCAGTTTTCAAAAATCTCGACATTTTCGGAATATAAAATTTTTCTGTTTCCATCTTCACATATTGAAACTGCATAGCCCTGCTGCTCCAATTTATCTGCCAAGCGTGTACTGCATCCTAAATCAATATCATGTGTATGAGGGCGAAAACCATGTAAAACCATAGCGCTGCCAGCGACTACCCAATATTCCGTTTCAGAAAAAGAAAGTTCCTGAAGTCGTTGCAGCAAAGATAATTTATCAAACATATTGACTAAGTACACCTCCACATCTTGATTGTTTGTATGTGCGTTACTGTTTTTGGGAAATTTGCGCAAAATGAAGAAGGCGCAGCAGGCTTTTGTATGCTCTTGTGCCGCTGTTTCCCAGCAAACAAACTGATATATTACAGCCACTGTATAAACGCAGTCTTATCATTTTTATTATATCCTGCCTGCTCATAGAACTGTAAGGTACTGTCCTGCTTAGAACCTGTAAGCAGCATCATTTTGTAACAATTCTTTTGCACGGCAATCTCCCTTGCAAAATTCAGACAAGCGGTTGCAAGACCTTTTTTGCGATATTTTTCATCTGTAATCACATTTTCAATAAAGGCATAAGGACGCTGCCCTCTTGTCAGATTCGGAATAATGACACACACGCAGGAAGATACAATCGTTCCTTCTTCCTCTGCGACGATGATGTGATGATTTTCATCTGCAAGAATGCTGTTCCAGACTGCCATAATACGCTCATTTTTTTCTGGAAACGGGTTATCGTGGAGCTGCATATAGAGTTTCATGAGTTGTTCAAAATCGTTGTCTGTAATTTCTCTGATCATAGACGAATACCTTTCTGCCTTGCTTCCAGGCCGATTCAGGTAGGCTTATACCAACTTTGGGAGGTCAGCCATTCCTCTTAACATTTAGAGCCTCCATAAATCTAAAGGCCTGCATGTATAAAACACACAAGCCCGTTTGCTATCTAGTAGAAACCAGTTTCGAAAACCAATTCCTTGGTGCTATTATATGCAAATACAGACAGAAAGTCAACAATTTCAACTAAATTTCATATTTTCTAACCTTTTAGATTACAATTCACACGCGTCAAAAGCACTATTCCGCAAAGGATTCCCGTTTTTCCCAAATTAACTCCCCGTTTAGGGCATTGACAGCAATCACCTCCTCACTCCTCAAACATCGCTCCTTCTCGTCTTCGCCCGCCCAAAATCTCCAAACTGGCACAATCAGCAAATCTCCATCAGAAGAAATAACTGTCAGGTATTCCAGACTGATTTTGGTAACGGACAGTGGTTCTTCCTGTATTGGAATCTGGTCAATTTGCTCCTGCATGTCTGCTACGGCTTCGCTTGCCGATAAAATGGGATTATCCAGTCCAAGTTTTTCCTCTGAAAAAAGACTTCCCCAGATTTTTGCCGGAAATGGACTTTCCTTTCCTGTCACCGTACAGAGATCATGCCATGCCGTCACAGGTATTCCATCCAGTATTTTTTTGAATATCGCCTTTCCATAAATCTGTCCGTCCTGTGTTTCACAGATATGGATAAAGCTGCAGACATATTCACTGTCTTTATCGATAGAGCTGATATCGAGCAGCCCAAACTGTTCCAGTTCCGCAGGGATTATGTTCAGCATTTCCATAAGCATTTCATCTTCTACCACCATGTCATTGTAATTCCAGTCAATTACCGGAAATACCTGTTTTATGTCGGAGGAGATATTGACGGCAATGTTCTCGTGGTTTAAAATATCTTCCGTTGGCGCCTCGGAATGGGTGATCTGATATATCCATGTTCCCCCTATCGGCGTCACAAATTCCCATGCGTCTTTTTCGGGACTATATGTGACGGCTTCCATGACATCCCATGTTTCTGCAGGATGCATTTTTTTCAGCAAAGCATTCCGCATTTCCTCTGTAAAAGGCTTTGGCACATACTTATAACAGCTGACCTGAGCAATGCCGTCTGTATAAACCGGCGCATCAATTGATATTTTTCTCCCGTCAGCCCCCTCTATGAGCTGTGTTATTGTTTCGCCGGCATATTCATCAGATGCATCACCATAAGGGCTGCCTGCCGTATTTTCTTTACTTTCTGGAATCACTTCACCGTGATTAATCTCTGAATTCTCATCTGCTGTTTCCAAAAAACCTTGTTCTTCCGTATCCGCCTGCCTGTTGCATCCGGTTAGTGTTATCGGCAATAACAAAAATGCCATCAGTAAAGAATATCTTCTTTTGAAACGCTTTGTCATCATAATCATTTTCTCCTTCTAAATGTATTTTATTGTATCAATATCCATTAAAAAGCACTGTATTTCTGTCACTCCGCCTTCGGATAACTTTCCCGGAGTCCAATCATTATTTCATAATTTATTCTGTCAAAGCAATAAGAAATTTTATGGTCAAAATCTATTATCTGCAAAAATTCAAAATCAGATAACGCCCCATCAGGAATGTAATATCTGCTGTTTTCTTCACAAAACGCAACGCCGCATCCTGCATATTCGTCCACTGTCTTTATAATGTTTAATTCAATCTCTGGATAGACGCCCTCGTTTTCATACTGATCATCCAGTTCTTCGTATCTTTGGCTTTCCGCCTGACTAAGTTCTCTGCTGAATCCTCCGCCGGTTTCTGAATTTGACGCACAGTAGGCCAGATAAATCCTGTCAACTTCCGAATCCGTCATCGTCACCAAACGACTTTCCCAATTGCCCTGTGCAAGAATCCATTCCTGATACTTTTTATAGATGCTGTATGTCATTTTGTGATTGAAATCAATAATCGCCAAAATCTCTTCATCACTCATTGGTTCCTGGGGAAGGTAAATTGTTCTTGTATCCGCCGCAACTGCCACACCCTGCCCGCTGTATTCCCCTGCGTCTGCAATTATCGTTATCGTTTTTTCTGGAAAACGACCGCTCTTTTCATATTCCTCTACCAGAGCCTGATAACGCGCTCCTTCCTCTGGGGTATATGGACGATTCAGACTGTTCGCCTCACCGGCATTTGCCAACTGATACAAATCCTCTATTTCCTGTTCTCTCATATTTTCCATACGCTGCCGATATAAGCTGATCATCCCCATCGCCACAACGGTAGTCCCCAATATGCAGCAGCAGATAATAGCAACAGCAGCAGCTTTTGGAATAACAAATATTGACCGAAGTTTTCCTTTTTTTGCAGAATTCTGTTTTTTTTCCTCCTCCATATGTATCTGTGAAAAAGCCACATCCGCTTTCTCCCATACAATTTCAGGAATCTCCAATTCCTGATATAAAATTTCTTCAATTCTATTACACATCAGCGCTACCTCCTTAAATGTCCACATCTATTGTGCGTCATAGTATTCCCTTAATTGTTCCCGTCCTCTGGAAAGTCTTGTCCGTACCGCGCTGTCCGTAATCCCCAATATCTTTGCTATTTCTTTTGTGCGGAAACCTTCGGAATAAAATAAAACAAGCACGATACGATATTTTTCATCAATCGCTGACAATGTCTCCCGCCATTCAATATTACTGACATTGTCTTCAATAACCCTTTCAGGCAATTCATCTGTATATGTAATCCACCTGTTACGCCTGATAATGCCATAACAATTATTGACTAGAATTTTTGTCACCCATGCTTTAAAATACTGGTCTGTTTTTAGTTCGTTCAATTTTTCCCAGCAAATCAGCAGTGTATCCTGAATGGCGTCTGATGCATCCTCATCATTCATTAAAATTGCTTTTGCTGTACGGTACATATTTTGCATCTGCGATTTCATCAATTCTGTAAATGCATCAGAATTTCCCGTTTTTGCTTTTTGAATCAGGATTTCAATATTCATATCGTTTACAACCATTTCCTCCTAGTATAATAATGATATAGCCACAAGAGCTATGGTTAATAAGTTACAAAGTCAAATCAAATTGATAGCTGAAGGGGAATATTCCTTCCACCATCAGATGCTGTCAATAAAAATATTTATCATGTCTGAGGTTTCCTTAATGCACCAGACAAAATATAAAGGTATAATCATTGAAGGCAGGATCATTGACGTTTCCTCCTTGGGAACCAGCGGCCTTCCGCTGGCTATACCTCTTAGAAAGTCTGTCAGTCCATTCGGTGGTGATTTATGTTTTGGCTGGTTGGGAAGCCCCAGGCTATACCTGTATAAGCCGCTAGGTTGTGTATCCACCTTTTGGAAATGGATGCCTGCCGGAAAGGATAAATATCATGCAATACCAAAAAGTACTTCACATGCTTAGCTGCATACCTTATCTCTCAGTCGGGCTTGATGTCGGCGCAGACTTCACATGGATGTCCATCATGCTCCCCAATGGCACGCTTACTGGTAAACCTTTTAAGATCATTCATTCTGATCCACAGTCCCGGGAGCTTGCCGTCACAAAAATAAAGGAAGCACAGGAAATGTATTCTCTCAAAAGCCGCTGCTTCCTCGAGTCTACTGGGATCTACCACATCCCGCTTCTGTGCTTCCTCCGTGATAAGGGTTTTGACTGCTCCGTCATTAATCCTATCATTACAAAGAATAGCACAAATTCGAATATAAGGAAACTGCATAATGATAAATTTGATTCTAAAAAGGCTGCAAAAGTCGGGCTTGATTCCTCACTTAAGACCTCCATTGTTCCATATGACGAAATCATCGACCTCCGGAACCTGGTGCGCGACTACTATTACTACAAAGACCTGCAGTCCGCCATTGTCCTGAAACTGAATGCGGAACTTAAGGTTTCCTTTCCCGCATACCTGCAGGTATTCAGCAAAATCACAACGCTGACTTCCCTCAAACTGCTTGAATCGTATCCCCTTGCTGCGGACATGCTTGCCGCATCAAAGGACGAGATTGTCAAAACCATCAGGGAGACTGCACATTTTGGTGAAAAATATGCCCTTTCCAAATATGATGCCATTTGTGCCGCTGCAGAAGACGCCGCTGTTTTTGGACGTGCGCTCCCAAGTAATGCCCTCCGGATCAGGCTGTACATAGAAACTTACCGTGAGTACCAGAAACATCTTGATTCCATACTTGAAGAACTTCATAAAGCTGTGGACGGATTACAGGGAAAACCGGTTTATGATCAGATCTGCCTTATCCAGTCCCTGCGGGGTGTGGGTTTCCTGAGCGCAGTTGCGCTGATTGCCGAAATGGGTTCCTTTGAACTGTTTTCTTCCCCCAAAAAACTTTATGCCTACTTTGGATTAGATCCGGCCGTAAAACAGTCCGGCAAATTCAACGGGGACAAAGTACATATGTCCAAGAGGGGCTCCAGCCTTGCCAGACGCATCCTGCATATGGTGGCACTCAATAACCTTAAAGTTGATAAGAGTACGAAAATGCCCGTAAACCCGGTTATCCATAATTACTATACCGACAAATGTAGAAGCAAGAAGAAAAATGTGGCTGTTGGGGCTGTGATGCATAAAATCTGCAACATCATTTTTGCCATGCTGAGGGATAATAAGCCGTTTGAAATGATCACGCCACAGGAGCATTGTAAACGCTATGAAGAGGAACATCCTTCAAAACCGGGCAATGCAGCCTAAATGCCGGACATAAATTTAAATTTCCACACGGGTGGGTTTATTAAAGTTACCCTTTTTTAGAAACTGGCACAAATTAATATTTTTGTTACTATTCACAGTCATTTTAATATCTGATTTTTAATGAAGTCCCATCA
>CAMWTP010000100.1 GCA_947177165.1 uncultured Lachnospiraceae bacterium
CGTCCAGCGTCATCCGGAAATCGTGGACATGGACTGTCGCTTCAAGATCCGGTTCTGGCGCATGTTCCCCGTATTTTTCTTCCGCGGACAGGTAGGATCCGCTCAGGCGCATGTCATACTGTACCTTTTCTGGAAGATGGTCCGCTTTCGTCTCCAGCCCTGTCTGTAACACATAGAGCTTCGGTATCGGGAAATTTACACGTGTCCTCCCGTACAGGAGCTGCTCGCTGTCCACCGTGGCGCGCAGTCCCGCCACTGCGTACTCGAGCAGTCTGTATGGGATGTTCGGCGATACTGACGACTGCGCCTCTGTCAGCACATAGAACACCCCGTCACACATGCATGAGAAATCATTCTCTTTGTTTCCAAACAGTACAGGACGCACATTTGCCACTGTCACCTTCCCCGCATCGATCCCCAGCAAGGCAGATACAAGCCTCCGCTGCCTCTCCTCACTCTCGTATACCTTCTTAAAAAAGGTATCTTTTGCCTTCGTATTCACGGGGATCACATTCTGTACTTTCCTATTTTTCTTTTTCTGCTGTGTCCTGTTTTTTGCCAACGTTTTATCCTCCCTAAATGGATGTATCATAATACATAAAAGGAAAAATTTCTTTCCATTTTATTATAACACGGAATCCCATAATGTCAAAATGGCTCTTATGCTGTTTTGACCTGCTTTTTTAACCTGATGGTCCTTACACCGCACCGTTGCCAGCAGTTTGAACACTGTCGGTTTCCACACAGTATATGACATCCCCCTGCCCGTCCAATAAAACCACCCATGGTTCGAGTGTATCTACATTTTCTTTATACACACAACATAAAGTTACCTTCCCCCACGAACCCATCTCCCCTTCATTTGTTACAAGCGTGTTGCGATATCGGATATTAAAATATTTCTTTTTAATGTTCTCTTCCGCCTGTCTGGTGACTTCCTGCGGAATTTAGGAAGTAGTATTTTCCCTCTCCGTCTACTGCTGTAAACTGGCAGACTCCGTCTGTGTTGATCCTGGTCACATTTTCCCAGTCAAGTTTTTTTAATGCGATCGTCTTGATTGGAAGGTCCTCTATCACCTGAATCCTGTTCCACTCCCGAATACTATATTGATAACATTCAACATCCCGTACCTCCCGGGTTTCATACCCGCTGATAAATACCTGCCCGTCATCAGTCAGAAACAGGACATTTTCAGCTCCCGCACATATGTCTACAATTTTCGGAACACCGCTGTTTCCTGCTCTCAATATCCTCTTAAAGTCAATCTCCTTCCATTCCCCATGATAATCTGCCACACCTGATTCCGGTGCCCGGATTGCCGCCGTATAGTCGTGATATTCTACTGTTTTGCTGTCCCAGTACCAGAGTGTATTATCTCCTTTGTACAGAAACATTGTATACTTGTCTGCTCCGATCAGTAATACATCTTCTCCGCTACCCACTTCGCACAATATGGCAACAGAAAATTTTGCCCCTTCGTTTAAATCCACAGTGGAAATATCGTCTGTTGATTTACCTATGTACGGATATATAAAGTCAGGCAAATCATAGCCTGGGCAAAAAGCATCCATAATGGAAAATATAGTTTTATCTTCTCTGACAAAATAATGATTATTTCCTGCACCAATAAATATTCTTTCTACACTTTCAGTCAGGCTGCAGTTCCTCTCGGGAAATCCCGGTTCATAATCTCTCCATGTATCCCAATATAAATGTATCCCCCACACATAAAGTTTCCCCTCCGTATCGATTGCAAAGCACCTGCATCTGCTATCTTCAGGATACACATTCACACCAATATCAACAATATCTGACAATCCGGCAAGCAGCACTGGATTATCATACTGTTTATCAGCATCTTCCTGCGGCTTAATCTGATGCCACTCATTGCTCCCCCACGCATAAACCCTTCCGCTTTCTGACAGCGCATACATGGCAGGACCGCCACATAATATTTTTGTAATATTCTCTAATCCGGGGAGTTTAATGACATCCTTCACGTCATCAGAAACCAGACAGCTCCAGACACTCCCATCCTCACAAAGAATTGTTGTCTTCTGATCGTTAATAATGATATCCACCATTTTAGGCATAGCTCTTTCATCTATGCGCTCTTCCCCCTCATCTTCTCTCCCAATATTGGAATATTCAGACAAAGTATCTGTATCTGTTTCTCTGTGATGTTTACCCTGTAATTCTTTCACCCGAAAGTTCATATAACCAATACCATATAAAGATATAATTATTGTCAATATTATAAGAACAGCAAAGACCAGCTTTCTTTTATTCATAGAATTTCACTCCCTGTCCGCTTTATTCGGATCTGGAAAAGCCGCAAAATATTCCCAACCTGCACAAGCATCATTGTTGAATGCCTAATTACCACCCTTTTTTAATCACAATGTTACCGGTAATTCCTCCAATATATCCACTGTTAACCCGTTTATATTATTAAAATACTGTCCTGCCTGTTTTTTTACAGTTTCACTATCGTTTCCAAATACACCCAGATATTCAAGATTCTTTAATTTTTTTAGCGGCATGATATCCGTTATTCCAGTGCATCCCAGTGCCATCCATCTCAATGACGTGATTTCGGATATCGCTTCAAGATCATCAATATCCATATGCACTATCGTTAACGTTTCCAGTTTGTCCAATCCACTCAGAAAAACAGTTTCTGCTTCCGGCTGCTCATCATATATATCCATGCTTTCATATAAATACAATTCCTTTAGATTTCTTAAGTTTTTGATATACTCCATATTGCGGATATGTCCTCCGCAGAGATGAATTTCTTCCAGCGCGGTAAGATTTTCCAGATACGTTAAGTCCGTATCATCCACATATTCGATATATAGTTTTCTTAATTTTGTGAGGTCTGCAAAAATTGACAGATCTTCTACGTCACTCTTCTGAATAAATACTTCTCTCAGATTAGACAGTTTCTTTATAAATGACAGATCAGTCCATGCATCATAAATGATAAGCGAGGTCAATTGATTTATATCTTCTAATGAACTGGCATCGATCTCCCTGTTATATATACTTAATGTTAATTCTTCTAATTCTGTCAGATTGCTAATAGGCGATAGATCGACATCATCATCCCAAACAGAGATACTCAGTTTTTTTAATCCATGTATTTCACCAGCTTCTGAAATCTCTATCTGCGTTGCATGGTTCAAAACAAGTTCTTCGATATCTTCCTGCTCTGCATATCCAGAATCTGGTAATCTCTCATCTTCCTGTTCCACAAATACGAAATTATATTCACTCCTGTTTTCTTGTTCCTTAAATATTGGGAATGATGTATTTCCATGCGAAATTATATATGCCGTCATCCCGACAGCTGATATTAAAATAAACAGCAGAATGCATCTTCTAAATTTTTTATTTTCCATACCTGTCCCCAAACTCCCTATTCAGTTCTGGTGCTTCCCCCTACGTTTCCTAATGGTTCATTTTGGTCTGCCTCCTCGTTCACCCTGTCGATGTCCTGGAATATCCTAATACCAGGGATCTACCTCTAGATATTCATATATTTCAGGGAGTGGTATCTCAAAATCGAAAATTCCCATTTTTCCTTTAGTTACTAATTTCCCCTTATATAAATAAAAAGTATCCCACTGATAAACATAATGTTCCAAAAAATCTTTACCTTCATGGTAAACTCCCTCCTGAGCTTCGTGAGTCAGAATATCCTTTTCTGTCACTGAAAGCCCTAATACAGGAAGGAGATGATCATTCTCTTTATACCTTCCACATGCATACATCCATGTCAGCAGGCCATTCATATCAAATAAATCGTCCAACAATACTCTCTCCCCACTCTGCAGATTGATCGTCACCCCAAGGTCAGCCACTCCGTCATAATTCCTGTCAAAATCCTTGACCTGAATAGAATACACAATAGAAAGCCACTTCTCCGATTTGTACGCAATATAAATTTTTACTACTCTTCCTCTGCGTCAGGCAGCACTTCAACATAGTGCTCCAGCAGCATCCTGTTGATCCGTTCCTCCTTCTGTCTGTCATCCGGTATCTCCACCAGTAAAACCGGTACATAATAAGGCTGTAGCTTCACTTCTCCAATCTGGTATACTGCAGATGGATAACTGAAATGTCCCTCCCAATTGATAAAATACGAGAAATGTTGTTTTACTTCCGCACCTTCTCCGTCCGACTCTGGTTCGCTGCCACATATGGCATCCTGATCATCTTCTGTCCTGTATGCACTTTCCGGATCTGTCTCGCAACCGCATGCGACACACAGAACAACCGCCATCACTATTCCGATATATACCAGTCTATTCACTTTTCTGCATTTGAGCATATGCTTTTCTCCCTAATTTCTGTACTATGATTTCAATGCTTACAAATATTCCCCTCCTTTATTTCACCTTCTCGAAATAGTTTCCTATGATCGCATCCTCTCTGTATGTCAGAATCGGGTGCTGGTCACGCAGTGCCTTCCACTCTGTGATCAGTTCCTCACCCCTGCGCTCAAAATGCACAAGCACCTCTCCCTTTTCATATCTTTCGCATTTACCGAAATAACTGTCCCCTGGCAGAGTCTGCATGGCAATGATGTCGATCTGCTGATCATCCCCAGCCACATATGCAAGCCCCCACGTCCCCAAGTGCCACCCGCTCCCCTCTATCGCTGCGTAGTATTCGTTGTCATGCTTCCAGATGGTTATGCGATACGCGGTACCATAATATATTTCACCGGAATTATGCGGGTAAAACTCCGAATAAATGTATCCACCTATCCATCCGTCCATTTTCCTGCTATTATTCAGAATAATAAGTATCGTAACAAAAATGAATACTACTCCCAGGATAAAGACACCTGTCAAAACTGTACTTCTTTTCGCCCTCGTTCTCCTTTGGTATCTCATGCGTTTCTTCGACTTATTCATTCTCCCCCGTAATTCTCCTCCTTCTCAAAATAACTGCCCACGATGGCCTCTTCCGTCTGGATCAAACTGGGACTTCGATCACGCAGCGCTCCCCACTCTGTGAGTATCTCATCCCCCCTGCGTACAAATTGCAGAAGCACTTCCTCTTTGGCATATCTCTGCCTGAGCCCGTACAGATCATCCCATGCAAGCGTCTGTAAAAATGTAAAATATATTTCGTTCTCGTCTCCAGAAACAGACGCAAACGACCATGCTTTCAGCAGGGAAGATGAAATCCAGTTCTCGCTTTGTACTATTGCATAGTAATCCTCATCTTGTTTCCAGACTGTAATCTTATGATAAATATGCTTAACTGTACTATTTTCACTGTTCACCTCTTCGGTATACCTATATTCTCCGATCCAGCTGTCCAGATTTTCTTCCTGATGATCTGTGTTCCAGTAAATATTTAAACATATTAAAACCGCAGCAATGATAAAACAGCTAATATAAATACCTTTTTTCTTCACTTGTAATTCTCACCATCCCTGACAAATCCGATACACTACTCTGAATGAACACCTTCGTCGCCATCATAACAAAATAGGTATCCCGTCGGCGTCCTGCACTATTACGTAATGATCCTGCTGATACACATCATACTTCCGCATAGTGTCCCGCCCGCAAAACCATATTGTAAAAGTTAGTCCCGCCCTAATAATATCCCATGTTATCCGGTATCTCATCTACTACAACCAGCCTTTGTAAGTGCGAAAAACCACTGGCTGCCTGATTGACTACATGGTCATTCCCGTACCCATAGATTTCCAGTTTTTTTAGTTTTTCCAGTCTGCACAGACATTCAATATCCTCAATCCCTGTCCCTACCAGACTGATCGTATTCAGCTCCGGCAGCTGGGAAATAGGCGCCGCATCTTCAATCTTTAGTCCTATAATATTCAGATGGACGAGTTTGTCCATGTTTCCAAAAGAGTCCAGAGATATACTTCCCTGTTCATCAGATCTTTCCATTTCCTGCAGATAAACCCATGTCATATTCCGTATATTCTCCATACCCGAAAGATTACGTATGTGATAACCCTGTATGTAAATATACTCCAATGCTTCCAGTCCACTCAGATAAGACATGTCAGTGTCAAATACCCATAAAATATGCAGTCTCCTTAGTTTCACCAGATTCTGAAAAGCAGACAGATCCTTAATTTCAGCTTTCGTAATAGACAACTCCTCTAACTGTGTCAGATTTTCTATAAACGCCATATCCGCAAAACACTCATCAATGCCAAGAGACCTCAGCTGCGTCAGCTTCCCCAGCGGAGACAGGTCTATCTGATCACTTTCCTGATAGCCAAACGATGTAAATTCCAGTTCATCTAAATATTGCAAATTTGCCAGTGGTGACAGATCAAGCTCTTTGTCACGAATCTGCATACTTAGTCTCCGCAGGTTTTTCAACTGTCCGATAAAATTAATATCGCTCTGTGTCACATTTCCCATTACCAGCTCTGTTATACCATCTTTTGCATTTGCCTCTGTGCACACTCCTAAAACTACAAAGGCACATACTGTCAGGACAATCGCGGCTACGAATACTTTCTTCTTATTCATTATTTCCTCCAAACTATTCATAAAAACTCTTAGCTGCTATGATCCTTCTGCAAAAAATGGGAATATCCCCTCTCCCTCCGCATAATCCAATACCGGGAGCATTACAAAGGGATACGGATTGGGCGGAACCTCAACCTCGTCACCCGGCCTTACCTCCATGGGAATCGCCGCAGTGATATGTACCGCTAATTCTGCCAGAGGAGCTACAAACCCAGCCCCCCTTCTACCGGCATCCATTCCAGTTCCATCGGTTTCGACGTATATTGTTTGATACATTCCCAGTATTCGCTCTCTGATATTTCTTCATCACAGCTTTCATCCTGTGTAATCCTGTAATACGTTCTTGATACTACTTTGCTGTCCTGTATTTCAGGCTTTACCCTGAAATGATCCAAAAAACTTAATTCCCCGGAATCTTTTTGATATTGATAATAATAGGTATGCCACGCTCTCGTCATCTCAACGATACCTTCTTCATATATCGTTATCTCATATGCTCCGCGCTCACAGCTCCTCACAATACCATCCTCTTCATTGTACGAATAGATTACCCATGGATCATAGTATTTTGTCCCTGCCGGACGCTCTGATAACTTAGGCGTAATATGCAGCGGGTTATGTGCTTCCTGCAATTCCTCCATTACCGCTCCCATGACCAGTTCCATATGACCATCGCCTGTCAAATCTGCCAGACTATAATACAACGTCTTTTTTTTCGCTACATGAAACAGCAGGTCACTGACATTCTCCGATTTATATAAGCTATGTATTTCGTCTGTACTTATTTGTGCGGATTCATATTCTGCCAATATATTTTTGTAGGCTTCCGTCTCATCGAAATACCTGTTTCCACTCATTTTTGACTCCTCAAGGAACCCTTCTATTGGCATCCAGTCCAGTTCCATCGGTTTTGACGTATATTGTTCCATATATTCCCAGTATTCGTTCTCTGATATTTCGACATTCTGGCTGTCCTCCTCCTCCTCCGTACTTCTGTAGTATGATCTTGACTTCACTTCATCATTCTGTATTTCGGCCGTCACATTAAAATAATCCAAAAATTCTAACTCCCCTGAATCTTTCTGATACTGATAATAGCAGGCATAGTGTGATCTTGATATTTCGATAATACCGCCTTCATATATTGAAATACGATTTCTCCCGCGTTCAATATATTGAATTCCATCCTCCCCATCGTAAGAATAAATGTACCATGGATAATAGTATGCCGTACCTTCCGGAAGCCGCGCCGCCGAAAAAGACACAATATGAGCGCGGTCCGGAATTCCCGATTTTGTCATGATTGTCCCTATGATCAGTTTCGGATAACCATTACCTGACAGATCTGCAAGACTGTAATACAGCAGCCTTTCTTTTGCCACATAAAACATTTGCTGGTCAACATATTTCCATTGTTCAGGCATATAAGTTTCATCTGCAGACCTTTGTGCAAGTTCATATTCTGCTAATATATTCTTGTAAGCTTCCATCCCGGCAAAAATACTATTTCAATAGCATGCAGCTTGCTGCATTCAGAATTATTTTGTGCATATGATTTATGGACATCTGCATTACCTCACAATAATTTTTTGCTTTCGCCTCTCTCTTAGCGCTATAGACAGTCAGCTTCTTTCCAGCATTTCCCCAAAAACTTCCGCAAAGGTCTTTTGGGGAAGTTCATGTTCTGCTGCCTCAAAAAAAGGTTTTGTGATCTCATTCCAGTTTTTTTCACCCACATCAGTCTGCTCATACCGGGAAGTCCCTACAAGAAAGTATTCTTGCAAAGGATTTATTCCGTGCTCGAGATTTAAAGCACACTCCTCCCATTCATTATCCTTATTGAGAACAACATACCGGTCCCTTATAACATCCGCATGCAGTCCATCATGATACCATATCTGTCCAGCGCCTAATATACTCCCAAGATAACAGGATTCCTGATAATACAGCACATGAACCCCTTTATCCCCAATTTCATAATCAAACAGATACAGACATCCCTGATTAATTCCCAATTCCGGTTTCCCATCCCCATCCAGATCATCATAGTAAATTAAATATGGAAAGCTATCGTCATTTTTCCTTTCCAACAAATCCTCAAATTCAATTCCCGCTCTCCATAAATCTTTATAATACTGTTTCTCCCACTCCAATATCGGCATCTCATTTTTCAATACCTGCAGATATGCCTCCTTAATACAGTCTGTCTTCCTCCGCCGTGATATCCAGCCGAGGTTCCCTTATTGTGAAATCCATATTTTTTACTGCATTACACACAACTGAAACATATTCGGACCCGGCGGGATTGTCTGGAACAAGTGATACCAGACAGCATATGACGCATAACATAGCCGCCACCACTATTCCAATATATGTCAGCTTATTCGATTGGTACTGGGTTGATTTTTTTAACATGCGTATATCACCCCCCTGTCCTCATTTGATACTTCTTTATCCTGCTGAAGATTATGAAACGGATCAGCCCCTCCTGATATGCTTTTCCCTCGCTGCAGAAAAGTCATCTTTATAGCAGGTACATTCAGTTCTTTCCTAATACGAATCGCTTCCTGTACCTCTAAAAACTCATCTCCCTTGTAATATCGCAAGAGTATCGTTTCACTATCTGGCATTTCAATACTGATCACAGGATCAACTGCTGGCGCAAAGTCCCTTTTGATCTCCAGATATATTTCTTCACTAAACAGATCCGTAAATATCAATTCTCCGTTATCCATATATGCTACATAATTTTCATCTATCAGTCTGGAATTCATATAACCTATGGAAGTCCTGCCAGAATCTTTATCAAAATAAAAAACATTGCGAGCCGGCGAACCTGTACTAACTCCAACCTCCAGAACATTCTCTGTCACTTCCGCAATCCACGGTTCCCTTGGGTAGATCATTGAAAAGACTTCATTATATACCTGGTCATATAACTTCACTTCATACCCATCTGCTATTCTTCTCACTGAAATCTGAGAATTTGATCTTCTCCCCTCTGTAACCAACTCATATTCTTTTTTCGAATCATTCCACAAAAAAGTCTCATAATTCAACTCCCCCAATCTCTCGGTATATGCGCCCACAACAACAATGTCCAGATATCCATCAGAATTTACATCTTCCAGACGCATGCGTTCTCGTTCGATGAAGGATAGCTGCTGCAGACTTTCTTCTGGAATATTTACGATATCAATATAATTTTCGCCGTTGCTTTCCTGATCTTTTATACAAATAAATGCTTCCGAAATCTCCCCTGTGTCCAGATCATAAAATTCATATTCCGTATAACTGAAATCACCACTGTTCAGTTTCCAAAGGCCCCCCAGTATTCTTTGTTCTTCCGTCAGTATGGAGCTAAGTCTGTCCAACGTTTTTCCCCCTTGCCATTGCAGCGCAGCATTCTGACAATCTGTTTCCAACAGCAGCTCTGCGACAGGTGCAATTCCTTTATATTGATCATTTATCTGAATACGCATGACAACCTGCTTTGGCATACATGCGATTGACCTTTCATCAATGGCAAAGACCTGATCAAATACGATCTTTTCCAGTGTGCTGATATCCATCGCACTGCTGTCTTTTACCGATATTGTCCCTCCGTTTTCGATTGTTAAATATTTAAAGTTGCCATACGCCAGTATTTCATCCAGATAAACTGTAACATCTGTCCCCTGCATATCCAAATGAAGTTCGATACAGTCTGTGCAATTTTCTAATTGTCTGATCCATGCCGTATACTGCTTTTGATATCGCATCTCAACGCTGACAGTTCCATCAGGATATACCTCAGTCAAAGGCATATTAGAAACGATTTCCTGCTGTTTCAATTCGTCTTCTATTGTTGTCTCAGCTTCATGATATACTTCCACGTTACTGTTATTGACCTGACTGCAGCCTGTTAAGGAAAATACGCTCAGGAACAAGGTAATCCCCATCTGCAAGACTATTCTCCCCGTATAATTATAATGAATGCTCATCTGAAACATCTCCCCAGTGCAACCTTAAAATTTCATATTGTTATCCCACATTATCTTCATAAACGCCTCGAACATGTCTGTCCCTATTGTATCAGAGAAATGTATCATATTTGCATCATATTTCAGCGTTTTGCAGGATCGCTTAATGTCTCATACGCCTCGACGATATCCTTGAACCTTGTCTCGGCAGGTGTGATTTATATGGCATATCCGCCCTCTACTGATACTGTGCTGATCTTGTCTTTCTTCTGCTTGATGTCGAGCGTGAATGTGCTGGTTCCTTCCCCATCGCCCTAGTATTCCTTGTAGTCCACTACGAATGCATTTGCCCTCGCGTTAGAGTCCGCCGGCTATCTGTATTCAAGCATACTACCCTAACGCCCAAAAAACTATGACGTTCTTGGATAAAAAAATTTTCCAAAAACGTCATAGTTTTTTCTATGGAGATTAGAGCGTGTTTGAAAAATGCTCTAGCACTTGTGAATATTCTTGCCCGGAATATACAAATGAATTGATATCTTTATGAAACTTATCCTGATATGCTCTCTGCAGTATCATCACTATGTCTTTCCTGTCATACATACATATCAAGTCATATCCATATCTAAGATAGGTTTCTTCTACATCTGGCAAGCCTTGTTTCCCATATACGAGAGACAGGTTTGCCAGCATATCTCCTGACATATCCCCGCGACAGCATTCCAGACCGTGCCGCAGCCCTTCCATGCCAATCTCTTTTGCTTTTTCCAACTCGTTATCCACTTCCAGAAATCCGGCATAATTTAAGTACAATGTCATTCCCGGAACAGCATGATGCCGCATCAATACCCTGCTTTTTTTATAACAATGCATTAATGCCTCATAAATGCTGAGCGCTTCTTTTATTTTCCCATCTTCCCTGAGATTGATCGCTATATGATTCCAGATTGTGTACTCCATCCGAAATGGCACACGGTATATCATTGTCCCTGAATCCATTGGCGGCATCGTCAGATAAAGCAGCTCCCGAAGCTGCTCATTTGCCTGTTCCCATGTCAGTTCCCCATTTGCTGTCCGTCTGGAAATGCGCCCCGTTCCGACAAACTGCCTGTTGACAGCTCTCGTCATATCCACGCCATTTTCGATCTCATCGAGCAGTTTCATTGCCTCCTCTGTCTGACCTTTTGGAAAACACCGGTTATACTCCCGCACCTTCTCATACAGTTCATAATCATCCGCCTCTATGAACCCATAATAGTTCTCCCGATCCATTCCCATTCTTTTCAGCATCTGATAGAGGTTCTTTTTGTTCGGACTTCTCTTTCCGTTCTCGATCAGCGACAGCGTTGCCTGTGTGCAGATATCCGCACCGAGCTCCTCCTGCGAGAGTCCCTTTGCCTCCCTGAGATCCCGGATCAGCTCATTGGTAATGACGAACTCCCCCTGAAAACTGCTCTTCCAGAATGCCGCTATCATATCAGATTCCACGCGCACTCCCGCCGTCTCATATAAAAACGCAACGGCCTTCTGATACCTTCTGCACTGTTCCAGTTCTGCCTGTCTGCCCATTTTTGCAAGGCACGCTTCCTCCAGACTTAACATCTCCCACAGGGGACTCAGGGAACCATTCTCTATGAGGGATTCTTTTCCTTTTCTACATATGACGTATGCATCCTCCACCCTATCCTTCCCCAGATAGAGCTGTCCCAGCAGCCATGCACAGTGCGGGTAGACCTTTGCCTGCTCCTCTGTGTCCGTATAGTGATGCAGTATGTAGCTGCCAAGCTGTTCCAGATAACCGGCAAGTCCGCTGGTGTCACCAAGCTTCCACAGGCAGTATGCGACCACCATGATGATCCGGAGCTCCTGACTGCACAGACGCTGCCCCGACCTGACCGCCTCCTGCCAGTCATTGTGCAGGGTGCATTTCAGCGCCTGCTCCATGCTGCGCAGGCAGTGGGCATAATCCTGCTCTTCCATATAACACGCGATCGCCTGCAGTGCAGTCTTGTATTGTTTGTGGATAGATCGCCTTTCATCATTGCATGCATCATATCCCGTAATCAGCTGCGTCAGTTTCCCATAATCCCACTCCGCTATGCTTTGCTCGATCTCTGCCCTGTACGAGATATACTCATACTCATCACTGGATATCGCAAGCTCCAGTTTATCGAGGGATTTTCCCAGACGCTCAAACAATGCCTGCAGTGTAAAGTAGTCTATCTCCAGAATCCCCCGCTCCATCTTGGACAACTCGGATATGCTTAGGATTCCGTCCGCCACACGC
>CAMWTP010000101.1 GCA_947177165.1 uncultured Lachnospiraceae bacterium
GAGTGGATACAGCAGCAGATCGACAGCATGAATATGATACAGGCAGTGCTCGGTGCAATCGGTGCAGTGGCCATGCTGGTGGCGGCGATCAGTATCACAAACACGATGATGATGTCCATCTATGAGCGGACCAAGGAGATCGGTGTCATGAAGGTGCTTGGCTGTGACATCCGCAATATACAGGGACTGTTTCTGATGGAGGCAGGTTTTATCGGCTTTATCGGCGGTGTGGTCGGCGTCGGGTTCAGTTGTCTGCTGAGTCTTGCAATCAATAGTCTGGCGGCTGGAAGTGACGCGACTGCCAATATGGGAATCTCGGGAGCCATCTGCAGGATTCCGCTGTGGCTGAGTCCGCTCGCAATTGTGTTTGCGATCGTGATCGGTATGATCGCCGGGTTTATTCCGTCGCTTCGGGCGATGCGGCTGAGTCCGCTTGCGGCGATCCGAAATGAATAAGACTTTGCAGAATGACAAAAAAGGCTTCTCAAAACGAGGAGTCTTTTTTTTGTGTACTTTAAAGCATTTCCATCATATATTAATGTGAAGATACAACGTAATGATCGGCAGGTGTATTTTACAAGGATACTCCGTGGATGATTACAGAGGGAACGGAAATGAATAGAGTACGCAGAATGATCGGCTGTGATCACAGAGAGGCAGCGCCATACACAGGTAAGGGAGTCTATGTGGCGGTTCTGGACAGCGGAGTTGCAGCACATCCGGATTTGAGGGGGAGAATAGCAGCCTTTAGGGATTTTGTGTCGGATAAGAAAATGTATTATGATGATAACGGACATGGGACGCATGTGTCCGGGATTTTGGGGGGGAGTGGTTTGATAGCGAAAGGGAGATATCGCGGAGTCGCCCCGGAATGCACGTTTATCTGCGGCAAGGTGTTGGACGGAAAAGGAGGAGGAAGTCTGAAAAATCTTACGCAGGGTTTGATATGGATATCGGAGCTGATCAAGCGATATCCGATCAGGATTCTCAACATATCAATCGAGATGGAATCGGAGGACGGGATCGATCCGGAGGACTGGGAGCAGTTTCGGAAGTATATACGGTATCTGTGGGACAGAAATATTATGATTGTGGCTGCAGCAGGAAACAAGGGGCCCAATCCTATGACGTTGTCGCCAATCGGGGAGTGTGACGGCTGTGTCTGTGTCGGGTGTCATGATGGCAATTATAAGGGAAACGGTGGGAGGCTCTGCAATGAATATTCGAGCAGGGGACCCGGAAAGGACACAACAATCACAGCTATGCTCAATCCCCTGAAGAAGCCGGATATTGTGGCACCGGGGACGGATATTGTGTCCTGCAATTATCGGTATACGATAAAGCCGTACATTGCCAAGAGCGGAACATCAATGTCAGCGCCGATTGTGAGCGGTGCCTGTGCGCTGTGTCTGCAGAAGTATCCGCAGCTTACGAACAGGGAGCTCCGGCGGCTTTTGCTGGGGTCTGCGGCAGATTTAGGGCAGAGCTGGAGTGTGCAGGGCGCCGGGATGCTCCAGATTGACCGGCTTTTTGCGCAGGCAGAGCTGTTGTATTAGATTTTTTTCATCATATTTTTGTATTGACAAGGTTTGTATATTTGTATACAATAATACACAAATGCAAAAATGAAATCTGTTCAGAGCCGTGACAAGACTCAGCATGGCATTTTAGTGTAGTACACGGCGATGGACAAATGAGATAAGAACGGAGGAAAAAGATGGCAAGCAACAGCGAATATTTTGAAAACCGGCCAGTCACCATGAATGACCACAACAATCTTCTGCAGATCGAGGAGCATATGTATCAGCTTCAGGATGTGGAGAAGCCCAACGCGTTCCGCAATATGTTCCCCTATGATGAGATACCCAAGATTCCGTTTAATGACAGGGTTGTGCCGCACAATATGCCCAGGGAGATCTGGATTACGGACACGACCTTCCGGGATGGGCAGCAGTCGAGGGCGCCGTACAGCACAGAGCAGATTGTCACGATTTATGACTATCTGCACAGGCTCGGCGGTCCTAACGGCATGATCCGGCAGAGCGAGTTTTTCCTGTACAGCCAGAAGGACAGGGATGCGGTCTGCCAATGTATGGAGCGCGGCTATCAGTTTCCGGAGGTGACTTCGTGGATTCGCGCGAGCAAGGAAGACTTTAAGCTGGTGAAAGAGATTGGAATGAAACAGACGGGTATTCTCGTGAGCTGTTCTGATTATCACATTTTTATGAAACTTAAAATGACAAGGCGTCAGGCGATGGAACACTATCTGTCTGTTGTGCGGGACTGCCTCGAGGAGGGCATCAGTGTGCGGTGTCATCTGGAGGATATCACAAGAGCGGATATATATGGATACGTCGTTCCGTTCTGTCAGCAGCTTATGAAGCTGGCAGAACAGTACAGCCTTCCGATCGTGGTGCGCGCCTGTGATACCATGGGATACGGAGTGAATTATCCGGGTGCAGTTATCCCGAGGAGTGTACAAGGTATTATCTATGCGCTTTACACACATGCCGGAGTGCCTCACGAGTGGATTGAGTGGCATGGGCACAACGATTTCTATAAGGCGGTTACGAACTCAACGACGGCGTGGCTCTACGGCTGTTGTGGTGTCAACACTTCACTGTTCGGCATCGGGGAGCGAACAGGAAACACACCGCTCGAGGCGATGGTCTTTGAGTATGCACAGCTCAAGGGCACACTGAATGGTATGGATACGACAGTGATCACAGAGCTTGCGGAGTACTATGAGAAGGAGATTGGATACCACATTCCGGAGCGGACACCTTTTGTCGGCAGGAATTTCAATGTGACAAGGGCGGGAATCCATGCGGACGGGCTGCTCAAAAATGAGGAGATCTATAATGTCTTTGACACTGAGAAATTCCTCAACAGACCTGTCCTGTGTGCAGTGTCCAACACGTCGGGACTTGCGGGGATCGCGCACTGGATCAATACATACTATAAGCTGAAAGACAGCGAGAAGATCAGTAAGTCCTCGGAGCTTGTGGCCTATGTGAAAACGTGGGTGGATGCAGAGTATGAGAGCGGCAGAGTCACGGTTCTGACGGACGATGAATTGCTTTCTGTCATCGGGGAAGGCTGCAGGACGCTTGGCGTGACCATAGGAAAGGATTGATGGCGGAGGATATGAGCGAGTATGATGTAAACCATGAGGCGTCGGACAAGTATTCGCTGCGGGGCAGGGTTTTCCGGAAACTCAGGGAGGATATTCTGAATGGTAAATATCAGGAGAACGATGAGCTCAGAGAGGCAGCCATCGCGGAGGAGCTTGGCGTGAGCAGGACTCCCGTGCGGGAGGCTTTCCGACAGCTTGAATTGGAAGGTTTGATTCGGATAGTGCCCAACAAAGGAGCGTATGTCACTGGCATTTCTGTGTCGGATGTGGCGGATATCTACGAGATCCGCTCCCTTTTGGAAGGCTTGTGCGCGAGGTGGGCGACGAAGAAGATTACCAAAGAGAGAACGGAGGATCTTGAGGAGATTATTCTATTGAGCGAGTTTCATCTGGGGAAGGAGCATTACGATCAGCTGATTGAGTTGGACAACCGTTTCCACATGAGCCTGTATGAGGCGTGTGAGAGCAAGATGCTGATTCATCTGTTGAAGGATTTTCACCAGTATGTGCAGAAGCAGAGACAGCAGACACTCTCGAATCATGAGAGGAGCGCGGCGGCTGTGGCAGAGCACAAGAGCATTATGGAGGCAATACGCGACGGGAATGCGCAGCTTGCGGAGAAACTTGCCGACGAACATATTTGTAATGCGTACAGAAATATGGTAAAATGTGGTTTGAGCATAAAACACTAAAAAACACTAAGCAACTCTAAGGCTGTAAAGGACACAGCCTAAGACTTGCTAAGTGTTTAGAAGAACGCCAGAGGGCGGCGTTCTTCGCGGATAACACGATATGATTATTAGGAGGAGATAATGATGGCAAAGATTCAGATGACGACACCGTTAGTGGAGATGGATGGGGACGAGATGACGCGTATTCTCTGGAAGATGATTAAGGACGAGTTGATTCTTCCGTACATAGACTTAAAGTCTGAGTATTATGACCTTGGTCTGGAGCACCGCAATGAGACGAACGACCAGGTGACAGTGGATTCTGCGGAGGCTACCAGGAAGTACGGTGTGGCGGTCAAGTGTGCGACGATCACACCGAACGCTGCGAGAATGACAGAGTATAACCTGAAAGAGATGTGGAAGAGTCCGAACGGAACGATCAGGGCAATCCTGGATGGAACAGTGTTCCGTGCACCCATCTTGATCAAGGGAATCGTTCCGTATGTAAAGAACTGGACGAAGCCGATCACGATTGCGCGTCACGCATACGGTGATGTATACAAGAATACGGAGATCAAGGTTCCGGGAAAAGGAAAGGCGGAGCTGGTATTTACCGCGGAGGACGGAACGGAGACAAGGGAGCTGATTCACAATTTTGAGGGCGCCGGGATTATCCAGGGCATTCACAATACCAGGGAGTCGATCTCAAGCTTTGCGAGGGCTTGCTTTGGTTATGCGATTGACACCAGGCAGGATTTGTGGTTTGCTACCAAAGATACGATCTCTAAGAAATACGATCATACGTTTAAGGATATTTTTCAGGAGATATACGACGCAGAGTACAGAGAACAGTTCGAAAAGCTTGGCATTGAGTATTTTTACACGCTGATCGATGATGCGGTTGCGCGTGTGATTCGCTCGGAAGGCGGTTTTATATGGGCGTGCAAAAACTATGACGGCGATGTGATGTCTGACATGGTGGCGACCGCGTACGGCGATTTGTCCATGATGACTTCCGTGCTGGTTTCGCCGAGCGGTGTCTATGAGTATGAGGCAGCGCATGGAACGGTACAGCGCCATTACTACAAGCATTTGAAAGGGGAGGAGACCTCCACCAACTCGATTGCAACTATTTTTGCATGGACAGGTGCACTGCGCAAGCGCGGTGAACTCGATGGGATACAGGAGCTTCAGGATTTTGCCGACAAGCTGGACAGGGCATGTATCAAGACTGTCGAGGACGGAAAGATGACAAAGAGCCTTTCGCTGATATCGACTTGTGAAAATCCAGTGATTCTGAATAGTCTGGACTTTATCAGGGCGATCAGGGAGACTTTTGAGACATTATAATTTTTTATACAGATGCAGGCGCATAGGACACGGCACAGTTTCGTTCTATGCGCCGCTGCAGTTTTGGATTATAGTCTCAGTTCCGCGATCAGACTGAGCATTTCATAGTGTCTGAGTTCTTCCTTTAAGGCAGCCTTGTCGATATTTACTTTAAAGTCCTCCAGAGACTGTGTGATGGGAATGTCGTCTTTCATCCTGGCAAGCTGATAACTCAGGTACACGGTCTCTTTATTTTCTTTCAATGCGTTTAACGGGCTTCGGCTGATGCCAAGGTTGTTTTTCCAGAAATCAGACAGCGCTTTTTCTTTCTTCTTGTTGCCTTCGCAGTCCTCGATTGCGGCATAAATCGCATCGAGGGAGCCATACTCGTTCACAAGCGGGGCTGCTGCCGAGGACACGCCTTTGCAGCCGGGAATACCGTCTCCCGGGTCTCCTGTGATCGAGAGCAGCGTGACAATATTTTCCGGGTACACGCCCTCCTCGGAGTAGACAATATCGGCAGTATATTCAAAGATTCCCGCGGGGAGGGAAGAATATCCGTTCCTGCCTGTGCAGAGTCCATACCGCTGCTGCAGGTCCTTTACCTTTTCCTTGTCAGTGACGCGCCACAGTCTGGTGTAATCGCTCACCAGCTGGAAATAATCGTGGTCTTTTGTGAGAAGATACGTTTCGAGCCTTGGCGACTCAAACTTTTTGACGAGGGAGGCGGCGAAATCGTCGGCCTCGTAGTCCTTGTCCATTAGCACCTGACAGCCTATTTTCTGCAAAAGATTTTCCATGGCAATGAACTGTTCTTTTAATGGGGCCGGCGCTTCCTTTCGGTTCGCCTTGTAGGAGTCTGCGCCCAGAACAGTGCGCCGGAACGTATCGCGCGACACGTCAAACGCGACTGCAACATAGTCTGGTTTCGCCTTTTTGTACAGGGAAATCAGGGTGCGCAGCATGGTGAACAGGGCGTTTGTGTACACTCCTTTGGAGGTCTGCAGGATTTCGGAGTAGTGCTTTTCCTTCTCCTCGTCTGTCTTTGCGTAGAGCACGGATTTGGGCAGGTTGCCGTAATATGAGGTGCTGAGCATTGACGAGCCGTCGATGATCAAAAATTTTTTGATTGTATCCATATTTAATCTCCTATCATTGTCTTGGTGATGCGTTACATCTCTGTTTCTGATAATTCTTCCCATTTGGCATAGAGCGTTTCAAGCTCTGCCTCAATACCTTCTTTTTCCGTGGCGATTTCCTGTAGTTTTACTGAGTTTGTGGCAATCTCGGGCTTTGCCATCTCCTCGTCGAGAGCGGCGCTTCTGGTCTCGAGTGCCTCGATCTTTTCCTCGCATTTTTTCAGATCGTTTTCCCGTTTGCGTATCAGTGCCTGGTTTTCCTTCTGCTGTTTCCAGTCGAGCTTCTGTGCGGAGAGTTCTTCCGCGTTTGTGCCGGAGCCGGTTTCTGACACAGGTGTCAGAATTTCTTTCTTTTCCAGATAATAGTCATAGTTCCCGATATAGTTGACAAACTCCTGGTGCGTGAGCTCAAGTATGCGGCTTGCAGTCTTATTGATGAAATACCGGTCGTGCGAGACATAGAGCACTGTCCCCTCATAAGCGTTCAGCGCTGTCTCAAGGATTTCCTTTGAGATGATGTCCAGGTGGTTTGTCGGCTCGTCGAGAATGAGGAAGTTTGCCTCAGACAGCATCAGTTTTGCGAGGGATACACGTCCGCGCTCACCGCCGCTCAGCGCGCTGATCTTCTTGAAGACATCTTCACCAGTGAACAAAAAGGCCGCAAGTGTGTTTCGGATTTCTGTGTTGGTCAGGTAAGGGTAATCGTCGCTGATCTCCTCGAACAGCGTCTTATCCATATGAAGTACATGGTGTTCCTGGTCATAGTAACCGATTTCCACATTTGCCCCGAGTCTGATGGTGCCGCTGTCCATGGGAACAAGCTCGTTGATGATTTTTAAGAGTGTGGTCTTGCCCGTTCCGTTGTCCCCGATGATGGCGACATGTTCACCGCGCTTGATTTCAAAGGAAACATTTTCAAACAGCTGATGGCTGTCAAATCTCTTGGAGAGTCCTTCAACCTGCATGACATCGTTGCCGCTGGTTTTATGCGGGGTGAGTGTCAGCTTCATATCGGCCCTGACTTCGACGGGTTTCTCGAGACGTTCAATTTTGTCCAGCATCTTTTCGCGGCTCTCGGCGCGCCGGATGGACTTCTCGCGGTTAAACTGCTTCAGCTTATCGATGACTTCCTCCTGATGCTTGATCTCGCGCTGCTGGTTCAGGTAAGCGTTCATCTGCTCGGTGCGGAGATGCTCTTTTTGAACGGCGTAGTCCGAGTAGTTTCCGTTGAAGGAGGATACCACGCCGTTGTCAATCTCGATGATTTTCGTGGCGATTCTGTCCAGAAAATACCGGTCGTGCGAGACGATAATGACAGCGCCCTTATAATTGAGCAGATATGTCTCGAGCCATGCGATGGAGTTGAGGTCAAGGTGGTTGGTGGGCTCGTCGAGCATGATGAGGTCAGGCTTTTGCAGGAGCAGCTTTCCGAGAGCCACGCGCGTCTTCTGGCCGCCGGAGAGTGTAGCCACTTTCTTGTCAAATTCGTCCTCCTGAAAGCCGAGTCCCTTCAGGATGCCGGTGATTTCGCTCTTGCAGGCGTAACCATTGATGTCCTCGAAGCGGTGTGTCATGTCTGCATATTTTTTGAGCAGGAGATCGAGCTCGTCGCCGGAGGCGTTTTTCATATCGGCTTCCGTCTGGCGGATTGCGGATTCGAGGTCGAGAACCTCCTGCTTGACGGTGAGCAGCTCGCCGAAGATCGTGTTTTCGCTGTCCACAGCCTGATGCTGGGCGAGATAGCCGAAGCTTTTGTCCTTTGCGAAGGTCACGCTGCCCGCGTCGGCAGGGAGTCTGCCCGTGATGATTTTGAGCAGGGTGGTTTTGCCTGCGCCGTTGATGCCGACTATCGCCGCCTTTTCATAATCTTCTATATGAAAAGAGGCATTTTTGATGACATGATTGTCGACAAACGTCTTGTCTATGTTATTGCATGATAAAATCATGGAAATTTCCTCCTTGTGTGTGGAATCTGTGTAGGAACAGTCCGGGAATAACATATGCAGATTGAACAGGGGATTTCCAGACAGTTCCTTACCTATTATAAAAGAGAATTATGAGAAAATCAATCGCAATCATAATTGCAAAAAGAATTGACAATCATTTAACAAGATTGTATAATATAGTCTATATATTTTGTTATTTTTTTGGCATATTGCATATGAAGGGTGCATGGCTGAAGCGAATGGACATGTGGAGGTTAGGAATCGTGGATGATAAAATTATATCACAGGCTGTTGTCGCGAGGCTTCCCCGATATTACAGATACCTGGGAGATTTGAAGGATAGCGGCATCGAGAGGATATCATCTCAGGATTTGAGTAAATTGATGAAAGTCACTGCATCACAGATTCGGCAGGATTTTAATAATTTTGGTGGTTTTGGACAGCAGGGGTACGGCTACAATGTGGAATATCTGTACAATGAGATTGCGAAGATACTCGGTTTGAACAAATCCTACAATCTCATTATCGTGGGTGCGGGCAATCTGGGGCAGGCGCTCGCAAATTATATGAATTTTGAGCGCAGAGGGTTTATCGTGAAGGGGATTTTTGACAAGAATCCTTTGTTGTATGGGAAAGAACTTCGCGGGATTGCGGTGCAGCCGGTAGAGCAGATCGAGCAGTTTGTCAGGGAAAATGCTGTTGATATTGCCGTGCTCACCATACCCAGGGAAGGGGCTGCCAAGACAGCGGAACTGCTTGTCAGGTGCAATATCAAGGCGATCTGGAATTTTGCACATGTAGATTTGAATGTGCCGGAAAGCATCGTGGTTGAGAATGTGCATCTCTCGGACAGTCTTATGAAATTATCATACGGAATCGCAAATCAATAAAAAGTGACGCGCTGTAACTAAGAAAAGATCGAATCGCTGCGAAACAGTTGTGATTAAATGGGGGTTATGAATATGGAACAGGAGGACGAGGTCTTTCGCGAGGCATTAATAGGCAAAAAGATACCAGTCCTGACGCTGGATAACCAGTGGCACAGGCTTTTTACACAAACAGGGGCTAATGAGGAGATTCAGAGGCTCGAGGACAATCTCAACGAGATTTTGAAGCGGCAGGGGAAGCTCAACACGGAGTTAAAGAGCCTTTCCGCATTTAAGAAGAAGCTCATGCAGGAGATCGTGTCCATCATGGAGCTTCCCGACAGCACGGCAAAGGAAAAGAAGATGTCGGAGAACAAGCGCATGATCGAGGAGTCCAACCAGAAGATGGAGGGCTATAACGATGAGCTGCTGGAGATTCCCAGGCAGATTGACGAGGCGAATTTCGAGCTGATGCTGGCTTCGATGCGGGTGTGCTATGGCAAGATCCAGCAGAATGTCAGGGAGATTGAAGAGATCAACCAATGGGTGTCTGATTTCAAGGTGCAGCTCAAGAAGAAGATCATCCTCAAGCAGCAGAAGGAGATCTGGAATGACGAGATGTATAATTATATGCATTCGATCTTTGGCCCGGATGTGATTGATATGTTTGACATGAAGTATAATCCCAAAAATGTATTGAATAAAGAAAAAGATTTGATCAACGATAAAACTCCCAGGCAGGAATAACTGTTTTGGAGTTTTTTTTCGTGTTTGACTATGATATAATGTCGCTAGACGTTATACTTGCCTGAATGGGCATGAACCAATTATGGTAGACTAAAATAAATGAGTGAGGAAAGGCTGGTAGTGCGTATGGAATATGTGTTGACATCGGCGGAAATGAAAGCCAGTGACAAGGCGGCGATCGAGGAGTACGGTATCGGGTCTCTGGTGTTGATGGAGCGCGCCGCGCTGCAGACAGTCAGCGTGATCCTTGACCGGTACGGAGCGGATATCTATGTAGGCGTTATGGCAGGCAGCGGCAACAATGGCGGAGACGGGATTGCCATAGCGAGAATCCTTCAGGAACAGGGGATACGTGCGGAGATCAATATGATTGGAGAGCTGTCAAAGCTGTCACCCGAGGCTGCCGCCCAGCTTGAGACAGCTAAAAAGCTAAATATTCCGATTCATTACGGTGTGGAGCACACACTGTATGATGTGATTGTCGACGCAATATTTGGCATTGGTCTCACGCGAAATGTCGAGGGGAAATACCGCAAGGCCGTCGAGGCGGTCAATGCTTCCAGGGCGAAGGTGGTGGCGGTGGATATCCCTTCGGGGGTTCACACAGATGACGGGAGTATCATGGGATGTGCCGTAAAGGCGGACATCACAGTTACGTTTGCATACAGGAAGCTCGGATTGATGCTGTATCCGGGCGCCTCGTGCGCGGGTGAGGTGATCTGTGTGCCGATCGGGATTCCTGGGGCAGTGACGGCGAATAAGCGGTCAGGTGTTGTCACGTTCACCGACTGGAGGAAGGATCTGCATTTTCCGGAGAGGAGTCCGTCAGGCAACAAGGGAACATTTGGAAAGGTGCTGTTGGTAGCCGGAAGCAGGAACATGGGCGGTGCATGTTTTCTATCTGCGCTGAGTGCCTATCGGACGGGCGCTGGTATGGTGCGGATATTTACGGCTGCACAGAACCGCGAAGGCCTGCTCAAGAAGCTCCCGGAGGCGATCGTGGATACTTACGAGGACGACGCGGATCCGGCAATCGCACAGGAGGAGCTCAGGGCGCTGTTGTCAGGGCTGGAATGGGCGGATATCGTCGCAGTCGGTCCCGGAATCTCCATGTCGGATAAGGCAAAGACGATTCTGGAAATATTGTTGAATCAGTGCAGCAGGCCGATGGTCGTAGACGCGGATGCGCTGAATCTGCTGGCACAGAGCGCAGAGTTGTTAAAAATGTTTGCCTATGGGTATCGAAAAAATGACAGTGATGTCATTTTTACACCGCATCTCGGGGAGTTTTCCCGGCTGATGCAATGTCCTGTTGCAGAAGTCAGGAAGGATATGATCAAAAGCTGCAAGGCATTTACAAAAAAATACGACGTGTCACTCGTCTGCAAGGACGCCAGAACGCTTGTGTCAAAAAGGGGAAAGCTGATCTACCTGAACGCCAGCGGAAATGACGGGATGGCGACGGCTGGTTCCGGGGACGTGCTCACTGGAATCATCGCAGGGCTTCTGGCGCAGGGGTACAGTGGCTTTGAGGCGGCGGTGATGGGAACGTATGCGCACGGTCTTGCCGGGGATCTCGCAAGGCAGAAAACTTCTGCATATTATATCATGGCACAGGATATAATCAGGGCGCTCGGGGATATTGAGAAGGAATAGAAAATAAGAGGGGGTATTATGAAACATTATGACAGAGCATGGGCGGAGATTGATCTTGACGCGCTGCAATTTAATATAGAAAGTATTAAGAAAGGCATCAATAAAGAAACTAAAATTATAGCGGTGATTAAGACGGACGGTTATGGACACGGCGCCAGTCATATTGCCCGGATACTCGAGAGTGAGGAACGGGTGTGGGGCTTTGCAGTCGCCACCGCGGAGGAAGCATTTTCGCTGAGAGAGGACAGGATACAGAAACCGGTGTTGATCCTGGGATATACCTTCCCGTACAGCTATGCGCAGATAATTGAGGAGGATGTGCGGTCAACGGTCTTTACGTACGAGGCGGCAAAGGAGCTGTCGGATATCGCTGTGACAGCAGGAAAAAAATGCAAGGTGCATATTAAAATAGACACTGGCATGACGAGAATCGGCATCCATCCCGATGACAATGGCATAGCACTGATCAGGCAGATTTTAGGGCTGCCCGGGCTGGAGACGGAGGGCATCTTCACGCATTTTGCGACAGCGGATGAGGCTGACAAGACAAAGACTTATCGTCAGATGACGCTTTTTAAGGAATATGTTGACCGGATTGAGCGTGAGCTGGCGGTCAGGATTCCGATGAAGCACTGCTCAAACAGCGCGGGTATCGCCGAGATGCCGGAGGCAAATATGGACGCGGTGCGGGCTGGGATTATCCTGTATGGATTATGGCCGTCCGAGGAAGTACAGGCAGATAAAAAGATACAGCTGAAACCTATGCTTACCCTGAAATCGAGAGTAGTGTATGTCAAGACTGTTCCACAGGGACAGGAGATCAGCTATGGCGGCACCTTCACGACGGCGAGGGATACGCGGGTTGCGACGATCTGCATCGGCTATGGCGACGGATACCCGAGAAGCCTCTCCAATTGCGGACATGTGCTCATCAAGGGGCAGAGAGCGCCAATACTTGGCCGTGTATGTATGGATCAGTTTATGATTGATGTCACGGACATCAGTTTGCCGGTGCGCGTGGGAGATCAGGTCACGCTCATCGGAAGGGACGGCGGCGCGTGTATCACGATGGAAGAGCTGGGTGCGGTATCGGGCAGATTTAACTATGAACTGGCCTGCGATATCGGGAAGCGGATACCGAGGGTTTACAAGCTGGACGACACATTGATT
>CAMWTP010000102.1 GCA_947177165.1 uncultured Lachnospiraceae bacterium
ACAGACAGCGACAATAATATTTTCATAAATTCATTCATTTTCTTTTCTCCAAAATATTTCAATCTCTTTCAATTCGTCTGCCGAAAGAATGTCCTGCCGCAACAGGGTTGACACTAAGTTTTTCACAATCCTGCCATTCTTCCAAATAATTTTCATTAGTACCAATTCGGATCCAGAAACTAGCTGTGCCATTTTGTCCTTCTTTTATCTTAACACTTTGTGGGTGTATAAACATCTTAACACATTGTAGGTGATAATGCAATACGCTAAAGAAAATTTAAGAAATTATAAAAAGATATGGAGTGAGATTTTGTAGTAGTCGGCATTGTGGGAAAATCTAAACTTTTGGATTTTCCCACCAGTACAGGCAGATATCTGTACAGTGCCAGCTATTTCAGACTTATTACGCAGTTTTCGGTATCTGCAATACCTGACCGATGTTCAGCAGATCGCTTGTCAATCCATTCAGGGACATAATCGCGTTCACCGTCGTATTGAACCGCCTCGCAAGCAGCCAGAGCGTATCTCCGCTTTTGACAGTATACGCAAAAGTATCGCTACCCGGCAGAGAAATATTATCCTTGATTCCCAGATACGTATCATACAGCGCATTCCATGTGCGCACGCCCACGATGCCGTCGGGGGAAAGCTGCATTTCATTTTGAAAGGCAATTACCGCCTGTCTTGTTCCGCTGCCGAAAATGCCATCCTGTGCAATATTCGGAATGGCGGAATAATATTCGCTGATGACATTTAGCAGATACTGCAGTGTAATGACATCCTGCCCTCTAGACCCCTGTCTGAGTGTCACAGAAGGCGGAACTGTTCCGATTCCAAGGGTATTGCCCTCACTGTCCAGTTCGGCAAGCCTTGCAACCGCTGTGTAAATGCTTGAGATTTTGTACCATGTCGCTTTTCCCACAATGCCGTCCACGGACAGATTAAAAATTTTTTGAAATGCTGACACCGCCGCTTTTGTGCTGTCGCCGAATACGCCGACATTATCTGTAATTGCAGGGATTGCGGGATAATTTCTTCTGATCCTGCTTAAGTATGTCTGAATTGTCTGTACGTCAAGCCCTGTACTTCCAATTCTCAGCGCAGTGCCTGGATAGGAGGACACGATGCCGGTAATCGTGTTTGTCTCTGCAATTTCTATATCATTGGGATAATAAGAACGCAGAATCTGCAGCGGCGTAAACTGCTGGTTTGCCAAAGAGACTGTTCCCCACTGTGACATTCCCTGGCAGGTTGCGGTCGTTCCATTGCAGAAGGATGTAAAATAGGGCGCATTCTGCCCGCTCCTGCGGACATATTCGTTGAAAATCTCATCTGCGATCCTGCTGATTGATTCATAAATCGGACGTCCGTATACAAAGTATTGGTCATACGCAGTGCTATTGGTAATATCAAAGTTATACCCCCGGCTTCTGTACCATTCCGTGTAGATCCGGTTCAATGCAAATGTAATAATGGCATAAATATTTGCCCGCAGAGATGCATCCGGCCATGTGGGATAGATCTCACTGCTGGCAACATTTTTCACGTAATCAGGAAAAGATACCTGTACATTGGAAGCGGATGAGGACGGAGCTCCCATGTGCACGGTGATCTGCTTGGGAATCACTACCTGACGCAGCACATACGGCGTGACCGGTGTGCTTTCCTGATTGCGTGTTCCCTGCATCGCCACAGCCGGTTTTCCGATATAGATTTCTGTATTCTTTGGAGTGCCCTGACGCTCCTGCATCGGAATCAGGGCGATTGGCAGAATTGCTGTCTCGCCTTCCAGAATCGGGATATCCAGTACGGAAATCGTATCAAAGCCCGCTTTTTGCGCATGCACACTGTAACTGATATAAGGTATCCCCGTATAAAACTGATTCTGCGAAAAGCTCTTATCGATTGTCTCTAACGGGACCACCTGTGTCTCCCCGTTTCCGTCTGTGGTCATTTTATAGATGATATTTTTCGTATCATCTAATATCTGAATGTCTACATTGTCCATCGGAACAGCATCGTGTGCTGTCCGCGTCTGCACGGTCAAATATCCTATCGCCATAAATTCTGTCTTCTTCATCTTTTTATAATGAGATATGAAACAAAATGAAGAATGGTTCCAACGAATACTCTGTCCGTCCTGTAAAAAAGTTATCCATGCTATGACAAAACGATAAAAGGCTTATCCGATAAGACAGGTTTTTCCCTGGAATGCAAACCCGTACTTCCTGATCTGTCCTGGGTCAAAACCTTCCGCAATCAGCTTCGCATCGTACAGTTTTTCATCAATCTGGGCATGGGCATTTGCGACAGTCTCCGCAAGATCCTTTTCCCGCAAAGGTTTGTGCACTTTAAATTCTATGATGTATGCACAATCCTTTTCCCTGTCCGCCGGTGTCAGCATCACATCGTACCGCCCAAAACCGCTCTCCCTGTTGGATGTGATCTCAAATCTTCCAGCCAACTCGACCATCAGTCCCAGCACAAAACCATGATAAAAACGTTCTGGCGCGTCGTCGTCCGACACTCCTCCCGCAATGTCAAAACTTGAAAAACTGTGCAGTGCGATCTTGTTCATAAACTCATTCATCCCATCCACATCATTCAGGAGAAGCGCCTTGATGAAATTGCTGTATGACATTTCCGCACTTCCGCCAAACCAGCCCTTCACCATCTTTCGAAACAGTCTCTTAACTTCAAGGTTTGTGAGCGTGAGCGTATACCAGACATCACCCTCCTCACCCAATCCATCCTCATCCGACTCCACTGTTTCCAGCTTCAGAACTTTGAGATACCCCGTTGCAAGCAGCAGACTCCACACTGCATTTGCACTGCCGTTGAGCTGGTCAAAAACAATTTTCTCATCAATCTCCGCCACAAAACTTTTCCCTTGCAGAAGCTCTTCCATTGTCTGCTTTATATTGGGATTTCCTTTTTGTATCAGCGCATTTACAAGTCCGTTTCCACTCGTGTTTGACCAGTAGGCATCATATTTTCCTTTTTTCTTGATAAATGACACGATAGACCACGGATTATAGATATCTGTATAGCTTCCAAATGTAAATCCGTCATACCACCTTTTCACTTTCTGTTTCTCATTTCCAAGCCCGGCATCGTCCAGTGCCTGGAATACCTCTTCTTCTGTAAAACCAAAAGAGGCTGCATACTCATCAGAGGTTGTCGTAATGACATCAAGATTGTTCATTCCGGTAAAAATACTCTCTTTTGCAACCCGCGTGACTCCTGTGATCAGTCCGCGCTCAAGATGGTCGTTTGTCTTAAACGTGGCATTGAAAAGACTGCTGAAAAACCTGACGGCCTCGTCCCAATATCCCGACAACCACGCCTCCTGCATCGGCGTGTCGTACTCGTCAAGAATGATAATCACTTTTTTGCTGTAATAGCGCTGCAGAAAATCAGCCATCAAGTGAATCGCACCTGCCGCTATTGTATCTTGTATTCCTGTTTTTATTCCCTGATAGTATTCCCGTTCATTTTTACTCAACAACTTTCCCTCAAGCAGATAATTATTCTTTTCGTACAGGTCCGCGATCACCTCTGTTATTTTGTATTCCATATCCTCATATTTTGATGCCTTGATATTGGCAAAACTCAAAAAAATCACGGGATATGTTCCCTGCAGCTTCCTATATTCATAATCCCATATGGACAATCCCTCAAACAGATCACCTCTGCCCGTATATTTGTTGGAAAAAAAGCACTCTGTCATACTCATATTAAGCGTCTTCCCAAATCTGCGCGGACGTGTAATCAGTGTAACTTTATCTGCGTTTTCCCACCATTCTCTGATGAAATCTGTCTTGTCAATATAAAATATGTGATTTGTCCGCACTTCCTCAAAATTCTGGTATCCAAGCCCTGCCCTGTTCGTGTCCATAGCTGCCTCCTCTTCCTATATACAAATACATAGATTTCACTGACTCCAGTATACACGATATTGATGCCTTTCACAACCAGTTCCGGAAAGCTGTTTCAGTTCCACTGCTTCTTATCACAGCAGCCACACCGCCGAATTATTTCATACATACTTTTCCAGTGTTCTGCGGACTGCGCCAGGTCCTGCAATCAGTTCTCTGAAATAGCCGTACACTTTGTCCGCCAGACCAGCTTCATATAAATTTACGCCGAATATCTGGGCATTCTCCATAATCGGTCTGATGAATGTCTCCACATTTGTGTCACCCAGCTTCATCTTTGCCGTCTGCGGACACAGCGCACCGAGCAGAGGATCCGGACTCAGCCCGAACGGCTCTCCCTGATCGTCCACTGCCATCAGATATCTGATCCAGCCGGCAAATACAAGCGGTATCATCTGCAGATCATCCACACTCAGGCGTTCGCTTCTCTGGTAGGCTTTGACCGTCTCCCCAAACCGGATCGCCAGTTTCTGCGAAGTGTCTGTGGCAATCCTCTGGGGCGTGTCAGGCATAAACGGATTGGGAACGCGCACTCTCAGCACTGTGTCAATGAACTCTTTCGGATCTAAGATTCCCGGATTGACAACTACAGGCAATCCTTCCTGATATCCGACCTTCTCCACCAGTTTCACCAGCAGCTCATCCTGCATCTCATCAGAAATCTTACGGTATCCGAGCAGACACCCGAAAATTGCAAGACAGGTATGCAGCGGATTGAGACAGGTACAGACCTTCATCTTTTCCACCTTCTCCACCGTTTCCCGATCTGTGAACAGGATTCCGCCATCCTCGAGTTGCGGGCGTCCGTTCGGGAAATCGTCCTCAATCACCAGATATTCTGTCTCCTCTGCATTGACAAAAGGTGCCACATATGTGTTCTTTGAAGTGATGACCGGCGCTAAATCTTCTACTCCGTCTTCCTGCAGAATCTTCTCCACAGACGCGTCCGGTCTGGGTGTAATCTTATCAATCATGCTCCACGGAAAAGAAACTTTTTCGGAATTGATATATTGCAAAAACCCTGCCTCCGCTTTCCTGTTTTCCACCCACGCTTCTGCAAACGCTGAAACTGCGGCATACAGTTTATCTCCGTTGTGGGAGCAGTTGTCTGTGCTGACCAACGCAACTGGCTTTTCTCCCGCACAGTATCTTGCATACAACAAAGATGATACTTTCCCCATATAACTTGCCGGTCTCTTTGGACCCGCCGCAAAATCCGCTGCTACATCCGACAACATTTCCCCATTTCCGTTCACAAGGCTATACCCCTTTTCTGTAATGGTAAAAGTCGCCATCTGTAAAGAATCCTTTGCAAAGATTTCTTTCAACCGCCCAAATGCCGCATCATTTCCGGAATCCAGCGGCAAGGCCTCCGCGACGCTTCCGACCACATTTTTATCAACCGTCCCGTCTGCCCTCAAGGTTACTGCTATCCCAAGATTGTCATGCGGTGTGTACATTTTCTCTATAATTTCATAGTCAAACCCCTCCGCGACAAGAATTCCCCTGTCGAGCTTTCCGTCATTTAACAGATTCTGCACTACAGCTGCATGGAACGAACGAAACAGATTTCCCGCCCCAAAATGAATCCAGAACGGATTCTCTCTCGTCGCCTTTATTGTCCGTGCCATATCATACGCAGGAAGGGAATACCCCTTCTCCTCCCACTGCCTCTTATCTGAAATACCTTGCAGACTAATTTTCATGATTCCCGACTCCTTTTCTCTCGTGATTCTGTTTCCCGGTCGTCCACTCATATCGCGCACCGCTGTCTTCTTTTTAATCCGTAATCCATTGTCATCCTCCATTCTAAAATACTTCCACCCTCATCAGATCCTAAATAATGATCATTTCTTTACCGATATCTATTTTACACGAACAAGCGCAATTTTTCTGTGCGTATATTGGCAAAAACATTGTTTATCTTGACTTTAGCAGGCAGCTGCTTCTGGTGCGGGAACTGCGCAGCCGCGGCAGGACACTGCCAGAAGCCGGCACCAACGCCGTTTTCAGCTGCTACGCGCATTTTTACCGGATATATTTACCTTTTTTACCAGAATGTGTATAATAAAAATATCATCTTACCGAAAAACCAGGAGGCGGAACTTTATGAAGCGAAAGAACAAAATCTATCTGCGCATGACGATTCTCTTGCTTATTGCCTATATTGCGCTGCTGACCATTCTCTATGTATCTGAATCGGCTGACAGCAGTGCGACTATCCATTCCTTCAAAGATGCATTCTGGTATTCTCTCGTTACATTTACCACAGTCGGCTACGGTGATCTGACACCCGTGACACCTATGGGACAAGCAGTAGGCGTCGTGTTCCTCTTATTGTCAGCCGGCATTATGATGACATTATTCGGCGCAGTCATCTCCTTTGTCACCAGCGAGGGACTCCCCCTTTTCCTGCTCGGCTTCCAGCGGAAGAAAAACTGGTACTATTTTGCCGATTACGGAGTGGAATCCAGCACACTTGCCGAGAATATCTATAAGGAAGATCCGGATACTGTGATCATTTTTGGGGAAAAACGGGACGAACAGACCGAATTTCCAGACTATCCCTGCCTGTTTATCAACACTTCCCCAGCCAGAATCGTTGCGCACAAGAAAGGCATCGGCACAAGATGCAAAATATTTTTTATGAAAGAGAACGATATTGGCATCAACATCCGCGCGATTGATTTGCACACACTTCCTGTAGACGTTTACGCGAGAACCACAAACGGGCAGGACCATCTCTCGGGAAATATCAGGTTTTTCCACAGTTATGACTGCTGCGCCAGACAATACTGGCACTCCAAACCGCTGTGCAGCCATGAGAATACCATTGTGATCATCGGGTTTGGAAATTATGGACGCTGTATTCTTGAGCGGGCCATCATGACAAACATTGTCTCCGTCGACCAGCATGTAGCTTATCATATCTTTGGGAATGCCCAAAAATTTCTTGCCATGCACGATCATCTGCATATGATGTTTTCTCTGGGAAAGTCGTCTGAAACGAGCGATTCCCTGATATTTTACGACGAACTGTGGGAAACGCATCATGAACTCATGGAGCGGGCTGACCGCATCATCATCTGCACCGATGATGAGCCGCAGGGGTGGAATATATTCTGGAGACTGAATAATTATTATAAGATTCGGGGACGCGTCCATCTGCACAGCAACCGGAAAGCCCCGGGGATATCTTATTTTGGGACAAATGAGGAGATCTATACACCAGGTCAGATTATGAGAACCACATTGAATAAGGCAGCCATTATGATCAACGAAATATTCTGCCGGTCTGTCTCTTATCCCACGCTCAGCTGGGAGGAACTTGACGATTTCCACCGGGAGTCCAAAATAGCTGCTGCTGATCATCTTCTGATGAAGGTGCGGATACTCTTGGGAGATGAGACAATCACAGAACTAACTCCTGAAATAACAGAAAAAGCATACCGGAAATACTGTATAACAAAACAATCCGCAGAGAAGCAGGATATGTACCGCAAGCTCGATCACACCCGCTGGCTGCGCTTTTATACATACTACAACTGGAGTTACGGTCCAGCGCGGGATGATGCCGCACGGCAGCACCCCATGCTGTGTCCGTATACAGAACTGACCCCGGCACAAAAGCGGGAACGCGATGCTGCGTGGGAACTCCTAGGCAGTATTGCCTCGGAGCTGAGGATGAAATAAAATCGTTACTATATCACGGCTTGGAAGCCCCTCATAGTAACGATTCGGGGCGATATTTAGAGTTTTGCTTCGCAAAACTCGCCCCTCACTCCTGAATCATGTTCTCACGGAATGCGCAGTTCAGCGCATTCCTGACCCGTGAAAAGTAACATAAAATCTTGATTTTATCTCCTGGCTTTTGACGGGGAAATTGTATTTTGGAAGACGACACTGTATAATATATTTGCAGGTTTGCAGATTTCATCAATCAGCTTCCTGTTGCGAACGGCATTTCATTCAAACCAGACATTTTGAGAGGGGGACGCATGGTATATCTCTTCACCGCCCTATACTGTGAGGCGCATATTTTTATCAAACAATACAAACTGATCAAAAATCAGCAGCGTACCTGGTTTCAGGAATTTTATAATGAGACCGACGGTATCCGGCTCGCGGTTACTGGTGTGGGGGAAATCGCTGCCTCCGCCACAGTCAGCAGCGTATGTTCGCTATACCGGCTAATGCCGGACGATCTGCTGCTCAATGTGGGAATCTGTGCGCATGCCGCAAAAAATGAAGGAATTTTCCTGTGCAATAAAATTATTGAGGAGGCAACAGGCAGAACCTTTTATCCGGATATGCTGTACCAGCACAATTTCTGCGAGGAAACCATTGTGACCAGAATGCTGCCGTGGCATGGCGGAAATGCCTCTTGCGCCGCAAATCTGTACGATATGGAAGCCGCCGCAGTCTATCAGGCCGGCGCCCGCTTTTTCGGTCCGCATCAGATGAGCTTTCTGAAGATAGTGTCCGATAGCGGCGCTGTGAAAGACATTTCCAAGGAACGGGTTACGCATCTGATGGAACGATATCAAGATAGTATCTTTGACTATATCAGACGGATGGCTGCATTAACACAGGCAAACAGCCTCCGCAAAAAAGAGCTGTGCCAGGAAGACACAAGGCTGATCGGGACATTCTGTGCGGATCTGCACTGCTCGAAGGCAATGCGGGATTCTGTGCAGCAATATATCCGCTATCTGACACTGGCAGGAACAGATTACATTTCCGTGATACAGGATATGTATGAGAAGGAACTGCTTCCCTGTAAAGATAAAAGAGAAGGAAAACAGCGTTTTGAAGAATTTAAAAAAAGACTATTTTAAATCATTTTTTTCACATATCTATGTCGAGAAATCGATTCAGAATCATCCGCGCACACAAAAGATTCTGGAAAAATTTCCGCATGCCGCGATCATCGGGATTGATCACTATAAGGATGTGTTCTGCCGGAGCAGGCAGAGCCATCAGCTGCAGCACTGCGCGCAGAAGTTGATTCTCGCCGCCAGACAGGGACCGCTGCTCTACGAAGGAGCCCCTGTCTGCCAGAGCTTTGGCAATCAGTATTTTTACTATGTATCCTGCGCGATGAACTGTATCTTTGACTGCGAATATTGCTATCTGAAAGGCATGTACCCGTCTGCCAACATTGTGGTATTTGTAAATCTGGAGGATATCTTTGCGGAGGTCGGGCAGATGCTGGAAAACCATCCGCTGTATCTGTGTATCTCCTACGATACAGATCTGCTGGCGCTGGAACAGATTACCGGCTATGCGCAGGAATGGTGTGCTTTTGCGGCAAAACATGAGAATCTGAAAATTGAGATACGGACAAAATGTGCAAACAGATCCTTTGTCCAAAGCGTCGCACCGATTCCCGGGGTGATCTATGCTTTTACGTTGTCGCCGCAGGCGGTGATCGAAGCCTTTGAACACCGCACGCCCTCCCTGGCAGAACGGTTGTCCTGCGCGGCGGAGCTGATACGGGCTGGCTGCCCTGTGCGGCTTTGTTTTGACCCGATGATCTATGTGCCTGACTGGCGGCAGCATTATGAAGCGATGCTGGAGCAGGTCTGCCGCATGATCGATCTGGAAAAAATCGTGGATGTAAGTGTCGGAACGTTTCGTATTTCGCAGGATTATCTAAAGAATATGAGAAAGCAGGAGCCGGATTCTGCGGTGATCTGGTTTCCTTTTCAAAAGGAGGGCAGCTACTGCCATTATCCGAACGATCTGATGGAACAGATGGAATGTTTTTTGACAGAACAATTAGAGGGGAAAATACCCAGGGAGAAGATTTTTCGATGGAAAATATGAAAAAGGAAGCAGCAATTGTAACCGGAGCATCCTCCGGAATAGGATATGCAATCAGCAGAAAGCTGAGCGAACTAGGATATGAGGTATTCGGCTTTGGAAGGGATTTTGGAAAGACAGAATGGACGGCAGCGGACAACGTTCATCCGATTGTCTGTGATGTGCTGGATACAGACAAATTATGTGGCTATGTCAAACAGATCGCCGCGCAGCACCAGGTGCGTGTGCTGGTGAACAATGCAGGCGTCGGATATTACGGACTTCACGAGGAGTTAAGTCCCGCTAAGATCAAGAAACTGGTGCGGACGAATCTGGAAGCGCCAATGATCCTGACACAGCAGCTTCTGCGGCATCTGAAGAAAAACGCAGGCTATGTAATCAACATTTCCTCCGTGACAGCAGGACAGTCCAATCCGCATGGATGTGCCTACGGCGCTGTCAAGGCAGGACTTTCCAGTTTTTCACACAGCCTGTTTGATGAAACGCGCAAATATGGCGTAAAAGCAGTCACAATCTCCCCGGACATGACACAGACAAACCTCTACCGCAACGCGGATTTCCGGGAAGGAGACGAGCCAGAATCCTACCTTCTTCCAGAGGATGTTGCAAAAGCAGTGGAATGGATTCTCAGTCAGCGGGGCGGAGTCATTGTCACAGATATTACACTGAAGCCGCAGCTTCACCGGATTAAAAAGAAACCTCCCTCATAATGCGTTCTTTCGTTGCAAAAAGTTACTGGCCATAATAATCCGACACAATCTTGATTGCGATTTCCTTTGCGCCTGAGCTGGATACATCCGCACTGTCTGTTCTTCCAAGATACACGCAAAAGTATATGTTTCTTTCTGGAGCTTCTGGAGCTTCCGCAAATCCTGTGTACCACGCATCAACAACAATGCCGTCAGCTTTGCCCATTCCCGTTTTCCCGTATATGGAAATATCTGTCCGCTCCTGCTCCGATACCAGCATGACCTGTCTCAATTCATTTTGCGCTTCTTGTGAATAATCCGAATCCTCGCCAAAGATACGTTCCATTACCTCCGCCTGTTCTTTGGGAGAGATCATTAGAGACGATTCAAGCCAAAAACCGGTCAGGGCCCGGTTATTATTGTTTGTATTTAAACGTCCCTCCCAATCAGAAATATCGCAGTTGCCATACTGAAGTTTTTCCAATTCCTTCTGCATCATATCTTTTCCGATATCGTCTATGAGCTGTCTGTAATACCATACGCAGGAAGTACGAAATGCTTCCCTAAAGTCGATATCTTTATTCCAGTCTTCATTCCAGAATCGTTCGCCGCTCCATATCCGGGTGGAATCCTCCGGATCAAAAATTCTATTTTCCAGTCCAATCAGAGAAGAGACAATCTTAAAAGTGGAGCACGGTGATCTTCTGGTCGATGCAAGCTCGCTATTATAGATTGTATACCGTCTGTCAGAGACGTCGTATACAACTGCTGCTCCATTCATCCCGCTAAAATATTCTGACCAGTCAGTGTCAACGATCTCTGGTTCCGCCATAACATCACCAGCAGAATCTGCTGTATCTGACTCTGTTTCAGATTCCTCCGCCTTTTGTTCCTCCAGTTCCGCCTTGCCATATTCTGCAGAAATCTTTTCTTCTGCACCATGATTGTCAGAGCAGCCTGTTAAAAAATATGCAGCTATACATATCCAATAAACCACTTTCAGATAACTGTTTTTCTTCATCATTACCTCCATTACAAATACGTAACCCAGCATACAACTGTGCATTGTTCCTGTCTTTCCCACAATGCAAATTACCATTTGCAAAACTTCTTACTTCTTATATTTCAAAATATTACATCAGTAAGATTTGTGTGTCAAGTGGTTTTATATCCGATTAACAAAATTTTTGCTGCCCTATGATCGATGCTCTTCCAGCCAGCGGACCGCGCAGTGCGCCAGACAGGCAGAGCCAATCGGACAGACATCCTCATTGAACCGAACCTTTGGATTATGGGCAGGGGCATCCCCCCGCTCATCCATATACCCTGCCGAAAGATACATGTATACACTGGGTACCTTTTCGGCAATAGACGCAAAATCCTCAGAGGCACTGGCTGACGTGTCAGGAACAGGCGTCAGACCGGGAATCGGCAGTTCCTGCATGTAACCTGCCATCTCGTCCGTCATGACAGAATCACAGACCAGCGGCGGCACCTCAGAAATCATCTCGATCTCTGCCGAGCCCCCATACACCCAGGCGGTCTTCTGGGCAGCCTCCTTCAGCCGCCGGACCAGCTTCTCGCGGCTGGCGCTGTCATTGGTGCGCAGGGTTCCCTGGAGTATGGCGGTATCAGGGATGATATTGGCTGCTGAGCCTGCCGAAAAATTACCAATGGTCAGCACGCAGGCTTTGCTGGGGTCTGCCTCCCGGGCAATCAGCGATTCCAGGGCCAGGTAAATGTGGACACCGATATTGATCGGATCGATGGAACTGTGCGGATATGCACCGTGAGCTCCCCTGCCATGAATCGTGATCCGAAAACCGTCCACAGAATACATCATGGTTCCGCCGCTGTTGTACATAAACAA
>CAMWTP010000103.1 GCA_947177165.1 uncultured Lachnospiraceae bacterium
AAGTGTGAAAAGATTTTCTAAGCGGCCAAAGGACGCCCGCAAAGAAAATCTTTTCACACCGAAGAACGCAAGGTCAGCGTTCTTCACACTACATCATGTGAAGAATGACATCAACAGAAAGTACAGGGGGAACTATGGAAGACAAACAGCTGCGGGGAGAAGAAAACGCTGCGACAGCTAAGACTGCGATTGCAGTGGAACATGTCAGCAAGATATATAAACTCTATGACAAGCCGATGGACAGGCTCAAGGAGGCTTTGAAGCTCACAAGGGAGCAGAAGTATCGCGAGGCACATGCGCTGTCTGATATCAGTTTTGATGTCGGGCAGGGGGAGTGTGTCGGAATCATTGGAACAAATGGGTCGGGCAAATCCACGATCTTGAAAATCATAACAGGTGTTCTGAATCCCACAAGCGGCAGTGTCTCGGTCAATGGGCGTATCTCTGCGCTGCTGGAGCTGGGCGCTGGGTTTAATATGGAATACTCGGGGATAGAGAACATCTATCTCAACGGCACGATGAACGGCTTTTCCAACGAGGAGATCGATGCGAGAATGCAGGATATTCTCGACTTTGCGGACATTGGAGACTATGTTCATCAGCCGGTGAAGACATACTCGAGCGGTATGTTTGTGCGTCTTGCCTTCTCGGTGGCGATCAATATCGATCCGGAAATTTTGATTGTCGACGAGGCGCTTTCTGTTGGGGATGTCTTTTTTCAGGCAAAGTGCTACCACAAATTTGATGAATTTAAGAAGATGGGAAAGACGATCATGATCGTGAGCCATGATCTGAGCAGCATTGCGAAATACTGCGACAGGGTTATTTTACTCAATCAGGGATTGAAGCTCGGGGAGGGTTCTCCGAAGGCGATGATCGATGATTATAAGCGTGTCCTGGTGGGACAGTATGAGCTTCCGGAGTCGAAAACGGGACAAAATCTGCTCAATGACGCGGAGGTTCAGGAGGCGGTTCAGACGCACGCTGCCGCGCAGAAGCGCGCAAGACGACAGACGGACGGGAGCACGCAGGAGTCACAGACACTGGAGTACGGCACGAGGGAAGCTGAGATTGAGGAAATTTATCTGACGGACGATCGCGGGACGAGGACGAATTCTATCTTAAAAGGGCTTCCCTTCGATATCTGTATGAGGGTGCGGTTTTATCAGGATTTGCCGGCACCGATTTTTGCCTTTTCGTTCAAGACGGCAAAGGGGACGGAGATTACGGGAACGAACACGATGTTTGAGAAGGCATTTCTGGAGCCGGTGAAGGCCGGCGACATCAAGGAAATCTGCTTCACGCAGAAGATGTCGCTGCAGGGCGGTGAGTACCTGTTGTCTTTCGGCGTGACAGGGTATGAGGGGGATGATTTCAAGGTGTATCACAGGCTCTACGATGCGCTCGATGTGACGGTTGTGTCCGATAAGAATACAGTGGGATATTACGACATGGATTCGACAGTGGTGGTCAAAAGTGTGAATTTATAGAATAGCGGGGTGAAGCGGAATATGGCAGAGGATATGCAGGTGAGACAGGAAAAGATCGGCAGTGTCACCGTAGATTATACGTATTATACAGGGCAGGATTTGTATTCAGATGGCGAAATCGAGGATAAGATGCTTGACATTGCCATGTACAATCCGCCTGAAGATTTTCCGAAGATTATTGAGACAGAGAAGAGCTGGCCTATTTTTTATCATTTCTCGCCGCTTCGAACGAATATCATAGACTGGATTCCATTCAAGAAAACAGATAAAGTGCTCGAGATCGGTTCGGGATGCGGTGCAATCTCAGGTGCGCTTGCAAAAAGGACAGGGAGTGTCACCTGTATCGATCTGTCCAGGAAGCGCAGCATGGTAAATGCGTACCGCAACCGCAATGCGGACAATATCACGATCATGGCAGGCAACTTCAAGGATATCGAGCCACATCTTGACAAGGACTATGACTATATACTGCTGATCGGTGTCTTTGAGTACGGACAGGCTTATATAGGCGGTGCGACGCCCTATGAGGATTTTTTGCAGATCTGCAACCGTCACAGAAAACTTGACGGGCGGTTGATCATTGCAATCGAGAATAAGTTTGGATTGAAATACTGGGCAGGCTGCCGCGAGGATCATCTGGGGACTTATTTCTCCGGGCTTGAGGGATATCACGAAGGAGGTTCGGCGAGAACCTTTACGCGCAATGGTCTGGAGCGTCTTCTCGGCAAGGTCGGGATTCATGAGTACGCATTTTACTATCCATATCCTGACTACAAGTTCGCGACGACGATCTATTCTGACCAGTATCTTCCGAAAAAGGGCGAGCTGAGCAATAATTTGCGGAATTTTGACAGGGAGAGAATCCTGCTGTTCGATGAAAAGCAGGTGTTTGACGAGATTATCGATGAGAAGGAGTTTCCTCTTTTCTCCAATTCCTATCTGCTGGTGGTAGGCGGCGCGCCCAATGTGATCTACACGAAATTTTCTAATGACAGAGTTGCAAAGTGGGCAATCCGCACTTCGATTGTCAGGGAAACACCAAAGCATGTCCATGTGGAGAAGCTGCCGGATACGGAGGCTGCGTGCAGGCATCTGGCGAACACAAAGCAGGCCTATGAGCAGCTTTCTGCGCGGTATGAGGGCACGAAAATAGATATCAATCAATGTACGGTCATCGGCGGTGATATCAAAAACGGACTGTCCTTTGAGTTTTGCAAAGGGGAGACATTGGAAAAGCTGCTTGACGAGTGTCTGATGCGGGCGGATGTGGCAGGCTTTAAGATGCTGATTCAGGAGTATATGCATTGGCTTCACTACAATGAGGACACCTACGCGGTCAGTAATTTTGATTTCATATTTCCCAATATTCTTGTGGATGAGAAGCGGTGGCATGTCATTGATTATGAGTGGACATTTGACAAGTATATCGAAGCGAAGGATATTGCATTCCGCGCGTTCTACAATTATATCCTGGGCAGCGAGATGCGTAGGGCATGCGAGGACCTTCTGATGAAGGATATTTTGGGATTTACAGATGACGAGATCGCGGCTGCGACTGCGGAGGAGAAGGAGTTTCAGCTTCGCATTACGGGAAGCCATGCCTCGGCGGGGCGTATGCGGGAGCTGATCGGAAACAGGGCATATGCGCTTGATGGGATGCTAAAGTATTGTAATCATGCGGATATCAAATATATCGCGCAGATTTTTGTGGATTATGGCGAGGGATTCAGCGAAGAAAATTCTGAACGGTTACTGGGCTGTTATACAGTCGGGAGATATTTTAAGCTGGAGTATGATATCCCTGACGGGGCAGTGAGGGTCAGGGTTGACCCATGTATGTATCCGTGTGTGGTGGATATCCGGGAGATTAAGACCGGGGACAGGATTTACACGTCGGATGACGTTGAGGTAAACGGATATCGGCAGGAATGCGGTCTGATTGTTTTTGACAGTGAGGATCCCAATTGTACCATCGATGTTGCCGGGGGAGAGCATCTTACGGTGGATATGGATGTTTTGGAGCTTCCGTTGTCACTTGCCAGTCAGATTGCGCAGAGTATGGTGAAGGAGAGTTTTGTTGCGAAGACAAAGGGGTTTTTTAAGACGAAGTTGAGAGGGTAGTGTGGGAAGCAATTCCCGGAGTGGGGGATTCGTTGATATGTTTGGTAAGATAAAGGATGCCATACAGGGCAGATTATATAAAAAGTGTTTAGATGAGTACGAGAGAGTGCTCCGCTGTCAGACAGACCCATATCTGTTGTGGATTAAGGAAAATGAGCAGGTATATGGTGGGGAGGAAAAGGAAGAGCAGAGACCGCAGTTTGATATCGTGTATATGGAGGAATGCGGCAGCGGCTTTTCCTTGTCGGGCTTTCAAAAGGAGTATATTCTGTTTGTGTCGGAGGAGGGCAGAATCGCAGCGGATGTTTACCGTGAGATTCCGCAGTATTTCGAACAGCACAGGGATGTGAATATCGTCTATGCGGACGAAGATACATGGATGCTGGAGACACAGAAGGAAGTGGACAGGGATCTGGTGAACGACGAGAGTGCACACCGGATTTTTCCGTGGACCAAACCGATGTGGTCGCCGGATACCTTATTTTCCTTTCTGTACTTTGGCAATATTTTTGCAGTCCGCAGGGAGGCTTATCTGGAGTTAAAATGGCTTGGAGACGACGATTACCGGAAGAATATTTATGATTTTGTGTTGAAGGCGACGGAGCATGGCAAGCGTCCGGGCCATATTGAAAAGATTCTTTTTCACTCCTATGAGAAGGGGGATAACAGGGCGGAGATCGAGGAAAGGCTGATGCACAGGACGGATATGATCGGTGTGGGGAAGGAATATGACTTCATCCGCGAGAGCGCGTTTGCAAGGCGCGGTCTGACTGGGAAAATGGTTGAGGATCCGCGGACTGGAATCTCATATCCGGTTTATGAACTGCCCAATAAGCCGCTTGTCAGCATCATCATCCCCTCAAAGGACAACCCGGAGGTGCTCAGGCAGTGTATCCGATCGGTCTATGCGCATACGGACTACCCGAATTTTGAGATTATCGTAGTCGACAATGGGAGCACAGCGAGGGTGCGTGTCGGGTTGGAGAATTTCAGGCAGGAGTGCCCGTTTACCTATTTGTATCTGCCGATGGATTTCAATTTTTCCAGTATGTGCAATGCCGGCGTGAGGGAGTCGAGGGGAGAATTTGTCTTACTGTTAAATGATGATATGGAGGCGGTCGAGGACACCTGGCTTACCCGTCTGGTCGGTCAGGCCTCCCTGAAACATGTTGGCTCTGTCGGTGCGAAGCTATTGTACCCGGACTCGACGAAGATACAGCACGCCGGGATCAGCAACACGATCTACGGTCCCGGACATAAGCTGAAACAGCTGGATGACAGCGTGTCCTATTATTATGGAAGAAACCGCTTTGTGTATGATATGATTGGCGTCACGGCAGCGTGCCTTATGATGCGCAGGAGCTATTACCTGGCCATAGGAGGCCTGTTTGAGGGACTTGCCGTGGCGTACAATGATGTCGACCTGTGCTTTCGGCTGTGCAGCAAGGGGTTATACAATGTGCAGAGAAACGATGTTGTGCTGTACCATCACGAGTCGCTCAGCCGCGGGGATGATCTGCAGGATGAGGCGAAGCTGAATCGTCTGCTGGCGGAGAAGGATGTGCTCTATAAGCGGCACCCGAAGTTTTACAGGCAGGATCCGTTTATCGGGACTCTGCTCAACAGCGGAGAACCGGAGTACAGCTGCCGCTGGCTGGAACGATACGAGCTCTTCAATATCTTTGATGCGGATGATATGCTTGCCGAGTCCAAGAAGCTTCCGGCGCTGGGGACCATGAATCAGGCAATCATGATTACGGTGGAGGATTGCGGCAAGGAGAATTTTGCAAAAGCCGTGACCAAGAACGGACAGAAGAAAAAGACCTACTATCTCATCAAGGGATGGGCCTACGTGCCGGGCGTGGACAATGCGCGCTATCAGTTCAAGATTCTTCTGGTGAACAGCAGCGGCAAGGTGTGGGAGCTGCCAGTGCAGAGGCGGTATCGCAAGGATGTGGCGGCAATTTTGCCGGATGAGACCAATGTGGAGCTGACGGGTTTTTGCAGCTGGATTTTTGAGGGAGCATTGCCGTCAGATACTTATGAGCTGTGGATGACCGCAAAGGATGGTTGTTCCAGACAGCGGCTATATCGAAGCATGGAGAAAACGTTGACGATAGAATAAATAAAAATATGAATATGAATGCGTACGAAAAATATAAACAGGAACTTTTTGCACAAAAGACACCGTACTTACAGTGGCTGAGGGGGCAGGAAGCGGAGTTGGAGAGCCGATATGGGCGGCAGCCGAAGCAGGGTGCTTTAGGGAAGCAGATATACACGCTTCCCTTTTCTTCGTGTATGGAGAGCGTGCAGGGAGAGTGCGTGTTTTGTGCGGATGTGGTTTATCTGTTTGTGAAAAGCGGCGGAATGCTCTCTGACTACGCGGCTGCCGTCTTTGCAGAAGCTTTTTCCCAGGATGCCGCGATTGTCTTTGCTTACGCGGACGAGGATTACAGAGGAAGTCTGAGAGAACTGTATGATATCGATGATGACGCTTTTGAGGAGAAGATTGTGGCGCCTTACCGTTTGGCCGGACAGTGTGCGGACTCGCGGCGGTGTGCACATTACAGGGGAGCAGCGTGGTTCAAGCCTGATTTTTCGCCGGATACACTTGCGTCCTTTTTTTATATTGGCAGTGTGTTTGCTGTCAGAGGGGATCAGATTCTGGAAATGACGACAAAATACGGGAACAATCTAAGCATCTATGAGCTTGTCTTCAGGATATTTATGGGCGCTCTGGACAGGAAAAGGCAGGGAAGCGCGGAAGAGATTGTCCACATACCAGAGGTGTTGTACACAAATGAAAGCCTGACGGATATGGAGCGGCTTGACAGCTCTGAGGAGATCAGGGCATTGTACAGGACGCACACGGAGGAGGAGCAGGGACTTTGCGAAAAAATATCGGTTATTATACCGAGTAAGGACAATGCGGGCGTGCTGCAGAAGTGCCTGCAAACGCTGGTACAGTACACAAAATACGGCAGTTACGAAATTATTATTGTGGATAACGGCAGCAGTTCAGAACAGAAAATGTGTATAACACATATGATCGATGCGTTGAGGGCGGAGAAAGCAGATCTTGCGATTCAGTATCTTTATCAAAAGAGCGCGTTTAACTTCTCGGCCATGTGCAATGCGGGGGCGCAGTTGGCAGATGGACCGTATCTTCTTTTTTTGAATGACGATATCGAGATCATGGACACGGAGGATGGCAGGCAGTGGCTTGACAGGATGATTGTATATGCCCGGAAGTCTCATGTGGGGGCGGTCGGTGCAAAGCTGTATTATCCGTCCATGCCGGGGGAAAACGTGGGTTACAGGATTCAGCATGCGGGGATTGCCAATATGGGAATCGGACCGGCACACAAGCTTGGCGGTATGGTGGACAGGGGATGTATGTACCATGGGCACAACACGCAGAACTACGATCTGATAGCTGTCACCGCAGCATGCATGCTGATCCGGAAAAGTGTTTTTGACGATGCAGGCGGTTTTGACGAAAGCTTTCCGGTGGCGTACAATGATGTGGAACTTTGTTTCCGTTTGTACCTGAGAGGCTATTTCAATGTGCAGGTCAATGAGGCGGTGCTGATTCATCACGAATCCCTCAGCAGAGGGCAGGACACTTCGCCAGAAAAGCAGCGCCGTCTGGCGGAGGAGAAGAGAAAATTATATGAAAAGCATGTGTCATTGAATGCGAGAGACCCATTTTACAGTCCGAATCTGGTGCAGTGGAAGAAGGATGCGGCGTATAACACAGGATATTTATATGTTTTTGACCGGCAGGCAAAACCGTTGCTGCTTGAAAACAGCGGCGAAGCGGAGAAAAGGAAACGTGCGGTATTTAAATGGTATGATGTCAGGATGCGCCTATATTCAAAGTGCGGTCCGGCGGCAAAAATATATGACAGACTGACAGGATATCATAATATGATGTTTCAAGTTGATAGCATTTGTTATGATAACGGGATAATTGGTGATAAAATAACAGATAATAACTTAACGATTGAAGGGTGGTGTGCTGTCAAAAATGTGGACAATGCAGACCTGTCCCGAAAACTCTGGCTCATAGCGACAGGCGAAATGCGCAGCCTGGATTGGCGGCGTGTGTATGAGCTTGATATAGCGCCGAAGCTGCGGGAGGATGTCGCAGCGGTTCTGGAAAACAACGATAAAAATAATACAGAGAACACTGCGCTCTCAGGCATACAGCTAAGCATTGAGAAGAGCGCTCTAAAGCCGGGAACATACTGTGTAGGCGTCGTTTGCAACAACAGGCTGCTCTGCCACCGGGAAAAGTATGTTCATATTGCGGATACGGATACCTAAGATAAGGAAGGAAAGGTGTGATGCATGATGGGAAATGATACGTTTGACAGCTGTCAGAATAAAGAGGAGCGGGATGTGCAATTCTATAAACAGGCGTACGAGAAGGAAAAAGCGCGCGCGGCCTCCCTTGCGGGCAGGCTTGCGGACGCTAAGAATGAGGCGGACAGCCTGCAGTTCCAGCTGGACCGCATCAAGAAGAATCCGCTGTGGAAAGCGTCGAAGCCTTTGCGTCAGACGATGCACTGGGGGATTCGAAATTACAGGCGGATTCGGAATCTGGGAGGTCCCAAAGGAGTTGTCAGAAAATTAAAACAGAAAAAAATCGAGGCGGAGGCAAAAAAACTTCACGGAACAGCGAGCTTTCCGACGCCGGAGCAGGCCGACCGGCAGCGAAATACAAAGTTTGATCGTATGGTAAAGATCAGTATCCTGGTGCCTCTGTGGAACAATCAGCGGGAATTCCAGATACAGATGCTGGAATCTGTGATGAATCAGACCTATCCAAACTGGGAGCTGTGTCTGGCGGACGGTTCTGACGAGGAGCACAGCTACATCGGGGAGATCTGCAAAGAGTACGCTGCGCGTGCGGATGGCAGGATCGTCTATCGCAAACTCGAAAAAAACGGGGGAATTTCCGGAAATACAAACGAGTGTCTGAAACTTGCCACCGGCGAGTATATTGGACTGTTTGATCAGGATGATATTTTGCACCCGTCCGCACTGTACGAGTATGTGAAGGTGATCAACGAGGAGGGGGCGGATTACATTTACTGCGATGAGACCACCTTTAAGGGCGACAGCATCAACAACATGATCACACTGCACTTTAAACCGGATTTTGCGCCCGACAACCTCAGGGCAAACAATTATATTTGTCATTTCAGTGTGTTTTCAAGGAAATTGCTTGAGGGGACAGAGCTTTTCCGGAGCGGATTTGACGGCAGCCAGGACCATGATATGATTCTGCGGCTGACCGCCAGCGCCAGGAAGGTCGTACATGTGCCGAAGCTCATGTATTACTGGCGGTCTCACAAGGCGAGCACGGCGAGCGATATCAGTGCCAAGCCCTATGCCATCGCAGCGGCAAAAGGCGCGGTGGCGGATCACCTGACCCGGTGCGGCTTCAAGAATTTTGAGATTAAGAGTACCAGGGCTTTCGACACGATCTTCGAGATCAAATACGAGATTCTGAGCGAGGACAAGATTTCGATCCTGATTCCGAACAAGGACCATACAGATGATCTGAGACGCTGCGTTGATTCCATCAGGGAGCGCAGTACTTACGAGAATTATGAGATCGTTGTCATAGAGAATAACAGCGTGGACAAAGAGACCTTTCACTACTATGATACCCTGAAAAAACAGAAAAATATAACGGTTGTTACGTATGACGGAGACTTTAATTACGCAAAGATCAACAACTTCGGGGCGCGCCATGCGACGGGAAAATATCTATTGTTATTAAATAATGATACGCAGGTGATCTCCATGAACTGGCTGGAGGCGATGCTGATGTATGCGCAGCGCCCCGACGTGGGTGCGGTCGGTGCAAAGCTTTACTATGGAGACAGGACAATACAGCATGCAGGTGTGGTGATCGGGTTGGGCGCACACAGGACGGCGGGGCATACGCATTACAAGATCAACTATGACAACCTTGGCTATATGGGGAAACTCTGCTATGCGCAGAATGTGTCGGCGGTGACAGGCGCCTGTCTGATGGTCAGGAAGAGTATCTATGATGCGCTCGGCGGCCTTGACGAGATGTTTGCGGTGGCGCTGAATGATGTGGATTTTTGTCTGCGCATCCGGGAAAACGGTTATCTGAATGTGTTTACGCCGTTCGCGGAGCTGTATCATTTTGAGTCGGCGTCGCGCGGCAGCGATATCGTGGATGATAAGAAGGCAAAGCGCTATGAGGAGGAGTCCGCGCTGTTCCGCGGGCGCTGGAAGGAGCTGCTGGCAAAAGGGGACCCGTATTACAATCCGAATTTTTCCCTGGATCGCAGCGATTACTCTCTAAAAACAACATTAGATTAGATTGCTACAGTTCAACCTAGGACTTCGCACTGCGCTGCGAAGTCCGTGAGAAAGCATAGTGGTTGAGATGCATCAAGCCACGGTACGTGGCTTTGACATCCGCGAAGCGGTTTTTGCATGGCTTGATGCCTGTAACAGGAAGCCGAAGGCTGAACTGTTACATTAAATTTAGCTAAATACAGTAATAATCTTGAAATATTTCCAAATTTTTGGTTTAATATAATTGGAATGTAGTGCAAATTGACAACGCACTGATTTTAATGATTTTATGTGGAGGTAGCAGTATGGGTTTTATGGATGAATTTAACTTCTGGCTCAATGATGATTACTTTGACCAGGCAACAAAGGATGAGCTCTTAAAGATTAAGGACAATGAGAGCGAGATCGAGGAACGGTTTTACAAGGAGCTTGAGTTCGGCACAGGCGGACTCAGAGGTGTGATCGGTGCAGGTACAAACCGTATGAACATCTACACTGTGAGAAAAGCATCACAGGGACTGGCAAACTATATTATCAAGGCAGACGGACAGAAAAAGGGTATTGCTATCGCGTATGATTCCCGTTTCATGTCGCCGGAGTTCGCTGATGAGGCAGCTCTGTGTATGGCAGCAAACGGCATCAAGGCGTATGTGTTTGAGTCACTCAGACCGACACCGGAGCTTTCCTTTGCACTGAGAACACTCGGCTGCATCTCTGGTATCGTGATCACAGCAAGCCACAATCCGCCGGAGTATAATGGTTACAAGGTGTACTGGGAGGACGGCGCACAGATTACGGCGCCCAAGGACAAGGATATCATTGGTGAGGTGAAAGCGGTAACTGACTACCACACAGTGAAGACGATGGACAAGCAGGAAGCGATCAATGCCGGGCTGTATCAGGTGATCGGCAAGGAGATTGACGACGCATACATGGAAGAGTTGAAGAAGCAAATCATCCACCCGGATGTCATCAGGGAAGTTGCCGATGATATCAGGATTGTGTACACACCGCTTTGCGGCACAGGCAACAAGCCAGTGAGAAGAATCCTCTCTGAGCTGGGATTTAAGAATGTGTATGTTGTGCCGGAGCAGGAAAATCCCGATCCGAAGTTTACGACACTTGACTACCCGAATCCTGAGGATCCGAAGGCATTTACATATGCCTTAAAGCTCGCAAAGGAGAAGAATGCGGATATCGTGCTTGCGACTGACCCGGATGCGGACAGACTTGGCATCTATGCATTTGACACCAAGAGCGGGGAGTACAAGGCATTTACAGGCAATATGTCAGGTATGCTGATCGCGGAGTACATTTTGAGAGAGCGCAAGGCTACAGGAACAATGCCGGAGAACCCAGCGCTTGTAACTACTATTGTTACAACAAACATGACGGCTCCGATCACACAGACCTACGGCGTGAAATTGATCGAGGTGCTCACGGGATTTAAGTTTATCGGCGAGCAGATCAAATTATTTGAGCAGACGGGTTCCAACAACTATGTGTTTGGTCTTGAGGAGAGCTATGGCTGTCTTGCGGGAACACACGCGAGGGACAAGGATGCAGTCGTTGCAGTGATGTGTCTGTGCGAGGTTGCCGCATGGTGCAAGAAGAACGGCAAGACACTGTATGACATGATGCTTGAGATATATGAAAAATATGGCTACTACAAAGAGACACAGTATGCGATCACGATGAAGGGCATTGACGGTTCAAAGCAGATTGCGGCGCTCATGGATAAGTTCAGGAACAATCCGCCCAGGAAGTTCGGCGAGCTTGATGTCGTGCGCGTGAGAGACTATGAGAACGATGTCATCACAGAGCTTGAGTCCGGCAAGACTTATCCGACAGGACTGCCGAAGTCAAACGTGCTCTATTTCGATCTGACAAACGATTCCTGGTGCTGTGCAAGACCTTCCGGCACGGAGCCAAAGATCAAGTTCTACATGGGTGTCAAGGGAACGAGCCTCGAGGATGCGCAGAAGAAGGTAGAAGATCTGACAAATGAGGTCAAGGCTGTTATAGAAGAATAGAGATGACAGGCGGAAACCGGACGGCTGAGGCAAAGGCCGTCTGGTTTCATTTCGTGAGGAAAGTGTGAATCTATAACGTGATTTTTGGGCGCACTACCCCCTTGGTGGAAAAATC
>CAMWTP010000104.1 GCA_947177165.1 uncultured Lachnospiraceae bacterium
CGTCATCCGGAAATCGTGGACATGGACTGTCGCTTCAAGATCCGGTTCCGGCGCATGTTCCCCGTACTTTTCTTCCGCGGACAGGTAGGACCCGCTCAGGCGCATGTCATACTGCACCTTTTCCGGCAGGTTCTCCGCTTTCGTCTCCAGCCCTGTCTGCAGCACATAGAGCTTCGGTATCGGGAAATTTACACGTGTTCTCCCGTACAGAAGCTGCTCACTGTCCACCGTGGCACGCAGTCCCGCCACTGCGTACTCGAGCAGTCTGTATGGGATGTTCGGCGACACTGACGACTGCGCCTCTGTCAGCACATAGAACACCCCGTCGCACATGCATGAGAAATCATTCTCTTTGTTCCCAAACAGTACGGGACGCACATTTGCCACTGTCACCTTCCCCGCATCGATGCCCAGCAGGGCGGATACAAGTCTCCGCTGCCTCTCCTCACTCTCGTATACCTTCTTGAAAAAGGTATCTTTTGCCTTCGTGTTCACGGGGATCACATTCTGTACTTTCCTGTGTTTCTTTTTCTGCCGTACCCTGTTTTTTGCCAACGTTTTATCCTCCCTGAATGGATGTCTCATATACATAAAAGGAAAAATTTCTTTCCATTTCATTATAACACGGAATCCCATAATGTCAAAATGGCTCTTATGCTATTTTGACATGCTTTTTAACCTGATGATCTTTACACCCGCACCGTTGCCAGCAGTCTGAGCACTGCCGGTTTCCACACATCATAACGTGGAAAGCTGCAGTGGAAATTTCCCAGCACCGTCTTCTTTCCCACACGGAACAGGAATACCATGCTGTAGAGATTCCCGTCAAGACAGTAAGCCCTGAGATCCATCCATGCGACGCAGCCCCCGTCCGCCGCCACTTCCCCGGTGTCGTAAAATATATTCTGCTTCCAGATCTTTTTCATGTCACTGCGGATTTTTGCCAGCTGTCCTGGCACAGATACTGTATCCCCAGCATCCGCCGGGGAGAGTATGCTGAATGTCATAGAAGCTTCCCTGTCCGCATCTGTCCTGATCACCGGGGTGCGGTTCCTGTTCTGGTACCGCACCATCCGTTCTATTTCATCCATGTCTTTCATCGATTCCGGCAGCATGATGGAGCATATGCCGCCAAACAGGATCTCCTTATACAGCGGAACGCTGTCTGTCCCGATAAGGATCTTCCGGCTGTCGGTGATATGTCCTGCCTGCTTTTCCCGGTATTTGTGACGGAGTGCCAGTATCTCGGCATCTGCGTGCTCTCTCTCTTTAGCCATTGCCATCCCCCTTTCCGTGTCACGCCAGCTCTGCCTCTTCCAGCGTGATGCCCTCGATTCCCCTGCGCAGGAGACTTTCCACAAAGTCCAGCCGCCCCGCGATGCAGCTCCTGTTGTATCCTTTTATGCGGAATACAGCGTTTTCACCAATCCTGTCCCTGTCCAGCACCAGTCTGGTGATCCTGTTTCCGGTCGAGTTAAACTCCGTCTGTCCCGACATACAGTCCAGCTCACCCAGAATGGAAAGGTAATACGTCCTGTTGACGCCGCTGTCCCTGTCCCACAGCTTCACGCCCCTGTATATGATATCCGGCTGGTACATGACTGCAGTCTTCATGCAGGATTTTGACATCAGTATGAACGGGCTGCAGATCAGGTCAGGGAAAAATCCTTCATCCGGCAGATCCATGCTGATGATATTCCACATGGGCAGTGTGCTGATGCCCTCCCTTGTCAGCATTCTGATATCAACTGCCCTGTTTTTGTTGATGCTGTATGGGTTCCTGTTCTTTTCATCCGTCCCTATCAGAAAGTATTTCATCCTCTGCCTCCTCCTTGTATAATACCACCGCTTTGTCCATGTAGCCGCCGCAGATGATCCGGAAACCGTCCGCAGTCTCAATCCCGCTCCCGGCAACGGTCTCCCGGATCAGTCCCGTCAGGGATTCCGTCATGCAAAACAGCAGGGAATAATAGTATTCTGCGTATGCCGGTCTGATCCGGACCAGCTCATGGTTCTGTATCCTGATGAAACGCGGCCGGGCTTTTTCATATAAACATTCCAGGTCTTTCCGGAACCTGTCCTGCAGGAAATCCGCACGGTAATACGCCGATGCCTCCGCCGTATCCAGATAAAAGGTGTCATCCAGGGCATCAATGCGCAGTTCCAGCCTATCCAGCCACAGGGCATGCTGCATCATGCTGAAAGCCAGGTATTTCAGACTGCCCTTCTGCCTCTGCCGCTGTAACGCCCCGGCTGCCTCCAGGCATTCACAGACAGCATCACGGAACCCGTGCCAGATTCTGCAAGCATCTGTGTCCAGCGCTGCCTGGACTTCCCTGCAGATACACTGAAATGTTTCTTCCATGGTATTCTGCAGGTATGGGATCATTTCTGTTCTGTTCCTCTGTTCTGTTCCTCTGTTCTTTCTCCATTGTTTGTCACTCCTCATCGTGAACTACATACCGCCTCCATAATACTGTCTGAATCAAGGAAATGCATCATTAAAGACAATGCTTCACCTGATTTTTCATCGGATTCTCAGAAACAAAGCTACGACTTTTGTCTGGTGATTGATCAGATCCTCCCAGCTGTTGTTTATCCCAGTTCATAGTAAATGCAATCTTTTTCCGGATCCGATATGCGCTTTATCTGATATATGCACCCTCCCTTTACAAGCACTGCCGTCATACCATCTTTCATGATCATATAATCCCAAAAATAATCTTCAGGGAAACTGCAGCTGACCAAATATTTATTTCCATCCCGCAATCCGATCCATTCTGCCACCTTTCCGACACACTCCTCTTTCCGATCCATTATACGACATGAAACAACACAGCCCTTATCTTCCTGAATATCCAGTTTATCCCCGACCTTTACATCCTGGCATGACTCTCCTAACCGTTCTGTGATCTCCCATGTGCCATAACACATACTGCGGTATGGATTTATCCTTATATGGTCAGCTTTATCGTCAGGCTCAGCATATCCTTCTATTTTCTCCATTTTATACATTCCATTCCTTGCCTCGGGAATTATCAGTTCTGTTCCGGATATCAGTATATATTCCCATCCATATCCAATCCCTTCTTTCCAATCATCCCATTCCGGGTAAAACATGAAATAGTAATCGCTTTCCATTCCCAGTTCCCGAAATCGTCCAGCTTCCCGATAATATCCATCCCTGTCCGCAATGGCTATAAGGCTGCCGGAATATCCTGATACTTCTTTATATTCATTCTGGAAGGTATAACCTGTCGGAGAAAATTTTACTGTCATACCCTGTGGAACATTACGACATTCGCCCCATCCATACTGTCCGTGCAGCTCCGCCGTCACCACCCATGTTCCCCAGATGCATTGCGGCACTGTAGCCAAATCCTGCATGCTGTAATCGTCATCATTGGCAGATTCATCCTGTTCAATGCAAATATCTCTCCCCCTGTCAGAGACATCTGTATCAGATCCATTTTGTACCGAAATAGTTACGACATATACGCTCCAAATGGCACAGATACACAATACTAAAACGGTTATTATTTTTTTATTCTTCATAATACTCCTCCAGTGGTTCCACAGTCTCAATCCCGCTCCCGGCAACGGTCTCCCGGATCAGTCCCGTCAGGGATTCCGTCATGCAAAACAGCAGGGAATAATAGTATTCTGCGTATGCCGGTCTGATCCGGACCAGCTCATGGTTCTGTATCCTGATGAAACGCGGCCGGGCTTTTTCATATAAACATTCCAGGTCTTTCCGGAACCTGTCCTGCAGGAAATCCGCACGGTAATACGCCGATGCCTCCGCCGTATCCAGATAAAAGGTGTCATCCAGGGCATCAATGCGCAGTTCCAGCCTGTCCAGCCACAGAGCATACGGCGTGGTCATTCTGGCGTATCTCCATGTAGAAGCTTCGGATATCCGTAATAGGAACTGCACACTCGATCCGCAGGTCTCCCTGTGTTAATGTTGACATTTTTGCATTCCTCCTTTGCCTTTATACAGTCATATATGTCTTTCCAATCCCTGTACTTTACCCCCTTCTTCTGCATACCCAGATCACAACAGCCACAATACCATAAATTGCTGCCAGCGAAAACATGATACCTCCGTGTTCTATGAACTTTTGGTCACGCGACACCTCCATCTCATACAGGATTTCTTCCTCTCCATTCTCCGACGTGCGCCTTAGCATCGTATAGTAACCATAATGAATCAATGATGAATCACTTCCATCACTTCTTATGCAGTAATATTCCTCATTTCCCTGCCTTCGTGAACGCTTTCCCAAAACTTCATAACTATAATTGACAGGACCTGTTATCTTATAAAAGCATTCCGGCTGTCCATTATCATTACATACTATGGCAGCATCTGAACGAATGTCGATAAACAGCAGACTTTCACCCAGCCATAATACACCGGATGCACCATTGGTCTTATATGATAACTGGTATAAGAAATTCATGTCATGGTCAAACACCCCGATCGTGTTATTTGAAAAAACAATGGCAATCTGCCCGTTTTCTGATACGTCATAAGAACGTATTTTCTGTCCTTTTGAAGTCCAGGTATAGGAAATCTCAAATTGAAACGGATTGCCGTTTCCGGATGGATCGGGTTCCAGCTCCAGTTGTGCCGCACGAGCCTGTATACACATCTTTTCCATAAATAACACAAATAATAAAACGATACATAACACTTTCACTAATCTGATTTTTTTCATTGAATACACCTGTTGATCATTGTCAGGTTCTGATTTTATTCAGCCCTGGCTGCATCAACCCTTTTCTCCATAAAACTTTTTAATTGCTCAGCATACCGGTTTAGTCCATACTTATCCCTGCACCCTGATAAATAAAACCACACTGCGCTGCCCTCCTGTGTCGGAGTTACCAATACCCTGTACCTGGCATTTTCATGGACACCTTTCCAATAAAAAAGCGGTCTGCCATTCACAGAAAGTATATACATTTTATCTTTTATATCCTCTTTTTCTTTTTTAAAGAGAAATTCATTCTTCGCCTCCTTTCTGAGTCTTTCAACCACTTCTTCACACGACAGACCTGTCGTATACTTCATCCTTGTTTTATGCCTGCACCGGTTCGTCGGGAAGCCTTTATACAGCATGTACAAGAACAGGAATAATAAAACTGACCATGACCCTAATGATCCTGTCACTAATAACAGAGTTATTCCAGGTAGTATTCCGACAGAAAAAATGACAATCGCTGCCCTCAATTCCATATTCTGTACCAGCCATTTCTCCTCCTCCGGAAACACGAAATCTGTTCCCGGTATCGTTACGATTTTTATATATCTCCTGGCCTGATACTTTTTGAGAAACGGACTGCACTTTTCCATTCTCTTTTTTCATATAGAGTTTGTACAGATTTCTTCTCAACATCAATATGCATATCAGATCAATCGACAGACAGACAGCCATCATCATATATCTCCCTATTCCCATACTCACTCCTTCCTAAGAGTTTTAGAATTAATTCGTATACATTAAAAGTGTATATTTCCTCTGTATATGGTTTAGCAAGATGAATGTCTATTCCTGCTCCACCACCTGCTGAAATTTTGAATCCGTTAATTTCATCACTCTCCCAATCTAATCCTATTAAATCTATACTAACGCTGCCAATCCCAAATCCTGCATCAACCCCATATCCCAGCAGATTCCTTACCTCTTCTGCATTAGTTTTAGAATTATCCGTATTATCACTATATATGCAATTATATGCATTCCAATAGACATCCTCAGCTACAAACCTTCCCACCTCCGGCTGGTACTCCCTCGCCTAGGCAAAGTATGTCCCGCTGATGTCATCATGCCTGTACCCTGTGTATCCGAATGGCTGGCGCTCTCCCCGCCGGCTGTACCTCTTTCCCCTGTATTGTTCCGCCTCGGGATCGTAGAGATCCACGCCAAATTCATCATACCCGTATGCGGACATGCCTGCCGCACCAAAGGAACAACTTGTCAGAATCATCCGGGAAACTGCACGCTTTGGTGAAAGATACGCCCTTTCCAAGTATGATGCCATATGTGCCGCCGCAGAAGATGCCTCTGTTTTCGACCGTGCGCTTCCAAGCTGTGCCCTGCATATCAGACTTTACATAAATACCTATCAGGAATACCAGAAACATCTGAACGAAATACTGGAAGAACTTCACAAAGCCGTGGACAAACTACAGGAAAAACGGTCTATGACCGGATCTGTCGCATCCAATCCCTGCGTGGCATTGGATTCCTAAGTGCCGTTGTCCTGATTGCGGAAATGGGTTCCTTTGACCCGTTTACGTCGTCAAAAAACTTTATGCCTACTTCGGTCTGGATTCCACGGCAAAACAGTCAGGCAAGTTCAACATGAATAAATAAATTTTTTTAATTTTTCAAATTTCCTCTTGACATTTCTTAGCCGGACTGTCTGCAGCTTCGCGCCTAATATTCAATGTATTCCTCTCCTAAAGTCTGCGATTTAACTGCGCAACATTAATCGACATAACTGCACCATCCAAAGTATCCATTGTCACAAAGTAATATTTTGTTCCCCTGCTGTCTGCATCGATTTCCCAACCGTTCTTCCACGGATTTGCAGATATCAGGCATACATATTTTCCATTTCCGTCTTCACCCCAGAACTCCAAACGTGAATTTCTTCTATCCCTAATTATTTTCTGTTTCACCAAATATTCTGTAAGTGAATTTGCAATGTTTTGAGGTAATAAGCTGATCAAAGCCAAATCTTCCTTACTGCTAACAGTTAAGAGCTCTTTCTGACTTTTAAGTTCATATTTTTCAGCTACTTCGATATAGTCGTCCCTATCTTCCAAATATTTTGCATCATCTTCTATATACCATTCATGCCAATCCAAAGCTGTATCCCAAAGCACATAGCCAAAATATATTGGCTTCTGTTCTTCATAGATCCAAACGGTCTGAATCAGGGGAAGCTGCACACTTTCATGATAAGAACCAAAATAATAAGATATCTCCACTGTGTTATCATTACCTGTATACTGTTGCAGTTTTTCAGCAGTATATTCTCCTAATGCTTTATCTGTAGAATCAACTGAAGCCAGCTTCCAGTCTTTTATTTCCAAAATCCCCAAAATAACATTCATCTCATACTGCCTTGCTTTTGCCACCTCTCTTTCTTTCAGAGTCTGACCTTTTTCTTTTAACTTAGCGGGAAGTAAATAATATTCTATATTTTTATTATTTGCAATATAGATAAATATTTTTTGAGTAAAACTACATACAGCAAATCTTCCATCTTTCAATTCATAGTATGGCAATGACCTATTTGTACTTACTGATCCATTTGGCATACCGAGACGTTCAATTATTTCTTCATAAGTACTATCATATCCAAATTGTTCAAAATCTTTGACTGAGAGTTTTCTGTCATAATATGTATAATCTGCTGCAAAACCACGCACTGTTTTATACTGTGCTATTCTTTCTGCATATCTTCCTGTTACAGCAACTATACAAATAATTAAAACACAGATTAGCACCAACCTATATGTGTGCTTTTTATTCAATCTTTACTCACACTCCTTTATTATATAAAAATATCCTCCAAAAAGGTCATAACCGTTTTCAAAAGCATCAACCTGTGGATCTTCTATGCCTGATTCAACACTATCTGCACCTCGCTTACATGACCAAGTCCCATCCTTATCCTGCCTATAAAAATGATACTCGTTTTCCATGGGTATCAATGCCATTGCAATAAAATATCCTCCAGTTAAATCTTCCGTCGAATCTGCATCGTATTTTTGTATACTCCAACCTAATATTTCAATATCATTTGTAATCATATTTATATACTTTTGTTTAGTAGTATCAGCCTCAAAGGGCTCCGAAGGAGAAAACATTCCTGGTTGTGCAGCCCATTTATCACTCCCATCATGTTTCCTAAACTTTTCTCCTGTGATCGGATCAACTACAATATCTAAGACATATGCATAGCAGTTTGTATACTTTTTATATTCCTTTGAGTTGTATTCGTCCAAATCATGTTCATATTCATAATCACTGAATGTAGTGGGAAGAGGCACTCTTTTTTCTTCATCAAACTCTGCGCCACATCCTGTCGTCCCTAACGCTGCTGCGACAGCAAGACCTATAATTATCATAACTGTTATGGGATCTTCTCCATTTAAATCCACATACTGCATCGGATTCCCCCAACAGTAACCATACCTGTTCAGCGTCTTTGGTACAGTATTTCTACCATGAATAACATCCTCAGACACAAATCTCCCCACCTCTGGCTGGTACTCCCTCGCCTGGGCAAAGTACGTCCCGCTGATGTCATCATGCCTGTACCCTGTATAGCCGAACGGCTGGCGCTCTCCCTGACGGCTGTACCTCTTCCCCCCGTATTGTTCCGCCTCGGGAGCGTAGAGATCCACACCAAATTCATCATACCCGTATGCGTCCCCGTTTCCATTCTGGTACAGAACACGGAGCGGGCTCCCCAGCTCATCTGACAGGCAATACTGTATGATCCTGTTCTCGTCCTCCATGGCTGACACACCCATATCCCAGTAGAAAGTCTGTCTGTGTTCCCCCCTGCAGAGTTCCAGCAGATTGTGGTACGGCTTTGTCAGATCCAGCAGGTACTCTTCCATCTGGCCGCCCGCGCTCCTCCCGGTTCTGTGCCCCAGTGCATTTATCATATCCGCCTGAGCTTCTCTTTTCTGACAGTCTTCCCAGCTGGTCATACTTATAGTCAACCCAGAGTGTCTCCCTCCCTTCCGCGGTCCGCTTCATCTGTGTGGGACGCAGGAGGCTGTCATACGTCCAGCTTACCCTTGTACCGTCCGGATAGGTCATTCGACTGACGTGACCCCGCCGTCAAAATCCGTAATCCGGATGGGTCTCCCGCTCTCATCGTAAGTATAACTCCTGACGGCACCTTCCTGGTTTGTCTCGGACAGCAGGCGGTCCCTCTCATCATACTGGTAGGATACCTTGTTCCCTTCATTGTCCGTCACCTGGATGACACGGTTTAAGGCATCATATCCGTAGGTGACCGCGACACCGTATGGATCCGTGACGCTGCTGATATTTTTACGCTCATCATGGGTGAGCCTTATACGGCTGCCATCCGGCAGGATGATCTGCTGCGGCCGTCCTTTGTCATCATAGAGTGTCTCTCTGCTGCGTCCGAGCGCATCCGTGGTCTTTATCAGATGCCCAGACTTGTCACAAATATTTTCCAACAGCTGGTCGCCTTCGATGCTGGCTGTCAGTAGTTTTCCTTCCACGTTGTACGTAAAGGACCCGGATTGATGTACTGGGACAGCACACGGTAGCTGTACCGGAGATTTACTTCCCTCCCCGTATGGTCCCTGACATTGCAGAGGTTCCCCTCCTTGTTGTACCTGTAATACAGGACGCCGCCGTTAGCGCCCCTTGCTTCTGCCAGCTGCCCGCTGCTGTTATATACAAAATGGTCGGTATTCCCATTCCTGTCTTTCCTTGTCAGCAGCCTGCCCGTTTCGTCGAAGGTATATTCCATCCCTTTCCCGGCTGCATAGTGATAGCCGCCTGGTTCCTGTTTTATCAGTCCTGTACCTTTTAACAGCGGTGTGTACAGGTTTCCGATGCTTTTACGGTATGGCACGGTCTGCCCGTCACCGAGATGGAGCGTTATCATCCCCTCCCTGTTGTCCTCAACCGATATCTCATAATTGTGATGCCAGCCTTCCCCGAGGCTTCCTCCCCGGTATTCCTCCATCGAGTTGTAGGTGACGTGGAAGGACAGCCTTGTGATCCCGTGTATGATAAGGTCTTCTTTCTCATAGATAAAGTTCCCTGTGTTGAGGTTGACCGGATCAAAGCCGAAAACGGAACATCCCATTTTACCCAGCGCCGCCGCGAATCCGAGCACCGGATAGCCCGCCATCAGCTGCTTCCAGTCTATCTCACGTACATCGCCCTGGCCTGATGTCTCGGGCACGATGATCCCTCCCTTGCGGCACAGCAGTATGCTGTCCATGGTCAGGGCTGTATCCCCGTTGAGCTTCTCCAGCTTCCATGAACTGCCGCCGGTATTTACCCATTTGTCTGCCAGCGACATGCATTCTTTACAGGTCTTTCCACAGCTGCTTATCCCGCACATGCCAAAATCAAATATATTCTCTTCCTTCTTACAGTCGGAACAGTTCGCTTTCGGTCTGCCGTCCGCGGCGCAGTTGTGCCCCTGCGTTATGACCAGCTGGCTGGGCTTGCTGCCCCATATACACCGCAGTCTGGCGCCTGTTACCAGATAACTTACACCCATTTTTTTCGTCTCCTTTCCTCTCAATCCCACACAATCATCCTGCGCTCCCCGTCTGTCCGGCCTTGCCTGTGTGCGCTGGCTCCTTTCCGAATCCCGTCCAGTATACCCTCCAGCTTATGGAACGCGGTTCTGGTATCCATCTGTCCGTCATCCGATTCCCCGCCTGTCTTCCTGCGGATATAGTCCGTCAGCACACGGTAGTCTGCCGCCTCCCGCCCCTGCAGCAGGAAATACGCAAACTGGACATCCGTGCCCTCCGCCTTTCCGCACTCCAGCACTTTCCGCGCAAAATAATCCGTGACTTCCTTTGACAGGGTGTTCTGTCCCGGCGCTGACCATGTGGCATCCGCCAGGTTCACGGTATCATACTCTGTCTGTATGTCATAGAAGTCTTTATACTCCGTGCGCAGTTCCGCCCCCGATTTCAGTTTGAACCTGCACAGTTCGATTTCATTTTTTCCCCGCTCCAGACATCCATCCAGCACAAACTCCGTCAGGTATCTGGTGTAGTCCGGCAGTTCTTCCTTATCCTTCAGCCGGAACTTGAGGCTGGTATACTCCCCTGTCGGCGCATAAGGTATCTGTTCCCCGCCTGTTATCAGGAAGATAAAATCCGCGCACCTGATCATCCCCGGCATGATACGGAGGATACTGCCCTCAGGGCGCACCCCGCACCCTGAGAGGATGCCGTCAGCGTAATCCTGGTATTTGATCTGAAGGGCACTATAGGAGTAATCCCTGAGCGCCCACAGCAGTTCCTTCTTCATGATCCTTCCGCGCTCAAACGCCGGATATATGTGTTCCATCATATGCTGCTCCTTTATTCTTTTATTTCATGCCGTCATAGCAGTTCTGGGTCCATCCCTCATGTTCAAACGGGTAGAACTGGCCGTCTCCCAGGTACAGCTTTCCGTCCTTCCTGTACACCGGCACGATCACATAGCCCCAGTCCGCACAGCGCTTCCACGCGAAGAAACGCATCTCGCTGTCCACAATGCTGTCCGTCTCCTTCTGTGCGATATGTGCCCCGTGCACCTTCCGAATCTCCTCATACGTCACTTCCCGGAAGCGTTTCGGATCACAGTCAAGGCAGAAGCGGTACCGCTCCCGTCCTTCTGCGTCTCTCAGGTACAGATACAGTGTCAGGTCTTCCAGATTTCTTGACACATACTGTGTCTGCTCCTCACGCAGGAAGCCGTTCACCAGCTCCACTTCTCTCCCGTTGTGGGTATGGGCGGTGACTGTGTAGGGGAGCAGCGGACTGTCCGTATGCAGTTCCACCTGTGTGTATCCCAGCCGCCTGTCACGGATATACTTTAATGCTCCGTCCACACAGCCCATTTTCAGCTCCGTATCCCCTGCAGTTCCCCTGCCGCTGCGCCGGAACTGTATCATCCGTCCCGGTATGAATTCCTTCAGCGCTTCCTTAAAGAGGTCGATCTTGCAGGACTGGCCTGCCAGCCTCAGGAATGAAAAGTCCCGTATCCTGTCTCCCCTGTACAGCGGCTCCATAAACTTGCGGATTATTCCATAAATGTCTCCTCTTATGACCAGACTGGCCTCGTACAGGTTCACAGTGATCTCCGGAAACTCCTTGACCACCCTGAACCCGCCGTTTTCCTGCACGGACAGCTTCCACCTGTCCGCCTGTACCCATGAGATATCACTGTTTTCATATACTCTGGAAGAGATCCCCACCCTCAGAACCCCCGCCCGCGCATAAAAAAATTTTTTGACCAGTTCCGCGATATAAAAAAGATGGGTTAAATTGTTTTTAACCCTTAAATACGCGTCCCG
>CAMWTP010000105.1 GCA_947177165.1 uncultured Lachnospiraceae bacterium
AAGTAAAGCAGGTGCTTCCCACTAATATTCCGACAGTAAAAGCCAATGAACTGCGGTTGGATAATCTGTTTGAGCTGGCAGACGGCAGTATAGCCCTTGTGGATTACGAAAGTAATTATGAGAAACAGGACAAGATAAAATACTTAAACTACGTAACCGGAATAGCAAACAGGTATCTACAGGACAAGACGGACTGTCCCATAATCCACATGATAGTCATCTATACGGGCGATATTAATCGCACACAAGTATCTGCTGAATACAACATTGGAGCTGTAAGTATAAAAATAGAAACAGCATTTCTTTCAGAGCTGAATTCTAAAGAAATTTTCAGCAGGCTCAGGGATAAGGTCGAAAAGAATCAGATTCTAAACGATGAAGAACTGATGGAATTTATTATCCTTCCATTATCCTATCGCACACAGGAAGAAAAACAGGAAAAGATTCGTGAAACGGTGGAACTCGCAGTAAAGATCCAGGATAAGAAACAACAGATTTTCACACTTGCAGGGATACTGGTTTTTACGGACAAGGTTATTGACAAGAAAACCGCTGGTAAAATAAGGAGGGCAATTGAAATGACACAAGTAGCACAGATCTTTGAAGAAGAAAAACAGCAATCTATTCAAAATATTGCAAAAAGAATGATCGAACAGGGTTATAGCACGGATGAAATTACATCTCTGATACCTGATTATTCACAAAATGATGTAGAACGATTACGTGAAGAGACTACAAAATATGGTAATTAAATGCTCAAATCATCGATCAAACCAACGGAAAAACAGGGAGGTTCTCAATGTGAAACAGGACATCGGGATTAGAAAAGCTGTGGAAGCAGACCTTGATTGTATCGAAAAGTTGTACGAAGATTTATGCGATCACTTAGAGACGCACACAAATTATCCGGGGTGGAAGAAAAATATTTATCCGGTTCGCTCCGATGCAGAAAAAGGGTTTGCGGAAAATGCTCTGTATGTCGCCCGGATTGGAGAGAAAACTGTAGGAACGATTATTTTAAGACACGAGCCAGAAGAAGGCTATCGAAACGGTAAATGGCTGACAGCAGATGACTATCAGTATATTTATGTGGTTTATACTCTTGCTGTCCATCCTGACTTCCTAAAGTGCGGTATAGGGACAAAATTATTGATGTTTGCTGAACAGGTGGCACGGAAAGAACAGTGTGTCAGTATCCGGCTTGATGTTGTAAAAGATAATATTCCTGCGGAGAAGCTTTACCAAAAGAACGGGTATCAGTTGATAGGAACCGTCAGTCTGGGGTATGAGGCATATGGCCTTCCCTGGTACAATCTTTACGAAAAAATATTGTAGACTGTTCAGAAATAACTCCTGAAAATGACAGGCTGAGCGTGTCAGAATGATCCTGTGAGCATTCGTAAAATACCTGATTTACAGGATTTCATGAAAAACTTACACAGAAATTCTGACGCGCCCGGCATGTCTAAAACTGATATGGTGGACAGTCCGTCACAATCGCCACTCAATCACTGCCTTGAACAGATCCCCGTCGATCTCAATGCCAAATATCCCGCCCTGCAGCTCCGTGAAACTCTTGGCAATCGCTAGTCCCAACCCACTTCCCTCGGTGTTTCGCGAGACATCACCGCGGACAAAGCGCTCCGTCAGGTCTGTCGGACTTGCGGTCAGCTCCTGTGCAGAAATATTTTTTAGCTCGATATGGATTTTCCGGGCAGGGGCAATATCACCGGAAAGCTTATCACTGTATGCATGGTCCGGTTGCCTTTCTGTCATTTCTGTCAGCACCTTCGCCTGAACGTAGACACGCGTGTTGGGCAGTGCATATTTCGTGATATTTATATACAGGTTCTCAAAAATCCGATAAGTTTTCTGGCTGTCAAGCTGCAGGATTATTTTCTCCTCTGGCAGATCAAAGCGCATATCAAGACCGTTTGCAGCCATCCTGTCCTCATGCTCCAGGTACACCTGGCGCATGAGATTGCAGATATCCACAGAGACCGGTTCAAACTTGACATTGCCGCTGCTCGCCTTGCTGATCTCAAACAAATCCTCTATCAGAACCTTTAATCGCAGCGACTTTCGCTCCAGCGTCTCCAGATAGGACTTTCTTTGTTCGCTTGTGATATTTTCCTCTTTTAAGAGGTCAATATAGGTGATGATCGCTGTCAGCGGTGTCTTCAAGTCGTGTGACACGTTTGTGATCAGCTCCGTCTTCATGCGCTGGCTCTTGACCTCCTCCTCGACCGCAGTGCGGAATCCGCCCTGTATCTGATACAGTTCCTCCTTATAGCTCTCAAATATCCCAAAATCGCCCTCAAAAGTATTGTCAAATTTTCCCTGTGCAATCGCATTCGTCGCCTGCATCAGATTCCTGTACTGTGACTGTACTCTGCTGATATAGCGCCTCAATCCATAATAAAGCACAACAGAATAACCGATCATAATAAAGACTCCGTAAACCCAGAAGCAGCAGATCAGTGACACGATGACAAGCTGCAGAATGACCAGCCTTTTCAAAAGCCGTGTCGTATTTTTTCCCAAATCCACGCCTGTCAATGCAGCCTTCCATCTGGCGCGGCTTCTCTTGACAAAACCTTTGAGCAATCCCCAGTATCGATACAGCAGGCTCCTTTTCCTGATAAAAGCACGCGGTCCGCCAAAAATATCACGGATACTCAGCAGACACCAGTACCACGCACTAAACACCAGAAACATCACAGCAAACATCACCAGAAAATTGATCTGCACAGTTATGAAATAAACCTCATTTACCAGGTAAACAAGTGTCCCGACAAAAGAATAGAGAAAAACTGCCAACAGCCACTGAATCCCCCAGATCAGTTCCGCAGAATGCCTTGTAGCCACCGTGTCTGCCATACTCTGCGGCCGATAGCGTGAGAGAAATCCAAAAAGGATCGTGATGGCCGCGAGAAGCAGCTGATACCACCTGCCCACTCCGCTGATGTAATACATCATCTCTCTATTGTAGGTGCCAATATAGTGGCTGACCAGTGCTCTCCCATCACCATCATAATAATAAATCGGTAACTGGCTGAAATTTTCCATCTGTTCTGCTGTCATGGCATAAATAAAAATTGCATTTTGCGGATTATTTTGTGTGACAGTCACCCTCCTGTCTGCCACTTCGGAGTCATTCATCAGTATATAATGCGTCACTCTCTGCCGTTCATCCAGCAGCAGGGAATCCGTACTATTTGCCGCAAGCTGCGCATTTTTCAGGAACTGTTCCGAATCACTGCTGCTGACGCGCATGTCAGATATATTACCGTTCTGGTCATAATGCACGATTAAGTAATATCGGTATCCCTGATTGTCACCCTCCGCTAACAGCTCGATATTCCTGGCCGTATTTTTCAGTACTGCCTGTGTATCCGTGTCAATCGCGCAGTAATCCAGTTTCATGCTAAGCTCTGATGTGTATAACGCGTCCGTCCGCAGGAGATTGTTGTGCAGCTCGGAAATATATTCTGCCTGCAGCTGCTCACTGTTCCCCTGATATACATGCTCCGTTCCATAGTAGTCATCTATATGAATCTCCGCTATTGTCTCCTCCTCAAACGAGAGGTACAAATCCTCTGTGCTGTCACTCCTTCCGCTTTTTTCCAGCACCTCTGGATACAGCACATAGTTCCACTGCAGCAGAATTTCGACAAAAAGACTGCTCTCAAAATCACTGTCATGCTGTACATAATAATTGTCCACATGATATTTGGAGTATGTCGCAATCAGCGCAAAGCATGCGGCAGCCAGCGCGGCGATCGCAGCTGCCATGCGCAGTGCCTTTTTATTGTTTTTCAATCTTGTATCCAACACCCCACACCACCTTTAAATATTTCGGGTCATTCGGATTGATCTCAATCTTTTCCCGAATCTTTCTGACATGCACCATAATTGTATTGGTATTGATCGCCTGTTCATTCCACACGCGCTCGTAAATCTCATCCGCACTGAACACCCTCCCCGGATTTTTCATCAATAGCAATAAAATCTTGAACTCAATCGGCGTCAGCCTGACCGGGTTTCCGTCCACTGCCACCTCCACTGTATCCTCGTTTAACTCAAGACCGCCAATCACATGGATGCGGTCATGATTTTCCTGTTCTGTCACCGCGTCGAGATATCGCTGATAACGGCGCAGGTGAGAGTTTACCCGCGCGAGCAGTTCCATCGTCGTGAATGGTTTCGTCACATAGTCGTCCGCTCCCATATTCAGTCCCATGATCTTGTCGACCTCCTCCGACTTGGCCGAGAGCATGATGACCGGAAACTCATAACCTTTCTCGCGCACCTTCATCATCATTGTGATGCCGTCCATCCGCGGCATCATGATATCGACGATGGCGAGATGGAATTCCTCCGACTCAATCTTTTGCAGTCCCTCGATGCCGTCCGCCGCCTGCGACACGCTGTAGCCCTGATTTTTCAGGTAAATCTCGATTCCCTCCCTTATTTCCTTATCGTCCTCAACAATCAAAATGCGATATGTTTCCATGTTATCTCTTTCCCCTCTTAAATTTTTATCATCGTTTTGCCACGCGGTATATATCTCTTCATATTCGTGAGCGATTGCAATCGATTCCTGTCATCTGTGGCAGCTTATTTCATACGAAGCATACGCCCTGTAGGTGCACAATTATCTCTGCATGACTTACAGTTACAGTATACCACTAATTTTGTGTAATAGGAATTTTTCTGTGGCAATTGTGTCCGTGTATTCATGAGCAGCCATAGCCATCTTGTAATAGTCCGCTGCGCATCTTGCGATATCCTGAACCCGATACATACGCGCAGTGTCCGCGGCTCCTTTTTCCAGATGCCCGCGCGGACTCTGCAGCATGGCATCCAGCGTTTCCTCAAACTCTGTTTCTGACACATCTGTCATAAATCCATTCACACCGTTGACAACGATGTCGCTCACTCCAGTCGCCCGCACCGCCAGCACCGGCGTCCCTGCTGCCATTGCCTCAAGCAGCACGATCCCCTGTGTCTCTGAGCGTGATGAGAACAAAAACAAATCCGAAGCACGGCAGTAATTTTTTATTTCTCCGTTTGGCACGCGCCCTGCAAAATAGATTTCCTCCTCAAGGCCAAGCCTGACTGCAAGCTTCCTCAAATGCTTTTCTTCCGGTCCTTCCCCTACCAGCACAAGCCGGAAATCGGATGTTCCTTTTGTCTTTTTTCTCCCTGAGAGTACACGGAACAAAAATTCCAGGTTCTTCTCCCTGGCCAGCCGCGCCACTGTACAGAACAGATATCTCCGCCTATTGCCGCCGTTCTCAAGAAGCCTGCTGCGAAGCGCTGATGCCACAGCCTCGTCTGCCTGAAAGCTGCTATCCGAAATGCCTGTCGGAAGCACGCGCACCGGTGCCTCGCAGCCAATCCGGTACAGATAATCCTGCATCAGCGGTGTCGGCGCAAAGACCAGATCACAGAACTTCATATAATTTTTCATATATAAAGGAACCGCTCTCTGAAGACAGGATGCCTTGATATAATGCAGATACTGCTCATACCGCGTGTGATAAGTCAGCACAAGCGGCACATTATACTTGCGCGCCAGATAGACTGCAGTCCACCCGATCATCATGGGGTGATGCACATGGATCACATCAAAATCTCCCTTCGCAAACTCCTCCTCAATTCTCCTGTCAAAGCTGTTCGGCACCGATGCGCCGTTGACAATCCCCTGGATCAGCGAATGATACCGCATAATATTGTCATCTTCCATCTGTTCTTTATAAGCAGGAGCAAAAACCGTAACCTGGTGTCCCTCCCTGCGCAGTCCCTCACTCAGCCGCTGTATGGAAACTGGCACGCCGCCGATAAACGGCAGATAATTGTTTGTCATCATAGCAATCTTCACAAAAATCCTCCTTTCAGGACATGTTATACTGGCGGTCGAAAAGACTGACCGCTCACTATAAAGTTATGCACACAGCCGCATAAGGAAATACGCCGCTTCGCGGCTGCGGCTGTCGTGAGTATAAATAAACACTGCATCCCCGCTTGATATCAATATTGGACAAAGACACTTTCTGACATTCTCAAACTGATTGCTGCTATATCTGAATATACGCGAAAACCGCATCTCCCAAATAATATCCTGCACCGACAAAGACAAGATTCCACAGGAATACGCCGAGCGCCGAGCTGATACTGTACTTCACGAAATTAATTTTTAGCACCCCCGCCGGTATCGATATCAGTGTCCGAACCATCGGTATCAGCTTGCTGAGGAAGATTCCGAGACAGCCCTTCTGGCGTATCATCTCAAAATTCCGCTCAATGGCGGGGCGGTGCTTCGGAAACCTGCGCAGATATTTTTCCAGCAGCAGACTGCCGCCAGTATAGCCCAGAAAATATAAAATCCAGCTGCCGGCCACCCCCGCCGCCAGCGTGATGATCATCACCCAGAAAAAATTGATATTTCCCTTCGCCGCCCATATCCCGGAGAGCGGCATGATCACACCCGCCGGAAATCCCGGCAGATTCATATACTCCAACAGGACTATGATAAATATTGCAATTGCTCCATACTGTGTAAAATAGGAAGTGATCACTTCAAGACTCATAAAAACACCTTCTCTTTTCGTTTTCTTCTGATAAAGCAAGTCTATCAATCAAAACGAAAAAAGAAGGTGTATGAAATCGAAAGATTTTCTTAAGATTCTTTTACAAAATTAGAACTCAAATACAACTGCTGTCAATGGCGGCAGCGGGAATGCGATATACTGCTCTCTGTTGTCACACAGACCTTTCTTCGCCTTCAGCGTCTTCGGAATCTTATTTCCGTTTCCGCCGAATTTCTTGTCATCGGAGTTGAGCAGCAATTTGTACTGCGTATTCATCGGCACACCTACCCTGTATTTTGGATACTCTACCGGTGTCATATTGATGACAAAAAGCATGTGCTGTTCGCCGTCCTCCGTTCTTCTGACAAAGCTGTAGATGCTGCGGTCCGTGTCATCCGGATTCATCCACTCAAACCCGAGCCAGTCGTTGTCAATCTCATAGAGACACGGATTCTTCCTGTATATGCTGAGCAGTTCGCTCATGTAATCGTGCATCCCCTTGTTGAGCGGCTCCTCCAGAAGGAACCAGTCCAGTTCTCTCGCTTCGCTCCACTCGCGCTCCTGCGCAAACTCCTGTCCCATAAACAACAGCTTCTTACCCTCGTGGCCAATCATAAACGTGTACAGATTTCTCAGGTTTGCATACTTGTCAATTTCGTAGCCTGGCATTTTATTGACCATAGAGCACTTCAAATGCACCACTTCATCATGGGACAACGGCAGAATGTAATTCTCAGAGCTGTTGTAGCTCATGGCAAATGTAAGTTTGTAGTGGTTGTCTTTTCTAAAGTACGGATCGAGCTTCATATACTCGCAGTAATCATGCATCCAGCCCATATTCCACTTAAAAGAAAATCCGAGACCGCCATCCTCCGGCGCCGCTGTTACTTTCGGCCATGCCGTCGATTCCTCGGCGATCGTCATGACGCCGGGATGTGCTCCGTGTACAACCGAATTCAAATGCTTGAAAAATTCAATTGCATCGAGATTCTCATGTCCGCCGTACTTGTTCGGCACCCACTGTCCTGCCTGCTTGCCATAATCCAGATAGAGCATTGACGCCACGGCATCCACCCGGAGTCCGTCAATATGGAATTCCCTGATCCAAAATAGCGCATTGGCGATCAGGAAATTTCGAACCTCATTTTTGCTGTAATTAAAAATCTTAGTCCCCCAGTCCGGATGCTCCCCAAGTCTCTTGTCCGGATGCTCATACAGGCATGTGCCGTCAAATTCACATAATCCGTGCGCATCTCTTGGGAAGTGGGCAGGAACCCAGTCCAAGATGACACCAATGTCATTTTTGTGCAGTAAATCAATGAGATACCGGAAATCATCCGGTGTGCCATATCTGGATGTCGGCGCGTAATACCCTGTCACCTGATATCCCCAGGAACCGTCAAACGGAAACTCCGCGATACCCATCAGCTCTATGTGAGTGTAAGGCATCTCCTGCAAATATTCCACAATTCTGTCTGCAAACTCGCGATAATTGTAGAAGCCATCCTCCGTGCCGTCGGGATGCTTCATCCAGGAACCAATGTGACACTCATAGATTGCCATCGGCTCCTTGTTCATATCCTTCTTGTCGCGCTCTGCCATCCACTTCTTATCTGTCCACTTGAAATGATCCAGATCATACACCCTGGATGCTGTGCCGGGACGCATCTCCGCATAATTCGCATATGGATCCGCCTTGTAAAGCTTTCTGCCATCCGGAAGCACCAGCAGATACTTGTACATCTGCCCTTCCTTCACATCCTTTACGAATGTGGCATAGATTCCGCCCGCTCCGAGACGCTCCATCGGCGAGGCACTCTCATCCCAGTCGTTAAACTCGCCGATGACATATACCTCTTTTGCGTTTGGCGCCCACACTGCAAAGAATACACCGTCCTCTTTCCCCTTCTTGCAGAAGTGTGAGCCTAGTTTTTTGTATATCTCATAATGTGTTCCCTGCCCAAATACGTACTGGTCCGCATCAGAGATAAATACAGTTGTGTCTGTGTTGTTCATAAAAATCCTCCATTCTTATTACATAAAGTCCCTTTCCTTTAGAACTATCATGTCCTCGTTGTCGTACCTCCTCGCAAATAGTACATCAACAAAGTTTTTGAGTTTCGATTTTTTGGATTTCCAGATTGCCTCATCTATAATGTCGCGCACCTCGTCCTTCGTCACCACATGGTTTCCGCTCTGCATGTTTGCAATTCTGGTGTAAAGGGCAAGTGTCCCTAACTCATCGATGGAATATTCCAAAGCCAAGGCATAGTTTTTGGCGTAAGCAACAAGCGCGTTGTTATCCATCTCCATCAGATCGATTCTGATATTGAAGTAATCCACGATCATCGCCTGTTTCTCCAAAAGCTTTGTAATCTCTTTTTTTGTATCCTCCATGATGACTACGATTCCAAGGGTATCCTGATTGAGGTTTGTCGCCAGCTCGTACAGCTTTTCCTCACTCATACCGTTTGCCTTCTCTATTATAATACCACCATTGTTCAATTTCTCAAAGACATCTTTGATATTTCTTTGATTGATTTTTTCACCGGTGATCTTTGCAAGCTTTCCCGAGAAGCCTTCATCTGATGCCTGATACTCTTTTATAAGGTTTTTCGCCATCCTGACAGTATCAAGCCCGGCATCACCTGTGATGATGACATTTCCAGTATACGCCGCGAGCGTCATATTTTCAAGGGCATAGATGATCTGTTTCTTGATCTTCTTAGTAACGGCAAAATTCTCAAACAGCGTCTGCTCCTCCGGTGTAAAATCACGGATTTCCTCGCGCTTTGCACCGCTCGCCTCCTTCTTTGTCGTGGCGACGATCTTCTCGGAGAGGGAACTCAAATCGGCGGTGTTCATCTTGATTTCCTGCGTCCTCAACGCGTCCTCTTTTGCCATCTCCGCAATGCTCTCCGCATCCTCGGGATCAAGACCGTTCTCATTATACCGGTCATTCTGACGGCGTTCTATATTGCGTGAATTATCTGGTGTATCACTGTATGCATCCTCCAGGTCATCATAAGCATCATCCATATAAGATGCATCTGCATATGCGCTTTTATCCATATAGGGCGCGCCGGTTTCCCCGACAAAAATTTCCTTCGTGTAGCGATCCCTTTCCTCCGCATACAATTCCTGAGTGTACCCACTGGCATTTTCCGCATAGGCCTCCCCGGTGTATTCATCTGTATCTTCCCCGTAGACTTCTCCAGTGTATTCACCTGTATCTTCCCCATACAGTTCTGCTGTATATTCGCCGACACCGTCTGAATATAGTTGTGCAGTGTATTCGCCTGCGTCTTGCGCATAAGATTCCTCATTATGCTGCCCTACGCTCTCCGGATACGCTTCCCCGGTGTATCCGCTCGTATTTTCCGGATATGCTTCCACCGTGTATCCATCGTTGTCTTGTGCAAATATTTCCCCAATATAGGGCGCATTCTCTGCATCATACTCATCAACGCCTTCTGTGCAGATCTTCTGCGTATATGTATTGTCTTCAGCCCTCACTATGTTTGCATCTGCCGCTTCATACCCTGCGTTTGCGTCATAAACCGTTTCTGCATCCCCGCCAGCCTCATAATTTTCTGTTGTTTCCTGCTCTGCTTCCCCAAGGCGCTCATCAGATTCATAAGGTCCCATCTGTTCTGTTGTCATGCCCTGTGCGTATTTGCCGGTCTCTTCTTCGGCTTTCTGCCCTGCGTATGTCTCTTCCCGGAACGCTTCATCTGTCGCTGTGTCAGGCTCCTGTGCTGCAGCCTGTTCCAACTCCATGAATTCTTCCTCCTCCACGTCCGATTCACGTTCCTTGTGCTGATCTGATTCTATGCCTTTTGTCAGATTCCCTGATTCTGCAGACACCTGCGATTCTGGCGGCTGTTTCTGATCCGCCACATACTCAATCTCGAAATCATCCTCCGATACTGACTGCCGCGGTATATCACCAGTGACATCCGCATCCAGAAAACCGTCCTTACTCTTCTGGGCCATAGTGACAACATTCCCTTGTCGGGAAATGCTGCCCGCCTTCTCGCTGCTTCTCTCCGCTTCTTTCTCCTCACGCTCAAGCTCCCCGAGTATTCCGCTCCTGATCGAATGATCAAAATCAGCAAATATTTTACCCGTCTGTGTCAGTACCCGCTTTTTGATTTCCTCCTGATGTTTTTTGGCATTGTTCTGCTTCATGCGCTCCCACTCAACCAACACTTCATCGAGCTTCATGGGACCTGTTGTCTGAGCCTGCGGCGCTTCCTCTGTCTCGTTCGCAGCCATAATGCGCTGCTCATGATAGACATTCTCGTCATTGTCTTCCATGCGGTTGTGCTCTTCGTCCACGGATCTCTCTGTAGTATCACGCAGCTCTTCTATGTTGGAGTCAGATTTAATCGACCGCGCATCATCCCCCGGAACCAACACTTTTTTAATGGCTCCCGTGTGCGGTTCTGGTGCTTTTTCCAACACGCCTGTGACCATCTGCGAAATCTTAACCCGGCCTGTCTGTGTCTGAGAATCCATAGATCCGCCAGTTTTTTTCTTTGCGGCATCCAAATCAGTTATGCCCGCAAATATTCTCGTATCTCCTGCAGTGTTACTGATAACCGCACCCGAATTATATTTTTCCCGATCTTCCGCAAACACGTCATCATTGTCATCAGGAAACAGCTCTTTCATGCTCTCGGCCACTACTTTCTGCAGATTGATCGTATTGTATTGGCTCATATCACTGGCATTTCCAGCGGGGGGAGCAGTGTTCTGCACCAAATGAAGCCCGTTGCGATATTCTTTCGGCGCACCTGCCTGCTCTGCATAACTATTATCCTGCATGCTTTCACCTTGTGGATAATCATAGCTATCCTGTGCATAATCACTGTCAGCATACAACTCAGGACTGATCAGATTACCGTTTTCGTCATAAGCCTGTTCAACATAAAATTCACTCGTATAACCGTTGTCCTGATAGGAGCCGTCGACATAACTTAGATTTCCATATCCGTCATCGACAAAATTATTCTGCCCACTCGGATAAGTTTCCTGACCATAACCTTCTGCAGCGTACTGTTCATTGGAATAGTTGCCCTGGTTATAGTCTTCCTCAGCATATTGTCCGCCCGCATAATTCTGCTGATTGAAGTTCTCGTTTCGGTACTGCCCGTTGGGATCGTTTTCAACGCCATAGCCGCTGTTCCCATAACTCTGTTCATTATAGTTTACAGCACCATAGCTCTGCGTATCATAGCTTTCTTCAGTGTAATTCTGCACATCGTAGCTTCCGGTATTATAATTTTCTTCACTGTAATTCTGCGCATCATA
>CAMWTP010000106.1 GCA_947177165.1 uncultured Lachnospiraceae bacterium
GACGCTGCCCCGACCTGACCGCCTCCTGCCAGTCATTGTGCAGGGTGCATTTCAGTGCCTGCTCCATGCTGCGCAGGCAGCGGGCATAATCCTGTTCTTCCATATAACACGCGATCGCCTGCAGTGCGGTCTTGTATTGTTTGTGAATAGATCGCCTTTCATCATTGTATGCATCATATCCCGTAATCAGCTGCGTCAGTTTCCCATAATCCCACTCCACTATGCTTTGCTCGATCTCTGCCCTGTACGAGATGCACTCATACTCATTGTTGGATATCGCAAGCTCCAGTTTATCGATGGATTTTCCCAGACGCTCAAACAATGCCTGCAAAGTAAAGTAATCTATCTCCAGAGCCCCCCGCTCCATCTTGGACAACTCGGATATGCTTAGGATTCCGTCCGCCACACGCTTCTGTTTTTCACCCATTTTCTCACGCTCTTTGCAGAGCATGATGCCTAATTCCTGTATCATGGCCTCTCTCCTCTGTACATAGTATACCGCGCCTGTTTATTGTCGTCCACATTTATTGTCTTTCCCCGCATTAAAAAAGCCCGGTGCACATAGACTACAATGACTGTCTCGTATATGCATCGGACTTATTTAAAAAAAGGGCATTCTATTTTCCATATGTCCTGTAATACTGCCTTGCAGTATTCTCATCCAGCATAAAGTGTTTGCGGAGTTTCTGTATCACGATGCCTACTGCCACCCCGTCTTCCATTTTGTCAAGTATGAACGCCTTAATGCCCTTCCTCGCGGCCCTCCTCGCGACCCTGATAGATCAGGATATCATCCCTCGAAAACTGTGCCATCGTCATATCGCATACCTCCTTATCTGACAACAGCGCTCCGGGAGTTCTTCCTGCCCTATATAGTTGAATACCTCGTCCAGCGTCATCCGGAAATCGTGGACATGGACTGTCGCTTCAAGATCCGGTTCCGGCGCAAAGTGTCCGCGAAATTTCTGTATAATAATGCTTTCCGCCACCGTTGAAATATTTGCGGACGCTGTATATTTCACATCATTTCCTGCCCTCTGCATACAGGTTATCATTCGCCTGTTAATAATATTTTCTTGCCTGCTCCCTTGAGATATTTGCATATTCTTCATTTTTAACAACTGCAATATACACAGATTCAAAATCAGGCAGGAAATCCTTCAAACTGCATACCAGTGCCCTAAGACCTTCTTCACGACCTTCCTCGCGGCCTTCCTCGCGGCCTTCCTCACGGCCTTCCTCACGACCTTCCTCACGTATGCCTTCTGTATACACTTTTTCATCAAATTCTGTCAGACACACACTCATCACCTCCGCTTTATGCTTGATCAGAAAATCTTTCATGATCCCGTCTGCAATACAGCTGTCAACAGCTGCATCCACTGAATTTTTAATATCCATCCCGTCTCCCTGGTTGTCACGTATCCTGTTTATCAGTTCCATGTATTCGTACAGGGGTCTGCATTTCATCAGCAGTTCATCGTTTTTCCCCCTGTTTAAGTTGTATACCGTAGCTGTCCACTCAAATTCCCCATTGTCCGTCTCATTGATGAAAGCATCGGACAGCCTCAGCTTCGTGACCGGGGCATAGTCCTCCGTACCATTATAGAAGACAATATACTGCGGGGTTGGTATTTTCTGCAGTTTTTTCCCATAAATATTCAGTTTATTCACTTTGATATACTGGTCATACAGATCACCGAAGTACATCAGTCCCCTTACAGGCATGTTGGGGTTTACAGACCCCTGCTGTTCCCAGAGCGGAATGTTTCCATCCAAAAGAAACGACACATCATTTTTCATCTTTATATAAATGACATCGCCTATCGTCGTAATTGTAAGGTCATCCGGATTGTCGTATGATGTCCCGTTCAGCGCATTATACAGTGACAGGATGTCCTCCTTATACTCCTCCGATCCAAACCTTAATCTGAAAAGTCTGTCCTTATATTTTTTGTTTATCTTTGTACCTTCCATATATTACTTCCCTCTTTTGTTAATGTTACAACAAGTGTACTCTGTTAATGCCAGCTGCAGGATTTCATAAAACCTACAGCCCGTCAGGTCTCCCGGTTAATAAAATGAAATTTTCCTTCCCTTTCATTATAACACGGAATCCGGTAATGTCAAAATGGCTCTTATGCTGTTTTGACCTGGAAAGAGCAAAAGGAAGCCAGCAAAATGAAAATTATTCAGGCTGCGCTGGCTTTATTCGCGGAACGTGGATATTACGGAACAAAAACAAGCCAAATGTCCAGACGGGCAGGGATACCTCCTTATCTGACAACAGAAGCTCCTGTTCTTTTTGCTGTGATCAAGCTGTTCTGTTGCGGAAACTCCTGTTAATTCCACATGATACGCTGCGCCCTCATGAGCGATCTGTACCTCCTACAGTATCCCTGCAAACAGCAGCCGTTCACCCGCACCTGCCATAACCGGCGTCCCCGCAAGCGGCTGCAGGATAGCTTCCTCACCTTTTAAAGCTTTTTATCGACATCACTGTGAATTCTAAAAGTTTACATTGTATTTTACTTTCCTTTCATAAAAATACCAGTTATCCTCTATCTTTTCTGTTCCATACCAATATTTTCCTCCGATCACTATCCCCTCTGTTTCTTTGTCGCATTCTTGTAATCCCTCAAAAACGTTAACAGTATGGTTTTCTGCTGTATAATAAAAACCATACTCATAATTATCCCATAAGACGCTTATCATTGTAGGCATAACTGAAAAAACTACTATATTGCTTTCATAACAACTGATATATGCCAATCTAAACTTTCTAAATACTGTATTAACCGTTTTGCTATTCAGCTCCTTATAATATATCGCGTCATCTTTATTTACATCAGTATAGAAAAGCGCCTTTTTCTGATTATCTTTACACTCATTTATTGTTGCAAGCAGGTCATCTTCGTGTTTTAATACAGTTGCACAAACTTTTTCTTTTATCTTACTTTGCACATATAACGCATTAAAAAACAGATAAAAGATCGTTCCCATCATGAAAACAAAACAGCTTAAAAATATAATGATAATGCGCCTGAAATTTTTCTTTGCGAAATTGTTCAATGTCATCTGGCTATCCTCCCATTATTATTTGCTCATGTGAGATAAAGAAGTAAAAGAAGTGTAAAAAATTTTGCCGTTCCCTGTCCGGCTGACTGCCGGACGGGTCGGGCTTTAGTCGGGCAGTTCTACCTTGCCGACAAAAGAGTAATAGATTTCGATTTCCTGTCTGCGGAGCTTCCCCCGGCGTTTCCCGTCAAGGGCTTCCGATTCGTGGATTACGATTTTCTCCACAAACTCCCGTAACAGGGTAGGGGTGAGTTCCTCAAAGCTGGTGTACTTGCGTACCACTTTCATAAACTTTTCAGCGTTTGCCGTGGCTTCCAGCGTCCTTGAAAGCTCGCCCTGCAGAACGGCGGCACGTTCTTTCAGTTCCTTTTGCTCGGCTTCGTAGTCTGCCGAAAGCTCCGTGAAACGCTCGGCCGATGAGTATGCCGGAGAACAAGCCCACTTCATCATAGCAGATTAGGGCGTTTGCGCTGCTTGCGTAGCTCCTGCACACGCTCCCATGTGTCACGGTCTATGATTGGTTCGTGGTGGTTCTCAAAGATTACCTGCTTTTCTTCCGGGTTCTCCGTGCTCTGCTTTACCTTGTAGGACACTTTCTCGGTCTTGAAGTTCACAAGGCGGCCCGTGTACTCCCGGTTTTGCCACGGTGTTTGTCGCCCATTTGCATCCTATCGGCAGAATGTAGGTGTTGCATATGGCTAATATCACAAAAATGAGCAGTTAGGGATTGCGGTACAGTGGGAACACCGTTCTATTGATAAACAATTAGAGTAAAACAGGGCATTTCCGTATCTGGAAAGCCCTTTATGGTACTATTTTGGTACTATTAATTGGTTTAGCTTGTCGGCAACTTCTTCATGCTTACTGGGGTATAAATGCCCGTATACGCTGTTTACCATCTGCACAGTATCGCCTATGCGTTCTGCTATAAGCTGGGGAGTAAAGCCCATATTAATCAGCAGTGAAACGTGTGAATGCCTTAAATCGTGTATGCGTATACGGGGAATACCGGCCTTTTCAGAATACTTTGTCATATTCTTCCGCAGGGGCATATCTGTAAAGCCAAATACCCTATCTTGCGGCTGTATGCCATATATTTTATTAATGTAAGCCTGTACTTCTTCCATGATTGCGGCAGGCATGGAAATGGAGCGAATGCTGTTGTCTGTTTTCGGGGGAGTGCTTATTTTTTCTTTGCCGCGCTGGTATAGTGTTTTGTTAATGCTAATAGTACAGTTTTCAAAGTCGAGGTCAGAGAGGGTGAGTGCCAGCATTTCACCACACCGCATACCGGAATAAAAAAGCACTTGAAAGGCGGCGTGAATCCTGATGTCCTCTATACACCGGATAAAGCGGCTGTATTGTTCCAGCGTCCAGAAGTTCATGGATCGGGTAATTTTGCCCATTGCGCCGGCTTTATGGCATGGGTTGGACGGCAGGTTATAATATGTGACGGCATAGTTCATGATGGCAGATATTTTCTTGTGCATATTCCGAAGGTATCCGTCTGATGCGCTGCTGTCAATCTGTACATTCTGCCATGCGCGGATATCTGCGGCAGTAATGGCGTTTATGGGCTTGTCACCGAAATACGGCAGTATACGGCCTTTAAATACATAATTTGTGCTGTCTAGCGTGCTTTTCTTAAGCCTGTGGCTCATATCCTCAATATAGAGGTCATAGAGGGCTTGAAAGGTCATATCCGGTGTGCCCTGCAGTCGTTCAAGAAAGGTACGTTCCCACTCCTTGGCTTCTCGTTGAAGCTTAAAGCCGCGCTTCTTTTTCTGTTTCTTTGCTCCGGTGTAATCGGTATAGTAGAATTTGCAGTACCATGTTTTGGTTGATTCATCATAGTAAGTTGGCATTTATCATCTTCCTTTCATAAAATGGGTGCATTTTATAAAGGGTTATGGTATACTGTCCTTGGGTGAAGGTGGTATATCATAATCCTTTATGGTATCTATCTGAAAGGCTCCGGCGCGTCAACGCCGGGGTCTTCTCAAATTATGGTTGAAAAATTTGCACTTATGGCGTATAATATGCTTAACAGGGGAGCCGGAAGGTGAGTGCGAGTCACCCGACCCGGCGAAAATTATTCAAGTAAAAAATAGCTGTCTACTTTTCTCAGGAGCAGGACGGCTATTTTTTATTTTTCAGATTCAGAATTGCAACAATCAGAAGTCCAATAGTCAAAAGCACCATAAATTCCTCATATGTACTCATAATACCCACCACCTTCCGTTTGGGTCTCGGATTGGGTGAGAGCACGTCCCCCGGCTCCCCAGGTAAACATATTATATTATCATGGTGCAAGCCAACTCAGGATTGAGCTGGTTAAGGTTGGGACGTTCTGGCCTGTCCCTGCCGGAGCCAACTTTGGACTGGGGCGGGAGCAAGATTGCGCTCACCTCTAAATAGTGGTCAGCCCCAAATGGGTCTCACCCCAACGCAATTTTGCTCTCGGCTCCTGGAAGAAGCTTAGGTTCGACACATTGTCGATGGTGTACTCCAAAGCGGATGGGATGTTCCAACATGGAACACCTCTATATGATGCCCTGATTCAGTGAGTCTCCCATCATTTACAGTATACTGTTTGACGCTCCCTGCCGTCCATACACGGGTGAGTTGACTATTGATAGTTCTTCCTATCAAATGGCATGTAAAGTTGCTGTATGGGGCAGATAGGGCGGTTATAGCGGTACTGTCAACCACAGCCATTTGTCCGTGGTTAGATTCATTTGGTTTTACGTGACGGACATTTTCCCTTTACCGCTGCCCGTAATTATCAGCACCCTGCCGCTGATTTAGATGCACCCATTTGGTTGTTTCCTAGTGCCCACAGGATTATTCCTGTGGGGGTTCGTCTGCTTTGGTGTATCGGGGGATTTCGGTTAGTTCCGATACACGTTTTCTGGCTTCAGATTTTCCCTCTGTATTAAGTTCCCTATAATCAGCAAGTAAAATATTTTCTCCTATTTTATCAATTTTGCTTTTTTGTTCTTTAATACGTTCTGGAAGTCGTGCAAGACTATTTCTTCTACGTTCGAAATAATTGTCAATTTTTTTCTGCTCATCCTCTGAAATATTTTTAAACGAAGCTTTTTTTTGAATTAGTTTTTCTGCTTCTGCATCTTTTTTGTATCGTTCTATATCTTCTGGTGTGGGTTCAAATTTAACAGTATGGCGATGAACAATAATATTCTCGTCAATATCAGAAACTTCACAATCTAAGGCTTCTGCTATTTTTATCAAAGTTTCTATTTTGGGAATACGTTTTCCATTTTCATATTGTGCGAGATTCTGTGGAGTTGTTCCTAACTTTTCGGCCAATTGTTTTTGGAAATACCCCTTTTCTTTACGGATTCTTTTAATATTTTCTCCTATATTTGACATGATTTCATTCCTATTTTTCTATTTTATGAATTTTAGAATAGCATACAGAAAGAAAAAAATCAATCAAAAGATTAAAAATTATTCTACAAAAAAGCATTGACATAAATCAAAAGATTTAGTACAATAAATCAAACGATTTAGAAAGGAGATAAACAGTATGAGAATCAACAGAATCAAATTTATAACAGAGCTTGAAAAGCGAGACATGACTCAAAAACGTCTTGCAGAGCTGTCCGGTGTGTCCAGAGCCACAATTAACTATATCAAAGGCGGCAAACGCTGTACTGATGAAGTCGGGCAGAAAATTGCAAAAGCTTTGAACGTAACTGTGGAAGAAATTTTAGAGGACTAAGAAAGGAGAAAATAGACAATGGCAAAGAAAGTATTCAGAGATTATGCAGAAGTAAGCGAAAGCATGATGGAGGGTTTTGCAGTAAGCAAGATATCTACTGGAATCAATGCAGAGGACAGCGGCATGATGTTGGAATTGGAGAGGCAGATTGATAATGTAACTATCGGTGTTGATGTGATTTACAATCCCAATCATGAGGAGGGTGAGACACCATTCATGGTATCTGATGAATTTGTGAAGCACATTGAGTAATGGAGGGTGATTCTGATGCTATCAAGGGAAGAATTAGACCAAATAGCGGCAGTAGATGAAGCGCGCCTTGGTGTAAACAGCAGGGAGTTCATACAGCGCCACAATGAGATCATGGCTTTATGTGATGCTGCCGGAATCCTGCCAATGTGTGAGGAAATGAAGAGGGGGTTATGTGATGGCGAAACAGATTCTAAATGTCAAAGATGTCATGCAGTTGCTGGAAGTGAGTGAGTCGAAAAGTTACGATATTATCAGAACGTTGAATCGAGAGCTCGCTTCTAAAGGATATCTAACAATCCCGGGCAAGGTATCGAGAGCATATTTCGAGGAAAAGCTTTATGGAATGCACATCACCGAGTAAGGAAGAACTTCTCGCCAGTATTAGGCCAGATATGAAGCATCTGACAAAGGGATTTTTCAAACGAATATATGGCTACAGTGTGACAGATGCATCTTTTCCAGATAAGGCGATAGCAGCGTTGGAAGCCGCAGGGTGCTCTAAAGCCAGACAGTATTATGAAAGCTGGGTGAATGAGTATGAAACGGCTCATAATGCCGAATTAAAGGATGCGGCGCATTGGTATAGGCTGGAATGTGAGAAAGAACTGAAAAAAAGACAGGAAAAGGAAGTGAAGAAAAACGGAAATACAATTGGAGATTGGCACAGATTTAAAGGATTTCCACCTATTTAGCAAGCCTGATAAGGATGGAAACCGAACTGCCAAAGATGTATTTGACAGTAAGATTGTTGAATATCTGATCAGCCATATGGATTTGATGATTTACAATAACGTCCTCTATATTTATGTTGGTGGTGTTTATGTAAAAGATAAGGACGGCAGGAAGATAAAATCACAGATTCAGGCACTTATGTATGATGAATTTAAAACATCAATTCGCATTAACCGAGTGTATGCTTTACTGATGTGTACAAATTCCTTAGTTGTTACAGAAGAGGAGACTAATACATATCCAGTACACTGGATAAATTTTAGGAATGGAATGCTGGATGTTATTTCTGGGGAATTGAAAGAACATAACCCGGCGTATCATTCAGTAAACCAGATTCCGCATGATTACATTGTTCCAGAGCATGAAAGAGAATTGACATTTTGCAAGTTCCTAGAAAGCAGGATTTCAGAAGAAGATAGAAAAATGCTCTATGAATTTTTTGCTCTCTGTCTGAATGTTGACGTATCCTTTCAGAAAATGATGTATATTATCGGTCCCGGTTCTGCTGGAAAAAGTCTGACGCTTGAGTATATCAATTTTATTGTCGGACGTGAAAACATTTCGCATATCTCACCGCAGAATTTGAGCCAGAGATTTCAAAGTACATTTTTAATGCAGAAATTATTGAATTCTGTATCAGATATTTCGAGTAATCCGATCAGGGATACAGCATTGATAAAGCAGCTTAGCGGAGAAGATGCAATCCCGGCAGAGTACAAAGGCGGCGATGTGTTTTCATTTTATAATACAGCCAAGATGCTTTTTACAGCAAATACTATCCCTTTGGTAGAGGACGAGCAGAGCAATGGGTACTACAGAAGACTGTTGATTGTTCGAATGAAAGACGGGGATTATTTCCCCAATTTGAAACAGAAAATTCTAAAAGAGTCCCCCGAGTTTATATATTTTCTCACGAAGCATTTAAAAAATGTGTACAGTAGAGGGAAAATTTTTGAAAGTGGGGGGAGTATAGGGGAAGTTTCTAAGCTTCGATTAAACTCTGATTCAGTACAGGCATTTGTTGATGATGTCATAGAAGATTGTGTTGGAATGAACCCAAAAAGAAGTGATGTTTTTGAATATTACGAAAGGTACTGTGCGGCTGAAAAGCTTGATTCTGTGGGAAAAAATACGTTTTATCAGAGTATGGAATCAAAGGGATTCAGCATATATAAAAATCATGGTGTATGGGTATTCAAAAACATGTCAGTCAGTACACAGAAAATATATCTGGGGCAATTGGGGAAGTTTTCTTCTTAGTTTCTATATATAGAAAAATAATAAAGAAATATATATAAGATGAATGCAAAAATTACCTTCCCCAAATTCCCCCGTACGTGAAAGGAGAACAAATGAACGAAGAATTATTAACCCGATTGGTAGATGCACTGGAATCTATCAACAACAACTTGTCAGAGATATCCATATCTTTGGACAGCTTAGACAAGAATATTGACGGCTGCATATCGGTGAGCCAGAACGGTAAGAGCAGGCATATATGTATCACAGGTGACGTGACAACATATTAAAACGCCCCATTGATATTGGAGAATCAACAGGGCAGTCACAGCCGGAAAGCTGCTACATCAAATCCAATTACATAGTAGCAAATTTTCTGGGGAAATTCAAGTATAAGGAGAATGATAGTATGTATGAAATAATTGACGAAACATTAAAAATTGCAAGTTGCGGCATTAACGATTTGACGTTTGAACAGGCTTCCTCGTTTCTTTCCCAGTGGGAGGATGGGGCGACTCTTGGGAGCCTTACACTGTTTATCAATCGTGAAACAGGATATCTTGTTTTGAACAGGGACAATCCGCAGTATGATCATAATTTGAAACTGGCAAAAACAATTTTGTCTGCAAGCGACGAGCAGATTGAGAAATACAGGGGTAAGATGGGCGGCAGATTGAGTGAGACAGCGGAGGTTGCAAATAAATTTAGAGAGCATAAACACATACAAGACGATTTAGATATGATTGAACATCAAGGGGTGGTGCTCTTTGGGGACCGCACAATCAAAAATGTATTATTATCACTGGAAAAGAAAGAGATTCCTACTTGTATTTTAATGTCGCAGGCATACTCCTACGGGGTTATAAACGGTAAGCGCATGGAGAGAGCAAGGAGAAAGACGGTGCAGGCATGACAGAATACGAAGCATTTGTTATGTATATTCCGCTGATTGCGGAGATAGTTACAGAATTAAGACATAGTGATATGTCTTTTGAGGAGTATCAACAATGGCGCAACGAAACATTACCAGTTGTAAAGTATTATAGAAACGGATTTGCTGATAAAATACTCAAGACGATAGACCTTTATGTATGGGGATATGTTACGGATACTATAGAGGTAAACGGGGCAGAGGTGCGTTTGTATCTTGCACCGATTGATTGTGAGGGAGGTAATGCAGTATGAGAGACAAGAGAAAGTTCAAAGAGGTTATCCATACCATAAAGGGAGCAGAAAAAGACAAGGACAAATTCTGTAAAGCGGCGAGGATTGAAAGACAGCCGATGAGCAGAGATTGTCTTCAACTGATTTTAGACCACATTGCATTGTACCTTGGAATGATACTTATGTTTGCATTCTTCTATATGCTGTTTGGCAGATAAGAAAAGTGGACGGGCGGGCATGATATTTTCCGCCTGTCCTGCTTTTGTGGATAAGTCGCGTCAATGTAAAATGCCGTTTAGAATGGTACAAATTAATTGTCATTCTGCGATATGATTAAAAGAGACGAAAGAAATAAATTGGAGGTGACAGTGTGGCAAGAATCACAATGGATGATTGGGAGGAGGAAGACACCCTTTTCCTGTTGGAGTCATGGGCGAGAGACGGGCTGACCGAAGTGCAGATAGCTGAAAACATTGGCATCAGTGCCCGAACACTTTTGAACTGGAAAAAGAGAAGCATTCCGATTTTTCTTGCCCTAAAAAAGGGGAAAGAGGTATCAGATTACCAGGTAGAGAACGCTTTGTTCAAAAGTGCGCTTGAAGGAAATGTAACAGCACAGATATTCTGGCTGAAAAACCGGAAACCGGAGCAGTGGAGGGACAAGCAGGAGCAGAAAGTGGATTTAACAGAGGCGGTGAAGATCATTGACAGCATATAGCGGCAGTACAAAGGACATTAAAGACATCATAGCCCCGTGTTATTATGATCTGCATCGGGATATAAAGGAGCGCGGACATATTTTTTATAATCTTCCAGGTGGGCGTGGGAGCTGCAAAAGCAGCTTTGCGAGCATTGAGATAATACTGGGGATAATGAGGGATAAGACGGGGCTGTCAAGCGCCATTGTATTCCGGCTTGTGGCAGGGACACTCCGGGAAAGTGTTTTCTCACAGATACAGTGGGCGATTGATGCCTTGGGAGTATCACACCTGTGGAAAAGTAAAGTTTCCCCCATGCAGTTTGAATATGTCAACGGTGCACAGATCATCTTTCGTGGACTTGACGATGCTCTAAAGTTAAAGTCCATAAAGCCTAAGAAGGGCAGCTTCGCTTTTATCTGGTTTGAGGAATTTTCAGAATTGCCGGGGGAACTGCTACTGCGTTCCGTCCAACAGTCCGTAATGCGTGGGCGTGATGATTTTATCGTGTTCCGTTCTTTTAATCCCCCAATTAGCGCAAATAATTGGGCGAATAGATATATACAGATACCGGATGAAAAGAGCATTACCCTGTTGACAGATTACACCATGATACCGCCGGAATGGCTTGGGGAAATCTTTATTCTGGAAGCGGAGCGCCTGAAAGATATAAACCTGATGGCATACCGCCATGAATATATGGGTGAGCCGGTAGGAACCGGCGGCGAGGTATTCCCGAATATCGAGGTAAGGGATATTTCAGATGATGAACTGATGATGAGGGGAGATTACATTTTTCAAGGTCTGGATTTTGGTTTTGCAGTAGACCCTGCGGCGTTTGTCAGGGTGCATTATGACAGCAGGAAAGAAGAAGTTTATTTCCTTGACGAGATTTATGTGCGTGG
>CAMWTP010000107.1 GCA_947177165.1 uncultured Lachnospiraceae bacterium
TATACAATAAGCCGTTGAGAAGGAGGAAGGCACCAATGAACCACTACGATAAACAGATACTGGAAGCCCGGCAGGCTGAGAAAATCCAGAGACATACGACACTGGAAACGGGGATCTACGTGGATGACGAGCTCATCACATTCGAGAAGATCACCCTGCCAGGCACCAGAATCCAGATATTTCTGCCGGAACATTTTATGCCGATGCAGGATACCGTCAGGAAAGTCAAATACCCGTCGCTCCATGCGCCGGACGTTATCGTTACGAGCCTGGACTCCACAGTCAACTTCGGATTTAACGTGTTTCCCGTCCGGCTGGATGAGGGCGGCACGGCAGCGATGAGCAGCCAGTTCCAGGACGCCCTGCAAAATGTCAACCCATCCATCCGCATCAGAGAACGCGTGGACAGTACGGTGACGGACAAAGGCAGCGAGATGAGCTGGTTTGGCTTTAAGGGATATGCGCTTGACGGGCAGACCTGCAACCGCATGTACATCATACGGCTGGCAAAGACAGCGCTGCACGGCGTCTTTAACTGCCCGCCGAGGGTAATGGACCAGTGGGAGGACATCGTGGACCAGTGCTTCCGGTCGGTGGAGGAAACGTGGGGCGGAGTATAAGGGATACATATAGGGTGTGAATAGGTAAATACTATGGATGAGATGGAGGAGTGGAATGGGAGAAGAGAAGAAAGGCAAGGTTATTGTTGAAGGGACATTATATGAATTTAGTAATGATACGATCCATACGGTTACGGAAGGATTTGTATTTGAGGAAAAAGGCTGGTTTTCGAAAAAATTGAGCGAACATTTACATGATAGTGAATATTATGACTATGAGCAGTACGCAAATGAACTGATGGCAAAGTATTATGACTATTACCAGCAGATCAAAGAAATTGATTATGAGTATGTTCTCAGGGGAGCGGTATTGACATGTACACACGGGAATAAGGAAACGCGCCTTGACGCGCTGGAAGATCATGGTGTGTACTTCCGGAATCAGCCGGTCATGACGTGCAAAGATTGTAAACTGGAAGAAAACATATTTAGTTTCGGGGCATGTGGGAATTCAAAATACCAGCCCGTATACAGTGATATGGCACCGCAGCCCGCAGATAAGGAACTGGACAGCGATGGAAAAGAGCGCTCAAAATGTATTCCGATATTGCTGCGGGAGTGGGGGTATGGCGATAATGATGACCGGTATACGCTGATAATAAGAAATGATAGTGCCAGCAATGTATATGCCAGTGATACGGAAGACGAAAGGAAAAAATGTTCCAGCTTTAAGTCCCAGATTAAGGAGTTAAATAAGGAGAAGGATGAAGAAGAGATAGAGGAGCTGATTGATGGGTACGACCAGGCATTGATGACGTGCGACAACTTATTGTGCCTGTACGGGGGAGTAATCACGATTGTGGAGAATCCGGAGACGGAGGAGGAAATAGTTGAAGAGCCTGAAAAAGAGAATGAAGAGATCGAATCAGAGCAGTTTCAGTTTACTTTGGAACAATTGACAGCAAGTGGATGGGAAGGAGCAACAGAAGATGACTTAATAAAGTTGAATGAAGCTATGGTTACATTTAAAGTCACTACAAGAGAAAGTGCATATATGATGCTTGCTACTATGCTTTGTGAAAGTGCAAACTGTACCAAAAAGTTAGAAGGAGCGGAAACATTTACGGATGAAGAATGGGAGGCATATAAGAAGGATCTTAGGGAGAGGGGAATTAGAGTTGGCGACTACGAATGGTGGGAACGAGGAGCAGGATATATTCAATTGACGGGGCAAAAAGTTCAACGGGAATTTCTAAAAGCCATAGGAGATAATTATAGTGGTTTTAATACTGCAGAACATATAGGGAATAACTATCCGATTGAGGCTTCTGTGTATTTCTGGGGTGTAGTAGAAAAGACTGGTGAAAAGAATTTGAATGCATATGTGGCGAAACATGGCGCAAGTGAAGGCATCTTTCTGATCACACAATATTTTACAAATTCTTTTGTAAATGGAATCGATCCTGCACTGGTGAGTATTAGAAACGGAGGATCATATACTATAGAGAAGAATCAATTAATTGTAAATGGACAATCATTTGTCCTACCCAACGGATGGGAAGATAGGGCAGAGGTATGGGAGAAAGTATATGATCAAATGCAGAAAAGCAAATAAACTGATATATGCCGGAATGGTAGTCATGGCGGTTGTATTAAGCATCTCATGCGGCAGTGGGGCAGAGCAGGAGGGTGCATATAGGACGGAACCGGATCAGGAAGCCATAAGCGATAGCGGAGCGGAATCAGAACAGGAAGCCGTAGATGATGGTGCAGCAGTATCTATGGATGTATCTAAAGCAGAATCCGGCAGAGAAGGTGCGGAAACGCAACAGCAGTTCTCGTATTTTATCAACTGGGAGGGACATTGGAATTATCCCTCCTCGGTATACCAGATTGGGGAAGTAGAGATCCAGCCTTATTATGTACCGGTTCTGCTGGTGGAAATACCAGATGACAGACAGAAGGAGGAACGGATCAATAGGATGTTATTGGAACATTATGTTGAAGTGCTACCTGATGCAGAGGAAGAGGACTGGTGGCGGATGCAGGATATACGGATAACATACCGCTCTGAGCGGTATTTCTGCTTTCGGTATGTCTCCAATACTGCCCTGCCAGAAGGGTGTGATTATTATGATTTATATGTCACGCTTGATCTGGAACAGGAGAAGATCATACCGTATCCCGTTTTGGATCAAGATGAGAAAAAATACAGTCCACGTGATTGGGGAAAATTATATCAGGAGATTGAAGTATATCAGGAGAAAACCATAGCAGAACAAAACATTCTGCGAGGAGAACAGATTTATGAAGTACAGGGGATTACAGCAGAGTGTCAGGGAATATCATTTCCCAGTGTGGAGATAGCCGGGTTGGAGGATGAAGAGAAGCAGCGGAGTATCAACAGAATTTTGCAGGAGCCAATAAGGACATGTATTATGAATAGGGGCTGGGAAGATGAAAGTATGAAACAGGCACTTTTCGATAAAGTAAAAATTTATATTGCGTATAAATCGGAGGAGTGGCTTTCCATTGTTTATTCTATTCAGGTCAGGGATTTTGACAGGAATTATGACGGAGTGGCTGACCTTGGGGTGACGATTAATCTGCAGAGTGGGGAGAGAGTATTGTTGGACGATTTATTTGATATGAATGGTCTGCTGACATGGATGTATGCATGTGGAAGGTATAAAGAGAATGATCATCTCCTTCCTGTATTAGGGCTTTCAGTGACAGAAAAGGATATTCTGACTCACGAAGCTCAGGAGGGAGTTTACCATGAAGGTAAAGATTTTTTGGAACGTTATGTTTATCAGTGGGATACTTTTTATTTATATAAGGGGAAATTAGTAACTACAGGAAAAATGGGAATTTTTGATTTTGAGATACCACTCCCTGAAATATATGAATATCTAAAGGTAGATCCATGGTATTAGGATGATTTTACTGGTGATGTAACATTGATAAACATGAAGCTGTATTTGATCGTTGTAAAGGAGGAATACATATGCAGCGAACAAAGGAACTGGAAGTTTACCTGCAGGACTACCGCGCGGAGCGGATAACGGCGAAAAGGGCAAAATTGGAGAAAAATTACACTATGATGCTCCCGGCGCTCAGGGAGCAAACAGACCATTTGGTCAGAGTGCAGACGGCATATCAGGAGACGGGCAGGCAGGGGCGGATCAAAAATCTCGCCTTCTTTCGTCTGGGATCAAGCGGATATACACAGAGTCATGAGACCGCGCTGGCGATGTCGGATAAGAAGCTTTATCTGGATGAGTGTATGGACTGTGTGTACTGGAAGCCGGACATCGTATATGAGGGGATCGCAGGGGATCTGGAGAAAGCGGAGGACATATTAAACAAGGAATTCATACGGCTGGAAAAATTCGAAATGTTTTACATACAGCAGAGACTGCTGTCGGATGACTGGGAGCTGCTCTGTACATTTCTTCCGCAACTGGCGCGGGGGATTGCGGACAGGATTACAGGCAGCTCCTTATTGACGGAAGAGGAATTGGAAGTGCTGTGCGGCAGCTATATGGAAAAACCGCAGACAGTCTGCAGGATCAACACAGGAGGAGATACAGATGGGAAATAAAAAGAGTTCGTTCCACATGGGTGACGAGTTTAACGGTAAAGGGGAAAAAGTCTGTCTGCAGGCGGCTTCGTACAAGACATATGAACCACTTTCGCAGGAAAATGTACAGCTGACGCCCGATTTTAGACAGTGTGTTCCAAAAGCGCTGGGAGCGGTGCCGCTTATAGGCGGAGCCGGCGGGGGAAGCGCCGGGACGGCGGCAAAGGCTGCCGGGGCGCTTGCGGCTGCGGGGCAGGTAACAGTACAGAGAGGAGACGGGGAGGGGGAATACCTGACCAGCTTCAGTGTCAGCAGGAAACGGCTCACAAACGGGGCGTACCTGCACCAGAACAAACAGAAGAAAAATAAAGGAGCGGAGTTACAGTCATGAGTAATTTGATCAGATGCCAGAACGGCCATATGTTTTCCAGCAGGCGCTACGGGACGATATGCCCGTACTGCAATATCGAGACGGCGACAAGGGAGAAGAAGGACACCGGACAGACGGACACGGAGATCGAGGAGTCCCTGTTCCTGAAGGAAGAGAACCCCGTGTGCGGCTGGATGGTCTGCGTAGCAGGACCGCGCAGGGGGAAGGACTACCGGGTGATGGCGGGCAAGAACTTCGTCGGCAGGGCGGACGACATGGACATCCAGATCCTGGGGGACAACAGGATCTCGCGGCGCAACCACTGCGTGATCGTCTATGACGAGAAGCAGGGGAAGACGGTGATGCTGCCGGGGGACAGCAACGGCATCGTGTACTTAAACGGTGAGGCGGTGTACACGCCCACACAGCTGCAGGAGTATGACGTGATCGAGATGGGGGAGAGCCAGTTTCTGTTCATGCCTTTCTGCGGCGAGCATTTCAAATGGGAATAGGGGGGACGCTGCATATGGGAGAAGTCAGGGAGATTACGATACTGGCGGTATACCTGTTCATACTGCTGCTGACCGCGGCGCGATTCCTTCCGGCCGGCAGGGGGACAGGACGTGTCATGCGGCGGTTCCGCGTCGGCAGGGCGATGACCATAGGGACCAGGCAGGTGCAGGAGGACAACTACGGGATCTGCCAGGGACCGGATGCATTCATGGCAGTGCTCGCGGACGGCATGGGCAGGGACTATGGCGGGAAGGTGTCATCGAGGATCGCGGTGGAGACAGTGAAGGACATGTTCTCCTGTTATCAGTCCTCAGAAAATCCTGCCTATTTCTTCCGTAGGTCATTTCACGCTGCGAACGCTGCGATACTAAACGAGCTGGACGACGGAAGGGGAGGCGCCAGCGTGGGTGCGGTGCTTATCAGGGACAGCCATCTGTACTATGCAGTGGCAGGGAACGTGAAGGTTGCGGTGTACCGCAGGGGCGAGCTGGTGCCGCTCTCCACGGGGCACACAGTCGGCATGCTTGCGGAGGGCAGGTTCATGGAAGGCTCCATCACGAGGCAGCAGGCGCTGGACCTGCTCGGGGACAGGAGACTCTACAATTACGTGGGGCAGGACGGTTTCGGGGAGATTGAGTTCTTTGACGCGCCGGTGCGGTTAAAGGAGCGTGACATCGTAGTGCTCATGAGCGACGGGCTGTACGAGGGCGTGGACTGGAAGACCATGGAGGAACTGCTGGCAGGGCGCGGGAAATGCCAGCAGAAGGCGTATGACATCATAGAAGCGGTCAACACGGGGATACAGAAGGAGAAGGATAATGCCAGCATCGTGCTGGTCGAGGGATTCTTATGAGAAAATATAACAGCAGCATCAGGACGGCATTCCTGTCAGAGGCAGGAAGCCGGCTTCAGAATAATGATTATTTTGGATTTGTAGAGCTGGATAAATATGCCTGCTATGTCATCGCAGACGGCATCACAGACATGCGCGGAGCCGAGAGTGCGAAAGCGGCCATCAGCGCAGTGGCAGACGCATTCCAGAAGGAACCGGGCACCAGCAGAAGGAAACTGAAAGGATACCTGCGTTCTGCCAACAGGGAGCTCCTGCAGGGGAAAAGCTACGAGAAACTGAAGGCATCAGTCACAGTGGTGGTTTCTGATTATGTGAAATTCCGCTACGGGCAGGCAGGCAACACGCGCCTGCGCCTGTACCGCGAAGGACGGTGCATACTGGCAAGCCGGGACATGTCGCTGAGCCAGGACATGGCGGATGAAGGACAGATCACGCAGGACAGGGTTGCCCGCCACGAGGAGCGCAACAATCTGTACTCCTGCCTCGGGCAGGAGCATTTCAGGCCATTCATATCAAAAAAGAAAAAGCTGTGCAGCGGGGACATCATCACCCTGTATACGCGAGGGATATGGGAGAACGTGGACGAGGGGGAGCTTGCGGACGTGTTCGCGGAAGCAGGGAACGAGCCCATGGAGGAATGCGACAGGGTGGAGGACCTGCTGCTCTCCCGCCAGCCCGCCGACCTGGACAACTATACGTTCGCGGCAGTCTACATCGAGAAGGTATATACAGATCCCAGCCGGAAAAAGAGAATCAAAAAAATAACCGCAGTATGCATAACAATCGCCGTCATTGCGGCGGTTGCTGCGCTGGTCATCTGGCTGTGGCACAGGGACCGGATGCAGAAACGGGCGGATATGGAGCAGTATTTTAACAATGCGGTACAGTACACGGATGCCTGTAATTTTCCCCGTGCCAGGGAGGAGTGTGAACAGGCGCTGGAACAGGCGCGGAAACTGAGGGACGGGGAAGCTGTGGACAGGTACACCGCGTATCTGATGGCAATGGAGGCGGTCATCAGTGCGGACGACCTCTACAGCGGAGGTGATTACGCGGGCGCGAAGGATGCTTACATCAGGGCCGCGGAACAGGTGCGGTATGCGGATAACGCAGGTCTGGAATACATTGAAGGGAAGCTGGGGCAGATTCAGGAATACGAACAGGTCTTTGACAGCATGGAGCTGGGTGACAGCCTGTTCGAGCTGGACAATTACGAGCAGGCGGAAGAAAAATACCTGGAGGCTAAAGCAAAAGCGTCCGCAATCTATTTCAGCGAGGGAAAACAGCAGGCGCTGGATGCGCTGGACAGACTGTATGAGGAATGGAGCGCAGTGAAGGAGGAGGAGGAAGCACAGAAAAAGGAGCGGGAGCAGGAGAACGAGGAGCAGGCCGCCGCGCTTGCCGCAGAACAGGCAGCTGCAGCGGAGCTTGTCAGGCAGGGGGAGGAAGCACTCGCCCAGGGCGATTATGACGGTGCAAACGTGTTCTACCTGATTGCCCTTGAGAAATATGCTGCCCTGGAGGATACCGCACAGATCGGGTTCCTCAACATGAAGATCGCGGCGCTGAAGGAGAAGCAGGAGGAGACCGCGGCGCGTGCGGAGGACGCGAAAGCGCTGGAGGACCTGGCGCGCCAGCTGGAGGAACAGAATGACTACGCGCAGGCAAAGATACACTACCAGTATGCCAAGGCTGCCTATCTGGAGATCGGGAAGGACAACAAGGCGGACGAGATCCAGGGAAAGATTGACCTCCTGGATGCCAAGGAGGCACAGCAGGAAAAAGTGCAGCAGCAGGAGAAGGAGGAGCAGGAGGCGAAGGAGAAGGCAGAAGCAGAAGAGAAGGAAGAACAGGAGAAAAAAGAGAGAGAGGAGAAAGAGAGGGCAGAGAGGGAAGAAAGAGAGAGGGAAGAGAGAGAAAAAGCGGAGAACAACGGATACGGAGCCTGCGGCGCGGGTGTGCAGCCGGGCGGATGAAAATGGAAAAGAAGTGGGAATGAACGATGACGGATGAAAAAGAATTTGATTACAGGGACTACATACAGCGGCAGCTGAGAAAAATTGACGACCTTGACGAGCGCAGGCATGCAAAAAAGCTGCTGTTAGACAGCCTCGGGGAGATGTTTGCGTGGACGGAGGCGAAATACAGGGCGCTGGAACAGCGGGTCATGAATGGGCTGGACAATCCGTGGAAATGCTTCAATATCGCCATGACAGTCGCTGACAGGGCAGATTATGACCCGATCAATCCATACTGGCACCCGGTCTGTGCAGAGGATGCCAGCCCTCCGGAAGACTGCAGATGCGTGACCGTATACCTTATGGCGGACGATGCCGGCTGCCGGGAATTTGCCGGACAGGGCACCGTGGATGCCACAGACAGAACAACGGGACAGGCACTCCGTTACCGGATTGTGAAGCCGGAGCGGTACCAGACGTGTATGCGCGGAACATACGTACTGTTTTCCCGCAACCATATTCCGTGGCAGACAGTACACATGGGGCACATGGAACGTTTTTTTGACCTGGTGCCGGAAGGTGATATTCCTCCCGGCACACAGCCTGTATTCCGGTGGGGGAACTGGGAGCAGCAGGTGAGGCAGGATGCCATGCCCCTCTGGAACATGCAGAGGAAGATGCTCCAGTCGCAGGAGTTCAGGCACCCGTGCCTGGACGGTGTGGTCTTTGAGCACATCTATTACCTCGGGGATGAAAAGGACAGCGGAGATGGCTGTCTTGTGGATGTAGGGGAGGACATTCTCTCCATCCGCTATGAAAAAAACAGGGTTATCCTGCAGACGAGGAAGGAAACGCCCGGCGATGCGTCGGTCTGCAGGCTGCACCAGGGGGAGGCGGTAAGCTCTTACGGATACCGTTACCCGGTGCTGTCAAACGACAGGAAGGACAGCTTCGCGGCGCGGTATCTCCGGCAGGCAGGAAACTTCATACAGACCCCTGGGGAGCTGATGCGCAAGATTGAGGAAATGTCAGGGATTTTCCGCATCAGGATTTCCGGGTATGAGATCCTGGGCAGTGCGGCGGGGGGCATACCCGGCGGGGATGTGCTGGAAGGTGACATGAACAGTTTCACCGGTACGCAGGTATTCGCAAGAGACCAGAGGAGCCTGCTGCTATTCCGTTTCCGGAAAGAGGGGGAGACACCGCATGATTACCTGTACAGGTCCCAGATACGGTATATCCTGTCGCAGTTACAGATGGAATTCCTGGAGTACAGGTGTGTGGGGGTAGTGGAATGAATTATGCATGGGAAGCCGTCCTGATGGCGGAACAGAACAACAGGGAGCGCGACAGCCTGCGGTTTGTGGAGGCTGTCACACCGAGCCCGTACATAGAGGTGTCCGTGACAGACTTAAATATCGGAGAGCCGGAGGGGGACAGGGTGGAGATCAATCCCCATTACCGCCTGGGGGACGTATTCGGAAGGCTGTTTGACAGGAATACGGACCAGATGGCGCAGACGAGGGCGCTTTTTTTCGACGTGTGCATGCACTATATCATACAGCTCGACCTGCGGGAGGGGCTGTCACGGGAGGACTATTACTGCAGCCTGGCAGCGGATGACATCCGGGCAGGGAGGTACGGCAGGGAGGCGGCGGGGCGCTTTGCACTGTTCGGAAGACAGGAGCAGAAACGGATCGTGCGGGAGTACCTGCACCTGCTGAAGACAGGGAACTGCCAAGATGCGTTCCGGAAAGCCGTGACGGGGCTGTACGCGGGCGCGCTGGTCTACGAGAACAACGAGACCGCGCATGAGCTGCTCGTGTACCTCGGAACAGCGGACACAGACACACAGCGGGAGCGTGCGGCATTCCTGCGGGACATGTTCCTGCCGCTGCAGGAGACTGTGCATTTCTTTTATGAAAACCACTTCGGGATCATCGGTGTGGATGAGACGATGGGGGTGGATGAGATGGTGATATTTTAGTGGGGATGTGTGGAATGAACGGATATATCTTAAACAGGGAAGGAATCAGGAAAGAAACGGAGAAAAAGCTGTACAGGACAGGCGAGCTGGAACTGATGACCACGCACCAGCTGCGGGAAATCTGCAGGCGAGAGAAGATTATACAGGGCATGTTAAACCCCCTGGACAAGGAGGAGCTGGTCAGCGTTATCATGCGCTATCGCGGAACGCGGGAACAGCTGTTGATACGAAAAGAGTCGGACGCGGGCACCCGTGTGCTGGAGCAGCTGTTTGCGGAGCGGCGGATCGTCCCGGTGCAGGACAGAATGATGCACATCCCGTCAAAGCTCATCGTGTATGAGGGACTGTCCATGAGCGCAGATGACCGGGTGCGGATACCATACCGCAGTGAGCTGGAGAACACCAACGCGCTGCTTGTCAGCGGGGGAAAGGAGATCTGCGGTATATTCCACCTGCAGGGATATGCCGGGGATAAGGAGCACCTGTATGTGGTGAAGGAGGAAGGGATGCCGTGCAGGGAGGCAGACCTGAAGGAGTATGACCTGTACTGTTTCCGGCAGCAGGATTCCGACAGAATATTCGCCCTCTATTACGGGACAAACGGGGATATGCCGGAGCGGCTGTCAGCCTGCAGGATACCGCTTATGGATGTGGAAGTCCGCAGTCCCGTGGAGCTGAGGATGCCGCTGGTGATAGATTTCGGCTCCTCCAGCACCGCGGCAGGCATCTGTCTGGATTCCCAGTATTTTGAGGAAACCAGAGGAGTTCCCTTTGCGGAAAACATGAAAAAGGATACAATCCAGCATGTCACATTTGCCGGCGGGAGCCGCCTGATGCCCTCTGTTGCCGGTGTGTCCGTAGTGCGGGATGGAAAGCCGCGCCTCGTGTTCGGTCAGGAGGCGGTAGACCTGGCTGGCGCAAGCTATGTCGACGAGGGGTTCAGCGTCTTTTATGACATGAAGCGGTGGATCAGCGATCCCGACAGGGAGGAGGAGATCACGGACAGGGAAGGCAGGCGGACGTTCCTCGCAAGGAAGGAGATCATCAGGGCGTTTTTTCATCATGTCATCAGGGCGGCTGAAAACCAGTTTAAATGCAGGGTACGCCAGATCCATGTCACCTGCCCTGTCAGGCAGAAGTTCCTGTTCCAGAAATTATTCTACAGCATCCTGCCGGAATATATGCCGCAGGACGGGGAGATGCTGGACGAGGGCGCAGCAGTCCTCTACAACACCATCTCCGGCATGCTGGAATCCGGGAAGCTGGAGGAGGACACGGAATACCAGGCACTGGTTATAGACTGCGGGGGAGGGACGACAGACCTGTGCGCATGCCGTTTCCGGTACCACGACGACAGGGTGGCATATCATATCCGCATCGGGACTGCCTATGAGAACGGGGATACGGATTTCGGCGGCGACAACCTGACCTGCCGCATCATGCAGTACATCAAGATACGGATGGTCGAAAAGCTGGGGTTCCGGCTGCCGGTATCTGCGGAGGATATCTTGCAGGGGCTGGATGTGGACACATTCCGATTTGTGGATGCCAATGGGACATCAGAATTATATAAAAGTTTCGAAGATGCCTATGAGATGGCAGGACAGTACCTCCCCACTAAGTTCAAGGAGTATGAGACGAGGAGCAGGGACGCGTATTTTAGGGTTAAAAACAATTTCTACCATCTTTTTTATAT
>CAMWTP010000108.1 GCA_947177165.1 uncultured Lachnospiraceae bacterium
ATAGTTCACTTCTTCATTTTCCATACTCTAGCTTACACACTCCAAATCCTTATTTGTCTTCTTTATCCTTAATTCCGCACAATACTTTAAATGGGTTATCAGACAGTAAAAACAAATATGGACACGTAATTGCTATCAATAAGTTTCCGACAAAAATAATAGTTTTTTCTTTATCCATCTTACTATCAAAATTCATAGCCATAGTATCTCTCCTCCAATTCCTTATTTATGCGTTTATGATATCCTTTATATATTCATACTGTTCTCCAACAGTGTACTTGTTCCGTCCCTGCTTTTTCAGCTCCAGATCAAATTCCCGGAGCTTCATGGTAAGTTTTAATACCTTCGCAGCTCCGACTGCTTCAAGAGTTATCTTACCTGCGTTGCGATGGCTCATCATGCAAAAGACTGCCCGCATTAGGTAGAGGTTCCATACCAGGTATCCTTCTTTATCGCGTCCTTCCCACTCCGCTATCGTTTCCTCGATAAACTGTTTACGGTTGAGTCTTGGCTTGTCCGGCGGAAGGATGCCTTCCGCCTGCAGGCGTTTTTTTGCCGCTGCCCGCGCCTGCTTTTCTTTGTTGGTCATGCGCTTTTTTGCTGCCATATGTTCCTCCTTAATGCTGCCTGCCATCGCTGGCCTGTCTGCCACTGATATCCTTTAGCGCCTCAATCAAATCCGAGCACTGTTTATGGCTCAGCCACTCGACCGCATCTGCATCAAAAAGTTTCCTTGCAAGCCCAGACACGCGGTTCCAGTCCCAGCCCATTGTCTTCATCAGCATATAGATTTTTTTACGCTGCTTCTCCGTGACCGGATTTCCTCCGTGAGTGAAGTTCCTGTCCTTCCGTCCGCGTCCCCTGTCGTCCTTCATCATGCGCAGGCGCTCCGTGACGGCCACAAGCTCACAGTCGTCCAGCTCCCTTAAACTCTTTTTCTCCGTGACAATACTGACCAGCTTGTGCAGGTCGTCGTCAGTCACTTCGGCCTTTTTAGCCATTGCGTAAACTGCTGCGTACCTGTTTGCCATATGTACCACTCCTTCCCATCGACATGAAGGGCATCACCTGCAACTGTTTCTCTATGTAGACATCCGTCCCGGTGATGCCGTTTGCTACCACCTGCTCCGTCACAAGCTGCCTGACGGCCTCCGCCTTCTCCTCCGCATACTCGCCGTTGATAATAATTACTACCTTTTCCATGCATCCTGTCCCCCTGTCTGCTGCTGGTCCTGTTCAAACAGCCGTACCAGTTTCTCGTATACCCTCGTGTTCCTGTTCACGGCTTCCCTGTAGGACTCCACAGCCCTGCCGTACTGTTCACGGGTTTTCTGGTCCCGTGCCGTCTCGTCCAGCAGCCTGTTGTAAACTGCCGTGTTTTCTTTTACCGCCTCGGTGTTCTTTCTGATCAGCCTTATGCGTTTCAGATCCAGCGCGGTTATGGTTATGATACATGCCGCCATCACAATGACATAGACGATTACCACCGGAGTATTGTGCAGAATGTTAACCATATTCATCCTCCTTCCAGATCACGCTTGCCGCATCATCATGCTTGATGCCTGGCTCACTACTTTCAATGTAATTTTTGTCTGTCCGCTGTCCTTCAACACACGGAGCACGTTGTTGAGCGTCCGGTCAAGGAGGCGGAAACATCCGGTCTGTGTATTCTGTGCCCTCATGATAAATTCCGCCATCGCCGCCTCTTCGATGTCGTATCCTTCCAGGTAGTCACGGATCTCTTCTTCTGACAGTCCTTTCAGTTTATAGTAAAAATCCACACGGTTGGCAAAACGTTTGAGATCCCTTTTGATCTCCGCCTCCAGCATCGGCTCCCCTGCAACGACAATGCCGACATCGGACTGATCAAATATCCCGCGTATGATCTCCATCTTTTTATTCGTGTACCTGCTCATGAGCTTGTCCGCCTCGTCAATGATCAGCAGGTATCCTTCATTTGTGTTAAAAAAATCCCTGATCTGGTTTACCCGGCTCCATATAGTGCCGCCTGTGCCTTTGGGTATGCCGATCTGTCTCTCGATCGCCTCCACGAGATCCCGGCACGCCATCGTATCATCACACTCGATATATGCAACCCTTGGCATCTTTGCGTATTTTTTCAGGGCGTGTGTCTTACCATATCCGGACTTTGCGACAATTATTCCGAGCCCCATGTCCTCCTGGCAGGATCTGCACACACCGATCGTCTGTATGTAGTCCCGGCTCTCAAAGTACTGTATCTTCGGTCTCAACGCAGATACCATGCGGTTCCCTGTTTCTGCCACAGGCTCATCAGCCTGCTTTTCTGCTTCGTATTCCTGGACAAATTTTGCCAGTGCTGCTTCAAGCTCCCTTGGATCGGAATTGTATTTGCCGCCCAGGTACTGGCTTACCGCACTCCGCGAATACTGTATCCTGAGTGCAAGCTCCGCCTTTGTCATTTTCATCTCAGAGAGAATACCTGCAACTTTTTCCCTGAGTGTCATTTCTGTTACATATGTATTCAACGCTTCCATATTAAACCCATCCTTTCCTTCCTATCATCTAATTTGTCAAAGCGCCCGTAATGCACGCAACGCCTCCTCTGCTTTCTTATTTATATAGTCGCTTTCTTCCTGCGGCTCATCCGTGCCTTTGCCGCGGAATCCATTCCGGTAGGTATTGTCCTCCGGCATCGCGACAACTTTCGCGGATTTCCCTGCAGGTTTCTTTCCGATCATGAGGTCTACTCCCCCGGTCACTTCGTTAAATCCGGTGTACTGTTCGTTCAATTCTGCAAATGATACATTCGCCTCTTCCAGCCTTTCTTTGTCTTTCCGGATCTGCATTTTCTGCCTGCGCAGGTGTTCCTTTAGCGCCTTCTGCTCGACTCCATTCTTCGATGCAAATGTCAGAAGCTCCTGCGCGTATGCCTCGCACACCTGTTTCTCGTTTTGGAAAATATAAACTGTCTGCATATCATGCGGATCATATTTTACATCAACATACTCATGGATATAATCACAGAGATCGTCCGACATATAAGTCAGCCCCTGCATCTTGATCCCGACGTTCCGCACGTAGCAGCGCTCCGATTTCAGCATCAGCGTGGTCGCATAGCTCTTTGGCGGGAGCGGCTTCTCATATCTCTCTGCATTCTCAAAGCATCCCTTCGGCGTTGTGTAATCTTCGCCCTGCTTCTTCAGGCCGCTGTGAGGTCTGAGCATGTATACGTTGTGGAGCCAGTATGTCCATCTCTCGAAAAATTCCTCCATGGTCATCAGCTCGCCGCGCTCCAGCATCCCGTCCACGTCCTTCTGTACCTTTGCAAATGTCTTCGATCCGGTCAGTGTCCCAGTGTACGAAGTTATCCATTTGGAAAACTTACTGCACACTGTACCAAACAGGCGCTCCACGTTGCCTTTTGTCCATGCGTAATACGGCAGCGCCCTGTGATAGTCCTCAATACCGATCGACTTGTAAAAGCCTTTTGTGGCATCATCAAACTCCATGCGTTTCCTGTCGTTCCGGTTATACCCAGTCATTTCCTTCGAAGTGTAATCTTTTCCGTTATCAATGTAGATGGACTGTGGCACACCGCCCGCATCCTGGTACAGCATCTTTAACAGGGACTCTTTCAAAATCTCGCTGTTGGCATGGTGGCATATGACATCGCCCATGACCATCCTGCTGCGGATGTCGATCCACGCCACGAGTGTCGGCCTGACCGCCGTCACCTTCCCGTTTGGATGTGTGTATGACACCCAGCAGTCAAATGTATGCTCGTCGCCCATGACAAGCTCCATCACTTTCAGGTCGCTCGTGCAGCGCTCGCCCTTGACCATGACCTTGTTCCGGTACTCACGCTCCCCGCGGCTGGCGAGATACCAGGCATTTTTCATGTGCTCGTCCTGCATCAGGTAATCAATGTACCGCGTAACGGAACTGTAAGAGGGTATCTTCTCCCATTTGTTTGCTGCCTTTACTTCTTCCAGCTTGTCATAAAGCATCTGCTTCGTGCCCTGGTTCTGTGCAAATTCTTTGTTAAACCATATGTTTTTGATCGCCTGCCGGACTTCCGGCCTGAAACTTGGAAATGTCCCCGCGTCTTTCGGCTTCCGGCACAGGCAGAGCACCTTGAAAAAGTCATAGTTCCCGCCGTCCGCCTTGTGGAGCTTGTCCGCCCATGCCTGCGCCTCCATGTAGTCATCAACATACCTGTACAGCGTTCTCATGTTCTTTCCAAGGCGTTCCTTTGCGAAGTCCCTCGCAAACCCTACCTTGTTCTTGCCTTCATAATCCATAAACTCCCTGACGATGTTGCCAAGCTCCATTGCCCTGTACCACTTGTCGCGATGGTTTTCAATAAACCAGTCAATGTCTTCATTGACATACCACGGGGCTTCTGGTTTTTTCCCCGTATCCTGATCAGGAACCTCCGCAACTGCTTTCAGCTTCTCCCGCTCCTTCCATGCCGTTCTTGCCTTCTTTGATAGAGAGGAGACGGCAACCATTGTCAGCTCCTTTCCGCCTCCCTCCCTTTGTTCTTTCGCAACAACAAATTTTTCAGGACTTCGGTCAATTCGTTTTGACATTGTTTTATATTGTATTCCTTCCAGCTCAGCAGCCTCGTCGAGAGTGACATATATCCCATCCATTTCCACGCCTCCCTTCATGCTGCTATTTCCAGAATCTTTTTTATTGCTTCAATATACTTCCCGCCGCTGCGTTCCCCGTGCAGGATCTTGTTCAGGTACTGTGGCGTGGTGCCGAGCATCTCCGCCAGCTGCCGCGCCGTCATGTTCCTGTCGATCAGTCTTTTCTTTACCTGCCTCCCAAATGCAGAATACTTCCTGATGTTTGATCGGCCCATTCCACCACCCCTTTCATCTCGTTACCTTAAAAGCTTAGTGCTTGTTATCAGCATATAATACTTGCCTGTTCGCTTGTCATATCCTATAATAATCCATACAGACTCCTGCCAGAGTCGAGTATTTGGAGAAAGGACAAAACAATTATGAAACTATCTGATGAACAGATCTATGACTGCGCAAAGTCATTCACTGAAATATGTCTGCAGGAACATAGCATCCGCTCCCCTTCAAGTAAATCAACTGCAGAAGAAGCCGTAAATTTCTTCTACCACGTAATTAAAAAACTTGAAGAATCTAACCAATAACCTTTGGGACAAAGAGTCATTTAACATGACTCTTTGCTTTTTTCTCCCACATTTTCTGAACTGTCAGATTAATGTTGGTCATATGCTCCATGATTTCTATCAATGCCATTCCTGGAGTTTCATATCTTGGAAAATCATCCAGAATCCGTGTGGTCAGCTCGTTAAGACGTATTACATTATCTGTACACTGTCTACGCATCTTCCAGAGCTGCTCTGATACCTGTTTCTGATCCTTTTTCGTTATCACTTGTTCTCCTTTCCGTACTTATTGTTAATTTTCCGGTTACTATGATGAGAATAAAGTGCTGTGTCATCTCGCGCGGCTGGTTCTTCCACTTAGCGGTTTCTTGTCATAGGGGTAAAGTGCCGACTGGCTCAGCCTATGGTTTTCGCAAGCTACTTCCCAAACTTTGCTTTCTTGCCCTGCCGCTCCTGTTTTCTCCAACTACTTTGCCGGGTCATACTTATTCTTCACACGCTCCGTCTGATATCCGTCAGCCTGACCGCCATGTCACTTGCGTGCAGCCCTCTCGTTTCACCCGCCCTTCCTGCTTTCTTTATTCTCTTCTGTTGCCAATTTTCAGGTTACTGTGTTAATATATATTTGTCTGTCTAGACATGCCGCCGGAGATATTGCCGTATCAGTCGGCGGAGATTCCGCGGGTTTCAGCTGAACAGCTGTTTTCAGATTGTGGAAGCCTGCGGGATATGTTATTTTTTAATTGGTTTAGTTTTAACCCTATAGCAAGTATATCTTAGAAATCTAATAAATGCAATAGGTTTTTTAAGATTTCTAACATTTTTTATTAGATATATAAGACTTTAGGAGAACGGAGGTAATATGGACAATATGATTGGTCAACGAATAAAAGAGCGAAGAAAAGAGCTTCATATAACTCAAACACAAATACAGGAACAGACTGGTATAACATCAGGTAATTTAAGTTGTATTGAAAACGGAAAATACTTACCTTCATCAGTTGCACTGTTGGAACTATCAAAAATACTCAATTGTTCTGTTGATTGGATATTGACAGGAAAACCTGTGATATCTAATATTAATAATTCCTTAGATATCACAGATTCTAAAGAGAGCGAACTTATAAACTATTTTCGTGAAATGTCATCTGATGATCAAGAAGAGCTTATTCAAATTGCGCAAATAAAAGCCACTAAAAAGAAAAGAAACAAGGAAAAATTAGCCAATTCAGAAAACAATAATATCGCATATGAAACAGCTTAGTTTTTTTGCTGTTATGGGTTATTTTTAACCCTAAATCTGTCGAATTGCTCAATAAAAACATTTGTTTAGCAGATTATACGCAAATTCAATAAATACGCCAATTCGACATAAAAAAATATTCTGTATGTTTTGTCGAATTGCTTTTTTCAATTTCAATAAGCATTAACCAATAATTTTAACACTATATTAAAATGGGCGTTACTTTCTACTAACGCCCATTTTATAAGACTTTCACTACTATTATTTAAAAAATCCGCACAAAAAAATAACGCAGTAACGCCGCGTTATTACGCTTCGCCCCATTTACAACCTTTGGGGATTCTGATATAATTTGATCATACCCATCCAAAAGGGGAATGATTGCTCAACAATGGCTTAAAGCCGACGCTTCCAGGCGATCATTCCCCTTTCTTATTTGTACATTTCTTTTACACTTTAACTTGCGAAAGCGTTTTTCTGAAATTCTCAAAATCAATGTCAAACCTCCAAATCAATCCACAATCACAATTCCGCTCTATCCCTTGTAATTTCGGCGTTTCCCACCATATCCCACCTCTTCACTTTCTTTCCAATCCAATTTCTTTATTTTGACAGATATTCTGCACGGTTACATTTTCATCCTTGAAGTTAATCTTATATTTTAGATGTGATAATATCCTGCCAGAGCCTTTATCTATAATACATTTTGGCATGATATTATCATCATTCTCCTCTAAATCATTCCCAGCATCAACAATAGAGACATCAGGAAGTTTTTTATCATTTAATGCAACCTCAGTCTCGCTTGTAAACTCATTTATCTTCCGTTTGTAATTAGTTGTTCCATGTCGTTCTCGCAGACAAAGACACATCTTCATGAACAGCCACTCAACATCCAATGTGGGCATAATATTGTTAAAATACAATACTTTGTTTCCACCCTGATATGTTTTGAGAACACTACAGCTTTTGTCTGCCTCAGGAAATATCATCATTAAAGCTTTCTGCACAGCTTCTGCTTCTTTCACTTCAGTAAAAGAAATGTCAAGCAAAAATACAAGACAGAACTTTGTACACTTTACATTATCTGAACCAGCAAATATCTGAGAATAAGAGTCGTAAGCAAACAATATAGGAAGTTCATACCGTTTGGCTCTGTCACATATTTCATCATAAGATATATTACTGTCCATATTATCGGTGATATCAAAATAAAGCGCTAAAACCTGTGACTGTTCAAAAGTTTTAGTGCTTTTTATTCTTTCCCTAAATGTAGCAGGACAAAACGGATAACCTTTTTTACCAACTAATTTTACAAATTCTTTGAAATTGCTGTCTGTAATCGTCTGAGGAGATTGCGCAATTGATGTATCTATCCTCTTTAGCTCTAATGAACTTAACATATCCCCGTAACGATTTCTAACAATACTAGCTTTAAATTCTCTCATAATATCATCTCCTTTTGTTTTTTTAATTTCATGTAGGAGATAATTACCAAATAAATTTGCAAAAAAAACAGGAGGCAATACTGCTCTCCCCCTGTTTCTTCGCATTCATCTGATCATATTATATATCCCATTGCGCATTCGTTGAAACTTTCCTATGCGTTTTTGTCTGCCTGCAGTTGTTTTACTTCTTCAAGAGAAAGTCCTGCATATTCAGCGATCTTTTCAAGTGCCAGTATCCCATCTGCTATCATTCGCTTAGCTGTACTTATTGCACCTTCTTTTATCCCCTCTTTCAAGGATTCATTTCTCATATCTTCCATAATTTTACACATCATACTCACTCCCTTCGGATTTTCTTTTAGATACCGCATGCTTTCTGCCATCAGTTCAAATTCCATGTCATCTGCCCTCGTACAGTTGAAATCATGCATAAGCTTTCCCAGTTCGGAATCTCCGCGATATTCACCATTGACATACAGGATGCGTTCCCCATCTGCAAAAGGCTTCCCTGTTGCAAGGTTCATCCTCTCTATTGGATAGACTGGCTCACCCATTCCGTAAAAGTCTTTCTCCGTAATGAATATAGTATACGTGTCCGGCAGCTCCTTAAACTCCTGACCGGAATGCAGGTTCTCCACATCCAGTACACTGGAATGGTATCTCGCCCTGTGTGGATCTGCTCCATCACCAGCCTTCTGTATTTCTAAATCGTATTTTTTCCCGTCTGAGTCCATGCCATACGCATCCAGACAGATGGAACGTGCGCCTGCCAGCCGTTTCATGTCCCGCTGTGTCTCACAGTCAGTGATCATCAGATCTTTTTTACCCGTAATGATACGCAGCACAAATTCAGCTAACGGGATATTGTCTTTAAGGAGACAGCGCATGAGGTCATCATCAATCGGTCTCAGCTGCGCCAGACGCTGCAGGTCTTCCTCATGCTGTTTTGCTGTTGACATGAATCCCACCTTCTTTCATTATGTATTTTTTGTAGACCTTTTTTCTTATTATCATACTATCACAGATCCTCCTTATTTTCAATCCGTTCCTGTGGTCTGCAGTTCATATTCATGCTGCGAAGCTCCCGTTTATACTTATAAAAGCTCTTTCGTGAGATGCCCGCCTGTCTCATGGTTTCCTCATCTGTCAGGGAACCGCCAAATGATCTGTTATGCCTGCGGATAATGTCTTTGGCATATCCTGCTTTCTTTGTCTCATAAGTCGTTCCTTTACGCTGTCCAATCTGCTTTCCATTCAGGCGTGCCGTCTCAATCCCTTCCCTGGTTCTCTGGTGCAGGTCATACACTTCTTTCTGCGCCTGTTCAAATGCAATGCGTATCTGCTCCCTTGCAAGCTCCATCAGGTATTTATTGACTCCGTCCAGGATCAGGTCTACCTTGCCGCCTGTCATGGTGAGCTGGTTTGTTACTGCCTTTTTGTATGTCTCCGTATTGATATGCGGCTCCTTTAAAAAGACGAGCGATACATCCTTATGGAATAATTCTTCATATAACCGGAACCCCTCTTCCGCATCCCTGCTCATGCGGCTCACGGAATCAAAGATTATTGTATCTCCCGTCTGCACCTTATCCAGAATCTTTTCAAGCTCTTTCCTGCCCTGAAATTTTGTTCCGGTATATACTTCCTTTACAATGACTGCATCAGGAAACGACGCTTTTATATTACGCTCCTGTCTCTCTATGTTCTGTCTCTGGGTGGATATCCGGCAATAACCGTACTGCCTGTTCATGGTGACACCCCTGTCACAAGTTCCCCGGCAGCGCGATTTTCATACTCTGGCAGATCGGATAATGTATCATAATCTACCGATAATATATTACCCTGCGGCGAAAAGTACAGGCTGACATTATTATCCCCGCATATATAAAGTACCGCATCAGACGGGATATTCTTCTTTATATAATCACAGAACTGCCCCACTGTTACATTTACACCATGTTTCCAATATTTTGGATCATACTCATTCATAGATTCCAGCCTCCTTATCTTCCCCATAATCAGGGATATCTTCTATCACATATCCTGTTTCTTCCAGAAGGATATCCAGCGCGAGTGTGACCGCGTCATCATATCCCCTGCCGTATTCATCTGTGGCATCGCAGCCGCCAGCTTCATGTATTTTCTTTGCCGCCTTCTTAACGGAACTTCCAGATATAAAATTGTCATCAGATGTCATATAACCTCCTCCATCAAAAATAAATGTAGTAAATCTGACGTTATGAGAAAACATAGTAAAACCATTTCTGGGCTGGCCTGATATCAGGCTGGTAAATGGTGATACTTCTAACGACCGTCAGATTTACCACATGAAAAATATTGACGTAAAAGCCAGACCATAAACAGCCCGGCTTTTACATCAGCTGCTATGTTTTCTGTCGTATCAGAGCATTTTTATTTTTCCTTCTTCCCTGTCATAGTAATACAGGGAATACGACAGGAGCTCCTCCTCCGACACCTGTGTATCGTTGATCTCCCTGATCATGAGTTTGATTTCCGCGCCCTCCACATCATGTTCTGCCGGAAGGAGCAGAAGCTCATGTACTGATGACGGAATGATGTAGAGATTTCTTTCCATTGTATCTGCAAAACCGCTGATCAGGTTGGGATACAGCATACAGGCCGCACCTTCCACCCTGCTTCTGTTGCTCAGCACATACATCGGTACGCTTTCCGAGAGTTCAGCCCTGTAATCCTCATCATCAAATTCCTCCGGGTTTTCTGTCTCAATGATCTCACACATGACTTCCGCCATGGTCTTTATCTCATACGGCATCAGTCTCTGTGTGTTTTCCTTTGCCGCCTCATACAGCTCTTCTTTTGTTACATCCCACAGCTTCATGTGTACATTGTGGATCAGTATTGATGCAGTCCCCAGTTCTTTCTGTGAGATCATGCACTGGAATACAATGGACAGGTCCATAAATTCCATGTGGGGTATGTCCTCTAAGAGTTCCCTGTTCTTCTCCGTATTGATCAGTTTATATACAACATTTTCCCTGACACTGTCATATGACAGGAACTTTCTCATGTCAGCCTGCATTATGCCGCCACTCCTTTCCCTGTTGTAGGTATCCATGACAAAGGCTGCAGTACTTTCTATCGTTTCCCCGCCTTTTTTATACAGCTCATAATACCTGTCAATATAAATAACTGGCGAAATATTTACCGCATTTTCTGTTATCTGCAGCCCGGTGTAATAAACGCCGTTGTTTTTACCCACCCTGTGTATACTGATATCATGGCCGCTGTCCAGTTCATTCCCCACATGGGACCTTACCCGCTCTGCAAAACTTCCTATATCCATTTTTAACCTCCGTTACTATGCTGCACTCCTCGTCCTTGACAGTGCGCGCATCACTTTGTTATACAGCTCCTCTGACATCTGTGCCGGATCATCGATATGGTACCGCTCCTGTACGGTCTCCATTGCAACTCCGGTGCGTTTCAGCTCTGTCTCAAGTCCGTCCAGCTGGTTCTTTGTAAGGGAAGCCTTTTCCACACCGGTCTTCTGGGAAGATACCTTTCCGTCCTGCTTTTTGACCGGATTCTTTTTATCAGCTTCCTTTTTACCCGCACCCCTGT
>CAMWTP010000109.1 GCA_947177165.1 uncultured Lachnospiraceae bacterium
GGAAAGTAAGAGAATCACTCGGTATTTATGAGGAATTGATGCAATGCTATAAAAAGAGCAGGGGATTAATGCGGTATCATGCTGTGCCGGGACTAACGCTTTACATAAATTATACTGGATTTTTGGAAGATTACAATGAGCTGGAAAAGGCAGAAGAGGTTGGAACGGAAGGATTGCATCATTGCCTGGAATGCTACCGGGGTGATATAGCGGGAAACATCATGGCAAACCTGTCTCTTGTCTTTGGGAAACAGGGTTTGCCATCCGCAGAAGAAGAATATCTTAGATATGGATATTATCTGGTCAAATTATATGGCAGAGTGAATATAGCTAATATACTGCAAAAAGCATATAGGGATAAGTTTCGGAAAGAGCTTGATTAATTATCATAGTATTCATAAGAATATTCACACGTACTAATCCCATAATCCTCGCCACCATTCCCTTCCGAAACCGGCGGAACAACAACCGTTATCAGACACAAAGTTAAAAGTATTGTAATTATTTTTTTCATGATTCAACAACCTCCTTATACACAACATAAGATATGCATTATAACACCATAATAGAATGCAATATGACAAAAGACTATTTTGTTTTGAGAAAATTTTTTTATCCAAAAACAAAATAGTCTTTTTTGTGTTGGGATGATACCATAAAAATACAAAATTCGACAAAATAATACAAACCGAATATACAAAAAGGTGTGAGGATAATTGAAGATCAAAACAAAACCGGTCATAATGCTGTTGTTAATGCTGCTCACAGCCTCTGCATTCACACACACGACCGTCCGGGCACAGGAGGAAAAGCAGCGGGACAGGGAAGTCGTCATCGTCATGGACTGCAGTAAATCCATGGAGAATGTGGACAGCCAGTACCTTGCGTTTGATTTCGTAAAAGGGCTGGCAGCATCACTGCCAGAGAACTGTGAAATAGGACTTGTCACGTTCAATAACGAAGTTTGTGCCAGTCTCCCGATCGGAAGCGGCTTCACAGAGATAGAGCATACGTTGGACGGACTCCAGTACAGGCAGTATGGCAATGCGGGTGCGGGTATGGAGGCGGCAGTGGCATTGTTCGGGGACGAACAGGCAGAAAAAAGTGTGATCCTGCTGTCTGACGGCGAGATCATGATGGATACAGGCGAAGGGACAGAGGCGTCTGTCATGGCATTCCGCCAGGCAGTGGCGGATGCGAGAGACAGGGGCGTGGAGATCGATGTCCTTGCACTTGGAGAAAAAATACAGGAAGGCTATACCGTCTATTCCGCTGCGGATGAGACAGGCGGAAACCTGTATGAGATCGCAGATGCGGACGGATTGAGCAAGTATATAGACAGGTATCTGTTTGAAGAATGGGGATATCGCGGGAGCCATATCGGGAAGATGGACGGGACAAGTGCAGAACTGACAGTATCGCTGCCAGACTGCATGATGGAAAGCGCAAAGATCATCCTGACCGGGGAGCAGCACAATGAAAATATGACCGTCCACTGTGAGGCAGGCAGGATCGACGTGCGCAAAGGCATAAAGTACACAGTGGTAGATATCAGCGCACCTGTCTCAGAGGATATCAGCATACAGATGACCTCCAGTCAGTCAATGCGGATCGATGCCTATCTGTATGCGGAGTATGAATGCACTGTCGATACAGGACATACGTATGAGGTGGACACGCAGACGGCCCGGATCTGGGTGGACCTCAGGAATCCTATGGGAAATAGTCTGCTAAACGGACACCTCGCGGACGGAGGCATGGAACTGTATCTGGACGGAGAGAAGGAGAACTATACCGTTTCTGAGGGAAAGGCATGGATTGATAAGACATACATACAGAATAGTCTGGATCAGGCAGAAGCCCGGACAGAGACGCAGCAAACGGAAACGCAGATACAGATACAGATTCAGATGGAAGTCAGGTTCGTCGATCCTATCGGTAACTATTATGGTGTGCACAGCGCGCAGGAGAAGATCATCATTCCTGCAGAGGAGAAGCCGGATATTGACTGGTTTTTCTGGTCTGTCATTGCCATTTTCATCACTGCAGTGACAGCGGTATTTTGTATCTCACACAGCAGTAGGCGGAGGCAGCACACGATCAGCAGGCAGATGGTGGACATGGGTACGGCGGAGCCGTTGGAAAAAGGAGCGCCAAAGAGTGATTTCACGGGAAAGATCGTCGTGTACGTCATACACAACAAAAACGACATCGACTATCCGCCGGAGAGCATCAACCTGTTTGCCAGATGCCGGAGGGACAGCATCACGCTCGAGTGGATTCTGGACACCTGCAATATCCCGCTGGATTTAAAGGGCGCGGAGAAGATTATCTTCAAACCCGGTGAGGACAGAAGCCTTGTCGTCAGGAACAACAGCAAGGCGAGCGTGCTGATCGGCAGGGCGCTCCTGACCAGAGGGCAGTCCTATAACCTGTATTACCATGAGAAGGTAACTTTTATTTTTGACCAGGAGGACGCAGAAATAGAAGTTCACTATAAAGATTTAAAACCAAATGAAAAATAAAGAGGAGGTAGAGAATGAGCATCATCAGACAGACCAACAGGACGCTGTTGTTTGAGGAGATCAATCCGGAGAAGTCCGATATCCTGACACTTGTCGGGGATGTGCGGGGGATTGACAGCCTCAGCGACGAGAAGATCAAGGAGATGAACGAGGCGCTGCTTGTGAGGAGTTTTGACGAATTTATAGACAAGTTTGATCCGACGGTCTATTCCTTTTTCAATGCGAACAACCAGAAAATCATGTATACACTGCAGAAGCCGGAGACCATCCCGGAGGAGATGCTGACGCCGATTCATCTGAACAGACAGAATGATTTCCTCAAGATGCTGATGTCACTGGTGGAGGCAAAGCGCTCCCAGAGCATCATCAACGTGGACTTTCAGTTTGACAAGCTGACAGACATGATATCGCCCAAGAAGGTCATGGAAGATATCAAGCAGAACCGCAAGGAGCTGCAGTATGTGTACAAGACCTACGCGGAGCTGGAGGACGGTGATCCGCATAAGCTCGACCTGGCGGACAAACTGAATGTCATGTTCGAGGAGGCGAGCATCAATTACAACAATGTCCTTGCGATGCTCCCGCTGGCAATCGAGGACATCAAGACAAGGCTCCTGCTGGGCGAGGCGGAGGAGAAGAAGGACAACACACCGCTGGCACTCGGTGTCTTAAGCATGGACGAAAACGGGGAATTAAAAGTGCTGGAAGCCCCGAAACCAGAGACATCGGAGCTTATGGTGGTGGACGACAATGTAAATGCCGGGCTGATTGCGGCGCTGGAGGAGGACTATGAGGCGCTGAACGAGGAGAGCAGTGATTACGTCAAGGCGCTGGTCACAAGAACCTACTGCCCGCTGGCATCCACCATGGTCAGCAATATCGACATCAGACAGGAAGTCAGCAATTACAATTCATATCTGGAATTCTACAAGACTGCAAAAGACGATTTTATCAAGGTTGTAAAGCCCCTGATTGAGAAGATATTGGGCGTGTGGGCGTTTTTTGAACAGTATCCATCCAACGTAAAAGGCATGAAGCCGTCCATGTTCATCACTAATATCTCCAACGACATGCTGGTGAAGTCAAATAACCTGCCAAGGCTGATAGCCTTCTTAAATACAGTAAATGCCAAGAATGATTTTGACAACACGATCTGGTACGGAATCGTTCCGTCGGTGTCCCTGGATCAGAATTCGAACATCAGGCTGACCAGACAGCGTTTCCAGGGCAACGAAAACACAGAAAAGACAGGGGTAAACAGTGTCGAGGCGCTGGTGCGTCTGCTGGATGTTCTGAAAGATTACTCCGTGCAGTGCTTTTTCAGCTATGAGACAGGGGATAAGACCACCTTTAACAATATGGCTACAGAAGGGATCGAAAAGTATGAGGACCGCTGCAGCTCCCTGACCGGAAAAGCGTACAGCGAATATGCGATTCCCTGCATTCCGAACTTTACGATCATACCGAAGGAAAAATCAGGCGTGATCCTCGACAACAGGATGCTGCTGAATGAGAACAACATGGCGGAGCTGTCCAAAGAGAAGGAGGATATCATGAAGCTCTGGATCGACGGTGTGTACGTCGGCGCAGCTTATATCGCAGCCGGACTTGTCGCTGCATACCAGTGTCCGGAATACCTGAAAGAAATGTTCAAGAAAAATGTTGACGCCGAACTTCCGGGTGTGCGGTTTGACATCGAGGCGGGCGATCACCCGCTGCGGGTGCATACCGTGATGGCAAAGGAGATCACAGGATTTACCAACTCCATCAAGAACGAGATCAACAGACACAGCTTCGGCTTCGTATTCTCCTCGGAGAACGCGATACTGGGCACGGAAAATGTGCACAACATCATGGTATACAAAGCCCGGAACCTCATGAGCGACGGCAAGGTGTACGAGCCGATCTACAAGACGCAGGTCACGACATATATCGAGCGGGTACTGCGCCACGCGACAGGCGACTTTAAGCAGGAAAACATCGTGCAGTTCTTCTCCAACAACCCGTCGAGCCAGAAGAGCAGATGGCAGGAAAAGCGGGGTTACGTCAACGCAGTGATCGGAGAAGGGGATGACATTGAATATGAGATCGATGAGGCGAACGGATACTGTGTCCTCAATATCACATTCAATGGCAATGTTAAGAATCTCGAAATTGAGATTAACCGTTTCAATTCAAACAATAGAGCAATGTAAAAAAAGAAGGAGGAAAAGAAATGGGATTCACATTAAACGTAACAGGAGGATCAGATCAGATCGCGCTGGATGAGAAGAGCATCAGGAATGTGGTGTTTGACTCCGAGTCGCCGGCGGACTCTAACGCGAGGGCAACAGATTTCGGCGTTTCCATGAAAATCTGGGGCAAGATGATCTACAAGCAGGGCGGCGAGGGAAGCGACGCGACACTGGAGCTCTCCAAGTGGTCCGTCGTGCCGTCGGAGAGAGCGGACTGCTACCGCAGCGCGGTTGTGGAGGTTGTCTCAGCCGGACAGGTCGTGCGCAAGTACGAAGTGCCCAATGCGTTCATCATGGAGTATTCTGAGGAGATGGACGACGAGACCGGTGTCGGCACGTTCTATCTGCATGTGAAGCAGAAGAAGGACGAGAACGACAAGCTTAAGATCGACGGTGGTTATGCAGTGTAAAGCGAAAAGGAAGGAGAAGAACAATGGCATTTACAGTAAAAATTGAGGGTCCGGAAACATTTGAGATATCCAAGGAATGTGTCAAGAGCGTCAAAGTGACGACGGATATTCCGCTGGATTCCAACGCGAGGACAAAGGACGTAGGAGCAACGATGACCGTGAAGGGCAAGATCCTGACGGCAGTGGGCGGCGATCCGTTTGACAGCACCAGGAAGATGGCGCTGTGGTCCGTCGTGCCTGCGGAGAAGGCGGACAGCTACAGAAAGGTGACAGCCGAGTATGTGGCAGCTGGTATCATGGAGCGGAAATACTGCTTCCCCAATGCATTCGTAGTGGACTACAAGGAAGACTACGGCGATGAGGAAGGAACCGGCACATTCACGCTCGTCATCAAGCAGAAGAAAGACAAGATCAGCACAGTATCAGTAGAGGGCGGATATGCCGTATAAATCACACCTGTAAAAATTATGGAGCGTATGCAACGTCTGTTGGATACGCTCTTTCAGAAATTGTCAGGAGACATATATGGATTATTATAAAATACTGAACATACCGCAGCAGGCGGACGAGAGCCAGATCAAGCAGGCGTACCGGAAACTGGCAAAGAGATACCACCCCGACCTGAATCCGGACAATCCGGAAGCCGAGGCAAGGTTCAAGGATATCGTCGAGGCGTATGAGACATTGAGTGATCCTGCAAAACGCAGGAAATATGATGCAAATATGATACATTCCTCTGATACAATGGAGTCAGATACAAAGGCGCAGGACACAGTGCGCAGCGCAGGCGCCACGCAGGGCGTCAACTTTGGAAATTTTACAAGAGATATGGAGCGGTATTTCGGCTTCTCGTTTCAGGCAAATCAGCAGGGCGGAAAACAGAATCCGGGAAACACTGTAAACAAAAACAAGAAGAATCCGCTGGACGTGACAGACATGTTCGAGGCGTTTATGAAGATAAAGTGAGGGGGATAGAAAACACATGAGCCGAAAGGTAACACTGGACATAGCAATCATCATCTCCTCCATAACAGGAGCAATACTGTCATATGCTTATCTGCAGGATGGAATGGAAAAATATATCAGTCTGTCCATTCTGGTGATTTTTGCTGCTTTTTTTCTTGTATTGGCCGTTTTAGATGCAACAGCAGACAAACGTTTCATGAGGTACGGCATGAAGAAGCGGGGGATATCCGAGCTCCTGCTCCTCGGCGAGGACAGCAACGTGACCGACACATGGGACATCTACGGGAAGACTTCCATCGTCTTTGGAAGGGATGAGGGCGAGTTCCAGGTGGATGTCAACCTCAAAAACACCGACTATGCAGGCACGATAGACGGGGAGCACGCCGTCATGAACTACAGCGGCGGGAGCTGGTACATCGAGGATCTCGACAGTGAGAACGGCACCCGCATCCAGCGCGGCGGGGAAGGGAAGATGTACAAGGTTTCATCAAGAGAGCCATGCAGGGTGGAGAGAGGAGACATCATTTACCTGGGACTTGCGCCCATTAGGATAAAGTGACATTCACCGCAAATGACGAGATATAAGCTGGAATGTGAAAGAAAGACACAGAAAGGAAAGCAAAAACCATGACAAAATACTTCGAACTCCAGGATACCCCGGAGCTGAAATACGCGCCCCGTGTCAGGAACCTGTTTGGGAAATTTGACATCAGGGACATCAAGCTGGATACATACCCTAAACTGCCAAAAAGGCAGGTGTTTTTCATCGAGCCGTCGGAAAAGAACATATTTACTGACATTATCCTGACCCCTTTCCTGATGATATCGCCCACAGTGATGGATGTCATCAGGATGTATAAAGAAGTATGTTTTTACCGGGAAGTCATACTGATCGACCAGCTGCAGAGAAAATCACAGCTGTACTTTCTCCCGGTATTTGATGAGACAAGGGCACTGCAGGCTGTCAGAAAAGAATACAGCCATGGGATATGTGTCTCTAAGCCTGCGGGGCAGCAGGGGGAAACCGTGACTGTAGATAAAAATATCTTCTGGGTCAGGGATTCCTTCAGACGGCATACCATCATTTCGCTGGAGTTAGCGGAGAGTCTGATCCGGAGAGAGGTATTCGGGCTGGGATTAAAAGAAGTGGAGCTGTACAGAAAAACAGAAGAGAGGAGTACATGGCGATGAGGGAAGAGAGAATCATTGTCCGCCCGTTTGAGGAACTGAGGGTGGAGGATTATGAGGGGGTAAAACAGGTCAATGAGCACGGGTATGTGAGACTGACAGGCATGATTCCGCTTGAAAAGCGGGAGGAATACCTGGGGCTTGCCAGGGAACAGACCTGGGTGCGGATAACCGCCATGGCGGATGACATCCAGCACATTTTGTTCTACGGTATCGTGGAGAGTGTGAAGATGCATGTGACCGGCAGGACATGCACCATGCAGCTGACGGTGTATTCGGGAACTCTGCTGATGGACTGCAGGGAGAGAATCCGCAGCTTTCAGAATCCGGGGCTGACCTACAGGAACCTGCTCGATGTCTGCAGCCAGGGCTATGATGACGCCAGGGGAAGGATGACAGCGGGGGACGGGCAGTGCACCGGACAGCTCATCGTGCAGTACCAGGAGACGGACTGGGAGTTTATCCGGCGGCTTGCAAGTATGAACCAGACAGTAGTTATCCCATGCTGCACAGAGCGGGGCGAAAAGTATTATTTCGGGCTTCCCGACGGAATGGGTGCGGCGGCATCGCCCGCGGAGTACTGGACGCAGTGTGACATGGACGAGTACTGGCAGAAAAAGAACAGGGGAATGAACATCAGCCCGCAGGACACCGTCTCCTACATCTGGGAGGACAGGGAGATCTACGAGCTTGGCGGCACAGGAACTATCGGCGGGCAGCAGATGACCATATGGAAAGTAGAGACGCACATGAAAGGAAGCGAGCTGTACCATACATATTACATGCGGCGCAGACCGGGAATCAGCGTGCCGGCGGCGTACAACGCGCGCCTGTCCGGCGTCTCGCTGTTTGGCAGGGTGACAGGCGTGGACAGGGAGAAAGTGACGGTCCGGCTGGATGCGGATGAGAACAAAGACGGCGCGGGAACATGCTGGTTTCCGTATGCGACTGTCTACTCCTCGCCGGACGGGACAGGCTGGTACTGTATGCCGGAACCTGGTGATAAGGTCAGGCTTTATTTTCCGACAGAGAAGGAGACGGAGGCATATGCGGCGGGCGCATACCATGAAGGTGACGGCGGACTGCGGACAAACCCGGCATGCAAGTTCTGGCGGAACAAAGACGGCAAGGAGATCCAGCTGTCGCCGGGAAAGATACTGATAACGAACAATAATGGCACTTATATAGAATTGTCCGACACAGAGGGCATAACGATGGCAAGCAGCGGCTCCGTGACAGTTCATGCGGGCAGTTCACTGTCCATATCCAGCACCTCTGCAGGCATAGAATTCAACGCAGACAAAAAGATATCGCTGATACAGGGCGGAACAGCGATGAATCTGGGCGGCAGCCTGCATCTGAGCGGTGCACAGATAAAATTATAACCAGTTGGAGGGATTTGTATGGAGATAAATATCAGCCATGGGCTGCGCATGGACAGTGCACTTCCGCTTCTGTCAGTGGAGGACTTCTGTTATGAATGGATGCCGGACCGGCATGCTGTCCTGGAAGTGAACGGATATATTGCCCCAGGGATTCCGTATGGAGTGGCGGCAGTCTGTGACAGCAGGGTCCGCATCTGGAGGGAAGAGGGAAACGAGACGCTTTTTTGTGGATATGTAGTACAGGTAACAGAAGAGAGTGCAGGAGGGACGAGGCGCGTGCACATTAAGGCACAGTCCGCGTCCTGCATGCTGGACAGGCAGCCGCAGAGACGGTCATTCCAAGCTGTCGGGAGCACTTATGCGCAGGTAGTCCGTGAGGCGGTGGGAGACCAGGATGGACAGACCATATGTACGGACGGAAACGATACGCCCATCGGGAGGCCCGTGATCCAGTATGACGAGACGGCATGGGCATTTGCCAGGCGCCTCGCAGGCCATCTGGGAACCTGCGTCGTCGCGGATATCATAAGCGGGGAGCCGGCGCTGTGGTTTGGCATGCGCGGCGGGAATACGGTCCCGGCATTCCGGGAGGAGGAGTACGATGTCAGTGTGGCAAGGATCGTGCACGGGGATGGAAAGCAGACAGAGACCGTGTTTGAGACAGGGAGCAGGGATTTTTATAAGATTGGGGACAAAACGGTATTCTGCGGACAGCAGCTGGTGATATGCGGTGTGTCCGCCTGTTTCAGGCATGGAGAACTGACATTCCGGTATCAGCTGAAAGACAGGGAAGCTGGCAGGGAACTGTTCCAGGAAAGCTTTACCGGGCTGGGACTGTCAGGGACAGTGACGGCGGTCCGGAATGAGCAGGTGAAAGTCGCCCTGGATATCGACGGCGGCAGGGAGACAGGCGACTATTATTACGACTGGTACCCGGTGACGGGGAATGCCCTCTATGCGATGCCGGAGACCGGGGCGCGCGTGGAAGTATGCTTCGGGAGCCGGGACGAGAGGGAAGGGTTTGGACTGGACAGTTTCCTGGGCAGTTCTGACCAGAACAGCCCGTACCAGCACAGGCGGCTTGACGCTGCAAACGGAAACTTTGCACATCTGTTTGACAGCAGCGTCGAGTTTGCTGACGGCGGACAGTATGATTTGTGCTTAAATGATGGTTCCATATCGCTGGAGCATGTCAAAAATATGAGCATTTCGGCGGGCGGCAGCGTACAGCTGAAGGCAGCAAAGATCACAGTCAATGCGCCGGATGAACTGAATTTCTACTATGGGTAAGTATTGTGGACAAGAGGGAGGATGAGTGGCGGTGGGAGAAGAGAACAGTAAGAATATAGGCGATTTTACATTTGATAAATATAAAGAAAAAAATTATGACAAGAACAAAGAGGAAGCGATTGAACTGATGTGCAGGCACTTTGAATTTTATGGGCAGTTGGATTCACCCAGTATAGAATATGTTACAAGGGGTGCAAAACTGTCATGTACACACGGCAACCGGTACATCTATCTGGATGCAGCCAGGGATCATGGTGTTTATGATGGAGAGGATCCGGTACTGACATGCAAAGACTGCAAAGAGGAAGAAAATATAAAAAATTTCGGGGCATGCGGCAACGGGAAGTTTGAACCGCTGTACAGTGAAGAAGCACCGCATCCGGCACAGACTGTGCTCAATAAAAACGGACAGCAACGATATGTATGTCTTCCAATTCTGTTGGGAGAATGGGGATATGGTGATATCAATTCCCGAAGTCTCCTGATTGGGGAGGTTTTTATAGACAAGATATATAAGGTGTATAAAAAAGAATCTTTCGATAGTGGAGAACTTTCCGAAGACACAATTGAGCAGATAGCACAGGATCAGCTCCAGAACATGGTAGAAGATGTGGAATATTCACAGGCATTGATGAAATGCGATAACCTGCTGTGTCTGTATGGGGGTGTGATCACGATTGAGGAGAATCCGCCCCAATGGAAAAGAGCACAGATAGATTTTAGGAAAATATTTAATGCAGGTAAGGAAAAAAATGCAGAAATTACTGATGAAATGAATGAATGGGATAGTGTGGAAGATTTAATCGATATGATTGGGGGTGAAAAAATAGATGATTATGATCAAATGGTTCAGCTGCCCACGGTAGAAATATTAGCAAGAATGATTTACCAGGAAAATCATCATGTGGGTGATGAGCAAAATAGGATAGTGTTCTCTGTCGTTAATAGAATTTGTTTTCAGGATGGTTATTTACAAAAAGACATAAATGAGGAAGAAAAAGTAAATAATTTATATGGAATAGTTACATCAGGAAATCAATATCAATCTATATGGAATGCTCAGGAGGCTGAAATGAAAACAGAAGCGGGGAAATATAATGCCTATTGGGTACCGAGTGATGAAAATGCGGTTGAAAGTGAAAAAATTGCTTGGGAAAATGCAAAGCGACTGGCTGCATTGCTGTATTATGCCGTGGAGGAATATGGTGATGGGGAAGATA
>CAMWTP010000110.1 GCA_947177165.1 uncultured Lachnospiraceae bacterium
TGGCATACTCACTGGTGCCTTCTATATATGATTGAGAATTTTATATAAATTGGAGTGTGATTTTTACAGAAATGTCAGAAACAAATGCAACACAGGAAAAAATATTATTGAATATAAAAGAATTTTGTGATTATTTGGGAATAGGACAGACAAAAGCGAGAGAGTTATTAAAGACACCTAGAAATGGATATGCTATAAAAATTGGTTCAAAATGGTATGCACATAAACAGCGATTAGATACATGGCTTTTAGAGCAATGTGACAAATATTAAAAAGAAAACAAAGGTTTTGGTTAAAATACAATAAGAATTCATTAAATATTTGGATTGATAACTTGACTCGATAATGGTATCATATATACTGTTATATGAGTCATTTTTCATTCCATTTGGAAAGGAATGGATAAATGGGAAAAGATTTAAAAGGAAAAGAATTAGGGACAGGATTAAGACAAAAGTCAAATGGTGTCTACTCTGCAAGGTATGTTGATAGATTTGGAAATCGAAAAGAAATTTACGATAGAAACCTTATTAATTTGAAAAGGAAGCTGAATACCGCATTATATGATGATGCAAATGGCAATAGTGTTGAGGACAATTCAATTACATTATCACAATGGTTCAAAAGTTGGATCGAAGTACATAAATATAAAGTTATACGCAATAATACTAAAATGTACTATACGCAACTATTTACTAAACATATAGAACCATCATTAGGTAGAAAGAAACTCAAAGACGTTACACAATTGAATATCAGGGCATTATTAAAAGAACTGGATCAAAAAGGATACCATTATGAAACCAAAAATAAGGTTCGAATAATGCTGCTGGACATGTTTGATAAGGCAATGATTGACAATTATGTGTTAAAGAATCCATGTAAAGGAATCAGACTGGCAAGAGATGAAAAGAAGGAGATGAGAGTGTTCTCCAGAGAAGAGCAGGCTGAGTTTTTTGAGTGTTCTAAGGGTACATTTTACGATAATTTGTTTGTAGTAGCTGTTTCAACGGGGCTTAGACAGGGTGAAATATGCGCTTTGACATGGGATGACATTGATTTCGAAAGGAAAGAAATTAGTGTTACCAAAACGCTTCTATATCAAAAACTAGAGGGTGATACACAAAAGGAGTTCCATATTAATCCACCTAAAACAAGAACAAGCAAAAGAACAGTACCAATTAGCAGACAATGTGAAATAGCATTAAAGAAGCAATATATCCAACGAAACAATGTGATGTCAAGAAAATCGGCAAAACCATCGGAAGGATTTGAGAATCTTCTGTTCACTACAAAATATGGAACGCCTATTTGTAATCAGATACTTCTTGATGCCATTAAGAGGATTATAGAGGAAATAAATCTCTGCCGGGATGAGCTTGAACAATTTGAAATGTTTTCACCGCATTGTTTTAGACATACTTTTGCTACCCGGTGTTTTGAAGCAGGAATACAGCCCAAGACTGTTCAGACATATTTAGGACATGCTACATTACAAATGACTATGGATTTGTACACTTCTGTATTAGAAAACCATAAACAGGAAGAGATGCAAAAATTAGAAAATGTGTTAAATGATGTTTTTGAGTGCGGGGATGATATTCTGGAAGAAAGATTCAGGCAGGAACAGGCAGCGAAAGAAAAGGTTATTCCAATAAAAAGATTGGGGTAAAAATGGGGTATGCTTAATCTGTTATGGGGTATGGCGGACTTTAAATGCTTATAAATAGTGGCTTTTTCAATAAGTTTGCAATTACTATGATATACTTATTACGTCTACCAGGCGACGCCGTATGAATGGTGAGGAATCCGCATAAATACTAGGCTTTACGCGTGTTTGCGGGATTATCAAATCTCACGAATTTTCACGTAAATTCACATGTCTTCACGGCTAATTGGTGTAGTGCGTGGTGTAGTAACTGAAGAAAAATGGTGTAGTAAAATGCCATAACGTCAGAATCTCTAATCCTTTAATTTCAAGTGGTTTTCACAGAAACTACAATTTCCTGAATTTTTGTATCTAAGGAACTGTTAAGAATTAACTTGGCGGATGACGCAGTACAAATCTTAACAGTTCCTTAGCTTCATTTGGGCGAATCTCAATACGGGGCTGTCCGCAGGAAGTTCCTTACCTGCCGTGTTGATTGAATCGTTTTTCTTCCGGCTCGATTTGATATTGAACTAATCTTCGCGGCTCCTCGCAGTGATGATCCACGGTGCGGGATCGGACTTGAAGGTGTTGTTGCTGCGAAGCTTTGTCACGGATACCTGTATCGTCTCCACGTCGGCAAGTCCAAGGTCGTGCAATGTATCCGGCAGTCCGGCAGCAGTCTTGAAGTCCAATGTGTAAATGACTACATTGATATTCGGGTTCAGTTTTGTGAGGCACTCAAGCTCCTGTTCTGTGCTTGCGGATGCGACTAAAAATACCAATGAAGGAATGGGACATTCCGCCATAGTCTCCTCGTCGACATGGTCGATAATCTTGATATTGTGGAGATCGAAGTGCGATACATTGTCCTCCAGAGTAGAGCGGTCGGCTTTGCTGTACTCGACAGCGATGACAGAGCCTTCCGCGGCGATCAGGGCAGCCTCAATGGCGATGCTCTCCCCGCCGATCACACAGATATCGTCCTGCGGATCGACCATCATCTTACTTAAAATGATGGAGCGGATCTCACTGCCCACATAGTGAATCGAACCGCGCTGGAGCTTTTCGTTGCTCAGTCCGATGCGGGAAGAATTTCTGGCGTTTGGATTGATGATGAGCATGCCCGCAGAGGCGTTGATACCGCGGTTGATCATATCCTTGATCTGATTATGTAAGATCTCGCCGCTCGGATCAGAGCCTTCATTGTACCAGACTTCGCACTCGCCCAGTCCAGCATTCCACAAGCGGTAGAAGATATCGTCGATTCCGGCGTTTGTGAATACCAGAGTGGTCTTGTGTGCCTCGACAGTGGGGATCACGTTTTTGTTTTTCCTGGTGATGTCAATGATCTTGACGTGCTCCAAGTCGATCGGTGTGTTCTGCGAGTAGTACTGCAGCCAGCTTAAAATAATCTCGTTTGTAAAAATCTGTTTTTCCATGGGGCGCCTCCTTGTTTTGTTTGATTGGAAAGTGCTATATTGTTATGGGATCCTGGCAATGAGAAATTTGCCATTCCATTTGGCCTGATCGCCAAACAGGTCTTTCATCAAGGTGATATCTATTTTCCATGTTCCGATAATGTATATGCTGCCGTGGGGTTTGAGCACTCGCCTGCATTCCTTTTTGATTGCTCCCCACTGTGAGGATACATGGGACAGTGCGTTATACAAAAAAACAGTGTCAAAAGTCTTATCGGAATAACGCATCCTGGAAGCATCCATGATCTCAAAGTGAATATTTTCCTGTTTCGGGCAGATCAATTTACTGTCGTCAAGGTCAATACATGAAACGCTGTGAGCATAATTGGACGCGGAATCCGAAAATTCGGCACGACCGCAAGCCACCTCAAGAATGTCTTTGTTCTCTATTTCTGATATTAATTTCTTTACGGCATAATCAGTCTTTTTCATATAGTTTCTCCATGTTTATTTCATGATCAGCCTTCCGACTTTTTGAAGTTGTGACTTTCCCTTTTTTCGGGTTTCATCGTAAAGGATATGTTCCTGTCCGCTGTCCAGCAGATGATCCAGTGTGTTCTTCCACGGGATGCAGACGCGGCAATAGCTATGGTTTGCGGGGTCAAATTCAATGTGCAGATGGCAGAGGGATTCGTCCTCCAGTTTGATGACAGCGTGATATTCACCTTCTGCTGGAGGATTTTTCAGTCCGCCGTCCTCCTCGGAGAACCATTCGATCACAGCCTCGCGGGATCTTGTAAGCCATGCGATATTGAACTCATAAAGCTCGCTCTCCCTGGGATTTTTGAAACCGTCAAACGCCTCCACTTTTGTGAGGGAAAACAGAAATCCGTATTCGGGATGCTTGCTCGACGAAGAATGTCCTGTTGCACTTTTGCGCGCGTAGCCTTTCACAGATATCAGGTATTTTCCAGAGGGTACATCGTATTTAAAGCTGTTATAATAAGTTTTGCCGTCCATCGTCCGGGAGGCGTTCTCATACGCGTCAAGCTTCTCCGGGTTATAAAAGTTAAGCGGTTCCAGATCGGAGATGCAAAGGCTGTCCTGGATATCGATATTAAATCCGACATACGCTAACTTTAGAGCCCACTCCTCGTCGAACGGTTCGTCGTATCCGTTCAGTTTGACGATATATCCGCCAGCATCGATCTGCACAATGGGCAACAGGATACCTTGTTCCTGCGTTCTCAGGTAAAGCTCCTTGTCGTTCTGTAATTTGTTGAGCAGCTTTTTTGAGCGGATCTTCTCAGTCTTTAGAAAATCCTGCAATGCAGGCAATGAGAATAGCGCGATTCCATATCCGTAAGCGCCTAATACTCGGTCCATCTTTTGTTTCCTTTCTTTTTATCTCTTTTAAATTTTTTATCAATATACTATAACTATACCACATCAGAACCAAAAAAACAGCATGGTATGATAAAAATAATCCTAGTTTTTTAGATAGAAATTTGTTACACTATATAAAGCAAAATGAGAATTAGAAAACAACATTGCATGAAAGGACAGGATATTACAATGGGAAAAATATTCAAATTTGGACAGGATGTGGATACGGATCAGATTATCGCGTCGCAGTATATTATATATCCCACAATAGATGAGATGAAGGTACATACTTTCGAGTCTCTGGACACGGATTTCGCGTCGCAGGTACAGCCGGGGGATTATGTTGTGGCATCGGAGAATTTTGGATGCGGCTCTTCGAGGGAGCAGGCGCCGGGCGTGTTGAAGGCGCTGGGAGTCAAGGCGGTGGTTGCCAAGTCTTTTGCGCGTATCTTCTATAGAAATGCGATCAATATCGGACTTCCAGTGATCGTCTGCAAAGATCTGCATGACAATGTAAATGCGGGTGATGATATGGAGCTTTCCATGCAGGAGGGCGTGGTGCGCGTAAACGGAAAAGAATATGAGTGCACGAAGCTGCCTGAATATATGCAGGGAATCCTTGATCAGGGCGGACTGATTGCATCATTGAATAAGGAATAATTGGAGGACGAAACGATGGGAATGACAATAGCAGAAAAAATTATCGCGGCAGCGGCAGGAGTGGAGACTGTCAAGCCGGGGGATATCCATACAGTAACGCTTGACAGACTGATGAGCAATGACGGGACGACACATCTCACGATCGATATGTACAATAACCTCAAAAACCCGCGCATTGCCGATGTCAGTAAATTAGTGTGGATCGTGGACCATAATGTTCCGTGTGACAGCGTGAAAACGGCGGCATCACACAAGAAGATGCGTGATTTTGCTAAGGCGCATGGTATCAGATTTTATGAAGGTGCAGGCGTCTGCCATCAGGTGATGATGGAGAACCATGTCACGAGCGGGGAGCTGATATTCGGCGCGGACAGTCATACCTGCGCATATGGCGCGGTTGGTGCGTTCGGAACAGGTGTGGGCTGCACTGATTACCTCTATGCGATGGTGACAGGAAAATCATGGCTTCTGGTGCCGGAAACATTGAAGTTTCATCTGACTGGTAAGTTGAATGACGGTGTTTACGCGCGCGACCTGATTCTGTCTATTATAGGGATGATCGGCGCAAACGGTGCAAATTATATGGCGATGGAGTTTGGCGGTGACGGTTTGAGGACGCTGAACATGAGTGACAGAATCGCCATCTGCAATCTCTGCGTGGAGGCTGGTGCAAAGACTGCTTTGATGGAAGTTGACGAGATTACGCTTGATTATCTGAAGGCACATGGCAGGGAGCCGAAGCACTGTTTTCAGAGTGATGCGGATGCGCAGTTTGCACAGGTGTATGATATTGACCTGTCTGCGATCAGGCCGATTGTGGCAAAGCCGCATTTTGTGGACAGTGTCGTCGGTGCGGAGGAGTGTGTGGGAACGCATATTGACGAGGCATTTCTTGGCTCCTGCAACAATGGACGGATTGAGGATTTAAGAGTGGGCGCGGAGCTGATTAGGGGCAAAAAAGTACATCCGCATGTGAGATTCCTGGTGGTTCCGGCGAGTGCTGAGGTGTACCGGCAGGCGCTTGCGGAGGGCATTATCGATACTTTTATGGAGGCAGGCGCGATTGTCATGAATGCGAACTGCAGTGTGTGCTGGGGAAGCTGTCAGGGTGTCATCGGCGAGGGAGAAGTGCTGATCAGCACCGGAACACGCAATTTCAAGGGGCGTGCGGGGCATAAGGATTCATTTGTGTACCTCGCATCGGCGGCGACGGTGACGGCATCCGCAATCAAGGGAGAGATTGCGACAGCGGATATGATTTCATGAGCGTGAGCTGGAAGTGGAAACCGGCATGTCCGGCGAATGAATCTTATAGGGAGTCGGATAGGTTATGTTTGACAAGGGTCAGGTGTGACAAAATGATGCGAAAAAGGAGATGAGGCAGAAACATGGATAAATTTACAGGAAAAATATGGATTTTGGGTGATGATATCGACACGGACATCATCATCCCGACAGAGTACCTTGCGTTAAAGACCGTGCAGGACATGGCGCCGCATGCGTTTTCGCCGCTGCGCCCGGAGCTTGCAGGGCAGATCAGAGAGGGAGATATGATCGTAGCGGGAAAGAATTTTGGATGTGGTTCCTCGAGGGAACAGGCACCGGAGATCATCAAGGCGCTCGGCATCAGGTGCGTGATCGCGAAGTCTTTCGCGCGCATTTTCTTCCGCAATTCCATCAACAACGGTCTGCTGCTGATTGAGAGTGACAAGCTCCAGGGAGATGTAAAAGAAGGCGACGAGATCACGGTTGCCATCAACGAGTCCATAGAATATCACGGAAAACAGTACCCGATCACATCGCTTCCGCAGAATCTGGTAGATATCCTCAATGCGGGCGGACTTGTAAAGGCGATGCGCAGATTAAACGGATTGGATTAGGAGGATAGGGCTATGGGTTCAACTATAATAGAAAAAATTGTGAGAAACAATGTCGGAAAAGAAGTACATCCGGGCGAGATTGTGACTGTCAATGTGGACCGTGTGATGATACATGATATTTTTATCCCCTTTGTGGCATCGAAATTCGAGGAGATGGGATTTACAAAACTCTGGGATGCGGACAAAGTTGTGCTGATTTATGACCACCTGGTGCCGGCAAGCCAGATTGACGACACCAGACATTTCCGCATCGGCAATGAGTTTGTGGAAAAGTATGGCATGAAGAATATCCATCGCTCTGATGGAATCTGCCATCAGCTGATGACAGAGGCAGGCTATGTGAAGCCGGGGAATATCGTGTTTGGCACGGACAGCCACACGACCACATATGGCTGTGTCGGCGCATTTTCGTCGGGTATCGGCTATACGGAGATGGCAAGTATCCTTGGCACCGGTACGCTCTGGATCCGCGTGCCGGAGACAATCAGGGTAAATATTACAGGGAAGCTGCCTGGAAATGTCATGGCAAAAGATATTATATTGAAGCTGATCGGCGATCTGGGTGCGGACGGAGCAACCTACAAAGCATTGGAATTCACGGGTGATACCATTGAAAATATGACAGTGGCGTCAAGAATGTCCATGTCGAATATGGCGATCGAGGCGGGGGCGAAATGTGCGCTCTTTACACCGGATGAAAAGACGGCGGAGTATTGCGGAATAGCGCTGACAGACAAGGAAAGAGATCTGGTCGGGGATGCAGACGCACAGTACTGCCGGGTGATTGAATACAAGGCAGAAGATTTTGTCCCAGTGATGGCATGTCCGTCCAATGTAGACAATGTAAAGCCTGTTTCAGAGCTTGCGGGAATAGAAATCGACCAGGTCTTTATCGGTTCCTGTACAAATGGAAGGCTCGAGGATTTAATGGCAGCGGCAGAAGTGCTGAAAGGAAAGCATGTAGCGCCGTTTGTGAAACTCATTGTCACACCGGCAAGCCGCAGGATATACAGGGAAGCAGTGGCAAACGGTACAATGGCTGTGCTCGCAGAGGCAGGCGCTATCATCACGCATCCCAGCTGCGGCCTGTGCTGCGGCAGGACTGGCGGTATTCTGACCGACGGGGAGACGGTCATCGCGACCAACAACAGAAACTTCCTTGGACGTATGGGAACATCCAGGGTAAATATTTATCTGGCTTCTCCAAAAGCGGCGGCAGCCTGTGCAGTGACGGGAAAGATAGCGGTTCCATAATTTTGGACTAAACGTCCAATGACAAAGTACAAAAAATGAGATATCCTCTAATTGGTACAATGACGAGTATCGGTTAGAGGATTTTTTGCGTGATAATTTAGATAAGGAGGAGTATATGAAAGCGATAAAAATAGGAACAAAAGTTGAAATCTATAATGACACGGTGATGACTTACAACGAGCTGCCTGCCAGAGCTTATATCGTAAGATTTGAGAAAATGACAGGATTTTATCTGGATGAGTATGCAGATATTCAGGTGAAGGAGGAAAAGATCTATGGGGAACACATGAGAAAAGTGAAGAAGGTGCTGCGGGCATATGGGAAGTTTGACAGAAACCTCGGGGTGATATTAAGCGGGTATAAGGGAATCGGAAAATCAATGTTTGCAAAGCTCTTGTCGGTGGAAGCGATAAAAAGCGGCATTCCAATCATTGTAGTGGATCAGTACATTCCGGGGATTGCATCTTATATCGAAGCGATTGATCAGGGTGTCATGGTGCTGTTTGATGAGTTTGACAAGACCTTTGGAGATGTCAGGCCATCGGAGGGAGAGGTCGAGCCGCAGGCAGCACTGCTCAGTCTGTTTGACGGGATATCGCAGGGTAAGAAGCTGTTTGTCATTACCTGCAATGATATTCGGAAGCTGAATGATTTCATTGTAAACCGTCCGGGACGGTTTCACTATCATTTCCGGTTTGAATATCCGTCGGCGGATGAGATCAGAACCTATCTCTATGACAAACTGGGAAAAGCACACTATCAGGAAATCGAGCCGATCGTCGCGTTTTCGAGAAAAGTGGATCTCAATTATGACTGTCTCAGGGCGATTGTGTTTGAAGTAAACAACGGGGAAAGCTTTCACAGCGCGATCGAGGACCTGAACATCATCAATCTGTCACAGGAGCGATACAATTTTACCATTTATTTTGAAAATGCTTCCCCGATGTATGTCAGGAATAGAAATATTGATTTTTTTAATGATGAAGAAATCATCATCTGTTTTGCCGAGGATGATTACAATGAGATTCTGACAGTGGGATTTTGGATAGCGGACAGTGAGTATGACGTAAAAAATAACTGTGCGGTGGTCGCGGCTGAGAAGCTGAGAATTACATATGATGAAGATTATGAGGAGGAGTATGTCAGAAAGGTAAAGAAACTGATCATAGACCGTCTGGAAATTCAAAAAGTGCGTGAGAAGAGCCTGCATTACGCAGTGTAGGCACAAGGGTCCACACTGCGTAATGCTGTTAGAGCTTATCCCGGTCGGTCTCAAGAATGTGTTTGAGGAGTCCGCTGCAGCCCTCCGTCACATCTGTATACGTCGCATCAAAATCCCCGGTGTACCATGGGTCGGCGACATCTCTTCCGGAGCCGGCAAAAGTGAGAAGCTTATATATCTTGCCCTTGTTGTCGCCGCCTGCGATGCGTGTCATATTGCGGATATTGGCGGTATCCATACCAATCAGATAATCATATTGTACATAATCCTGTGCAGTCATCTGTACCGCGCGGTGCGGCACCAGCGGAATACTGACTTCGCGCAGCTTGCTGACTGTGCCATAGTGGGGAGGATTGCCGATCTCTTCCCGGCTGGTGGCAGCGGAGTTGATGTAGAATGAGTTTTCCAGTTTTTGCTGCTTTACAAGGTATGTCATGACGCTTTCTGCCATTGTGCTTCTACAAATATTGCCGTGGCACACGAATAATATTTTTATCATAGTCTCCATATCTCCTTATATCTTGATATAACCTCGTTCTTTTCATGTTGTCAAGGGTTTCTCCATGTCCTCAAAAACCTGATACTTTGTATATCTTATCATAACTCAATAAACCATCTGTATCAAGGATTTAATGGAATCATAGAACTACTTTACAACAAAAAGAAGCTTTGTCAAGTGCTTTCATCCTTTTTGAAATAATTGGTGATATTATAAGTTCTAAGAGATATGTCACATTTCAGGTGCTAATTTTGACATCTGGATAGACAGGGTAGCGTTCCCATGATATAGTAGCCGTGTTATAACAAAAGGCTGGCCGCGGCAGTCGCTAAAAACCAGAAAGGAATATAAAATGAAAGATACTCAGATAAAAACGTTTCAGGATGCGGCTGGAAAAATAGATTACACACTGATGAATGACTGCATGTTTCATGCAGTTATGCAGTCGAATAGAAACGTATTGAAAGGGCTGGTCTGTGCACTGCTCCGCCTGAACCCGGACGAGGTACATTCTGTCACAATACTCAATCCGGTCGAATTAGGTGAAAAGATTCGCGACAAGGAGTATATTCTCGATATTAAAGTACTGCTCAATAATGAGGCCGTCATCAACATCGAACTGCAGGTCAGGACACAGGACTTCTGGAAAGACCGATCCCTTGTATACCTGTGCAGGATTTTTGATAACCTTGAAAAAGGAAGGGATTATTTTGATGTCATTCCTGCATACCATATCGGAATCCTAGATTTTACATTGTTCCCCGACCATCCCGAGTTCTATGCCATTAACAAAATGATGAATATACAAAAAAACTACATTTATAATGACAAATTTACCCTGAATGTGTTAGACTTAAACCAAATCGAACTGGCAACAGACGAAGACAAGCGGTGGAAGCTCGATTACTGGGCGCGTCTGTT
>CAMWTP010000111.1 GCA_947177165.1 uncultured Lachnospiraceae bacterium
TGTTGTATCTTGCGCGTTTTGGTTTGGCTCCACTGTCAGCTTTTTGCATTTCAACGTCATATTGTTTCTTATTCAAATCGACTGTTTTAACATCCATTCGAATAGAGCGTCCCTGTAGGTTTTTGATAATGGATTGCACCTGCGCTTCTTTTACCACTAAAGTGTTATCGTTCATAATAATGCGTAACATCAGCTCTATACCTATTGGATAGTCTTCTAAGCACTTTGTCATAAATTCGTCATCAAAGTAACACATTTCCTGTATGCGGTTCAATATATATTGTTTCTTTTCTTCCCTGTTTTGTTCATTTGTCACTTTTCATTCCCCTGTTCTTATATCGTCTTTAAGCGCAAAACATTTCTGTGCCATTATCGTAACATAAAATGTTTTCTCTTTCAATGTAATTCTTTTATCTCATTTCTTATTACCTTTCTGCTAAATATTTATGCACTCCATTTTCAGAATTTAAAATAATACACTAGAACTGATTTGATCAAAAACTATTATATTTCATACTTTTGCCTTATGCATTGGATGGTTAATCTAATCAGCAAAGAGAATTATACTCTCTGCTTTCTATTCATAACTTTACAATAAATCACCGCCACCACCGTACTAAAAAATGTTGCCACTATCGCGGGCGCAATCACTGCTGCCGGATTGGCACTCCCATACTGGCTACGGTAGGCAATGATATTTACTGGTATCAACTGCAGCGATGAAATATTCATCACAAGAAACGTGCACATCTCATTGCTTGCAGTCCTTGCTCCACAATTCGACAAAGCACCAGAATCTGCCATCGCAATCTTCGTATCCATAAATTCACTATTCCCACGTTCCCGTTCCAGCTCCTGCAGATCATTCATCGCCCTGAGCCCAGCCGGAGTCGCCGCCCAGCCGAGTCCCAGGATATTCGCCACAAAATTTGCGGACAGGGAATCCCATGCCCTGTGTCCTTTGGGAATCTTGGGAAACAGAAAACGCATAAACGGCGCGATCAGCCTTGTGAGTCCTGTGATGACACCGGCCTCCTCCGCCACTTCCATCAGCCCTGTCCAGAATGCCACGATGCCAAGCATGGAGATGCCGAGTGTCACTGCCTCCTTGGAGGACTGCAGCACTGCGTCGGTCACTGCCTGCATATTTCCTGTCGCCGCGCCAAAAATAATCCCTGTGATCAACATACCGCCCCAGATGTAATTCATCATTGTTCTTTCATCCCCGTTTCATCAGATTTTGATTTATCCTATGTGTATTTTCAAGAAAATATGTTATACTGACTTAGGATCTGTCATGAAATAAACTTTCATTTTGACCTGCCTAAATCCACACATACGTCGTTGTCGTCAATTTATTCCTCCGCCTGGCCTGTGTGAATTTATCCTGTGTCATAATTAAAAGTTATTTTATGACAGCTCCTTAGAACAAAATCGATATCATGGAGGATATAATATGCTGATTCTCGGTCTGACCAGAACGACCTTGTTGGATTATCCAGGACATGTGGCGGCAGCTCTGTTTGCCGGCGGGTGTAATTTCCGCTGTCCTTATTGCCACAACAGCGATATTGTATTAAAAAGCAGCTCACTCACGCCGCTTACGGAAGAGGAGATTCTCACTTTTTTGAATAAAAGACGCAATGTCCTGACCGGAGTATGCATCACTGGCGGTGAGCCCACCCTGTATTCTGATTTGCCGGATTTGATCATGCAGATCAGAGAGCTTGGTTACCTGGTAAAGCTGGACACAAACGGCACCAGTCCGCAGATGCTCCGCGACCTGATTTGTGCAGGTCTGATCGATTATTGTGCCATGGATATCAAGAATTCCCCCGAAAAGTATAGTGTCACCACAGGCTGCCCGACAGCTGATACGGAGTTTGACCTGACTGCAGTCGAACATTCAGTTCAGATATTGATGCGTCAAAACCGGATTCCTTATGAGTTTCGCACAACAATCGTGAAAGAGCTCCATGATGAAGCGGACATGCTTGCCATCGCAAAGTGGATTGCCGGCGCAGAGGCATACTTTCTACAGTCCTACACAGACAGTGACGGTGTGTTTTGCCAGGGATTTCACGCGCACTCAGCGGAAACGCTGCAGGCATATGCCGCTCTCTGCAGACAGTTTGTGCGCAATACTGCCCTTCGCGGCATATCATAATGTCCTGCAATTGCCCCTTATTTTATGTGCTCCTGAACGGCGGCTGCTATTGTCATGCCAAAGTAGTGGGAGTCATGCGCCGAAATGCTAATGGCTTTCGCTTTTTCCTTTCAGCATTTGCTTCCCGTTGAAATATTAAATTTTTATATCAGGTTACATTTTTACCAAAATAGTGTACAATCTAATATATATCTGATTGGGTATGACCGATCCATACAGTTATCTTATTTATGAAGGGATTTAATATATGAAAAGTATCAGACATTTTATCAATAGATTGCTTGCCGGCATTGCGCTTGTGTCAATACTGACAGCAAGTCTGCCTTTCACAGATGCAGTGCTGCCGGGAACTGCCGTGTCATATGCCGTGGAGGACTACATGGAACAGATGGAACAGCGCAAGACACTTCCCATCCAGAGCAACGCGGTCGAAAACTGGCCGCAGGGTCCTGCCATCGGCGCTGAGTCTGCCATTCTGATGGAGATGAATACACACACAATTCTCTACGCGAAAAATATCCACGAAAAGAACTATCCCGCCAGCACAACCAAGATCCTGACATGTCTGCTTGCGATGCAGAATTGCACCATGGACGAGACGATCACTTTCTCTCACGATTCCATCTATGATGTTCCAGGTGACGGCTCCCGGCTCGGCGGTGTCGATACAGGCGATACCATGCCCATGGAACAGGCGCTCTACTGTGTGCTGGTGCAGTCTGCAAACGAAGTCGCCAGTGCTGTCGGGGAACATGTCGCCGAAAAGCTTGGAAAAGAGAAATCAACAGAAGCGTTCGCGGAGCTGATGAATGAAAAGGTTGCTTCGCTTGGTGGCACGGATTCCCATTTTACGAACTGCAATGGTCTTTTTGACGAGAACCATTACACCAGTGCCTACGATCTCGCCCTGGTTGGCTGCGAATTTTTTAAAAATGAACAGCTCTGCAAAATGTCTTCCACACCCAGCTATCATTTTCGATTGAAACCCGATGATGAGGAAGATGTGTGGATTGCCTCCAAAAACCAGCTCTATAAGGGAAAACCTTATGAATATCAGTATCTTCTCGGAAGCAAGACAGGGTTCGTGTCGCAATCGCGCCAGACACTTGTCTCGGCTGCCGAGAAGAACGGAATGAAACTTGTGTGTGTTATTTTTATGGATGAGACACCCTATCAGTTTGAGGACACGATCACACTTTTTCAGTATGGTTTTGAAAATTTTCAGCGCGTGTCCATCAAAGACCATGAGACCAGATACAATATTGACACGATGGATTTTTTTGACACGGAAAATGATCTGTTTGGGGACTCTACGCCGCTGATTTCCATAGAAAATGACACATATGTCATATTGCCAAACACTGCTGATTTTTCAGATACGGTATCGACACTGACCTATGAGGAACAGTCGTCTCACTCAAATGTTATTGCCTCCATCAGTTACACATACTCGGATGTGCCCGTCGGAGGATGCAATCTGGTATTTTACAAATCAAGTGTTCCGGCATTCCGCTTCGGCTCCGGTGAATCTGCCCATGAAGTCATTCCTGACACATCGAAGGGCGTGATGGTCGAATCTTCCGAGGTATCTACAGAACCGGAGGAAGAGATCAATGTGATCTACATTGATGTCAAAAAAGTTATAATCGGGATTGTAATTGCAGCTGTTATTATCGTATTGATACTATTTGTCATATCTGTCATCAACAATTACAGCTTTTCCCCGAGAGGGCAGAGCAGCAAACGCCGCCGAAACAGGAGAAGGGAAATCAGGGCAGCCAGAAGAGAAGCGCGGCGGCGTGCCAGATGGCGCAATCCGTCCAGACGGATACTGGTACGAATCAATAAAAGAGGAAGGCATTAATCCAGGCCTTCCTTTTTGTGGCGTCTCTCTTTTCTGCTTTTGCGAACCTGATTCTTCTTGTCTAAAATATCCTGCACTGCATCAGGACCAATCTGTTTCAGCGTCTTTACTACGTAAATCTTGTTGTTCTCTGTCCTGCGCAGCCGGATTTTCCCTTTGATCGCACCGTGGCGCGCACAGTATACAATGGCATAGTAATGTTTGCCGTTGTTGGTAAACCATGGTATTTTTTTCTTTGTCTTTGCGCCGCAGATGAAGCACTGCGTTGCTGTAACCTCCCGATCTTCCATGGCGGCTAGCTTGTCCGGAAATTCCCTTGATATATATTTTGCATAATCCTCAAAGCAGATCTTAATTTCTTCGGATTTATTTCTCGGCAGACGGTAGGTGTCGAAAGAATAATTGTTGAAAATCTTGTCATCCCCGATCCTTTTGATAATCTCTGCTGTGTAATACGCGTCTGTATATGCCCTGTGAAAAGCTACATCTTTCTCAATATGCAGAAAGTCGACTGCATACTGGAGTGTGCGTCTCGACTTGCTGTCCTCGAAGGCGATACTGAATAATTTCTGGATGTCATAATATCTGAGGGTTTTTTCTGACACGGGTGTCATATGATAGTAGTCCATGTTTTTCTGAAGCTCTGTGATGTCGAGGTTGCCCCATGTGCAAAAAATGAAATCCCTGCCGCACCATCGGACAAAATCGGCGGCAACCTCAGGAAAAGAACGGCAGTTTTCCAGCTGTTCCATTTTCAGGTGAATCAAGTCCCCTGTCACCTGGTTCATCGTGTGAAACACTTGGGGGCTGATCAATTCGTGAAAGTCGTCAATTTTTTCTCTTCTCTCATTTAACTTCACTGCTCCGATCTCTATGATCTCAAACAGCAGACTATTCGCCCGTCTTGTCCTCAAATCGGCAGCCTGATTCCACTCCAAATCAAAAACAATGTAATTCACTCTGTTCTCCTTGCTTTGACGAATATAGTTCCCCTGCATCGGTATATACATAAAAATCCAATACGTTTAGAACTATTGTATTCAATTTCCATATGCCTGTCAACCGTCAAAACACGTCATCAGAGCCGGATATGGGAACTGCCGCGGATTATGTTATCAGGATTAATTCCGTCTTGAACTGTTGACAAAGCAGAATAGTGTGCTATAATTCAGATAACAATTACAGACAAAAAGCATTGACGAGGAGGAGTACATACTATTCTGATGAACAGAGAGAAAGTGGCTGGTGAAAACTTTCGTGATGGTAGTATGGAAGTAGCCTTTGAGCTTTGGATTGAACAGATGCGTTTTAAGAATGATTCTAAGTAGACTCCAACGGAGATTCCCACCGTTATCAGGGGAAGCGATATCGGAATGAGACAGGCAAAACCGTTTTGTTCCCGCATCGTACAGAGTGCAGAGTTTTTCTGAAATTAGGTGGTACCGCGGACATGTTTCGCCCTAAGCGTTTGCTTAGGGCGATTTTTTTGTCTGTGTTGTCAAATTATGAGCAATGGAAACTGTTGTGGAATGCAAACGGAATGGAAACATTACAAATCAGTTCGGCATCCTGCACTGCGCTGCAAAGTCTGCAAGAATGCGCAGCGGCATTGCGTTTGCATTCAGCCAATTGACAAGGAGGTATCCACATGGATAAGAAGTATGATTTTCAAAAAACAGAAAAAAATCTGGAGCAGTTCTGGACAGAACAGGAGATTTACAAGTATGAGAACGGAAAAGAACGAAAAATCTTTTCCATCGACACACCGCCGCCGACGGTAAGCGGGAAACTGCACATTGGGCACGTTTTTTCCTACACGCAGGCGGAGATGATTGCGCGGTTTAAGCGCATGCAGGGCTATGATGTGTTTTATCCCTTTGGCTTTGACGATAACGGCCTTCCCACGGAGCGCTTAGTTGAGAAGGATGAGAAAATCCATGCCAATATGCTGCCGCGAAGTGAATTTCGGGCAAAATGTATCAACACAATTGCCAGATATGAGACGGAGTTTCAAAACCTGTGGAAGCGGCTGGGATTCAGTGTGGACTGGAATCTGCGGTATCAGACGATATCGGATTTGTCCCAGAAGATTTCCCAGAAATCCTTTATCGAGCTGGCAAAGAAGAAGAAAGCCTACATGAAGGAATCGCCTGTATTGTGGTGTACGGAGTGCCGGACCTCCATCGCGCAGGCGGAGCTGGAGACAAAGGAGTGCGGGACAACATTCAACTATCTGAATTTTAAGACATCATTGGGAAATCTGCTGATTGCCACCACCAGACCGGAACTGCTTGCGGGCTGTGTATGTATCTTTGTACATCCAGACGATGACAGAATGCAGAAATACATCGGGAAAACAGCAAGTGTTCCACTATATAACTTTGAAATCCCAATCCGGACTGACGATACAGTCGATATGGACAAAGGAACTGGCGCGGTAATGTGTGCGACATTTGGCGATTCTGCAGATATTGAATGGTGCCAGAAGCATAACCTTCCGTATAAAAAAATTATCCTTCCAGACGGAACGATTCAGCAGGATACAGCTCTGATCGGCGGCATGACAGTCACTGAGGCGAGAGCGCATATTATAGACCTTTTGCGGGAAAAAGGACATCTCATAAAACAGGAGACGATCCAGCATATGGTTGCGATTCATGAGCGCTGCGGAAATGCTGTCGAGCTGATTCCGTCAAAGCAATGGTATATTGACGTACTGACGGACAAGGAAACATATCTTGCGGCAGCGGACGAGATCAACTGGCACCCGGCGCACATGAAGAGTCGTTATAAGATATGGGTAGAGAATCTTAAATGGGACTGGTGCATTTCAAGACAGCGGTATTTTGGCGTTCCGTTTCCGGTGTGGTATTGCAAAGACTGCGGGAAGCCGATTCTTGCTGAGGAGGAGCAGTTACCTGTAAATCCTGTGGAAAGCCAGCCGCTGCACCCCTGCGCGTGCGGGTGTGGGGAATTTGTTCCTGAGCAGGCAGTTTTTGACACATGGGCGACTTCGTCCGTGACTACGCTGATCAATGCGCACTACGGCGAGAAAGACGATATTTCTGACCAGATACTTCCGATGGGAATGCGCAGCCAGGCGCATGAGATTATCAGGACATGGGCGTTTTACTCGATCGTCAAGAGCCTGTATCACACAGGGAAAATACCCTGGAAGGATATTATGATCAGCGGTTTCGTGCTGGCTAAACCGGGAGAAAAAATAAGCAAATCAAAGAGCAATGGCGCTGATTCACCAATCGAGTTGATTGAGAGGCACTCTGCCGATGCGATTCGCTACTGGGCGGCGAACAGCAGACTTGGAACGGATACATTTTTCAGTGAGGACGAGTTAAAGATTTCCAAACGGTTTCTTCAAAAGTTATACAATGCCACCAAATTCGCGATATTGCATCTAAGTGATTTTGCAAAACCCGATTTGACAGAAGGAATGGCGCTGCTCCCTGTGGACAGATGGATTCTGCAGAGGGTAAATGAGACAACATTGAAGGCAGCAGCGCTATTGAATGATTATGAGATCGGACAGGCGAGACATGAGATAGACAACCTGTTCTGGAAAGATTTCTGTGATTATTATATTGAGATTGCAAAGGAACGATTGTACCAGCCTGAAAAACATGGGCAGGAACAGCGGTATTCAGGTCAGACTGCACTTTACTACAGTCTGCTTGGGATTCTGAAATTGTATGCCATCTATACACCGTACATGACTGAGTACATTTACCAGGATTTTTACCGGCAATACGAAAAAGAAATCTCGCTGCACCAGACATTGTGGGAAACAGCAAAGACCGAGCAGATTTATCTGGAATTTGGCGAACATCTGAAAAATGTGATCGCGAATGTGCGCAGGGAGAAGACGGAAAAGCAGATGTCCATGAAAGATGCAATTCCGGAGCTGATTATCACCTGTCCCAAAAAGTTTCGGGATTTTTATAAGAAGTCTGAGAAGGATATCAGGGCATGCACTGGCGCGGAGCGGGTTGTGTTTAGAAATTGAACGTGCGGTCCATAGGACTGAGCAATTACCGATTATAAATTGGAAGAAAGAACGGAGTTTGCCTTGTTAATTTTGCGCTTTTTCCGTATAATTAAATAAAGATACGACAATGTTGGCGGATGGAGGTGTCAGTTATGGGAATTTATCTGAATCCGGGAAATGATGGTTTCTGGGAAGCGGTTCGTTCTGAAATCTATGTAGACAAGACGGGACTGATTGCGCAGACGAATAAATATATCAATACATTACAAAAATATATCTGTGTCAGCAGACCGCGGCGTTTTGGGAAGTCGATAACACTTGAAATGCTCGCAGCGTACTACTGCTGCGACTGTGATTCGGGGGATTTATTCAGAGGGCGCAGGATTGAAAGCGATGCGTCTTTTCAGGAGCATTTGAATAAGTATGATGTGATTTATCTGAATATGCAGCAGTTTTTGATCAGGTCCAAAAAACAGGACGTGACAGACTATCTGGAGCGCGTTGTGCTCGATGATATCCGTGAAGAGTATGGAGAATGGTTTTCGGATCAGGAAACAAGTCTTGCCGCCGCATTGGAGCGAATCAATGTAAAGACAAAGAAAAAGTTTATTTTCCTGGTGGACGAGTGGGACTGCGTGATGCGGGAACGGCAGGAGTCAGAGGCGCTGCAGAAGCAGTACCTCGATTTTCTGAGAGACCTTCTGAAAGACCAGTCTTATGTCGCGCTTGCATATATGACAGGAATCTTGCCAGTGAAAAAGTACGGGCAGCATTCCGCATTGAATATGTTTACGGAATATTCGATGACGGATCAAAAAACATTGGAGGAATATACAGGATTTACAGAGGAAGAGGTAAAGTCGCTGTGTGAGCGGTTTGATATGGATTTTGCCGAGACAAGCAGTTGGTATGACGGATATCTGTTCACTAAATTTCGGCATATATATAATCCGAAATCAGTTGTGGAGGCAATGCTTTTTCATAAATTTTCAAGTTATTGGACATCAACGGAGACTTACGATGCGCTGAAAGTATACATGGATATGGACTTTGACGGGCTTCGCTCTGATATTGTGCAGATGCTTGGCGGTGCGCATATCAGGATAAACACATTGAGCTTTCAGAATGATATGCGCAATTTCAGAACCAAGGATGATGTGCTGACATTGCTGATACATCTGGGATACCTTGCATATGATTCCGAGACAAAGAAGGCTTTTGTTCCCAATAAGGAGATTATTGAGGAATTTGAGAACGCCATGAGCGTCGGCGGCTGGTCCGAGGTCATGCGTGTCTTAAAGGCCTCGGAAAAGCTTCTGGAAGACACGCTGTTATGCGACGGGGAAAGTGTTGCAGAGGCGCTCGACAGGGCGCATACAGAAGTATCGTCAATCCTGACATACAATGACGAGAATTCACTTGCCTGTTCGATTGGGCTTGCATATTACAGCGCGAGGAAGGATTACAGGCTTATCAGGGAATTTCCCACTGGAAAAGGCTTTGCAGATGTCGTGTTTCTGCCATTGCCGCATACAGGCAGGCCGGCGCTGGTAGTGGAGCTGAAATATGACAGAAGTGTCAGTTCTGCCATACAGCAGATCAGGGACAGACACTACACACAGGCGTTAGAGGGCTATACCGGCGAGATTCTGCTTGTCGGAATCACCTATAGCAGAGAGAATCAAAACAAGCCGCACAGCTGTGTGATCGAGAAAATATAGCGAATGATATATGCAGATCGCTGCACAACTGTAAAATTTGCGATAGACGGCTGGCTTCCAATTATTACCAGCGTAAACAACTGGGAAAATCCGGGCTGTAAAATGATAACGGGCGGGGATAAAAATATCCCTGCCCGTTTCGATTTATTCACATTTAACGGCGTATTTGCGTTGACATGGGCAAAACGGTATGCTAAACTGACTTTTAGAGTGGGTAAACTGTCCATAAGTCAGAATTCAGCCCGCTAAATTACACGCTTTTGACGCAGAGGGAGTACGTGTCAACAGCGACAGAGGTGATAAGACTTGGATAAATACGAGTATAAAGTTCGTTCAGAGGAAATATCAAAATTAATTGAGAAAGAAAAATACGCGGAGGCCGTCAAGATCGCGGATACGATTGACTGGAGACGTGTCAAGAGTGCAGCGATGCTCTTAAAAATTGCGGCATTATATAGAATCAGCAGACGAAACGAAGACAGCAGGGAAATGCTCATGCTGGCTTACGAGCGTTATCCTACAAACCGTTCGGTTGTATATTCCCTTTGTGAGTTATCAATTGAATTAGACGATGTAGTGGCAGCGATCGAGTACTACAAACAATTTGCGAAGCTGGCACCGAAAGATAATGGTGTCTATACGCTTCGCTACCGTATTTTGGAGGCACAGGAGGCCAGCCTCGAGGAGCGGATTGAGATCCTTGAGGATCTGAAGAAGAAGGATTATCAGGAAGAGTGGGCATATGAGCTCGCCTATCTGTATCACAGGGTAGGGTTGTCGACAAAGTGCGCGGAGGAGTGCGATGATATCATTCTCTGGTTTGGCGACGGACCGTATGTGATGAAAGCGATGGAGCTGAAAGCCAAGCATGTTCCGCTCACAGCGATGCAGCAGCAAAATTATGAAATCATGCTCGGAAATGCCGGACAGAATTATAGCAGTGGAAATTATGAGACAGAAGATTACGGTGCCGGCGATTATGATGGACAAAATTATACCGCAGAAGGTTATGCGGAACAGAATTATAGTGCAGAAGGTTATACGGAACAGAACTATAGCGCTGAGGGCTATGATGAACAGAATTATAGTGCAGAAGGTTATACGGAACAGAATTATAGCGC
>CAMWTP010000112.1 GCA_947177165.1 uncultured Lachnospiraceae bacterium
GATCTACACAGATTATGAGGAGCTGTCTTACCGGTATGACGGCAACAATGTGAGCATCCAGAATGAGCTGGCCATCCTTGCGAAGAACCAGACCAAGTACAACGGAATGATGACATTGCTGAACCAGAATTTTTCACAGATGATGTCAGTGCTGAAATAGGAGGAAAGTTAGATGGGAATATTTGATTCATTTGATATCAGCGCGTCGGGGATGTCGGCAGAGCAGTACCGCATGGACATTATCTCACAGAATATGGCCAATGCGCACACGACAAGAACAGAGGATGGAACGCCATATGTCAGGAAGGTTGTCACCTTTCAGGAGAAGACAGACACGAAGACAAGATCGTTCTCGCATATGCTTGACACGGCATTCAGCAATCTGAGCGGCAGACCGTTAGGCTGCACCAACTCTGCCAGGCTGTCAAGTCCCGGAACGGGAGTCAAGATCGGCGGAGTGTACGAGGATACGTGGACGGAGGAAGTCATGACCTATGATCCGGAACACCCAGACGCGGACGAGAATGGATATGTGCATTATCCGAACGTTAATGTCATCACAGAAATGACGAACATGATCGACGCAAGCCGCGGTTACGAGGCAAATCAGGCGGCATTTGAGGCGACGAAGGCAATGGCAAACAAAGGATTGGAAATGAATTTCTAAAATAAAGAAAGTAATAAGGGTTAACAGGGAATTATTGAGGAGAGTATAGGGGGAAACAATAATGACAATAACAGCAGCAAACGATATCAACAGTTTATATAATGTGAAATCGGACGCAGTGAGGAACAGTCTGTACAATGTGGGCACAGACAGCGAGGGCAAAAAGAGTGACAATCTGTTCAGCTCCGTTCTTGATGCAGCAGTGAGTAATATCAGCAGTACAAATGACCTGCTCTCGAAGCAGGAGAACGAGGAACTGAAGTGGATGATGGGTATCTCAGAAAATACACACGACCTGACGATCGCGGTAGGTAAAGCGCAGACAGCGCTCAACTACACGATTGCGCTTAGAGACAAGCTCCTTGATGCATATAAGGAGATTATGCAGATACAAATTTAAGGATATCAGTTGTAAAGGATTACATGTAAAGGATTACAGGGGAATATTGGGAGAAGGAGACACTTGAAATGGTTGACAAGGTATTGGATTTTGGGAAAAAGCTATTAGAGCGAATTAAGGAATGGTGGAATAAATTCCAGCCAAAGCAAAAGACATTGATCATCGGAATCGCAGTCGTGATTCTGCTTGCCATCGCGATTCTGGTGGCGGTGCTCACGAAGAAGGAGTATGTCGATGTCGCAAATTGTGAGTCCACCAAGGAAGCAGCTGCCGTGAGGGATCTGCTGGATGGACAGGGAATTACATACAATGTATCATCAGACGGTCTGAATTTTGAAGTAGTCAAGGAGCAGGAGTCAGATGCACGTCTGCTGCTTGGCTCGAACAATATCCCGACGGCAGGATACACGATCGATGATGTGTTGAACGGAAGTTTTTCGACAACAGAGGCGGATAAGCAGAAGCGTTATAAGCTTTTCATCGAAGGTCAGATCGAGGAAGTTGTGACAAATATGAAAGCGGTTAAGACAGCTACCTGCCAGTTGACCATTCCTGATGACAATGGCACACTCATTGCACAGAACCGTGAGACCTACGCAGGTGTTTATCTGGAACTCAATGAGGGCATCCCTTTTGATGAGGAGAATGCGGCAGCGATTGCCAGATTTATCGCGACAGCACTCGGCAATGACACGACAGACAATGTGACAATCACCGATGCGGACGGAAAGATCTGGTTCCCGGTTGAGCAGACTTACTCCACAATCGAGAAGGCTGACAACATGATGATGCTCAAGCAGGAGGCAGAGAGCCTGATCAAGAACGAAGTAAGACAGGTGCTTTTCGGAACAAATGAGTTCAATCAGATTGAAGTGGCAGCAAACATCTCGATGGATTTCTCACAGAAAGAAATTACACAGCACAATTATTCCACACCGGATGACGAGCATGATCAGGGACTGCTTGCACACGAGGAAGTATATCAGTCAACTGCTACAGATGGTGTGGGCGGCGTACCTGGAACAGACTCAAACTCTGAGACCGATTACATGATCAATGAGTCGGGAGGCACAAACAGCAGCTCTTATGAGAGAAAGAGCGATTATCTTCCAAACGAGGAGATTATCAAGACAACAGCGGCTACAGGAACGATCGTGTACAACGACAGCTCTGTATCAGTGGCAGCAGTGAGATATCGTGTGGTCAGAGAGGAAGATGTGAGACTGCAGGGACTTCTGGATGGTATCTCATGGGAGGAATATAAGCTTGCAAACAATCAGCGGATTAAGCTTGAATCAGATGAAGATCTTGTCAATATGGTGGCCAATGCAACAGGTATTCCGACAAGAAATATAAGTCTTGTGGCATACGAAGAGGTTCAGTTTATCGATGTGATCCAGTCTTCTGTAGAGCTCAAAGATATTGTACAGATCGTATTGATTGTCATTATCCTCACACTCCTGGCATTCGTGGTAATCATGAGCCTGAGAACCAAGAGAGAGGTCGAGGAAGAGGAAGAACTTGCAGTGGAAGATTTACTGCAGTCAAATATTGATGAACTTGAGGGCATCGAGACAGAACAGAAGTCCGAAGCCAGAAAACTGATAGAAAACTTTGTCGAGGAAAATCCGGAAGCGGTGGCTACACTCTTGCGCAATTGGCTTGATGAGGACTGGGGGTAACTTGTAATGGCTAGTAATGAAGAGTTAAAGGGAATACAGAAGGCGGCAATCTTACTGATTGCCCTCGGACCTGAGAAATCTTCCCTGATATTTAAACATTTAAAGGAAGAGGAGATCGAGGACCTGACACTTGAGATTGCGAATACCAAGAGCGTTACACCACAGGTAAAAGAAAAAGTAATCAATGAGTTTTACGAGGTATGTCTGGCACAGCAGTATATCGCAGAGGGCGGTATCGGTTACGCGAAGGAACTCCTGGAGAAAGCGCTCGGCACAGACAAGGCGATGGATGTCATCGGAAAGCTGACTGCATCATTGCAGGTAAAGCCTTTTGAGTTTGTCAAGAAGACTGACGCATCACAGCTGTTAAACTTTATACAGGATGAGCATCCGCAGACGATCGCATTGATTTTGTCCTATCTGTCAGCAGGGCAGGCAGCTACGATTCTCGGAGCACTGATACCGGAGAAGCAGGCAGAGGTAGCCAGGCGTATCGCGACAATGGACAGAACGAGTCCGGATGTCATCAAGGAAGTGGAGCGTGTGCTGGAGTCAAAGCTCTCTTCCCTCGTAAATCAGGATTACACGATTATCGGCGGTGTGGATGCAGTCGTAGAGATTTTGAATACAGTAGACAGAGGTACAGAGAAACATATCATGGAGACACTCGAAGTCGAAGAGCCAGAACTTGCGGACGAGATCAGAAAGAAGATGTTCGTATTCGAGGATATCTTACTTCTCGACGACCGTGCGATTCAGCGTGTGCTCAGGGATGTTGACAACAATGATCTTGCCATCGCATGTAAGGGCTCGACAGAGGAAGTGCAGAATGCGATTTTTGGCAACATGTCAAAGCGTCTGGCTGAGATGATCAAGGAAGATATGGAATTTATGGGACCTGTCAGAATGAAAGACGTTGAGGAAGCACAGCAGAAGATCGTTAACATTATAAGAAAACTCGAGGATTCTGCGGAGATCGTTATTTCTAGAGGTGGAGGTGACGAGATCGTTGTCTAACGGAGGCATCTTAAAATCAGGCTGGGTCGTAGTGGACCCAGCCAATACAAGAATTATCGATTCCAATGCGAGAGCGGAGGCGAGGCTCAAGGAGCTGGCGATGGAGCTCGCTGTGCAGTGCGGCGACGAACCAGATTTCGCAGATGGCTTTACGCAGGGAATCAGTGCGGTCGAGGTATCGCAGCTGATTCGCGACGGCGAAGGGAATATGATCGGGGAGGAACAGGGCTTTGATGAGGCGATGCAGTCGGAGGAGGGCTTTCCTCCGCCGCAGCCTGTCCAGGTACAGGAGGAACTGATTGCCGAGGCACAGGCTCAGATCGAGCAGATGCGGGAGGAAGCGCTTACGGAGATCGAGCAGACCAGGATTCAAATCCTGGAGGAGGCCAAAAGCCAGGGATATCAGGAAGGCTTTGAGCAAGGGCAGAATGACGGCTTTGCACAGGGACATCAGGATGGCATGGACAGTGTGGCGGAGGAGCGTGAACAGGTGTATGCCGAGGCCGAACAGGTCAGGGCAGCACTGGAGGAAGAATATCACCGCAAGATCAAGGAGCTGGAACCGATATTTATCGATACATTGACTGGAATATACGAGCATATCTTCCATGTGAGTCTCAAGAATTCAAGAGAACTCATCGTATATTTGATACAGAATACAATGAGAAATATCGAGACAGGAAGCACCTATCTGATTCATGTGTCAAAGGAGGACTATCCTTTTGCGAGCATGCAGAAGCGGGAGCTGATCAAGGGGACGAATATAGCACTCGAAAATGTGGAACTTCTTGAAGATGTCACACTTGGAAAAAATGAGTGTATGATAGAGACAGGGAATGGTGTGTTTGACTGCAGCCTGGGGACGCAGCTGGAAGCGCTGAATGAAGAGCTGAGACTCCTGTCATATGAACCGTAACCATAAAAGGGGTTGTATATTGTAAGATGGAAACGTGTATTTCCTTTCAGAAATATCAGACAGTATTGAATAAGAGCTTTTTCAAGAAGCTCGGTAAGGTGGAGAATGTCGTCGGTCTCACGATTGAGTCGTCGGGACCAGATGCAAAGCTCGGCGATATGTGCAAGATATACACAGATTCCGAGAAAGAACATGGGATTTTGGCAGAAGTAGTCGGGTTTAAGGACAAGAAGACGCTGCTGATGCCCTATGAGGACACGGAGGGTATCGGTCTGGGATGCATTGTCGAGAATATGAATTATCCGCTCAGTGTGTCGGTGGGCGAGAGCCTGCTGGGCAAGACTCTGGACGGATTGGGCAGATGTATCGACGGTTATGTGCCGGAACCGACAACCGTGAAGCGATATCCGCTGGAGGCGCCGCCGCCTGATCCGATGAGCAGAACCATCATCAGTGAAGTGCTTCCGCTCGGCGTGAAAGCGGTGGATGGGCTGATCACAGTGGGCAAAGGGCAGCGTATCGGTATCTTTGCAGGTTCCGGTGTCGGGAAGTCGACACTCATGGGAATGTTTGCGCGGAATACCAAGGCGGATATCAACGTGATTGCCCTGATCGGAGAGCGCGGGCGTGAGGTAAAGGAATTTATCGAGCGCGACCTTGGCGAGGAGGGTATGCGGCGGTCCATCGTGGTGGTGGCAACCTCGGACAGACCAGCCCTCGAGCGGAACAAAGCGGCAAAGACAGCGACAGCTATCGCAGAGTACTTTAGAGATCAGGGAAAAGATGTCCTGCTGATGATGGATTCACTCACACGTTTTTCGATGGCGCAGAGAGAGATCGGTCTGGCGACAGGGGAACCGCCGGTGACGAGAGGTTATCCGCCGAGCGTCTACTCGGAGATGCCAAAGCTCCTCGAGCGCGCCGGATGCTCGGAAAATGGTTCGATTACAGGGCTATACACAGTCCTGGTGGAAGGTGAAGATTTCAATGAACCGATCACAGATACGGCCAGGAGTATCCTCGATGGGCATATCATGTTGACGAGGAAACTTGCGAACAGAAATCACTATCCGGCAGTCGATGTGCTGCAGAGCATTTCGCGATGCATGTCGATGATCGCGTCGGGAGATCACAAGGCGGCCGCCGGCAAATTAAAGAATATTATGGCTACCTACAATGAGGCGGAGGATCTGATCAATATCGGTGCCTACAAGCGGGGAAGCAACCCAAATATCGACAGGGCAATCAACAAGATCGATGAAGTGAATGAATATCTGCTGCAGGACACGGATGCAAAGTTCACTTTTGAGGAGTCTGTGGAGCAGCTGGAGGCATTGTTTGCAGAATGAGATAGAGTGGAAAAAAGGGTGATAATCGAATGGCAGTTTTCCGATACAAGATGCAGGGGATTCTTGATATCAAAGAGAAACTCGAGGATAGAGCCAAACAGGAGTTTGCGGAAGCCAATATGCGGCTTGACGCAGAGAAAAAGAAGCTCGATGAACTTCAGGCGAGAAAGTATTACTATATGCAGGAGGGCGTGAAACTGCGCATGGAGTTGATTGATGTGCGCAAAATCCGTGAAAACAAGATGGCAGTGCTCAAGATGGACGAATATATTGCGGATCAGATGAGGGAGATTGCCCGTGCCGCGAAGGCGGTTGAGAAGGCGAGAGCAGCGCTGCAGGAACTCATGCAGGAGAGAAAGGCGCATGAGAAGCTCAAGGAGAACGCATTTGAGGAGTTTGTGAAGGATGAACTGGCTGCGGAGAGCAAAGAGATCGACCAGCTTACTTCATACACATACGGACAGAAGCTGATGGAGGAGCAGAATGTGAGAAACACATAAATTCATAGCTTTGAAGTAGTGGGGAACTGTTGAAAAATAAGACAAAAGTACAAGTCGCAGATGACAGTTCCTGAGATAAAATATAGAAAGGCATGGTTAGCGATATGGCACGTAAGGACGAAGCATTAAGCCCCGACGCACCGGAGATGCAGCTTAAGCAGCTAAAAGAAAGTCAGAAGGCGTTCAAGCAGGAGCAGAAAAATCAGAGAAAAGAAGCGAAGAAACGTGCGAAGGAGCTGGAAAATCAGGAGCGGGAGCTGGATGAACAGATTGAAGGCACAAACGCTTCTGTAGTTGTAGTCACAATATTTATCATTGTAATATGGCTTGGAATCCTATGTCTGCTGGTCAAGATGGACGTCGGCGGGTTTGGTTCCAATGTACTGACACCGATGTTGAAGGATATACCGGTCGTCAACAAGATTCTTCCGACGGAAAATAATACAGAGTCAACCAGGGAGAATTCTTATGGCGGATACAGCAGTATCAAAGAGGCAGTTGACCAGATCACAGAGCTGGAAAGGAAATTAGACCAGGCACAGAGTACCAACACAGCGTACTCCGAGCAGATCGAGGCACTCAAGGCAGAAGTGAAGCGTCTGGAGACATTTCAGGATAGTCAGGTAGCATTTCAGGAGATTAAAGAGAGGTTCTATGAGGAAGTTGTCTATGCCGACAACGGACCGGGACCGGAAGCTTACCGTGAGTACTATGAGGAGATGGACCCCACAACAGCGGAGGCGCTGTACAAACAGGTGATCCAGGAGGAAGCGGTCAACAACAAGATGAAGGACTATGTGGCGACCTACAGCAATATGGATGCGGCAAAAGCCGCAGGCATTCTCGGGGCGATGACAGACAACCTTGATCTGGCGGCAGATATCCTGTCCAATCTTCCCGCAGCGACAAGAGGTTCGATCATGGGAGAAATGGACCCGGCAGTGGCAGCGAGAATTACCAAGATAATGAATCCGGGAAACTAAAATTTTCAGGAACTAAAGTTTTCTGATAATATTACCGATATACATTATGTAATCAAAAATACAACTGTGTAAATCATTCAGACAAAAAGCGAAGCTTTTTGCCAGTCGGGTGCGCTGGCACTCGACTTTATTTTGTAACTTTCAAATTGACTGAATCTTCTGACAATTCAGCCAGTTTGTTAAGTTAAATAGATTTTGTACTTTATATGTTATAATGTACATTGAAAATTTAAGAAGGAGAAAGGAGGAATGACGATGACAGATACGGCCTTGAAAAATGCGTTTCCGGGTGCCGATCCGGTCAACCCTGCATTGCGGGCAGTGGCAAACACGCAGAAGACAGCTGGTTCCACAGCAGAAAAAACACAGGACTTTGGCGCAGTGCTTGACAAGACAGCGCAGAAATACGAGCAAAAGCCCAAGGAGCCGGCAGCAGCATCGGACAGCAGCGCGAAGCATCAGACACAGACGACCGACAAGACAACTGCCAGGACGGAAAGTGATAGTGCAGTGGAGGATACAGGCACGGCAATCGACGAAAAAGCATCGGAAGCGGCATCTGATATGGAAGATACCGCGGCTGCTGAGGGAGTCGCTGAGGCGGAGGAGTCAGTCGATGAGATGACGATTGACGAGATTGCAAATGCGCTGGAGCAGATTATCGAACAGATCAAGGAGATTCTTGGGATCACAGATGAGGAACTGCTGAGCGGCATGGAAAAGCTGGGATTACAGTCCTATGACCTGCTGAATGCCGATCACATGGCGCAGCTTGTGACCGCAATCTCGGGTGAGGATTCGCCAATCAGTCTCGTCGCGAACGAGGATCTCTACACTGCATTGCAGGAAATCACAGAGATGGTTGACACACAGGTGGACAGTCTGCTAGAAAACACAGGGTTTACGAGTGAGGAACTTGATGCAGTCCTGCAGAAACTTCAGGAGATGGAAAGCCAGAATCTTGAAGATCAGATTCAGGATATGGAGGTGCTTCCGCCTGAGACAGTTGAGGAGCCCGCAGTTGAGGAGCAGGTTTCGGACGGACCGGTTATTGTCAAAGAAGACAATACCAGGACAGATGATCAGCCTGCAAAACAGTATGATAAGCTTCCAGAGAATCAGCAGGAAAATCCGGTCGAGATCGGCACAAAGCCTCAGACACAGAACGCTGGAAAAGACACAAAGGGCAGTGACGACAAGGATTCCAGGAGCTTTGGACAGGACAGCACAGCGCAGAATTTCCAGAATAATCTTAACGAAGTGAGTGATGCTGCAGCGGCGGAAGGCGTTGAGAAGTTTACTTCGGAGAGTACTGAGAACATCATGAGACAGCTTGCAGACATGGTGAAGATTGTCAAAAATGAGAGCCTTACAGAGATGGAACTGCAGCTTCACCCGGCAAGTCTTGGCACAGTCAATGTATCACTGACGACAAAGGGCGGCATGGTGACGGCAGAGTTCACTACGCAGAATGAGGCAGTAAAGGCAGCGATCGAGGCGCAGGCGACACAGCTCAGGGCAAATCTCGAGGAGCAGGGTGTCAGGGTCGAGGCAATCGAGGTGTCTGTGGAAAGCCATCAGATGGAGCGGAATCTTGACAAGAACGGCGACCAGCAGCAAAAGCAGTCACAGGAGCAGGAGACGATGCGTGTGCAGGGTATGCGCAGAGGCAGGAGCAGCATCAATCTCAGGGCATTTACCGACGGGGAGGAACTGGAAGGTGAGATGCAGGGAGCAGATGACGCGACAAGGATTGCCATGGAAATTATGGCAGCGAACGGAAATACCATGGATTTACTAGTGTAAGCAATAAATAGAAAAAGAAGAGAGGTGGACATATGGCAGGTATATTAGCACCGGTCGGTGATGATGGAAAACTGATAACAAATACGACTTCCGGAGACTCACTGAAAAAGGGAAAAGACAAAAACGCAGTGGACAGTGATATGTTTCTGACACTTCTGGTGGCAGAAATGCAGAATCAGGATCCTCTGGAGCCTACGAGCAATACAGAGTGGGTATCGCAGTATGCGACTTTCACACAGGTCCAGCAGATGAGTGAGATGGCTCAGGCTGTTGATGTGCTGAGGGCGAACAACCTGATCGGCAAGGAAGTAATCATGAAGACGACAAGTGAGAGCACCGGCGATGTCAGCTATACGCAGGGTATTGTTGATTACATTGAGATGGAGGAAGGCAAGCCGCTCCTTTCTATCAATGGAATGATGTTCTCGATCAGCGATCTTGACACGGTTGTCAGCGCAGACTACTCAAAGGCATATGAGATGTACGACACATTGAAGGGAATGATCGATGGTCTGCCCAGTATCAAATTTGCAGATAAGTCATACCAGAATGTCATACAGGGGGCGCTGGATTTTTACAACACCATGGACGATTATCAGAAGGACTACATGGATACATATGGTGCAGAGCAGATGGAGAAGCTCGTGGAATGGAAGCATGCGCTTGAGGTTCTTGGCGTGAAATTCGAGAATAACACGACAACTGGCGATAATAAGACATCTCTTGATGACATTTTGGACAGCTTTAATACCAAGATGAATGCGATTCTCGACAAGCTGAATAAATTGACGGAAGACAAGAATTCCCCGTCAGATGATGTGAATCAGGATGAGGAGAACAAAGAGGACGAGGGCAGCGGGACAGAGAACGCGTAAGTTTTATGAGAGGGAGGGATTCATATGAATGTGAAAAACAGTCAGTTCCTTTCCATTGAACAGCTGCAGGATCAGTACCTGAAACAGCAGAAAGTCAATTCGGGAAACAAAGCGCCGCAGGGCATGAGCTTTGAGGAGATTCTTCAGAAACAGCAGGTGAATAGGCAGCCGTCGGCAGAAAATGTAAGATTTTCCAAGCACGCGGCAAACAGGCTGAACGACAGGAATATTGAATTGACAGACAGACAACTGGAAAGGTTGAATGACGGTACGAAAAAGGCAGGCGAAAAGGGGATCAGGGATTCTCTGGTGCTCGTGGACCAGCTTGCGTTTATCGTAAATACCAAGAGTAACACAGTTATCACAGCGATGGATCAGACAGAAGCAGATGAGAATATTTATACAAATATTGACGGAGCCGTAATCATCTAATACAGGATGCAGCGACGAAGCCGGACCTTTTAAGGAGGCTTACAATCCCCGGAATGACGGAAGGGAAAAACAGATGTTTTTAGAAGAAATCTGTATGGGTATGATTTTGGCAAATATGATTTAGGAGGTCACTTAATTATGATGAGATCACTTTTCTCTGGTGTATCAGG
>CAMWTP010000113.1 GCA_947177165.1 uncultured Lachnospiraceae bacterium
CAATACATACTGGAGCAGAAAGTAAAAATCTCCGGCATGAAAAGCAAGTCCGCTTTCCTCCGCCGCCTGATTTTGTATGGCTTCGTCTATGACATTGATTATTCAGAGCTTCGGGAATATAACTACACGCTTGGAAAAATCAGCGGCAACCTAAACCAGATAGCAAAGCGAATGAACGCCACAGGTAACGTGTATAAAGCCGATGTAGAGGAAGCGAAAAAGCTGATGAAACAGGTATGGGATACACAGAAATCCATGCTTGCAAGGCAACCTTCCATGAAACAATAGATTGTTTATAAATTCTAGCCGAAAACAAAACAACACCCGTTAAATTTCTCTCGCAAATCTGCAAAGGCAAAACCACAGCAAAATCCAAAATCAGACAAATTTCGCACCACTAAAAAAGGTGTATCGCATTGAAGTTTTAACCTTCATTCCGATACACCTTTATGTGTAAAAAATGCTGTTGGCTTTTCTTTTTTACTGCCTCATGCCTGTGTATATTCTGACGGATTTTCCTCATGTATATTCCCTCCGTTTTTACGGCACATAATGTTATCAATACAATAGGGAGAAGCCAGCAGAATCCGCAAAGAAACTACTGGCTTTCCTTTACTGTTCAAATGTTTCTTTTAACTTTTTAAAACTTTCATCACTGATGCTGTGTTCCATCTTGCAGGCATCCCTTTCAGCCACTTCTTTTGACACCCCAGCATTGACTAACATTCCTGTCAAAAAAAGATGCTTTTCATATATCTTTTCCGCTATAACCTTTCCGGAATCTGTCAAATGGAGATACCCTTCATTGTCCATAGTAAGATAATTACCATCTTTTAACACTGAAACTGCATGACTGATACTCGGCTTGCTGAATCCCATATGCCGGGCAAGGTTAATGGAGCGCACCGCACTTTCTCCCATCTGCTTTTGCAGTATCAATATAGCCTCCAGATAATCCTCGCCCGACGCATGAAGTTTCATTATCCGACCTCCCTACCCCTGTTCTCAGCTTTTAGCTGATCCATTCTCTTAAACTCACTACACATCATCCAGATAACTACAATCAGCACAACCGCATCCGTAATAAGCGGGGCGCAGAATACACCATGTACTCCAAGCCCGGCAACATAAGGCATGATAAACGCCGCAGGAATATAAATCACAATCTGGCGCAAAAGAACCAGCACACTTGCCTTAGAAGCCCTTCCCAATGACTGCATAAGCGTAAGGATCACAACCCAAAATCCTAATACGATATAGGAGATAAAGAACACCCTAAAATCATTTGCTCCTTGCGCCACAATTTCCGACTCCGTAATAAACAGTGACAGCATGGCTTTTGGAGCCAGTATAACCGGAAGATAGAAAATCGCTGCCAGTAAAGTTGCCGCAATGGAAAAGATTTTTGTTATGTACTTCACCCGGTCATATTGTTTTGCACCGAAATTTGTTCCTACCGCTGGCTGATAGCCCTGGCTCAATCCCCAAAGAGGAATAAATGCGAAAGACTGTACCCGGAGTGTCGCACCAAGGATTGTCTGCCACTCGCCGCCGCCATTTTGCGCCGCCACATTGTAAAGAACAGTCTGTTGTACTAAAAGCATAACCTGCATCAGCATAGCCGAAAAACCAACACCAAAGATTTCAGAGAATAATTCCTTCTCTGGCCGGATTGCGTGAATCTTTACATTCTGGCTCTTTTTCAGGAAATACCATAGCGTCAGGGCTGCCTGGACGAATTGGGAAAGGATAGTTGCATAAGCGGCTCCCTCTGCGCCTTTCCCGACAGGATTCATAATTGTAATCAAGATTGGGTCTAAAACAATATTCAGTACCGCCGCACCGCCGCTGATCAGCATGGCACGTTTCAGCTTGCCTTCGCCACGCATAATCATGTTGGCGGACTGTGCAAAGTTTACAAATGTGCTGCCCACAAAGATGATCCGCAGATAGCGGGTGGCAATATCCAGTATTTCACCATCTGCTCCGGAAAGCCTCAAAATCTGTCTTGTAAAGACCATGCCGATCACTGTAATTGCGATAGAAAAAATCAGATTCCATGCAATCAGATTGCCCATAATCTTATCAACAGTAGCCTGATCTTTCTTTCCGATAGCTCTTGACAGGATGGAAGCAGAGCCAGCACCGATCAGGGTAGCAATACCGGTATTCACCAGAGTAAAGGGATAGGAAACGGAAACCGCTGTCATAGCGTTACTGCCTACCATCTGCCCTACAAATACAGCATCCATCAGGTTGTAAAGCCCCACGACAACCATTCCGATAATTGCGGGAACACTTAACTTCAAAAGCAACTTCCACGGGCTGTCGCTCAAAAGCATTGTACGAGTATCATTCTTGTTTGTCATTTTTGTTCTCCTTTCACTGAATCCGCCAGCCTTCTGCCTGTTCACGGATTTTTATAAACTCCTTATAGGTTCCTTCCTGTTCCAAAAGTTCTTTATGCGTACCTTTTTGTATCACCGTACCTTCATCAATGACAAGAATCTGATCCGCATTTTCAATCGTTGCCAGTCTGTGAGCTATGGTTATAATTGTTTTGCCATGCGTTAAGACTGAAAGAGCTTCTTGAATCAAATGCTCATTTTCCGGGTCGATACTTGCCGTGGCTTCATCAAGAATAACAATAGGAGCGTCCTTCAGCATCGCCCTGGCAATCGAAATTCTCTGTTTTTCACCACCAGAAAGAGAAGAGCCACCTTCACCAATTATAGTGTTATATCCATCCGGCAGAGCCATAATAAAATCATGGCAGCGAGCCTCTTTTGCCGCAGCAATAATCTGTTCGTCTGTTGCTCCGGGACTGCCAAATTTGATGTTATTTTTAATCGTGTCCCGGAACAGATATACATTTTGGAACACCATGCTGATATTTTTTAGCAGACTATCGCAAGTGAATTTGCGAATATCGGTTCCTCCCAAAGTAATACTTCCGGTATTGACATCATAAAAGCGGGCAATCAGACTGCACAAAGTAGATTTTCCACTTCCAGAGGGGCCGACAATCGCCGTTGTAGTATTCTGCGGAATCATAAAACTCACATCATGCAGCACAGTCCTTTTATCATAGCCAAAGGACACATCCCGAAAAGCAATATCATACGAGGCAGGTGTAATATCTTTTCCGTCCTGGTCGATATATTCCACACTTTCCAGAGATTGCAGCTTGTTCATGGCAGAATCAATAAGCCCCAGCATATGAGCCGCATCGTTAATGTTCTCCACGCTTCCAAATATCACAAAAGAGAACAGCACGAACATCAGAAAATAAGCAAGGCTCATTTGTCCTTCAAGTGCCTGCCATGCACAGATAAACACAATCCCCATTGATGCCAGTTTCAAGGCGAACAGGTGCAGACAGTTAAATGGCGTATAACCTTTTTCCACCTTAATATGAATGTCTTTCAAGTCCTTATTTGCGCTTCGGAAACTCTCAATAGAAGCTCCTTCCTGCCCGAAAGATTTGACAATAGACAATCCCCGGATGTATTCAATCGCAGCGCCGGACATATCCTCCATCGCATGGTGCGTTATAATTGCATTTTTTTCACTATGCCTGCTGATTCCATACAAGGCCAGCGCAGAGAGGATAACGCCAACAATAGAAATCACTACCGCTGCCGGGCTAAAGAAAATGAAGCAGAGGACAATAGCGATAAACTTCGCATATCCATTGATGATAATGTCCACCATCTTCATGCCCTGCAATTCAAGCGTAGACAATTCTGTGGTAACACCGGTCAGAATATCCCCTACGCTGTTCTGTGAAAAATAGCCGAGTGGAACCCTTTTTAATACATCGCCCAAGTGGGTACGCTGCTGGGAAGCCACTTCGTAACCGATACTTTCCTGTAAAATCGCCCGCAAATAAGAAAGCAGGAAATTCAGTGCAATCGAGCCAATAATAATCCACAACATCTGCCAGATCAGGGAGGATTCTATCGTACTGCCTGCCCAATATGCTGCTATTGCTTTGTCTAAGGCATAAGCGGCGGCCATTGTGGGGATTGCCGTGGATAAGCTGCTGAAAAAGGAAAAAACAGAACCCAGATAAAGGCGTCCTTTATATTTTCCCGCCCACTGGATAATCCGTTTCATTGACTTAAACATTACCAGCCACCTCCTTTTTGCTCACCGACCAATTCTTTGCCCCGATATGCGCTTTCCACATATCCGCATAAAGCGGGCAACGGTTTAACAATTCTTCCTGTTTTCCACAATCCACAATCTGACCCTTTTTCAAAACAACAATCTGATCTGCGTTCTGGATAGTAGAAAGTCTGTGGGCAATCACCAACAGAGTCTTGCCTTTTGACAGCGCCATGATAGACTTCTGTATTTTGTCCTCATTCTGCGGGTCGGTAAATGCTGTTGCCTCGTCCAAAATAACAATCGGAGCATTTTTAAGAATTGCCCGTGCAATCGCAATCCGTTGTTTTTCACCACCGGACAGCCGCCTTCCGGCATCACCTGCAGGCGTGTCATATCCCTTATCCAGACGGACAATAAATTCATCACAGCAGGCTGCTCTCGCCGCTGCATATACTTCCTCGTCCGTGGCATTGGGATTCCCAAGGCGGATATTTTCTTTTAGGGAACAGTTGAACAGAAAATTATCCTGCGTTACAAAACTGACCATCTCTGAAAGCTGGCGTATAGATAATTCTTTGATATTTTTCCCGCCAATGGTAATGCTGCCGCCAGTCACATCCCAAAACCGTGCAATCAGACGAGCCACCGTTGATTTACCGCCGCCAGACGGCCCGACAAGTGCTGTAAAGCTGCCCTCTGGCATTTTCAGGCTGACACCCTGGAGGACATCATTCTGTTCGGAACCGTCATAGGAAAAGAACACACGATCCAGAACAATGTCATTGTGAGGAATGGAAACTATTTTACCCGAATCCGGCAATATCGGCAGATTCAAAAGTTCATTCGCTGCCTCTACCGCAAATTCCATAGACTTTGCTTCATTGATGAAAGTAGTTGCCTTCATCAACGGCCCCACAATACTAAGGGAAAGAATGATACCCATTGCAAGCTCCGCAGGAGAAATACTTCCTTTCTGCACCAGCAGGAGACCAACAGGCAAAACTCCCAAAAGAGTTGTCGGCATAATCGCCATCATCAAATTCATGGTTTTCCATGTACTCTTAAACCATGCCAGAGTAAACTCCTTAAAGGACTGGACAGCACCGACAAATTTTTCATAAGAGCTTGTGCTTTGGTTAAAAGCCTTTACAACTTCAATGCCTTCCACATACTCAATGATGATACTGTTGACATGGTTATTTGCCTCCATATAGGCAGCGTACTGGCTGTTATAATTCCGCATGAGAAAGAACATTGGGATCATAGCCAATACCGGGGCAATCAATACAGCCAGACTCAGCGATACGTCGATTGCCAGCATCCAGACAAAAATCGCAATGGGGAGCAGGAGATTTGAAGTCAGTTCCGGTATCATGTGCGCCAATGGCGGCTCCAAATCCTCAACCTTATCCATGATGATATTTTTCAGGTAGCCGATCTGCCGTCCCATTACTTCACCAAGGGGAGCTTTCATCAAGCGGTTTGCAATTTTCAGCCGGATGCCCTGCAAAATCGTGTAAGCTGAAATATGTGCCAAAATCGTAGAAGTGCCGTAGCAGACGCACCGTATCAGATAACCAGCCGCCCCAACCAGACACCAAAGCAGAATACCTTTCAAAGTTACAGTCTGGTTGATAAATGCAAGCAGGATTTCATATACAGCCCAAAACGGAATGAATCCTCCGGCAACGCTTAGAATGGCACACAAGACCGAGAGGGTCATTTTTCCTTTGCATGGACTAGCAAAGGAAAAAAGAGTTTTGATCCAGCTCTCTTTTTGTTGCTTCATAGCTTTCACCTCTTTTACTTTTTTTGTCAGCAAAGAAAAAAGGATGGGTAGTCTTTGCTAACCATCCTTAATCTATCATGTTTTAAATTTCTTTTCCTCTCCATAAAGTCTTTTTTGTTCTAATCAGACAAAAGATTTTCGATATTCCAACGGTGTCTTTCCCATTGTCTGATGAAATGCGGAAGAAAATTTGCTGGGGCTGTCATAACCTACAAGTCCGGCAATTTCTGCAATTTTCAGGTTTTTATCAGACTTTAGCAGAGTAGCGGCATAGTTCATGCGGTATGTTCTCATATAAGTAAAAATAGGACTGCCATATACTGTTTTGAAACAGTTCTTGAGAGGTGTCAATGCAATATCAAACTGTTCTGAAAGTTCCTCCAATGTATAACTCTTAGTTAAATCCTCTGTCAGAAGCGCCTGAATTGCTTTGATTTTTTCTACCTGTCCTTTATAAAAGTATGGCCGTTCCTCCATATGCCCTGACAGCTCTAAGGCATCCAAATACAGAAGCAACTCCAGCACTTTAATCTTAAAATAATATTTTTTGATTTTAAGAGGTACATTATATAATTCAGAAAAAATATGCTCGATTGCCGGTTCGCCGGGAATCACAAAAGGTTTCGGGTCACTGCAATATTTTTTCTGTAATTCGTAAAGATCAACGGAAAAATCCTTCATATGAGCCGGGATTTCTTTCGCAGCGACACTCATTTGAAAGCCAATAGATATTCCGTGGTAATGACAAAGCGGAAATGTCACTTTGCCGTTGTGGTGAATACGCTGATCCACACGCAAATCTCCGGCTTCTAAATAACTATATGCGCCAGCACCGGCCTCCTGCTCAACCCGTCCTTCCCTGCAATGGTCGATACACAATAAGTCCATATCGGTCTGAAAGCCTGAAACACACTGCTTCATATGAAAATCATTATACATGAGAAACACTCCGGGAAATACCTGATAAAGTGTCATTGTTCCATCACCAGAGCTGTCATTCAACCGCATGACTTTACAATCATCCGTTTCAACTATGCCTTGAACATTGAGACCATAATTCATTTGTTCAAATATTTCTGACACTTTCCTGCCTCCTTTCTGAATGGCATCCCTCCATGTCAAATATTTTATCACAAGTCCGGTTCAAAAACTCAAAGTCATGCGAAACAATCAGGATAATTTTATTTTCAACCTTTAGTTTCTGAATCATGTCGCTGACCTCCAGCATCCGGTGGTAGTCCAGCCCGCTGGTCGGCTCGTCAAACACTAAGAGATATTTATCCGAAAGAATAGCGGTTGCCACGGCTAATCGCTGTTTCTGTCCTCCTGATAAAGCCATAGGGTGGCGGTCTTTAAAATCTAATAGGTCAAATGCCTTCAAAATTTGCTCTATACGCTCTGCCGGACACTCCGGCATAGATAATTCACATTCATTCCAAACACTATCCGAAAAAAGCTGGTGGTTTACATCCTGCATAACACAGAAGCTCGCTTTATTTCGCCGCTTTGCGTTCAAGGCTTTTCCGTCAAGACAAATTCTCCCACTGGTTTCTTTCAGCAGACCGCACAGGCAACGGGTCAGTGTTGTTTTTCCAGCCCCATTATGCCCAATGATTCCAAGAACCTCTCCGGGAGCTGCCCCAAAGCTGACTTCACGGAATACGGTTTGCTTGTCAAAGGCACAGGAAATATTTTCTACCGAAAGTCCGATTTTTGTTCCTGGCGGGTCGGTATGCAGCAGATCCAGTACCGGATGCTCCAAGCTCCGCAGCCCCATTGTAATCCGTTGTTCCTCGGATATTTTGTGAAATTCTTCTCTGGAAAAAATCTGGGCGATTTTTCCATTTTGTATAAATACAGCCCGATCAATCAAGTCCATCAGAAAGTAAATCCGATGTTCCGCTACAATGATTGTCCGTCCTTCCTTTTTTATCTGGATAATCTGCTGACGCAGAATGTCAATTGCGTCTGCATCCAGATTAGCCGTTGGTTCATCCAGAACAAAAACAGACGGATTCATGGCATATACCGAAGCAAAAGCAAGGCTCTGTTTTTCACCGCCCGACATGGAAAAAATATTCCGGCCAAGAAGCGATCTGATTTTCAAAGCCGAAACCGTGGCATCGAACCGTTCTTTAATTTTTGTTGGGGCAATACCGGCATTTTCTAAACCAAAAGTGATCTCACTGTCTGAATCAATGTTAAAAAACTGTGACTTTGGATTTTGAAAAACGGAACCAACCTGCTCTGCCAGTCGATACATTTCTGTTTTCGCAACTTCCATTTCGTTTACGGTAGTCGTTCCTGACAGAGTGCCGCCTTCTACAAAGTGGGGAATCAGCCCGTTAATCAATTTTGTAACCGTAGTCTTGCCGCATCCGCTTTCACCACAGAGAAGAACACATTCGCCCTGCTTAATCTGCAAGTCAATATGCGAGAGTGTTCCTTGTTCTTTCTCATATTCAAATGAAACATCTTTTATTTCTATCACAAGCCGCACCCCCTATCCAACCATAATCGAAATAAAACAAAACATAATTCCAAATGCCAGACATAGAAAATCCTGTCCTCCGAATTTCATAACAATCATGCTTGTCTTATGAGCCGGATTTTCAATTCCCCTTGTGACAGCAGCGGCAGATAATTCTTCTGCAGTTGTAGTGGCCGAAATCATAATTGGTACAAACAGACATTCTATTTTCTCTATACCATGAATATTACGTAGCTTCATGGCATCCCTTATATATCCCACTTCCTCTTTTAGTGCAGGAAAATAGCGGATCGTTACCGACAGCGGGATAATCAGACCTTGTGGAATATGGCATTTACGGAGAGCAACCATCAATTCCCTCACCGGCGTTTTCTGTAATATCAAGGTTCCCACAATCAGACAGGGAAAAATCTTTCTTGCATAGGAAACCAGAATTGTAAAACTGCTGGCTAAAATTTTCGGGCCGTTGGGGAAAATATAATATTGCAAGAGCAGGCAAATCCCAAAAGCAACTGCCAATTTGCCTGCGGCTTTTTTACAGCCGCAGACAATAATCAGCAGGAGCAGTGAAACAACCCATGCAATTTCTACCCAGATAGAATGTTGTGTAAATGCCACCACATTTGCCATTACCAACAAAAGAAGTTCTGTCCGAGGGTCAAATTTTAATGTATGTTTTCTGCCAGAACGATCCATTACACAATTCCCGCCTTTACAAAATGCTTTTTGAACAATCCCCTTGCAATAAAAGCACCGATAATCCCGCCGATGATCGGAGCTACAAACAGGACAATCAGCATGGCATTGGAAGAAAGAGCCTCTACCGCTGACACATAATCAGCGGGCATCCCCTGCTCTGTAATTTGAGCCAAAAAATCCGCTTTGAACAGCCAGATTGGTAAAGGAGAGCCAACCATGCCGAGTGAAAAAATCACATAAGCGACAGAGTTGCCCTTAAAGCTGCTATACTTCGTAACAATGCGAGCCACCTCTGCCAGAATACAGGTGGAGGTCATAGAAATCAAGATTACCAGAGTGAATTGTCCTGTGGCAAAATAGATCAACGCCGTAATCAATCCCATCAAAAAGACTGCTCCTGGTTTTTGCACCTTTGCCGCCATCAACATAAATGGAATCCCGGCAAAGACAGCGATAAATCCTGGCATCAACATCCAGAGAACAGGATGAATACCACCCATCAGCATAAAAGCAAAGTTGATTACGAAGTAGATTGCAGAAAAGATACCGATTGTAATAAGGTCTTTCCCTTTCATTTTTTTGTCCGTGTTTGCATTTGACATTAGTTTATCCTCCTTCTGGTTAGCTTCCACTAACACGTTATCTTAATGAAAGCGCCTTCTGGCGCTTCCAGTGAAATATGATAGCAGATGAGGAAATGTTTTTCCGCTCCAATCGGTCTTTTTTGTTCCGATAAGACTTTTATTTTGATTTTTACATACTCACCTAATACCCCTACTTGCTTTTTGGCAGAGTTTTTCTAATTCTCGTTCCTTTGTTAAATACCTTTCCATTTCTCTGTGTAAAATGATTTATAAGTTTATCCCCGCCCTTAATGCAAAATCTGCTTTTCGCCCGATAAGTTCCGACTGTTTTTCTTCTGAAAGGCTCTCAAATACACCCTTATAACCCTTTTCCAGCATCGGAGTGTCCTTTGCAATCAGATACAGCTTCATATTAAGCCATTCCTGCCATAATTCCTCAAACAATGCAACGCTGTCCGTGAAAGTAGCATCTTCCTCAAAACCATGCGGTGGCACATAGTATTTCAGCATGACAAAACCGTACCTACCAACATCAACCACCACAATATCCGCCATTTCATACAGCTCTGCAAATGCCTCAATCACCTTTTGGCATTTTGCCCGTTCTTCCTCTGTGATATAATTTTTCTTTTCCATTTTGATTTACCTCGTTTCTTCTAAAAGATTACCATATTTTTCCTAAAAGGGCTATCTACATACACCAGATTTTCACTTTGCTTAGTTTCCCCATTTTTCACTTTACTCGCAATTCACACCGGTTACTGCTGTTGTAAAAAATGCCATTTTGAATACCTCTTTCTTTCCTAAGATTTGATTTTTTGATAAAGAAAGAGCTTTGATATGCAAATTCCCCGCCCTTTGTGTTAAAATAAGGGCAGGGAAATCCTTTGGGAGAACCCTGCGGGCATCCGGTACATTC
>CAMWTP010000114.1 GCA_947177165.1 uncultured Lachnospiraceae bacterium
AGGGCAGCGTTCTTCTGGGGTTTTGCAGTATTTTCGATGGTGAATAAAATATAATATAAGGAGAATAAACATGAAAGTTGTAGTATGTGTAAAACAGGTACCTGATACAAAGGGTGGCGTTAAGTTCAATCCTGATGGTACACTTGATAGAGCAGCTATGCTGACAATCATGAATCCTGACGACAAGGCAGGTCTTGAGGCAGCGCTGCGGTTAAAGGATCAGTATGGCGCAGAAGTAACAGTAGTCACAATGGGTCTTCCGAAGGCTGAGGAAGTGCTTCGCGAGGCGATTGCAATGGGTGCTGACAAGGGTATCCTTGTGACAGACAGAGTGCTCGGAGGAGCTGATACATGGGCTACTTCCCAGACACTTGCAGGTGCGATTCGAAATCTTGAGTACGATCTGATCATCACAGGCCGTCAGGCGATCGACGGTGATACAGCGCAGGTTGGTCCTCAGATCTCAGAGCATCTTGGAATTCCGGTTATCTCTTACGCACAGAATATCAAGATCGAGGGTGACAGCGTGATCGTTGAGCGTCAGTATGATGACAGATATCATGTGCTGAAGGCGAAGATGCCTTGCCTGATCACGGCGCTTGCTGAGTTGAACGAGCCTCGTTATATGACTCCGGGTGGAATCTTTGATGCATACAAGGCAGAGATCACCACATGGGGCAGAGCTGACCTGAAGGATGTAGAGGATTCCAACCTTGGACTGAAGGGTTCACCGACACAGATCGCAAGGGCATCTGACAAGGTTAGAAAAGGAAAGGGCGAGAAGGTTACATTAGATCCTTCTGAATCTGTAACATACATCATGGATAAGTTGAAAGAGAAGCATGTTATCTAATCGTAAATAGATAAAGTATTATAAAACTCTTAGATTATAATGGAGGTTAATCATGAATTTAGAAGAATATAAAGGCGTGTTTGTCTTCGCGCAGCAGGTAGATAACAAGGTGAGCGGTATCGCCCTTGAGCTGATCGGCGAAGGTAAGAGACTTGCAGAGAAATTGTCTGCAGAAGTAACAGCAGTGTTAATCGGAAGCGATGTGAAGGGTCTGGCGGATGAGCTTGCAGCTTATGGTGCAGATAAAGTGATTGTTGTGGATGATCTGGAATTAAAAGAGTACAGAACAGAGCCGTACGCGCATGCACTGGCTTCTGTGATTGAAAAGTATAAGCCGGAGATTTTGCTGGTGGGCGCTACAGCGATCGGCCGTGACTTGGGACCGCGTGTTTCCGCAAGAGTGCACACAGGATTGACAGCGGACTGTACATCACTCGAGATCGGTGATTTCCCGATCAATCCGATTCCGGGCAAGGAGCAGAAGCACAATCAGCTGCTCATGACACGTCCCGCATTTGGCGGTAATACCATCGCTACCATCGCATGCCCTGATTTCCGTCCCCAGATGGCGACAGTACGTCCGGGTGTTATGCAGAAGCTGGAGAAGAAGGAAGGCGCTAAGGCTGTGATCGAGGAGTTCAATCCTGGATTCACACCGGATAACAAGTATGTGGAGATTGTTGAGGTTGTCAAGAACCTCACAGACACAGTGGATATCATGGACGCAAAGATCCTTGTATCCGGCGGTCGTGGCGTAGGCAGCCCGGAGAACTTCAAGATTCTCGATGATCTTGCGGAGGCGATCGGCGGTACAGTGAGCTGCTCGCGTGCAGTTGTGGATGCTGGCTGGAAGAGCAAAGATCTTCAGGTTGGACAGACAGGTAAGACAGTTCGTCCGAATGTATACTTTGCAATCGGTATCTCAGGAGCAATCCAGCACTTGGCTGGTATGGAAGAGTCTGACATCATCATCGCGATCAACAAGGATGAGACAGCTCCGATCTTTGACGTGGCAGACTATGGCATCGTAGGGGATCTGAACAAGATCGTGCCGATGCTGACAGAGCAGATCAAGGCTGCTGTGGCAGGTAAATAATTGCACATATATGAAAATATACATAAAACCTCAAAGGATTTGTCCTTTGGGGTTTTATTTTGTCGAAAAATAGGGTATAATCAATATATTGTAGAAACATGGAACTGTTCAGCACAGTGTTGGATAGTTACGAAATGCAAGAGATAAGGAGAATGAGAATGGCACTAACGGAATTAAACACTTATACGATTAACGATGTATATAATCTTCCAGACGGGCAGAGAGCAGAGCTCATTGACGGAAAAGTATATTATATGGCACCTACCACAAGAAGCCATCAGAGGATTGTCGGTGAGCTTTTTGCGACAATACGGGAACATATCAGAAGAAATAACTTTAAGGGGGAAGTGGATATCAATCCGTTTGGCGTGTTTATCAATGCCGACGATAAGAGTTATGTGGAACCAGATATCTGCATAATCTGTGATGAAAATAAGCTGGATGACAGAGGGTGCAATGGGGCACCGGACTGGATCATAGAGGTCGTGTCGCCTGCCAGCAGAAGGATTGACTATACCACAAAGCTTTTCAAATACCGCTCTGCGGGCGTGCGCGAATATTGGATCGTCGATGCGGACAAGACCAGGGTCATGGTCTACAATTTCTATCAAGACGATATGAATGAGTACAGCTTCACGGAGGATATTCCTGCGGGTATCTATACAGACCTTACGATCCGCATGTCGAATCTCGAGCTGTAGCACTAAAAATAGGGTTTAAACCATTCAGCGTGGTTTAAACCCTATAAATTTTGGGAAATGATTAGTATTCCATTGCCTTCTCTTCGTTATTCAGTACGCGCAGGGCACCCTGAGCCAGGGCGAGAAGTTCATCTTCGCCGGGGTACACTGTGAAAGGAGCAATCCACTCTGCGTATTCTTTGAGGGCAGCTACGACATCCTCGCCGTACGCGATTCCGCCGGTGACGATAATCTGGTCAACTTTTCCGCCGAGTACGCATGCCATGGAACCGATATCTTTGGATACCTGCAGCAGGAAAGCTTTCTTTGCCTCGACAGCCTTCTCGTCGCCTTCATTTGCACGCTTTGTGACTTCGCGCATGTCGTTTGTCCCGAGGTAGGCGTTGAAGCCGCCCTTGCCTACAATCTTGCTGTACACTTCCTTCTCTGTATAGTTTCCTGAGAAGCACATCTTAATCAGGGCACCGCTTGGAACAGCGCCGGCACGCTCCGGAGAAAATGCGCCGTCCCCATCGAGTGCGTTGAATACGTCGATCACCTTGCCGTATTCATGAGCGCCCACTGAGACGCCGCCGCCCATATGGACTACGATTAAGCGGAGAGAGTCGTAAGGCTTGCCGATTTCCTTCGCGTATCTCTTGGCAACGGCCTTCTGGTTCAGCGCGTGGAATACGCTGGTGCGCGGGAGCTCAGGAACTCCGGAATATCTTGCGATTGGCATCAGTTCATCCACAACAACGGGGTCGACAATGTAGGAAGGGACGCCGATGGAATCAGCGATTTCCCTTGCGAGAATGCCGCCTAAATTAGAGGCGTGCTGTCCCTGTACACCAACCTTTAAGTCGGCAAGCAGGGCATCTGTCACTGCATATGTACCGCCCGGAATTGGTTTGAGCATACCGCCGCGTCCTACGACAACATTTAAAGACTTTATATCAAAGCTTTTTTCATCTAACAGGTCAGTGATAATTTTCTTGCGGAAATCTTTCTGGTCTACGATTGTAGCGTACTGGGATATTTCTTCTGTGGAGTGTCTCAAGGTTTCCTCAAACAGTAATGTCTCATCCTCAAAAACACCGATCTTGGTAGAAGTGGAGCCTGGATTGATAATCAAACTTTTGATAGACATAATATTCCTCCTTGTTTTCGAAGAAAATGCGAGCTGCTCTCAGCGAGCAGAGGAATTTTCCTCCTTGTTTTCTTCCTTGTTTTCGATTCATTTATTTGCGCCTATTTCGCCTTTTTCATGGATTCTGCGACAACGGCGGCGAGCGCGATGGAGTTCAGCTTTGCCTCGAAGCTGTCAGAGCGTGATGTCAGGATAACAGGTGCAGCTGTACCGGTCAGAATATTGCCGTTTTTGACTTCGCAGAGATGTGTGAGCACTTTATATACAAGGTTTCCGGCATGGATATCTGGGAAGAGAATGACATCGGCGTCGCCGGCGATCTTTCTGTCTGTGCCGCCCTTGTGTGCAGCTGCGGCACTGTCGATCGCCATATCCATGGAGAGCGGTCCATCGATCACGCAGCCTGTGATCTTGCCTTCTGCGTTCATCTTTGCAAGTTCGTCAGCGTCGACAGTGCAGGGCATCTTCGGGTTGACAACTTCCACTGCGGCAACAGGGGCAACCTTTGGCTCCGCGATACCGCATGCATGGCAGACTTCAACAGTGTTGTTGATGATGGCAACTTTGTCCTCCAGTGTAGGATAGGTCATAAATGCGACATCGGATAAGAACAGAAGACGGTCAATACCTTTGATCTCAAACACACATACATGCGAGAGCGCCCTGCCTGTGCGGAGGCCGACTTCCTTATCGAGAACACTCTTTAAGAAATTCTTTGTGTCGATCAGTCCTTTCATGTACATGTCAGCCTTTCCGTCGTGGACGAGCTTGACTGCCGTGTGTGCAGCCTGCACGTGATCCGGCTCGTTGATGATCTCAAAGCCTGTCAGCTCCATATTCATGCCGGCAGCGACCTCTTTGATCTTTACCTCGTCACCGACAAGGATCGCGTCAGCAATACCTTTTTCCTTGGCAGCTTTTACAGCCTCCAGTACCGGCTCGTCCTCAGCGACAGCGACAGCGACTGTCTTGCGGTCGCACTCATAAACCTTTTGCAGTAAGTCCTTAAAACCTTTACTCATTTGAAACACCTCATTATTTACATATTTTTATAAATGGAAATAAAACAGTCCAGCCATGCCCTCAGCGATCAATTCCCCACATGCATATTATACAACCACCTCTGCACAGCTTCCTGTATGTTAAAATAATAACACTTTCAAAAACAACGGTCAAGGTGATTGAGGGGGGATAATGTCAAAAATCGATAGGAAATGTACGATAAAAAAATATAGACGAACCAGACAAAATGAAATATGATAATAATTAAGAAATCATTTCAGGAGGATGCAATGGATATGGACAAGGAAAAGTCTTGTGAAGACCCGGCGCTTGTGATGGAGTGCGCGCTCGATATGGGGGAGACCATGCTTCGCTGCGGTGCGGAGATTCTGCGGGTTGAGGATACCGTCACACGCATCTGTACGGCTTATGGCGGAGGAATTGTGGACGTGTTTACTATTTTATCCCTGATTATTTTAAGCTGGAAGACAGAAGATGGAAAGAACTATACGCTTACGAGACGGATCAATCCGCACCCGACAGATCTGAATAAGCTTGAGGACCTCAATGCGCTGTCGCGGTACATATGTGAGAAGAAGCCGTCCTGCAGCGAGATCAACCAAAAGATCTGTGCGATCATGGCGCCGGAAGAAAGGCGCATATACAAATCAAAGATCACTGGTTATGTGCTTCTGGCGTCAGCGTTCGCCATCTTTTTTGGAGGAAATCTGCGCGATGGACTGGCAGCGGGCATTGTGGCAGTGCTGATGTATTTTTGGGATTATTTTTTCTCGTCGCACAACAGAAACCGAGTGGTTTACAGCTTGTTTATGTCGATCGTTGCGGGAATGCTCTGCAGTCTGTCGGTTGTCATCGGGATCGGGCAGAATGTGGACAAGGTTATGATCGGAAGCATCATGCTGTCGATACCGGGAATCAATCTGATGAATGCGCTCCGCGATATGATGTGCGGGGATATCATCACTGGGATTCTGCGGCTTGCAGAGGCGCTGATGATTGCGGTTGCCATTGCTGCAGGCTTTGGTATTGCGATCATGATGTTTGGAGGGATGTTGAGATGATCTGGGTATTTTGGGAAAAGTATTTTGTCATGATACTGACGGCGGCAATCGGAACAGCAGGCTATTGCCTGAATGTCAATGTAAAGCGGAATAAGATTATATATGGCTGCATTGGAGGGGTGCTTTCCACGTTTTTGTACTGTGTGTTTGTGGAGGCAGGGATGACGCTGCTGCTGCAGAATCTGATTTCGGCGGCAGTGGTAACGTTTTATGCGGAGGTGCTGGCAAGGGTTGTGAAAGCGCCGGCGACGGTTTTTCTGATACCGTCGATCATACCGTTGGTGCCGGGCGGAAGGCTGTATTACACAATGCGCGCGATTGTGGATGGAGAGGGAGCAGATGCCAGAATCTATGCGATGGAGACCATCGTCATAGCGCTTGGAATCGCGGTCGGGATTGTGGTGGTCTCACTGTTTTTTTACCATATCAGCCATAAGAGAATCCAGTTTAAAGTGCGGTTTGACCAGATGAAGGAGCGCGCGGGAAACAGGGAGAAGTGTGTAAAGAAATTCTAAGCGGCCAAAGTGCGTCCGCTAAGAAATTCTTTACACACAGCTTTTCATGCAGATGGGACAGCTGAGACTGGGAATATCATTTAAAATCGACATCTTCATACGGTTGAATGTAATGGTTTCTGGTAATGCTTTCCCGGTATAATTTCGGTGTGATGCCGGTCCTTTTCTTGAACAGGCGGCTGAAATAGTAGATGTCTGGGATGCCGCACAGCTGTGCGATTGTCTTCGTCGGAAGTTCTGTCACGACAAGGAGCTTTTTGGCCTGTTCGATGCGCTGGCGGTTGACAAAATCGGTCAGAGGGATACCGACTTCTTTCTTGAACAGTGTGGACAGATAGCTGGCGTTGACGTTCAGCCAGTCGGACATAGCCTTCAGGCTCAGATCTGCTGTCAGATCCGAATTGATGTACGTGATAATTTTCTGTGTCAGCAGGGAATAGTCCTTGAGTGTGTGTTTGCGGATCAGGCGGCAGTAATCGAGCACGATCCGGGACCATACCGTGTGGCATTGCTCCTTGCTTGTGATCTGCTCGATGAGCTGGACATGCTGATTGGAGCACAGATCAATGTGAATCGGGTGCACGCCGGCTTCCTCCGCTTTTTTCCGAAACAGGGTGTTGAAGGCGATCGTGTAGTCCTTGTAGTCGCGCAGTTCATCGGACATGCGATGAGGCATTGTCAGGGAGGACAGCTTGGAGACAAGCGCCATCGCCTTGGCTTCATTTCCTGTGAAGACAGCCTCCAGCATCTGTGCTTCCAGCGCATACCGCATCTCAATCATCTCAATATTCATCGTGGAGTTCTTCGCATTCTGATACTGGACGGAGTATGCTTCATACCATTTATCAATGTCATTCATATCCTGATAAATGGTTGCGTACTGGTCCTCTCCAAACAGACAATTCCCAAGTGTCAGGAAAATACTGTAGTAGACAGACGGAACAGGAAAAGAAGGAAGACTCAGGTAATAGTTCTGCAGGACAGCGCGAAGTTCCTGTGGAAGTTGTTTTTTTGCAACGATATCGTTGAGGCGGGAGGGGCGAATTTCCTCAAAGAGGACGGGACCGCACACCATAGTCAGCTCACTGCCAGGGATACAGAGAAAGCTGTAGGAGCATTGGAAGGTGTCCTTGATGTGGTAAATAGTGCTGCCTTTCAGGGTGCTTAAAAATTCCTGCAAAAGTGCTGGCTGGTAGTCCCGCAGGATATCGGAGCGCAGTCTGCCGTCCAGCCATGTGAGATCATCGCTGGGGGAGGAAATGAAATGTGTGGGGATGCGGTTGTTTTCCAGCAGGTCCCGCACAAAGCCCAACAGGGTCTGTCGCTTCCATTCTTTTTCTGATAATGTGCTTTCTGATAAAGTCTTTTGTGGCAAAATATTCTGCATAGGATTCACTCTTTTCTAAAATTCCCATAAGGAACGGATCGATAACTTCATAGTTACGAATTACAGACATGATTATTCATATAGTTACCAGTTCTTACTAATTCGACAGCCTCTTCTGCATGGCGCAGAAATCGCCCTGTGTATACCTCCGGATTAGATATTTTTTATTTATTTTTGCACATTTTTTATGTAAAAGCAACACAATATAATAATAATGCAAAAAAATCAAAAAATCGTATCTCGCCAAAAGAAAAATGTGGAAATATGATATATGTATGCAAAAAACACAAAAAATATATAGAAGAGAAATGGAAATTGTATAAATTAACAGATATACAATCGGGCAGTTATACAATGTATTGGTAACTTTATACAGTGATGCGAAGCAGACTATAATTGCCGGACAAAACGAAAGGAGGACTTTATATGAGAACAATTATCAACCTGAACAAGAACTGGAGGTTCATCCAGAAGAATGCGGGGCTCCCGGACAAGCTTCCGACGGACTGGTCACTGGTCGACCTTCCGCACACGTGGAATGCGGTGGACGGCCATGACGGAAACGGAAGCTATGACCGCGGCTGCTATTGGTATGCGAGGACGTTTGAGACACCGAAGCAGCCTTTGGACGGCGGGCGTGTCTTTGTGGATATTCCAGCAGCAGGGCAGCAGGCGACAGTGTATGTGAACGGCAAGGAAATCTGCTATCACGAGGGCGGCTACTCTACGTTCCGCGCAGACATCACAGACGCATGCAGCGCGGATGGCGAAAACCTTCTGGTCGTAGCGTGCAGCAATGAGAACAAGAGCAATGTGTATCCGCAGTCCGCGGACTTTACATTCTATGGCGGACTTTACCGCGGATTGAATCTCATCAGTGTTCCAGAGACACACTTCGAACTGATGTATTGGGGCGGCAACGGGCTCAAGGTCACAGCGACACCGGCACAGTGCGGCGGTGCGGAGTTTGCGCTGGAATCCTGGGTGGTGAATGCGGATGAGAACTTTACCGTCCTCTACAGTATCGCTGATGCGGACGGCAGAGAGGTAGGGTACTGTGTGCGCCCGGCAGACAGCACAGCGGTGAAGCTCTATGTGCCTGACGTGGTTTTGTGGGACTGTGACAATCCGTATCTGTACACCGTCACGGCAGTGCTGCAGAGGCGAAACGAAGCCTGTGACACGGTTTCTGTGCGTGTGGGTGTGAGAAGTTTCTCCTGCGATCCGGACAAGGGATTTATACTGAACGGTGTGCCGACTCCCCTGCGCGGTGTCAGCCGTCATCAGGACCAGCTCTACAAAGGCAATGCGCTGACAAGGGAGGATCATTATCATGATGCCAGAATCATCAAGGAACTGGGTGCAAACACGATTCGTCTCGCGCATTACCAGCACTCGCAGGATTTCTATGACGCGTGTGACGAGCTTGGATTTATCGTGTGGGCGGAGATTCCGTTCATCAGTGTGATGAGCAAGGATCCGGCGGCGCATCAGAACTGCATCACGCAGATGAAAGAACTCATTCTCCAGAATTACAACCATCCGAGCATTTGCTTCTGGGGCGTGTCCAATGAGATTTTGATTGGCGGCATCTCAGAACAGCTGGTGGAGAACCACAAAGAACTGAATGCATTATGCAAGGAGCTGGATCCGACCCGTCTGACCACGATCGCCCATGTTTCCATGACACCGGTTGACAGCCCTGTCCATAACATTACCGATGTGGAGAGCTACAATCACTACTTTGGCTGGTACGGCGGAAAGATGGAGGACAACGGTCCATGGCTTGACAACTTCCACAAGGCACACCCGGAGATCTGCTTAGGGCTTTCGGAATATGGATGCGAGGGCATCATCACCTACCACGGACCAAACCCGGCATGCAAGGATTACAGTGAGGAGTACCAGGCTTTGTACCACGAGCATATGGCAAAAGTACTTGACGAGCGTCCATGGATATGGTCGAGTCATGTGTGGAACATGTTCGATTTTGGATGTGCGGCGAGAAATGAAGGCGGTGTGGCAGGACGCAACAACAAGGGACTGGTCACAATGGATCGCCGGACAAAGAAGGACAGTTATTATATTTACAAGGCATACTGGAATCAGGAGCCGATGGTGCATCTGTGCGGAAAGCGCTATGCGCAGCGCGCAGGGGAGACGACGCAGATCCGCGTGTACTCGAACCAGCTGACGGTTTCCCTGTTTGTCAATGGAGAGCTTGCGCAGGTCATGACGGCGGATAAGGTGTTTGTATTTACGGTTGCGCTGAAGGACGGATTTAACAGCATTCTGGCACTGGCGGGCGGCTGCAAGGACAGCATGACGCTGGAGAAGGTTGAGAAGGAGCCGGACATCTATGTGCTTCCTGAGGTCAATGAGAGGGCAGAGGGTGTTGCGAACTGGTTTAAGCTGGCTGGAGATCTGGACCTCAAAGCGCCGATGGAATTCCCGGAGGGCAAATACAACGTCAAATGCAGGATGGAAGAGATTGCAGAGAGCTCAGAGGCGATAGAAATCGTGGCAAAAGCAATCAAGCTTGCGACCAACTTTGATGTGCATCCAGGCGTTGGTATGTGGGATATGATGAAGTCCATGGCGCCGGAGGCGATGGTGAACATGGCTGGTAACATGCTGCCAGAAGGATTCCTGGAGACACTGAATGCGCAGCTGATCAAGATCGATAAAAAATGATAAACAGACGCTAATTAATAAATAGATAAAGGTAAATCCGGGAGGAGGATTTTTATGGCAGATAATACTAATGCTTCAGCGCCCGCGTTTGGCATGAAAGACAAACTGGGTTATATGTTTGGCGA
>CAMWTP010000115.1 GCA_947177165.1 uncultured Lachnospiraceae bacterium
TGGTCAGGGCAATCTCCAAAGATGTATTTGCTAAGGCAGGACTTATAAGCTGTCTAGACTATTACAATGAGCGTCATGCTTTGAAGTTATGTTGAACCGCCGTATGCCGAACGGCATGTACGGTGGTGTGAGAGGGGAGATTTAATCTCCCCTACTCGATTGTTCCCAAGCTGGTGCTTGTAAACAAGGATCTGTTTGCACAACACATGGAGCAGGATATGACGGATGGAGATCTGGAGCGCTTGGAATCAATGATGTCCAGGGACGTACATTACATTTTGAATGTCCAGTGCGAGACGCAGAGAGACTATGCCTACCTGATTGCAAAGGAAGAAAACATCTACATGCAGCGGCTGGGCAGGTATGGACTGACGCCCAAGATACAGCTGTGTCCTGAGAAAATGGGAGAGCCTGAACTGCTGTCGGTTGCGTTATGCCTTACAGATTATCTGCTGGAGATGAAAAATATTGCGGCACAGCAGGCAGACAGCCCCAGGGAAACCAGGGATAGTAATACCGGACGGCGCCGGGTATCCAGATATGTAGACCAGAACAGCATCAAGATATTTGACATAGCACACAGCACCGGCGAGGAAAACTGTGAACTGGAAGTAAATTATTTCAAAAAGAAACATGGCGCTGCAGGAACCGCACGGAGAACCGGATATGAAATGACACCTCATACCAGGCGGGGGCATTACCGGACATACAGCGATGGAAAGACCGTTTATGTCCATTCCTCTGTCATCCACAAGGAGAAATATAATGGCATCCAGTCAGCGCACCGGATCAATGAGGCAGGGGAAAACAGCGTTACACAGGACGATTCCGGCGGCCCCACTTTCACTATGGGGATGTAGATGTATGGAGGGTATGGAAATGGACATCAGACAGAGGATCAACCAATTTAACAGGGAGAACCGCTCCTTTTATATTGTGGACCATGACAGCGGAAGGTACAGCCTGTGCCTTGCGCTGTCGTTTCTGCCAAAGGGATACGAACACTTCGGGCAGGAGGCGTTCAACCGGTACGCCGCGGAGATTGGCGAGCCTGTATTGATAGTCGGTCGCGGGTTTACACACGGGAGCGGATACGAGTGGGAGCATGTGTTTGCAAAAGCCTTTGAGGGCGATCCGGACAGCGGCAGGATAGAATATGACTGTGAGGCAGGCGGCTTTTTCTGTTATGCGGACAGCCTGTCCCTGCTGGAAAACTTCGGCGCCCGTTTCAGAGCCATCTGCATGGATGGGGAAAAATTTGCGCAGCTTGTCAGCACAGCGTTGAAAGAGGCGGCTAAAAAGGAGGAACAGGGGACGGAAAGAGAGATACGGACAGAAAAAACAGGGGATGCGCCAAAAGAGTACCACCCAGAAAAATCAGCAGACAGCGCCGGGGTTATTATGGCACCCCGGCAGACAGGTCTGCGGATTTTGTATGAAGATAGTAAGAACGGGAATATCTTGTCAATGAAAAAAGAGAAAAAAATGCATGGCTTTGGTTTGAATTCCATAAATCGTATAACGGAAGAATATGATGGTGCAATGATTCTAGATTTCGGACATAACAGATTTACGCTAACTGCAACAATGAATTTTGGGAGTATTTGACAGCTGATTCCGTATTTTTGACAGAAGTTATAACTAGGTGTTAAAAACTGATATCCTTAACGTATCAATTCAACCAAAAGGAGGATATTTAGTATGGTTAAAAAGAAAACAGGTAAAGCAATGGCAAGAATATTAACGTCAGCATCCAACAAGACGTTGTCTGCGGCAGCAAACAGTCGGTGTATGCTTATTTATCACCAGCCCAAGCAACCGGAGGGGCTGAAAAGATTCAGAAAGTTTTGATGCAGAGGGCATCTAGGTTTTTGGCAGATTATGTCATACACAAAGGCATGGTAGATGAAAATGACAGGGAGATATATGAATATGGATTCATGCTCTCATTGGAGGCAGGTATCTTTATACTTTTCTGTTTTTTGATGACTGTTAGCCTGCGGATGTATGTTAATGGAATCCTTTTCTTTGTGATTTTTGCCCCTTTGAGGTCTTATGCAGGTGGATTGCATCTGAAAAGATATCAGTCATGTTTAATTTTGTCATGCCTGACATTTTCTGCGGTATTGTTGATTACGAAATATGTTCATATACCTAATTATATTTTAGGGGTAACTCTTGTTGCATTAGAAATTTTGGTTTACTGCATATATCCTGTGGAAAACACGAACAGGAAAGTCGACGAAAGCGAGGATAGGTATTTTAAGGAACGGTTGGGCAAGTTTTTAGTTTTTGACCTTATTATAGGAATGGCTTGTGTTGTGGTAGGCAGGATTGACTATCTGATGCAGATTGTGGTAATTTTTTTTGTAGTAGTTCTCACAATGCTCATAGGAAAATATATGAACAACCGAGAAAGATCTTCTCTATAGAGCGTACAAGTTAATAAATAAAAAGCTTGAAGGAGCCGGAATTGGGCGAATGCCCAGTCCCGGCTCCTTTAGATTGTATTTTCAATATGGTAGGCAAGCCTTGCCACGATAAAAGGCAATTTTGTATGTGCTTTACGAAAAAATGACACTTTTCAAAAATTGGTAGTCATATGTGGCAAAATGATAGTTAGAAAATCAGATTATTATTTTCCCCCAAGTTTACATTTTTCCCATTTTTGTCTTTGTCCTCTTGTGGAGGTTCAGGATATGGGGGAAATAATGTCATTGATTCAGAAAATACAAACAGATAAGGATGTTTTCAAGGAATTAGTCGATAAAATGGAGCCATTAATCAAAAAATACATGAGAATGCTTTATAAGGACGAGAGGGAGGATGTTCGCTCGGAAATGACATTGGCTTTATGGGAAGCGGTAAAAAGAATAGAATACTGCGAAAAAGATGGAGAGTGCATGAGCTTTTTGTGCACTGCATTAAAAAATCGTTTTTATGAGTTGTACCGTAAGAGTAGAAAAGAACATGATAACAAATTGTTTGTAGAAAATGATGATGTTTTAGACATAAATAAAGGTGATGACATTGCGGATATGGATAATGTTTTATTTAGCATTGATATAGAGATTTTTTTGAGGAGTATGCTGGGAAAAAGCAGGAAATATTCAGAATGATAATTCTTGAAAATAAGTCAGATGCGGAAATTGCAGAAATATTCTCTGTAACCAGACAGTATGTAAACAGGATGCGGCGGGAGCTTTACAAGGAGATGCGGGACAGACATTTCTTTGACAGATAGTTTACAATTCGATAAATTGAGGCTTTCTTTAATATAAAAAATGAAAGTCAGGTGATATACATGAATGGGAAGGAACTGTGGGAGAAAGTAATTACAGTTGCTGTAGGGGCATGGATTAGCAATCAATTTGGTTTGCTGTTTCCAGTGGTGTGTTTGCTGATGCTTCTGATGCTTGCTGATTATGTGTCTGGCATGATTGCAGCCAAGAATGAAGCAATAGAGCACCCTAAAAACAGAAAGTATGGATGGAGCAGTAAAAAGGGTGTTCTGGGTATATTTAAGAAAATCGGTTACATTTTTACCATTTTTGTTGCCATATGTGTTGATTATTTAATCTACAAGTTTGCGCAGGAGTTGGGACTTCGGTATGAATCACAGACATATTTTGGGTTGTTGGTGGCGATCTGGTTTGTTATTAATGAATCCCTATCCATTCTGGAAAATACAGGACGGATGGGGGTTGAACTACCAGAGTTTTTGAAGAAAACATTAAGTGAGTTAAAAAGAGATGTGGATAGTGAGAATGAATAATATTAATGAAGAATAATAGAATATTTGAAATTTGATACCTCGTCAGTATACTGCTGGGTGTTTGACTATTTTGTGGAAATTTAAAAAAAATTTTGTCCCTCAAACAGTTTTTTCCTACTAAGTAAGTAGAGGGTGCGGTGGGTGAAAATGGTCATGGTATATATGAAAGAGTTAATTGAATAAAGCATATTGCGAAAGGAGGGTTGTGTTTCGTATAATTGATTTAAGTCCACTGTTTTTATGCCATGCTCCATGTTTGCACATTAAGGACAAGAAAAGCGATAAGAAAGTAGGATGAATAAAATTGTGAAAAAAAATTGATTGCAATTATTATGTTCTGTATGGTTATGTTTGCAGGCTGTTCAATGAATGCAGATAAGGATGCTGATGATGTGTCCCAGGAGGTTTATGTGGATAACTCTTCAGAGCAGCTTTTACAGGATACACCAGGAACCTCTACTGCCACAGAACTGGAAACTTAGCAGGAGATGCAGGAAGTAACTGCTGAGGATAATCCCTATTCCGCTGGTGCGCAGGAAATTGAGGAAATAGTTACAGAATTCTGTGCAGCATACTTTGGGGGAGATTTAGAATCTGTAAAATCATTTTTGATGGATCAGTATATTTGGGATATAGATGTATATGAGAATTCTACTAATGAAGTGGAAATAATGTCTGTAAAAGGGCTGGAAGACATTGGGGAGAAGAATATAGATGATGTATGTGTTGTTTCAGTGGAATATAAAGAAGAAGGGATGGACACATATGTATATCTGACAGTTGAATTTATCAAAACAGACAAAGGGTGGAAAATTGAATTTTATGGCAATGAAGGGTAATTATTTAGAATGTCAGAAAAACGGATGATTATGTGTGTTAAAAGAAACAGAGCTATTACTAAAGAGTAGGACCAGGGGTATTCCTTTTAAGAATACCCTCGGAGCCTAAGCTTTTAATATGCCTGGATGCCGTCTGCAATAGCCTCGGCGATCTCATCCATATTGTTGATGATCCAAGCAGCATCGCTGGAATTGTCGTGAAAGGCAACTTCCACAATGACTGCAGGTGCAGATGTCTTATTCAATTCTGCGTAACCTGTAGATGCTTTGATACCCCTGGACTTGGGACAATTGCTTACACCCTCAATTTCAGACAGGATGCTCTGGGCCAGCCGTTTCCCGTTGGAAGAATTGGTGTAATACCATACTTCCGGTCCCGTGCCGCCTCCGGCATTGGAATGCAGTGCTACATGGCAATCCACACCCGTATTGTTGGATGCGTTTATACGCTGGGTGAGAGTCAGGGTGTTGTCACCGCCATAAACGGTGATTCCCTTATCACCCAGCTTTGCAACAACCAAAGTGTAAACATGAAAAATAATAAAATTTCAAACTCATATTTTCATCATATAGATTTTTAATGATGTATGGATATAGATAATAGGTAATACAGGAGAAAATATATGAAAGACACAGAGATCATTGAATTGTATGTAGAGAGGTCAGAGGCTGCAATCCTGGAGACGGACAATAAATATAATGTCTTTTTGAACCGTCTGGTGTATAACATTTTACATGATACCCTGGATACAGAAGAAATTATTGATGATACATATATGGGGGCATGGAACGCCATCCCGCCAACCATCCCGAACAGCCTGAAACATTTTTTATCGCGGATTGCCCGTAATCTTTCCTTTGACCGCCTAGATTACCGTCTGGCGGGAAAAAGGAATGCCCTTTTTGTGGAACTCAATGAATGTATTCCAGATATGCGGCAAAACGTGGAAAGAATATGGGAGGCAAGAGAACTCGGGAATCTGCTGAATGGCTATTTAGAGACGCTTGAGCGGAAAAACTGTGCTGTCTTTTTGGGAAGATATTATTATTCTTATTCCATCAGCGAACTGGCAGCGCAATATTCCCTCACGCAAAGGCAAGTTAAGTATATACTTTCCAAGACAAGGGACGGACTGAGGGCGTATTTGGAAAAGGGAGGGGTCATGGTTTGAATGTTTCTATTTTGAATCAGGCATTTCAGTATGTGGATGACAAATATCTTGATATCGTGGAGCAGGAGCGGACTTCGCGGGCCAAGCCCCATAAGCACCTTATATCTTATTGGGGTAAGGCTGCAGTAGCATGTTTTTGTCTGTTCCTGATTCTGATAGTGCTGCCCATCGTGGCGATTGCGGCAAACTGGTTCGGGCTTCGGGATTTATTAATTCCAGAGGTGCCGTCCAGTCCACCTGTCCAAAATGAGGAACATAGCGGGAATGTGCAGCAAATCCCAGAGACTGGAATGTCGAATCAGAGTGATGAAAGGGAAAGCGAATTTATCGGCATATCGGGATACCAAGGGAGTGCCGAGGCTCAGGCATTGGCAGAGTGGCAGGCATTTCTGGCTGCTTATGATACAGATCATGCTATTTTGAAGGAGATTGGAAACGAACCCACAGAAATAGATGATACCCAGTATGGTTTGTATGGCGTCTATACACAGGACATGGTGGATAAGCTGGAGGAGATTATACAGAAGTATGGTTTAAAATTGCACAGAGATATTAATGTAGTCAGCCAGGAGGAATTGGCGTTCCGGGTAGGTGGTGATTTTATGCAGGATGAGTTGATAAGGTACTGGGCTTATATTTATGAGGATGGTACGTTTCAATTTGACGGTGATATCGAGCTGCAGGATTATGGAACAGTTGCCTATCAGTTTACGCGGAGGGTAAAAGGAACTTTTGATGAGACAATACTGCATATAGGCAATGTCTCGGATTATCAGGAATTTGAGTATGTTACTTCCAGCAGTGAAAGGGTTGGGTGTGCTTTAGGATCAGATAAGGCTTTGATATACATGGATTCGGAAAGCTGTTTTATTCTCATGAATGTTATGGGTGGGAGTAATTGTGGCGTGACAGGGAGCGTTTTGGAGGACATAGCAGATTCCATTGATTTTGCGTTGCTAAAGCATGTGCAGGCACCGGAAATGAGGGGTGATTCAGTACCGTAAAAGGGATTAGAAAAAGTTAGATGTATATTTGAAATCTATTTATGATGGCGAGACGAAAGGTCAAAATCGAAAGAGAGGGAAATCCTATGAGAAAGAAATGGTTAATTGGCATAGTTGTGTTGCTCTGTATGACATATTTGGCGGGGTGTCAGAAAAATTTGCCCAAGAATACTGCTCAAACAGATGCCACTGTTAATCAGGGTGATATCATACATGATGAGAGTGATACAGTAGAGCTGGTGCAGAATAACAGCGAAGAGTCTGTAACGACCAGACAGGAATTACCGGAAGAAGAAATTAATACAGTGGAAAGTACGGCTGACGATGTGGGATTAGACGTAAAAGAAGATGATTCAAATAAATCGGACATCGATTTCGAAGAGAATGATATGTTTGTAGCGGATGATCAATTTATGGAAGTCATTGACAGAAGCAGGATAAATGATCAATCATTTGAAGTGGTTCTAAACGAGTGGGGAAAAGTTACGTTCGTATCTTGCATGCCGGATTTTTATAATGAGAATTTAGATCCGCTCACCGATGCTTCGTTCTATTTGTTGAAAAATGAAAAAGTTCTTTACCGGTTTCCGTATGTATCAGATGATAATATCAGAGAGACTGGCTTATGTGAGGGAGTGTCCTTTGTTTTTTTTGAGGATATTAATGAAGATAATAAAGAGGAAATCGTTATAGGAGTCTTGTATGTTTCTGGAGCAGGACCCCAGGGAATGATTCCATACACAGAGATTCGTATCTATGAAGACAGTGGGAATGAATTTGTTTATAATGAGAATTTAAGCGATGAAATCAATGAAAAACTGACAGATGAAGTTACTGCGGAATATGTTAAAACACTTTTAGAAGAATAGATTATATTTAGTTAATGTCTGCAGATTTAGCTGTTTTCAGTTTACACTGGCCGATCAGTATCAGATATTTGCGGCACAGTCAGGTTAGTGTATAATGTATCCGCCTCTGAATCCTGAAAAGATTTGATAAGAATACAGATAACGTGATGGATTTGGGTCGAGTTTCCTCAAGCTTAGTAATAGAACATAGGGATGCCCTGAAAGAGTGTTTATTCTCCAGTACAGGGCATCCGCTAAAATAGTCATTTATAAAAAGTGATTCATACTCTCTAAAGAGCCGGGTCAGGCTTTCTTATAAGTTGTATAAGCAGCCTCGAGCTTGGGGGCATAAGTATCTATAGCACCCGAACCATTGTAGTACTCTGCCATTTTGCGGTAATCTTTGTCCTGACAAGCTTTGAGCAATCTGGAGTCAGTTACAATGAAACTGATAAAGCCTTTTAACTGAGCTTCTTCTCCAGTTGCAAAGTCATCATACATTTCTTTGGCAGAGCCATAACCACATCGGCTATAGTTAAAGCCCATAATCTGTGCCAGCCCCATGCTGGTAGCTTCATATGCTTTTGTTGCATTTAATGAAATAGCGAAGGCAAAAGCATCGTTTTCCTGTGTCTGGTTTTGGTGGCAGCTCATCCATGCATCGCTTTCTTTTTTTCTATAAACATGCCCAGTATGAGTAGGAGAGCCGTAATCAAAGTAAACACCTTTATATTGTGCGGCATCACCTTTGAGAAAATGGTGGTTCTCTAAGCGGATTGTGACTTTTCCGTTAGAAAATCCAGAGCCGCTGGACTCGACTATAATGAAACCGCCAAGCACGTTTTCGTCGATACCATATGTATCTGCATAAGATTTTATGGTCGCGCCATGTTTCTGCTTAAAGGAGGTGTAGCTATTTCCGCCACCTGAGCCACCCCCAGATGTGATAGCATCAAGTCGGGTGAGGGTATTCTTGCCAGCCTTGCCATCAACAGTGAGGCTCTGCGCCTGCTGGAAACTCCTAACGGCCGTATCTGTATTTTTGCCAAATTTTCCATCGGGAGTGCCACAGTTGTATCCTGCCGTATTGAGCTTTGTCTGCATGGTCTTTACCCCGGGAGCGGCCCTCAGCTGATCATCCTTCATGTAATACCCTTGTCCTGCCAGTACCTGTGCATAAGTGTAGCGCGTGTTGTCATAATTTGCCATTTTTTTTCTCCTTTTTGTTTTTTTGAATTTGCAAATTCAATAGGATAAAAGAAAAATAAGCATAGATTGTAAACCAAATAATTAAATATTATTATAATATTATTGCTATGCGCTTGGTTTACCTCTCAACATCATGAGGAAGCATCAAGTGAGACGGGGAATATGGCAGAAATAAAAGAGTAAGAACCTGTTTCCATTTAGGTCTTTGTAATGGAAGACATGGAGGTTGTGCCAGAAATCGTAAAATATGATTTGAAGGCGCTTGTGAAAGCGTGAAATTCATCAGCTGCGAGGTATGTTATCTGGAATGGGGTAGGGTACATGGTATTATAGCAGTAGATGGTGTGGAATGTTATTATGCAGGCATAGATTGCAAATAAAGTAATTGAATATTATGCCAAAACAGATGTTTTGCAATGCAAAAACAAGTGTATAAATATTGTGAGGATGAGGAGGACTTATGTGAAGGACATACTTATCTTGGAGATTGTTGGGATTTAAGCGCTGCAGGTTATTGTAATTGCAGTATACAGAAAAAAATAGTATCTGAGGTTGGAACGTATTAATAGACATTCTAATTTCTGAAATATGGGAGAATTCCATATCGCAAAAAACTGAAGACAGAATAAAAAATGAATTGAAACAAAGGGAAGGTGGTCTATATGAGAAAAAAAATTAGTTATGTATTATGTATATTGATGGTGACTTTTATTAGCGGCTGTAATGTAAATAATAATTCGACTGCAAATCATGATTTTGGTGTAATATTTGATGAGAGTGAGCTTTCTGGAGAGGAAAACGGTCATAAGGAGGATACGCTGCTGGATATACACTCTGAAACAGATGTTTCGGAAGATGGGAAAGTTTCTACAGGTGAAAGTCAGCAAGACATAGAGATTATAGATTCTGTTGAAAAAAATATGTTACTATATGGGGATTGTGGTGGTAATTTAGGTTTTGGCTGGTTGCTTTATACTGTACCCAATCAGGAAATCCAAGATTATAAAATATATTTTTTTGCCGATCAAAATAGGGACGAGAATGAGGGATATAAGTCTTTTGAAGAAATAGATTTTGATTTGGAGCAGGCTGATTTTATTTTTCCTGATGCAAGGGAAAATAACATGGCTATAGGAAAATTTATCGAAATATACTTGTATGAGGCATTTATAACGGAATCAGGAAAATCTGCCAGAATTGTAGTTGCAACATATGAAATAGATGGTAAGCAGTATTATGATACGCGAATTTATACACCAGATGAAAGCGGGTATGGGTATGTGGTTGATGAATCTATGACAGAAGAACTAAATATTCTATATGCAGATGTTGAAGAATATCCAGTTTTGCAAATTATTGAAATGCCTCACGATTAAGTTGAAATCTCAATAATATTTGTGGCTTGTAACTTCAAGTGATAATAGATGAATAAATCTATCGGTAATGTGTAAGTTGTGACTGGTCGTTTTTCTATATAAATGTTTATTTAACAAAGATTATAAATCTTTGGGTGGAGAAAAGGATATAACTAAGCCCCAAAAGTTTATACTTTGTATTCCCACATAAAGCTAAAATTGTAGCTATATAAAATAAAGTTTAAGTTTACATTTTCGGAGAACCCTCCTTTTTAACTATTGAATTTGCAAATTCAATAAATATACACCACTTTACAACTTTTGAGAATAAATTAACGCACAAGGCACTTTTCGT
>CAMWTP010000116.1 GCA_947177165.1 uncultured Lachnospiraceae bacterium
AATCTAAAACTTCATGCTGGAAGAATGCCAGAGGGCAGGCATTCTTCGCGCAGGTTTGGGAAACAAAAAATTGAGGAGATAAGGAGAATTGTGGATATGAATGCATTGAAAGCAACAAATTTGTGTAAAACATATATCGTGAATAAGAGGCAGAATAATGTTCTCAGGAATGTCAATCTGGAGATTGAGGAGGGTGAGATGGTGGGCGTTATGGGTCCTTCGGGTTCGGGAAAAACGACACTGCTCTATACCGTCAGCGGCATGGACAGCGCCACGGCCGGAGAGATTCTATTTTTCGGGGAGGAGATGACAAAGCTCTCGGCAAATCAAGTCAGCGATTTGCGTCTGAAACGGATGGGATTTGTATTTCAGCAGATGTATATGCTGAAAAATCTCTCAATCTATGATAATATAGTGTTACCGGCGTATCAGTCGGCTTCCGGGAAGGAGCAGCGCAGGGAAATCAATGAGCGCGCGAAGGTGTTGATGGCAAAGCTTGGTATCAGTGAAGTGGCGGACAATGACATCAGTGAGGTGTCAGGCGGACAGCTGCAGAGGGCCTGCATCGCCAGAAGCATGATCAATAATCCCAGGATTATCTTTGCCGACGAGCCGACTGGAGCATTGAATAAGCAAAATTCCAGGGAAGTCATGAAGGAGCTCAACAAGCTGAATGAGGAGGGAACAACGATCATGATGGTGACGCATGACGTGAAGGTAGCATCGCGGTGTGAGCGTGTCTTTTATATAGAGGACGGCAATATCCGGGATGAGATGCATCTGGGAAAATATACAGAGGATGCAGCCAGAGAGCGGGAAAGAGAGCTGAACAACTGGCTGATGAAACTGGGGTGGTGATGGTGGTTATTGGGAGGTGGGATTGGGTGTACGATATTCTGATGGTCGAGGATGAGGCAGAATTGGCGAAACTGTTAAAACTTTATATAGAAAAGGCTGGGTACACAGTGCAGTGGGCAGTTTCGGGGGAGGAGGCGCTTGGATGTCTGCAAAAGGGCAACGCAAAAATGTTGCTGCTGGATATCACGCTGCCGGGCGTGGATGGTTTTACCGTGTGCCGTGAAGTCCGCAAGACAGGCAGCGTACCGATTTTGATAATCAGTGCCCGTGTTGGAAAAGAGGATCAGTTGAATGGCTTTCGTCTGGGCGCGGACGATTATATGGAAAAGCCAGTCGATCCGGATTTGTTAGTAGCAAAGATTGGTTCCTTGTTTGCACGCACATATGGCGTCTTGGCGGAGAAAGAGATGATACATTCCGGCGCGCTCACGATAGATAAGACTGCCCGCAGGGTTCTCAAGAACGGAAAAACAGTGGCACTCAATGGAAAGGAATATGAACTTCTGCTGTTATTGGCGGAAAATCCCGGAAAAACGCTGGATAAAGATTTTTTATTTAATCAAATCTGGGGTGCAGACAGCTTTAGTGAAAATCAGACGCTCACCGTTCATATCAAAATGCTGCGCAATAAAATAGAAGAAAACCCAAAGAAACCAGAGCGCATCAAGACGGTATGGGGAGTAGGCTACTGCTATGAAGAAGTATAACAGGCTGATGATTTTGTCCTTTGCGATCTATGCGGTGCTTGCCATTTGTATGGAAATTGCGGGGAAGAATCAGCAGGAGGAAAAATCGCAGTTTTACAAGGTTGAAATGAACCGCATTCTGGCGGATATCGAAGTGGAAGCAAAAAAGATACATTTAGAAAAGCCGGATACAAAAATGACAGATGTGTCAGAAATGATTCAAAAAATCAATCTGCACGGTTATCGTGAAATCCAGTCGGTTGCATACCTTCCAATCTCTGAGACAGACATAGACGCCATTCAAAACTTTTACAGTGGTGTGAATGGAAAGGAGAGCAGAATTTATCCGCTGTATTTAAATAGCAAGGTTACAGATGAGAGTGTCGATATAGATGCCAAGGCAGAAACGACAGAGGACAAGTCTTCTGATATGGCGGAGGAGTACCTGGCGGGTTATCTCAGATTTGACTATCAGCGGACAGCTTCCGATGGGGTGTTCCTTTTCAGGATACAGGGAGCACTGCTCTTGATGGAGTTGTTTCTGCTGGGGATTTTATTTTATTTAAAGTCACATTTGATAAAGCCTTTTCATCGAATGCGGGAGATGACTTATGAGTTGTCAAAGGGCAATCTGCAGGGCGAGGTCAAGGCGGAGAAAAACCAGTATCTCGGGAAATTTTTGTGGGGACTGAATGAACTGAAAGATGCCCTCCGCGTAAGCCGAAAGCGGGAGATAGAACTGCAAAAGGAGAAAAAAATGCTGCTGCTTTCCCTGTCACACGATATCAAGACACCGCTGAACATGATCAAACTCTACGGGAAAGCGTTGGAGGATGGTCTGTATCCGACGGACAGCGAGCGGATGAACGCATATCGCCAGATTGGAGAGAAAGCAGTGCAGATTGAAAACTTTGTCGGCGAGATTGTGAAGGCGTCAAAGGAGGACATTGTCCATATCGAAGTGGAGAGGGGCGAATTTTACATGAGAGAGCTTGTGCAGTGGATTGGAACTTTTTATGGGGAAAAGTGTGCACTGCGCAAGTGCAGCCTGACGATTGACGAATATCAGAACCGGATTTTGCAGGGGGATATACACCGCCTGTTTGAAGTGTTTGAGAATCTTTTTGCCAACGCTTTCAAATACGGGGATGGGTGTTCGATTCATATCTCATTTTATGAGGAGGATTATTGCCAGCTTGTCAGAGTGTTTAATACAGGTGAACCAGTTTCGGAGAAATCGTTTGTGCACTTGTTTGACAGCTTCTTCCGCGGGGAAAACACGAGAGGGCAGCAGGGAAACGGGCTGGGACTCTATATCTGCAGAGAAATCATGCACAAGATGGGTGGTGAGATTTTTGCCGAGCGCGAGACGGACGGCATGGCCTTTGTGGTGGTGTTGCCGATGTAGGACCCTAGAGAGGGAAAAGTCCCGACTGGCTGTTGGGTACGATATTAGGAGGAGTGTGAATATGAAAAGAAAATTGAATGGAATTGTATTGTTTTTTGCCATAATATATATTTTGACGGGGTGTCAGAAAAAGGACGCTTCAGAAATCAAAACAGAAATCAAAACAGGAATCGAAACGGAAATAGAGCGCTCAGAGGAATCGGTCAGTGAAAGCGCGCAGAGTATGACAGAGACGGTGGCTGATGGCGGAGATTACGATTTTTGGACGGATGATTTCGAGACAACACTTTCGGAGACAGATATGTTGGGTGCAGGCACATCTGATACAGAGACAACAGACCTGTTTGACGCAGATAGTTTGGGTACAAATTCTGACGGGGCGGAGGAGTCTGACAAGGAGCGCTCTATATCAGATGCGGCAGACAGCTTTTATTACACTGCTTTGACAGACGAAATCAAGGCGCGCATCACCGGAAAATCCTATCCTGACACAGACGAGCCGCTGCAGATTTCCTATGAGGACCTGGCGTATGTCCATGTGCTCCACTATGATTTTCAGGCGCAGATTCAGGAGGGTGAACTGATCTGCAACCAGTCGGTTGCGCAGGATCTGATAGAGATTTTTTATGAATTGTATGAAAACCAGTATCCGGTTGAGAAGATACGCCTCATCGACGAATACGACGCGGATGACGAGGCGTCGATGGCGGACAACAACACGTCCTGCTTTAACTACAGGACAGTGCCCGGCCGGACGACGCTGTCAAATCACTCCTACGGCTGTGCCATAGACATCAACCCGCTGTACAATCCCTATGTGCGGACGAGCGGCGGCAAAGAGCAGATTTCGCCGGACAACGCTGTGCCTTATGCGGACCGCAGCGCTGATTTTCCTTATAAAATTGACAAGAATGACCTGTGCTACAGGATTTTTATAGAACATGGATTCAACTGGGGCGGTTCCTGGAACAGCAGCAAGGACTATCAGCACTTCGAAAAGGTTTCCTAACAGGCGGCATAAAAAGTTTCATAAAAAATTAAGATACATAATTGAGTTTAAAGCGTATTTACGGTATAATGGAACTGTATCGCTGTATACATATATTATATAAGAAGCGCAACGATTCTGCGCAGTCAGGAACGCGAACAGGATTGTTACCAGATGCGGGTGCTCCCGGCTGCTGATGGTTCCGGGGTACTTTGATTTCGGAACTGTTAAGAAACGATTTCTTAACAGTTCCTTTAAAAGAGGATGGAAGCTATGGAGTTAGATAACATAATGAGTGGTTATGATTCCAAACTGTTTGATGTACTGGCACAGTCATCGAACAGGACATTTTTCTTCGCCAGCAATATGAAAGAGAATACAGCAAGATGGTCAAAGGGTGCGGTGGAGTATTTCGGCCTGAAGAGCGAGATTCTCTATCCGGCTGATATGGAGTGGTTAAAGCTGATTCACCCGGATGACAAGGCGGCATATCTCAAGGATTTTGAGGATATGGCGAATCATGTCAGCGCATATCATGATGTGGAGTACCGGATACGCAACGCCGGGGGCGAGTACGTGTGGGTAAACTGCAAGGGGTATATGACTTACGATGACGAGGGGAAAATGGACTTTTTTGCAGGATTTGTCACGAATCTGGGAGTACGCAATAAGATCGATCCGGTTACTGGGCTGTGGACGCTTCAGGAGTTCCGCAAAGATACAGAGAATATGCTGTACAACAACAAAAGCGGTGTGGCGGTTATGATCGGACTTAGCAATTTTAAGCGTATCAATGACGAGTTCGGGTACTCCTACGGCGACAAGACGCTCTATGCGATTGCCCACAGAATGTTGGAGGTCAGGACAAAGGGAACAAGGCTCTACCGCATGGACGGCTCTGATTTTGCACTGCTGATTGAGGAGGGAAACTGTGAGGACGCGATGCGGGAGATTGAGAAAATACAGCAGGCCTTTTCTGCGCTGCATATTGAGCGGGAGGAGGTGTACCTGGATTTCCGGGCAGGTGCAGTGCTGTTTCCGCAGGATGGCAAATATATTGACCAGATAATGAGCAATATGCTTGTGGCGCTGGAAAATGCCAAGAATGTGGGCCGAAAGGGCGTCGTTCTCTACACGGAGGAGATGCATCTGAAAAAAACGAGAATGCTGCGTCTCAGGGATGCCATACGTGAGAGCGTCAATGATAATTTCAAGGGTTTTTCCATCGTGATGCAGCCAATCATAGATTCCAAGACAGGAAAAGGGACAAGCTGTGAGACGCTCCTTCGGTGGAGTGACGAGCGGTTTCCGGGAATCGGACCGATGGAGTTTATTCCTGTTCTTGAGGATACTGCGTTTATCATTCCGGTTGGAAAGTGGATCATCGATCAGGTGTTGAAAGATCTCAGGGAATGGGAGGATAAAGGGAACAATCCGATTGAGAAAGTTCATGTGAATGTTTCCTATATTCAGCTGCATGACGATGAACTTGTCGACTATACTGTCAGCAAACTCAGGGAATATCACATAGCGCCTGAGCGCATCGTGCTGGAACTGACGGAGAGCTGCAGAATCGGGCGTATTGACGAGCTGACAGAGCGGCTGCAGAAATTCAAAGACCAGGGTATCAGCATTGCGCTCGACGATTTTGGGACAGGTTACGCGTCGCTTGCGGTGCTCAAGGACATACCGACTGATATCGTGAAGCTGGATCACACGATGATCAAATCGGTGCTTGGTACGGTCAAGGAGAGAAAACTGATCGAGTTTATCATTTCCTTCTGCAATAATGTAGGCATCATCGTCTGCGCAGAGGGAGTTGAGAATACAACCATTATGGGAATCGTGAACGAGGCCGGCGCAGGGCTGCTTCAGGGGTACTATTTTGATAAACCTCTGCGCGTCGAGGAGTTTTACAATAAATATGTGAAACAGATTTCGTGATGATTCAGGGCTTGTTTTGTATGGCTCTGTGAAATAATGAGCGAATGACGGCTATAAATTTGTGATTTACAATATAAGGGGAAGATTATGAAAAAATTGACAACATTTTTCGTTTCGTTGGTGCTGGGAGCGGTCTTGATGACTGGGTGCGGTGCGGCGAAGCAGGCGCAGACATCTGCGGAACCGGTGACGGTCAACGTCGCCGCGTTAAAGGGACCGACCGCCATGGGAATGGTGGATTTTATGGACAAGGCTGACGCCGGTGAGTTCACAGACAACAACTATCATTTTGAGATCGTGGCGGCCGTTGACGAGGTGACGCCGAAGCTGATCCAGGGACAGGTGGATATCGCGGCAGTTCCTGCCAATCTCGCATCGGTACTGTACAATAATACCGATGGCGGCGTAAAAGTGCTTGCTGTCAATACGCTGGGCGTGATTTACATTGTGGAAAGCGGAGATACCGTGTCGGATATCAGCGACCTGAAGGGAAAGACAGTGTATGCCAGCGGAAAAGGCGCGACGCCCGAGTATGCCCTGAACTATATTCTTGCACAGAACGGCATTGATCCTGAGAGCGATCTGACGATCGAGTGGAAGAGTGAGCACACGGAATGCCTGTCAGCGCTGATGGCGGAGGAGAATGCAATCGCGATGCTTCCGCAGCCCTTTGTGACCACAGCGCAGACAAAGAGTGACAAGATCAGGGTAGCGCTGGATCTCACGCAGGAGTGGGACAAACTTGGCGCAGATTCCGCACTTCTGACAGGTGTGGTTGTGGCAGGAAAGGAATTTGTCGAGTCCAATCCGGCTGCAGTTGAGGCGTTTATGGAGCATTATGCGGCTTCGGTGAAATTTGTCAATGAAAATGTTGAGGACGCGTCGGCATTGATTGAAAAGTACGATATCGTACCGGCTGCGGTGGCAGTCAGGGCAGTGCCGGAGTGTAACATTGTATGTATCACGGGAGATGAGATGAAGCAGAAGCTTTCCGGATATCTTGCGGTACTGCTCGAGCAGAATCCAAAGTCGGTAGGCGGGGCGCTCCCGGCAGATGATTTTTATTACGGAAACTGATGTCTGTGGAACAGGGAAAAGAAAAACGGAGAGTCCGCCTCTGGGCGGTATTATTCTGGATGGTTGTGTGGCAGTTTGCCAGCATGTGGCTGGACAGTGATATTTTACTCGTATCGCCGGTAAAAGTGGTATTCAGGCTTGGTCAGCTCATGCTGACGGCGGCGTTCTGGAGAGCGGTCTGTTTTACGCTGTCACGCATTGCATCGGGATTTTTCGGGGCAGTCGTGGCGGGGGTGATACTGGCCGCGGCTGCGTCGCGTTTTGTCCGGGTTCAGGAGCTTTTGGCGCCTGTCGTGCTGGCGATGAAGTCCGTGCCGGTCGCGTCGTTTATTATCCTTGCGCTGATTTGGTTTTCCTCCAGAAACCTCTCTGTGCTGATTACGTTTCTGATGGTGCTGCCGATGATCTATACAAGCGTGCTCGATGGCATACGGAGCGTTGACAGCCAGCTTCTGGAGATGGCGCGGGTATTCCGTATTCCGGGGTTTCGTGTAGTGAGATACATTTATCTGCCGCAGATCATGCCTTTTTTTTATTCGGCGTGCAGTGTGGCGCTCGGGATGAGCTGGAAGGCGGGAGCGGCTGCGGAGGTTATCGGGATTCCCAAGGGATCAATCGGGGAGCGCCTGCAGCAGGCGAAAGTGTATCTGGACACGCCGGACTTGTTTGCGTGGACACTGGTGATCGTTGCGGCGAGTCTTTTCTTTGAGAGGATTGTCCTGTTTCTTGTGCGACAAATTGTTGTGAGGTGCAGCGTGATGCGTGCACAACAATAGAGGCTGTTATAAAATAAAAGGAATTTAAAAGGAAAATGACTATGGAGTTAAGAGAACTTTCGGCGGAGCAGTTGACAGAGATTTATCATCAATATATGGTGATCGATTTTCCACAGGATGAACTCAAGCCGCTGGAGCGCATTCTGTATACAATGGAGACCGGGCTGAGCTGTGCATATGGCATCTACGAGCAGGATGATCTGCGGGGGTATGCGGTATTTATTGTGCCTGCCGGTATGCGATATGGACTGCTGGACTATCTGGCGGTGTTGAAGGAATATCGCGGCACTGGTGTCGGACATGCGTTCTTCGGACTGGTTGGAGACACGTTGTCTGCCAGATACCCTGCGCTCGGCGGATTTTTCATTGAATCGGAAAATATTGCGTTTGCTGCCGATGACAGGGAGCGCCAGATCCGGGAGAAGCGTATCTCGTTTTACCGGCAGAATCAGTGTTTGATGACGACGCTGGGTTCGCGGCTGTTTGGCGTGGACTACAGCATTCTTGTGTATTATTTTGACAGGAAAGCGGATGTCCCGGTGACTTTGGAGGACTTGGACGTTATCTATGCAGCGATGTTTAAAAGGCATCATTATGAGAGCGAGGTACACGTCTGGGATAATCACAATGAATAATATTTACGTGAAAAACTTATCAAAGTCATATGACGGCAAGCCAGTGTTTGAAAATCTGAATATGACCATTCACGGCGGCGGGATCACCTGTATCATGGCACCATCCGGCGCCGGAAAGACGACGCTGCTGCGGATTCTCATGGGAGTTGAGGAGGCGGACAGCGGCAGTGTACAGGGACTGGAAAACAGGAGGCTGAGCGCTGTCTTTCAGGAGGAGCGGCTGTGTGAGAACATGACGGCGCAGGACAATATCCGCCTTGTCACGCCCGCGCTTGGGAGTCAGGCGGTCGTGCAGGAGATGACCAGACTTGGACTTGGGGATTGCTGCCATCAGCCGGTCTCTGGGCTTTCGGGCGGAATGCGCAGGCGCGTGAGCATTCTCAGGGCGCTGCTGGCGGAGTATGACGTGCTTTTCCTCGATGAACCGTTGAAAGGCCTCGACGATGTGCGCAAGGAGCAGGTGATGACGTATGTGCGGGAGAAAACGGTCGGGAAAACGGTGATTTTCGTCACTCATGACAGAGCGGAAGCTGCAGTTCTGGCGGATCAGGTGATTGGATTGTAAATAACCGTTGCAAAAATATAGGAAGGTATAGTATATTTAATGATGGAATGTGTGATAAGGATATTGGAAAATTGATTTGTCATTAATATGATATTTTAATATAATATGAATAGAAAGGAATGGTGTATGAAATGATTCAATTAATGGAGACAGGAGCGTATCTCGTAAGTGGCACAGAGCTGATTGCGGACAACGCGGAAGCGGCGGCAGCCATCAAGGCAAAGACGGGCAGGGAAGTGGACAAGACAGAGGCGTCCAGGGAGACAATCGCCTACGGGATCTTAAAAAATCATAACACTTCCGGCAATATGGACAAGCTCAAAATAAAATTTGATAAACTGACATCACACGATATTACATTTGTGGGAATTATACAGACAGCGCGCGCATCAGGACTGACCAAATTTCCGGTGCCGTATGTGCTGACAAATTGTCACAATTCACTCTGTGCGGTCGGCGGCACGATCAATGAAGACGACCATATGTTTGGGTTGACGTGTGCAAAGCGTTACGGCGGAGTTTATGTACCGCCGCATCAGGCTGTCATTCACCAGTATGCGCGGGAAATGCTCGCAGGCGGCGGCAGAATGATTCTTGGTTCTGATTCCCACACGCGCTACGGTGCACTCGGCACAATGGCGATGGGCGAGGGCGGACCGGAGCTGGTAAAGCAGCTTTTGAAGCAGACATACGATATCAATATGCCGGGCGTTGTGGCAGTTTACTTAGAGGGAGAGCCGGTGAAGGGCGTAGGACCTCAGGACGTGGCGCTTGCCATTATCGGCGCGGTGTTCAAAAACGGATATGTCAAAAACAAGGTGATGGAGTTTGTGGGGCCTGGCGTATCTGCACTCTCCGCGGATTTTAGAATCGGCGTCGATGTCATGACGACCGAGACGACATGTCTGTCTTCCATCTGGAGAACGGACGATACCATCAGGGAATTTTATGAGATCCACGGCAGGAGCGGCGATTTTGCAGAGTTGAATCCGGGAGAGGTAGCCTACTATGACGGCTGCATCCGGGTTGATCTGAGTAAAGTGAAACCAATGATTGCCATGCCGTTCCATCCGAGCAACACGTATACGATTGAGGAATTGAACGCAAATCTGATGGATATCCTTGATGACTGCGAGAAGAAGGCGCTTGTCAGCCTGGACGGAGCTGTTGATTTCACACTCAAGGACAAGGTGAGAGACGGAAAGCTGTATGTGGAGCAGGGAATTATCGCAGGCTGTGCCGGCGGCGGTTT
>CAMWTP010000117.1 GCA_947177165.1 uncultured Lachnospiraceae bacterium
GAACAAGCTTTGATATAAAATTCAATTTTAACGCAACGAATAATTTTACCGAAAATGAGAGACAATAAGATGGCAGCAGTAACTATGTAGTCTCATGGAGGAAAAATTATGAAAAAAAAGTGGATATTGAATAAGAAAAGTTCAACCGTACGAAGGGCAGTACTCGCGGCAGTGTGCGTCGTCTGTGCACTTTCCATATCAGCCTGCGGAAAAAAGGATAACAGAAATGAAAACAAGGACCCAATCACAGGCGCAGACCAGTCACAGACGAATGAGAGCGGCAGCGCGGAGAATGGCAGTGAAGGCAGCAGCGAGGGCGGCTCTGACACAGCGAACGGTGATCACAGTGAGTTTGACGCGATGATCGGCGACGAAACTACAGATCCCAACAGTATTATCAACTACATCAATACAAATATTGCAGGGGCGGCAGTGAGCGATGTGAAGCGGTTTTTCACCGGGCTTTTGAGCTTTGGCGATGATATCAGAAATATTGATTTCACCGGGCTTGAGGACAGCAGACAGTACATGCCCGAGGATATGATTGCGTTCATGGATTTGATGCGCCTGGAGGGCGATACGCCGTCCATGGTGATGTCCGATGAGGAAAATCGAAAAGTGATCAACATGACACTTTCTGAGATGTTAGAGCGTGCCCGTCTCTTTGAGCAGCACCTGGAGAAATATCCAAATGAGGTGTCATCAGAGGCGGCGGCGAGATTATATGAAGAGATCGCGACAAACGCTATCAGCGGCGGATACGACAAGACAGGGGGCATAGAACATTATTATAAAGGTGACTCCAACGATACGATTGACCAGAAGGCACTGCAGTACTATCAGCAGTTTGCGGACGCGAATCCGGACAGTAATCTGGGGCAGATCGTCAGGGAGTATATCAATGTGCTGCAGACCAATGATTTCAAGATCAATGACAGTATGGAAGAGTTTTACCGCGGACTGAAGGGAAGATTTGACGTGAGCAATCTGACAACAAACGGCAATAATGCAGGGCAGTCGAACGGTACAGGAACAGCTGGCACGGGAAATGGCAATACAGGAACGGAAAATGGCAATACGGAAACCAGCAGTGTAGAGAATAGCAGCACAGATACCAGCAATGTGGAGAGTGCCAATAGCACAAATGCCAACAATACAGCAGAAAAATAGAATGATTGACTTTTTTTCACACCTGTGATAGCGTTGATATATAGACAAATCTATCATCAGAAGGGTGTGGGCAATATGCCATATTTCATGACACTTATGTCACTTTTTACGGTCGACAGTATCATCAAACATCACATTGAAAAAGATGATTCTGTCATCCAGAAATCAAAAGCAGGCGGACGGATTGTCATAAAACGGCACCATAACAGGGGAGCAATGCTGAATGTCGGTGATAGAAACCAACACTTGATCGCATTGCTCTCTTTGGTGTTCAGTGCTTTTGTGACGGGAATTTTTGTCGCGACGCTTGGCAGGAGAGGAAAAGGAGTCTTAAAGACCGGACTTGCTCTGATACTGGGAGGGGCCTACAGCAACACTTATGACCGTCTCCGGAGAAAGTATGTGGTCGATTACTTTTCAGTTCATCTCGTGGATGCGGAAAGGTGCACAAGCCGGCTGTTGCAAAAGATAGACGGCAGGTTTAGCGCTATCGTGTTTAATCTCGGTGATTTTGGCATTATCATTGGGGCGATGCTGCTGGTGGTCAGTGAATTATGCAGCGGGTAAACTGTGTCTGCCCGCTGCCGGATTGATGTTGTAAGGATAGGAGAAGCCTGTTCAGGCTGTGATGACAGTACCGACCTTTTCATTGATGGCATCAGCTGTCTTGTTCAGCGAAGTGATGACAACCCTGCCGTTTGGCACTGCCTCGAGATAGGATATCGCGGCGACGATTTTGGGCAGCATGTCGGTCTCGCCAAACTGGCCCTCCTCGATGTAGCGCTTCGCGTCTGCGATTGTCAGGGTTTTTAAGGATTCCTGAGTGTCCTTTCCGAAATTCAGGTATACATAGTCCACGCTGGTGAGAATCAGAAGCTCGTCAGCCCTGAGATCTGAGGCGAGCTTTCCGGCAATGCAGTCCTTCTCAATGACTGCGGAAGCTCCCTTGAGTGCGTGCTGCTGCTCGATGACAGGGATACCGCCGCCGCCGCAGGCGATCACAACCTGGTCGGCGTCGGAGAGTGCTTTGATGGCTTCAATTTCTACGATATCGATTGGCTGGGGGGCGGCGACAGCCCTGCGGTATCCGTCGTCTGTCTGGACAACATAATTTCCTTTATTTACTTCCGCGTCGGCATCTTCTTTTGACATATAGCGCCCGATCGCTTTTTTCGGATCATAGAAAGCTTCGTCATAGGGATCGACCGTCACCTGTGTCAGGATCGTGCTGACCGGCTTGGAGATACCGCGGCTTAAAAGCTCTGATTTTAACGAATTTTGAATGTCATACCCCACATAACCCTGGCTCATTGCTGAGCACACACACATCGGCGCGGGCGTGTAGTCGCTATAGATGCGGTGCAGTTCTGTCATGGCTTTGTGGATCATGCTGACCTGATGACCGTTACTGTGTGTGATGGTCAGCTGATAGTCCGCTTCCACCAGGTCGGCTAACGCCTTTGCAGTCTTTTTGACAGCGCTGAGCTGCGCAAGTGTGGTGGAGCCGAGGGCATCATGCCCCAGTGCGACAACTACTTTTTTCTTACTCATATGTAAATCCTCCTGAAAAATTTCTGTTTAATAATGAAAATTTAAAATATTCCTTTGCAGCCTCCTGGGCTGCGGTTTTCTGTCAGGCCGCTTTCGGATCGTTTGAAACAGATATATCTAAGTATAACAAATAGGCAGTCAATTGTACACATAAAGTTCTGTGAAAAAATTTGGTCAAAAAAGATATTATGTTTTGCTAATACGTTGACAGTGCTTTTGTGTGGTGCTATCATTAAAAAATAGGGATTTATTGCTATTTTGCTATTTTTACATCATACGGAACCTGTCACATAGCAGGGCGTGTGAACAGAAGCACTATGAAATTGTTCATTGTTTTATAGTAGTAAACAGAAGGGAGTATATATGACAAACAGAGAGGCACAGATATTTCAGTGGATTATGGAAAACCCGATGATTTCACAGGAGGAGCTTGCGGCAAAGGCAGGAATCGCCCGTTCTTCGGCAGCGGTACATATTTCAAACCTGATGAAAAAAGGATATATACTTGGGAAGGGATATGTGACAAGCGGTCCGGACTATTGCGCAGTCATCGGAAGTGCAGGTATTGATATCGGAGGTGCTCCGGAGGAAGCGCTGGTGGAAGGAGAGTCCAGCGCAGGCAGGGCAGTCCGGTCACTTGGAGGGACAGGGAGAAATATCGCCCATAACCTGAGGCTTCTCGGCATCGGGACAAAGCTTGTCACAGCGATCGGAGATGATGATTATGCGCGCAAAATTATAGAGAACTGTGAAGAGCTGGGAATTGATATTTCATATGCCTTGAAGACTGTGCGGGCTGATACAGCCATATACCTGTACATAGCCGATGAGAAGGGCAATAGAAGACTTGCTGTATCGGACAGGAGAATTAACGATAATCTCACGGCTGATTTCATAACGCCCAGGATGGAGATGCTGAATAAGGCGCGCATGGTGATACTCGATACGAATATACCGGAGGAGACGATCGCACTCGTGTGTGAGCGGTGCAAGGCACCAGTGTTTGCCGCACCAGTATCGGCCCAGAGCGCGGCAAAGCTTCTGGAGGTTCTTGACAACGTCAGCCTTGTAGTCTGCAATAAGTCTGAGGCGGAGATACTGAGTGGTATCCGCATTCAGAATAAGGAAAATATGGAACGTGCAGCGGACATTATTATGGAAAAGGGTGTGAAAAATGTATTTATTTTGGCAGAAAAGGGTGTGTACTGTGCCTGCTACGATGAGCAGTTCATGCAAAGCGCAGGCGGCAGTGTAAAACAGGTTGGCGCTAACGGAGCGGCAGATGCCTTCATGGCAGGCGTGACGTTAGGATTTATGAAGCATATGAGCATCCGGCAGATGGCAAAGCTTGGTCTGGCTGCGATGGGCATCACCATGGAAGTGGAGGAGAATATCAATCCGCAGATGTGCGTTCCGGCAGTTGCCGAGAGGGCAAAGATAGAGTTGTAAAAAAGACCGCGCAAGCGGTCTTTTTTGAGAGGTAATATTTAGGGAAATGACCAGAAGGAGCCAAACGGATTGTTGAAGTAGCCGTCAATATCGTTTTCGGACTCCCTTTGTCTGGGTTGTGATTGTGTGTTGTCAGCGTCATTGCTGAAGCTGTCCCTGGTGCCGAGCGTAATCTGGAATGTTTTTTCAACATATCCGTTATCACTCTGTACCATGGCAACAAGTTCGACTGTCTCACCGGCACTGTAATAGGTGAGCAGCGAGGTGAGCTGTTCCTTTGTCCTGACTGTCTGACCATCAAACTTTGTGATGATATTGCCTTTTGCGAGACCGGCGGCTTCCGCAGGGGAATTTTCATATACAATGTTAATATAGATGCCAACCGGCATTCCATAGGTTTCATAGATATCATTTGTTACATCGATCGGGTTGATTCCCAGATAGCCTTGTTTGTCCTCTGCCACGACGTCTCTTGTCTCCTTTAACATCAGTTCTTCAATGATGGACTGTACATCAGAGATCGGAATTGCGTAACCCATGCCTTCGACAGAGCTTGAGGCAACTTTTACGGAGTTGATACCGATCAGTTCACCGTTCATATTCAGAAGCGCACCGCCTGAGTTGCCCGGATTGATGGCTGCATCTGTCTGAATCAGTTTGTTTGTAATGCTGCCGCCGTTGTCGTCTGACACTGTGACCTCACGTCCAAGTGCACTGATGATACCAGTTGTTACAGACTGACCATAACCGAGTGCATTGCCGATGGCCACGACCTCCTGCCCAAGTACGAGATTGGAGGAATCACCGATTGTGGCAATCTTGATCTTAGACCGCATCTCGTCTGTGATGTCGTCGAGTGCGACAGAGATGACAGCGAGGTCTTTGTCTGCCTCGTATCCCTTAACCCTTGCACTTACCAGGGACGGGTCGTCGCTGTCCTCATCGTAGCTGAACACGACGCTGAGCTCATTGCTTCCTGATACCACATGATAGTTTGTGACGATCAGAAGTTCTGTGTCATTTTCACCGATGATGATACCGGAGCCGCTGCTCTCTGCGTCCTGCTGGAAGGTGCCAAACATGGTCCGCACTTCGGTCACACCCTTGTTTGTGATGGATACAACACTGGGCAGGCAGTTATTAGCGATTGCAGATATATTTGTCGCATTGCTGTTGTTGTAGAGTGCATTGGAGGCAGTCAGGGAGTCGGTTGTCGTTGCGAGTGACGCCTTGCCGGCTGCTGTGTTTGCATTGAGGGATTCCTGCATCTGCTGGATTTCAAGCCTGGCTGCTTTGAGTTCTCTTGTGGCAAGAGTGGCGGGAACGCTGAATGCGGCACCGGCTGTCACGCCGAAGACCAGGCCGAGACAGACAACGGAGACTGCCTTTTTGCCAAAGCCGCCCTTTTTTCTGGAATTGCCTGTCGGCGGAACGGGTGCGGCGTTGATCGTCTGATTGTAGTTTCCGTTCGGTATATTTGCGGAGTAATAGTATTCCGGATATCCATTGTTGTTGGTATTTCCAGAATTGTCTGACTGCTGTGAATAGTTGTTATTGTTCTCGTACATAAAGAAAATCTCCTTTCCAAAATGTATAATATTATAATTTTCTAAAAAAATTTTTGTATGCGTTTGAAATACGCTCTTTGCTGTTGCTTATGGTTATAATATAAATGGAAATTGTGTTTCATTTGTTATCTAAATGTGATAAATCTGTGAATTGTTATTCTTTTGATTTTTACACTCTGCAGTGATGTAAAAACGTTCTTTATGGATTCATTTCTTGAAATTGCCGTAAGTCAGTAGTACAATAATTTCTAAATAAGGAATTGTAGATATACTGGCGGTCGAAAGGACTGACCGCTCAGTATAAAGTTATGCACACAGCCGCATAAGGAAATATGCCGCTTCGCGGCTGCGGCTGGCGCGAGTATAAATATGTGATGCGGGTTGCACAGGAAGCGAGGCATTAGGAACGCTATGAATGCAAAAATTTTGGTGGTCGACGATGAGAAAGAGATTGCTGATTTGATTGAAGTCTATCTGAAAAATGACGGGTACACAGTTTACAAGTTCTATAATGGTACAGATGCATTAAACTGTATCGGGGAGACGGAGCTGGATCTTGCGATTCTGGATATCATGCTGCCCGATATTGACGGTTTTCACATCTGTCAGAAAATCCGCGAAAAATTTTTTTATCCGGTGATCATGCTCACCGCAAAAGTAGAGGACAGCGATAAAATCATGGGTCTGACGCTCGGCGCGGACGACTATATCACAAAACCGTTTAATCCGCTTGAGGTATTGGCGCGGGTGAAGACACAGCTAAGGCGCTATACGCGGTATAATGTTGGCAGAGAGCGCGCTGGTGACAGTGAGTCGGAGTTAAACGAGATGGACATCAGGGGACTGCATATATCGAAGGACAACCACAAATGTCTGTTGAATGGAACGGTTCTGACACTGACGCCGACGGAGTTTGATATTTTGTGGTATTTGTGCAGCCGGCGTGGGAGTGTGGTCTCGTCGGAGGAGCTCTTTGAGTCAGTCTGGGGAGAAAAATATCTCGATAACAATAATACCGTCATGACGCATATCGCGCGGCTCCGCGAGAAAATGAGTGAGCCGGCGCGGCGTCCGAAATATATCAAGACGATCTGGGGAGTGGGGTATACGATTGAGTAAACGGTTTCATTTTAAAATAGGAAAAAGGCAGGACAGCGGTTACAGGCATCTAAAGATGAAGCTGCTGCTTGTCACAGTTGCCACGGCAGTTATAGCGCTGGCTGTTGTGGTTGCACTCTATAATTTCATATTTCGCGGGCGGTTTGCTGATTTTGTAGTAAACCTTCTGAGTGATTTTGTCTATGTTGGACATGAGGATGCGTATGAGAGGGCGCTCTATACATACAGACATGTGCTGCGCAATTATCTGGACTGGTATTTTCTTGCTGGTGTGGTGTTTGTGTTTATTATCGCACAGATGATTTATCTCAACAGTTTTATCAAATATTTTATCGAGATCAATCGGGGGATCGATGCGCTGATCACAGAAAATGCCAGTGATGTCATTCTCTCACAGGAGCTTGCCGCGACAGAACGCAAGATCAATTCCATCAAACATACATTGGAAAAGCGCAAAAGTGATGCGCAGCTTGCCGAACAGCGCAAGAATGACCTGATCGTGTACCTGGCGCACGATCTCAAGACGCCGCTGACCAGTGTGATCGGATATCTCACGCTGCTGCGCGACGAGCCGCAGATCTCGCAGGAGCTTCGCTGCCGCTACACGGACATCGCACTCGGGAAAGCGGAGCGCCTGGAGGAGCTGATCAACGAGTTTTTTGACATTACGCGCTTTAATCTGACGACGCTGGTATTGGAGCAGGAGCGGATTAATCTGAGCCGTATGCTGGAGCAGCTTGCGAGTGAGTTTGGCCCGATTCTGGCGGAGCGGGAACTGGACTGGCGGTTGGAGATCGCGCCGGAGATCGAGATTGTGGGTGATGCGGATAAGCTTGCGCGGGCGTTTGACAACCTGATCCGCAATGCTGCGAATTACAGCTACGCCGGGACAGAGATTCTCTTATTTGCACAGATGGAGGAGGATATGGCTAAGATTATGATCAGGAACCATGGAAAAACGATTCCGTCCGACAAGCTGGAACATATCTTTGAACAGTTTTACAGGGCTGACGCGGCGCGGTCGTCGGTGACAGGCGGTGCGGGGCTGGGACTTGCCATCGCAAAGGAGATCGTGGAGCAGCACGGGGGAACGATCACGGCGGCAAGCGCGAATGAGAGTACGATTTTTATCGTCATGCTTCCTTATAAAAAATAGGACGGCTGCCCGTCCTATTTTTTATCGAAAACTTTTGATCCAGTTAATCAGGGAATCGTGATATACATTGTCGGTGACATCTTTGCGCATCTGGTCTGTGACAGGACCATTTTTCTCCATGATGGCGAGAATTGCCTCCTGAAGCCCTGCAATTTTTCCTTTCTCAAATTCTTCCGAGACCGCGGTGTGAGGCGTTGGCTCGGATATAGAAGACTCGGATACGGAAGGCTCGGATACAAAAGGCTTGCTGTCAGCTGCTTCATTTGTGGGAGCAGGAGCTGCTTCCGGAGCTTTGGGTGCGGTATTTTCGGGAACAGGAGCCTTTACTGGCTCTGCAGCCGGTGCCGCAGTATTTTTCACAGCATCCTCCACATGGAGCGCTACAGGTGTCACATCGGACAGTTTGTCAGCAGTCTGGTCTGTGACAGGCAGCCAGATTTCACCGGAATTTGCCTTTACATTGACGCAGATATTGCCGTTTTCCACACGAACCTTCTGCCCGGAGAGCGCGCCGACATACTCCGCGGCATTTCCAGCCGGAACAGTCATTGTGAAATCGCTGTCGTCATTGTTGACAGTGACAACCACGCTTTCCCCTTCAAAGTTACGCGAAAAAGCATACTGGCGGTTCATGAGCTTTAATTCTCTGTAATCGCCGTAGGACAGTGCCTTTGACTGCTGTCTGGTGCGTCCGAGCGCTGCGATCAGCGCTGTGAAGGAATTGTCTGTCAGGGCATTTTTGTAGTCTTCGATGTTGAGCGCGGGTCTGAGTGAGGCGTCGGAGAACTTTTCCTTTCTGCCCTCAATGCCGAACTCGGAGCCATAGTACAGCGAAGGGATTCCCGGCAGCGTGTACAGCAGGATATGTACGGGTGTAAAGTGCGCCTTGTTGGTGAGCTTGGTGTAGATGCGCTCCACGTCATGGTTGTCCACGAAATTGTAGAGCTTGAAACCGTTCGGGTTGTTGCTGCCCATCTCGTACAGACGCTTTACGGTATGTGCGATCTCAAAGAAGTTGTGGTCATTGTTTCCGGAGTAGAGGGCCTTATGCAGCTGATAGTTGGTGACGGAGTGCAGTGTCCCCTCGTTCACCCAGCGCGAGTAATCTCCGTGAATGACCTCGCCCATCAGCCAGAAGTCCGGCTTTACTTCGTTTGCGACATGACGCAGCGCTTTCATAAAGTCAAAGTCGAGCACGTCTGCCGCGTCGAGACGGATGCCGTCGACGTCAAACTCGCTCACCCAGAACCGGATGACGTCGCAGATATAATCCTTCACAGCGGGATTTCGCTGGTTGAGTTTTACGAGCAGATTGTACCCGCCCCAGTTGTCGTAGCTAAACCCGTCGTTGTACTCATTGTTTCCGCCGAAGTTCACATTGCAGTACCAGTCCCTGTACTGGGAACCTTCGCGTTTTTCTTTGATGTCCCTGAATGCGAAGAAATCGCGGCCGGTGTGGTTGAACACGCCGTCAAAGATAACCTTGATATTTTTTTTATGGCATTCCGCCACAAAATTCTTTAAGTCCTGATTGTCTCCGAGACGGCTGTCGAGTTTTTTGTAATCAGTGGTCTCGTAGCCATGTCCGACCGACTCGAACAGTGGTCCGATATAGACGGCATTGCAGCCAATGCTCTGGATGTGGTCAATCCAGGGAAGCAGTGTGTTGAGCCGATGCTCCGGCTCCCCGTAAGCGTTTTCCTTCGGTGCGCCTGTAAGGCCCAAAGGATAGATGTGGTAAAAGATAGCTTCATCGTACCAAGCCATTTTGTGTCCCCCTTTAAAATTTGTTTTTTTCAATAACTGTGTGATTCTGCAGTTACGAATTTCCAGATTTAGTATATCACAGATTTGATGATTGGTCAAAAGATGAAACATATTTGTGTTCCTGAGTGTAAAGTTGGTCACTTTTCACACTTCCCGT
>CAMWTP010000118.1 GCA_947177165.1 uncultured Lachnospiraceae bacterium
CAAGGTTATTTTACCCTGCCAATGCGGTCAGCGAATTTTTTGAGAACCTGATGAACAACTTCTGCAAGGCAATGTATGATGGCCTGTACAGCGTTGCAGACAGCCAGTTCAATGGTATGTTCGAGAGTCTGAACGGCATGATATCAGACTCGACAGCATTCATAACGCAGAGCCCGCAGGCATGGAGTTCAACAGCATACAGTTTCATAAAAGGCGTTGCAGAGAATGTGTGCATTCCGATTGCGGGGTGTATCATAACCTTTGTGTTCTGCCTGGAACTGATCCACATGATACAGGACAACAACCAGATGCACGCAATTACTCCGGAAAAGGTGGTAATCGTGATGCTGAAACTGGGCATCTTCTTACTGATCGCCAGCAAATCATTTGACATTGTAATGGGGGTGTACGACATCGGCAGCTGGGCGGCGAAACACGTCAACCCGGATGCAGCCGGCAGTGTGGGGAATATCAACCTGAACCAGATTTTATCGCCGCCTAAGGATGATAAGTATGATCTGGGCCTGGTTTTTAACATGCTCATCAACATGATCCTCATATGCCTGGCGCGTGTCGTGGTGTTTGCCCTCGCAGTGGCGATATTCGTCCAGACAAACATGTGGTATCTGGAACTGCTGATCTACACATCGGTTGCACCGCTCCCCATGTCGACATTCATGAACCGTGAGTGGGGGCAGATCGGCAACAATTATGTGCGCAAGATCATCGCGGTATGCTTCCAGGGGTTCTTCATGCTTGTGGCGTTCGGCCTGTACAGCGCACTTGTCACAAACATGCAGTTTGCAGACGGGGATGAATTCATGTTCAAACTGTTCATGACGCTCGGCTGCGGATGCGGGCTGTTCCTTATATTGTGCAAGGCAGGGAACATGTCAGCCAGTGTATTCAATGCACATTGAAGGCTGAATAAATCAGGGAGGTGGAGATTTGGCATATGTCAACATGACAAAGGACTTCTCGGAAATGCGCAGGACGATCCCGGGGCTGGGACTGACCAGACGGCAGCTTGTGGCGTTCGGCTCCGGCGTGCTGTGCGGTATCCCGTTTTTCCTGGTATCAAAGCTGGTCATCGGCCTTGATACCACGGAAGCCGTCATGGTCATGGCGGTGTCGGCATTTCCGGTTGTATTCTGTCTTTTGTTCAGAAAGGACGGAATGTATCTTGAAAAGCATCTCAGATACTGGTATGAGACGCATTTCGTAAGAAATACGGAACGCCCGTATGTGACCAGAAACATTTATGACGCTGTGGTAAAGTCACAGCAGTTACAGAAGGAGGTGGAGCAGATTGTGTTTAAGGGGAAAAGCGCAGAGGAGATTGCGGCGGTAAAGGCATCGGGGAAGACCTCGGAGGTAAAGCTTGGAAAGAGGAAATTTGTGATCCCCCTGTCCGGTCCGGTCGACAGGGCGACAAAAAGGGAACTGGAGAAAGCAGTAAAAAAGGCAAAACTGACAGGACAGATACCGGAGAGCGCACAGGAGACGATCCCGTACAGGATTCCGTATGAGGACGGCATCTTTGAGTCCGCACCGGGATATTATACACAGACGGTCGCATTTGAGGACATCACATACCAGCTGCTTGACAACGATCCGAAAAACATTTTATTTGAGCGGTGGTGCAAACTGATCAACTACTTTGACCCGGACATCCATTTCCAGTTTAATTATGCAAACATGGAAATAGACAAAAAGCAGTATTCAAAGGATTTCATCATCCCGCCGCAGAATGACACCTATAACATGGTCAGGAAGGAATATTCAGACATGCTTGTAGGCCAGTTTGCAAAAGGGACAAACAGCCTCAGAAAGGAGCGTTACCTGACCTACGGGATTCGTGCAACAGATTATAAGTCAGCACAGCTGCGCATGACTAAGATCAATAAGCAGATTGAGCAGCATTTAAAGCGTCTGGGCAGTAAGACACATATTTTAAGTGGGTACGAGCGCCTGGAGCTCCTGTTCAGGATATTCCACCCGGCGACAACAGAAAAGCTGATGTGGAATTTTGACATGCCGGTTAAAACAGGACTTTCCAGCAAGGATTTTATTGCACCAAGCAGTTTTTCATTTAAGAGCGGGCCGGAGCTTAATGCGACGCGGTATTTCCGTTCCGGAGACAGGATCGGTGCAGTGAGCTATATCAAGGTATTTGCGTCTGATATGGAGGACCGTATTATCAATGACATCCTGACACTGGACAGCAATGTATGGGTGTCCATCCATGCGGATACGATACCTCGCAGCACAGCGCTGATACTTGCAAAAGATAATATCGCAAAGGTGCAGGGAATGATCATGAATGAGCAGAAAAATGCGAACCAGTCAGGATATGACATGTATATGCTCCCTCCGGAGATGGAGACATACAAGGAGGCGGGGGAGAAGCTTTATCATTCCCTCCAGCGTAAAGATGAACAATTGTTTAACGCTGTCATAACGGTTGTACAGACCGCGGCAACGCGCAAAGAGTTAGAGAATAACATTCTTGAACTGAACGGGATACTTTCACCGTACCAGTGCAGTCTTGTGCGCCTGGATAACAGACAGGAGCAGGGATATATGAGCTCACTGCCCCTCGGAAACAATACCATTGAAGTAAAAAGGACATTCACGACAACGGACATGGCAATCTTCATCCCGTTTACGACCAAGGAGCTGTACAGCAACGGGCAGTATTACGGGATGAACTCCCTGAGCAACAACGTAATCATGGTAAACCGGAAAGATCTTGTGAATCCGAATGGGCTTGTATTTGGAATGCCAGGATACGGGAAAACATTTTTGATAAAACGTGAGATCCTGGACGTATTTCTGAAAACGCCAGATGACCGCATGATCATAGATCCAGAAGGTGAATACAAATGGCTGGTAAGGATGCTGGGCGGACAGACCATCAGGATATCACTGAACTCGCCAATACATATCAATCCGATGGAGATCAACCTGACTGCGAAGAATGAAAAAGACAAGGACTATGACCCGGTCAGCGCGAAGATAAATTTCGTTGTTTCGCTGTGTGAGCTGATCCTGGGGAATAATTCCAGCCTGGGAAAGCGGGAGGTCGCTACGATAGATTATGCATGTAAAAATGTATATTACCGATATGCAAAAAATCCCATTCCTGAAAATATGCCCATCCTGGAGGACCTGTATAACGAGCTGCGTAATCTGGACGGGGAGATGGAAGAGATCGGCCGCAGCCTGTCGGTTGCACTTTCACGTTATACCAGCGGATCACTGTCCTACTTCAACCACCGCTCAAACGTCGACATCAATTCGCGCCTGGTATGTTTTGACCTGAAGGAAATGGACAATAACCAGCGTGACCTGACAATGCTCATCATACAGGAGGCAATATGGGACAGAGTGGCCTCAAACCGTGAAAAAGCCAGGTCTACATGGGTTGATATAGACGAGTTCCATCTGCTTCTGCGAAATCCAAGAACTGCGGCATATTCTGTGGAAATCTGGAAGCGATTTCGAAAGTGGGGTGGGATACCAACCGGAATCACACAAAATATCAAAGACTTATTCCGTTCCCCTGAAATCCAGAACATCCTGGATACGACAAACTTCATTGCAATGCTGAACCAATCTGGGGATGATGCAAAACTGCTTGCGGAGCATCTTGATCTGTCCAGGGATGAAGAAGATTATATCAAATCCGGTGAGCCAGGGAAAGGGCTTTTGTGGGTGGAAGAAATCAAGGTTCCCTTTGAGGATAATTTCCCGCAGAATACCATTTGCTATAAAGTTATGACCACAAAACCGACAGAAGCCATTACGTCCACAACAAAGAAGAAAATCCAAAAAAAGAAAACGAAAAATATTGGTGCATAAAAGGCAGATAAATTTATGCGGCGCCGCATAAAAAGGAGGGATGTATCCATGCCATTGGAAAACGGCGGGCGTCAGAAGATGTTATCAGGGGAGACAACCCACCTGCAGGAAGACGGTCCCCGGTATTCCGGTCAGTCTGACAACACAGATACACAGCCGGCCCGGACAAACGGGCAGAATCCTGACCTGCTCCTGGGAGCTGACAGGGAAGATGTAAACCTCGGGCAGAACGAACAGCCGCAGGAGCAGGCTTACAACAGTGAGGAGCAGCGGGATGTATACCAGAGCCGGGAACAATCCTTCAATGAACAGCGGCATAATTACACGGAGAAGTCTTTCAACTCCTATGATTATGAGATGTTTATAGAGCATGTCACGCAGACGGCAGAGTACAGACGTGCCGGACATGCAGATACAGGCGGAAGGCTGACAACGCCCCCGCCAATACCTTCTGCAAATCCGGATTCGGAGCTGGCACTTTCCGAATGGGCACAGGAAAGGATGGATCTTAACGGGAAAAGGATCAGCCGCCTGGAGAAGGCCAGGATAAAAAATGGCCAGAAGCGGGAGAAATTAAGAAAGAAGCAGCCGTCCGTTAAAAAGTATTCCATAAAGGAAGGCGGGTTTGTAGAGAAAAAACTGGACGAACGCGGATATAAAGAGCTGCGCAGGGACGGGATGCGGAGATCGGACAGACGGGAAAAAATTATTTCCGGTGCAAAACGCACAGGGAGACTGCTTTTTAATGATGCGAATATCGAGGAAGATGAGGATGCGGCTGCAGTAAAACAGGCAGTACATAAAGGTACCTATGCAGCAAAGCGCGGGATTAAAAGGAATGTCAGGAATATCAGCGACAAAAGCCATGTCTACAAACGGTTAAAATTCAGGGACACAAAAGACATCCTGATCAGCAAAGAAGGACAGCGGCTGAAGCATGAGCAGGGCAGAATCCTTGCAGTGAACCGGAAAATGTCAGAGCTCGATAAGATGTGTGAAAAGTCTGCGGGAAACGGCACAATGCCAGGGACAGGAAAGCAGGACGGGGGAGGGGCAGAAGCTGCCCGCCGTGCCGAAAACAGGAAAATACAGCAGCAGAAAAAACAGCGGCAGAGGATAGCGCGCGAGCAGACACATATCCGTAACGAATCATTTTTCAGACGCGTCCTTTACCAGCACCGGATGAACAAGACTACCAGGAAGGAATGGAGGGTACAGATAAAAAGGAGCAGGACAGTCATAACTTCCGTTGCATCGCTCGTCAGCATCATGCTGCTGGTGCTGTTTTTTGTTGTACTCTTTTTATTGACATTTTTCACTTTATTTGCAGACATAACCTCAAAGACTGTCACGCAGAATGATTACACCGTGCTGACAGATGTGACGGGGTATCTCCGGGACCGGGAAGCGGATCTCAGGAACCTGGTGGAGGGTGAAGGCAGGGAAGGGCTGGAAAAGGACCTGGATGAGGAATGCCTTGCGCAGACCGGACAGCATGTGTATGAGTTTGTATACAGTCTCCCGGATTTCGGATTTGACGATATCACGCTGATGGCGTATCTCTCCGCAAAATTTTTTGAGTTCAGTCTGGAAGCGGTGCAGGCTGACCTCAATGAGATATTCGGGCTGATGTACCAGATTAATATACAGTTTAAGGAGGAGGAACGCACATTTTATGATGAAGATGGAAACCCGTATACACAGAAAGTGATGATCTGTTACATAACAGTCAGCAAGACAGAGCTGGAGGAGATCGTGGAAGCGCGGCTGGACCAGGAAGCCCTGGAACTGTACAATTCATATAAGCTGTCAAGCGGCGGACAGCAGACCTACGGGCCGGCACTGGACGGCATAGACTGGAGCGGGAAAATTTCATCCCCGTTCGGCGAGCGTGTACATCCCATTACAGGCAAAAAAACGTTCCATGACGGTGTGGACATTGCGGTTCCGACAGGTACAAAGCTCTATTCGGCAGTTACAGGAAAAGTAACAGCGGCGTATTACAGCAGTTCTGCCGGGAACATGGTCACTGTGCAGACGGAATCAGGCTGGGAAGTGACATACATGCATATGGACAGTATATCGGTAAGTCAGGGGCAGACCGTTTTTAAGGGGCAGTTTGTAGGCTGTTCCGGCAACACGGGAAATTCAACCGGGCCGCATCTGCATATCAGGGTACATGATGCGGACGGCAGGAAGATCAACCCTGTTTTCATTATCCCGCAGAGCGGGAATATTTACAGTAATGACCAATATTGAAAGAGGTGTAAAATGAGCAGCATTGACAGAATCACAAAATTATCAGGACAGTATGAGAAGGAGATGGAACTTGCTGAAAAGCACAGGAACAGGGCCAAAGAATATATGGAGCTTGCTGAGAAACATACAAAAAAGGCCGGGGACCTGGAGAAACAGATCAAGTATGAGAAGGGGGGAGAGGTTTTTGACAGGGTGGATGCCCTGAACCTGACGCCGGAGGAACTGCAGCTGCTCCTGCAGCTTCTGGATGACAGGACGCAGCTGATGGATGCAGTCCGGAAGCTGTTTCCGGAGAGGCTTCAAAATGACATAAATGACATGGAAGCCGGTAAGGATACAGAAGAGCATGGGGAGGATGAAGACATTGAAGCGGATATTGAAGATGAAGAGATACCCGTTTTTGGGGAAGATGAGAGTGATGAGAAAGGAGAAGAAATTTGGAGCGCGTAAACATGACGAATGAGAATGGGGAGGAAACAGAAAAGGCATTCCATGTCCACGGTAAACGTTTCCTCATCATTACAGCTGCTGCAGTACTGGTCATGGCTGCTTTATTGTGCGCGGCCGGTGCCAATCCGTTCCGCAGTCATGATGAAGGGGAAATGGAACCGGAATCCGTACAGAATGATGCCATGGAGACTGTCGCTTCCGCGCTGGCGGGGATTGCCGCAGGCGCGGTGCAGCCTCCCGGAGAAGCGGAATATGCGGCGCCGCATAAAATAACAGAACCCGTAAGACTGTCTGACATATATGCGGTATCTGGCAGCACGGTGCAGATGCAGTGCTACTATCCGGAAGCAGAATCTTATGCATGGGAAGTTTATAACCGCCATACCAGCACATGGGAGCCTGTGGAGGGTGTAACACAGCAGGACGAACTTTACAGGCCCGTGTCTGCCCTGTGCGTTACAGCGGAGGGGACAGATACAATACCGGTCCGGTGTACGGTACATATGGAAGACGGCGGAACAGTTACAGAAAGTACCTCCGTCTATATGATTCCGGAGATTCTGGACGTGTCCGTGGAGGAGACTTATGTCACGGATGCAGGAAGATATATTTCCAGCAGGGAGATACCGGTCCGTGTATCTTATTCCAATGGCACACAGGACGTCATAACCGGACTTGACGGGCTGACATTTGTTGAGAGTACTGAGAAAAGGGAAGTTTCGGCCAGTAAAACAGGGAATCCGGTGGAGACTGTCACTACCGTGTACACGGAGTGCAGTTATGCCTATATCGGACTGGAAGAAAAAGAGTTCCTCCTGCGCTACCGGTGCGGGGAGCAGATGGCTGACACCATGGCCGCGGTGTGCGGAAAAGACCTGTGTGCCCCTGTGATATCGGATGTATCCGTGAGCGGTTTTGAAATAACGAATATAGATACGCCGGTAACTGCCAGCATATCAATAACAGCAGAAGATGACAAAACACCTTATCCTGACCTGGAATATGCGTTTATTCCAAAAGACACGGATGCAGACGGGGACACCGTACCTGTGCCGGATGATGCAGACTGGACACGGGAATCCGTTTTCAGCCTTGACATTACGCAGAATGGTACATGGACTGCCTTCTGCCGTGACCAGGGCGGGAACCTGGCATCAGTGGAGAAGGAGATCATTGTTGTCGACCAGAAAGCGCCGGTGATGTCAGTCCGTCTTGCAGATACAGAATGGTGCAGCTCCACAAAGCTGACGGTGGATGCAGAGGATTATCTTCCGGTTGAATACAGGGTGATCACGCCGGCAGGGACGGACAGTGGATGGACAGCACAGAATGAGTATGAAGTCAGCTGTAACGGGACATGGGAGATACAGGCAAGGGATTCCGTCGGGAATGTCTCAACGGAAAGCATTACCGTATCAAACATAGACAGACAGGGACCGGTGATTGAAAAAATTACGGCGGAGAAGACAGCACCAGCAGAAGGAGGCAGCAACAGCAATGAAGATTAAAAGATTAATGACAGGAATCATGGCAGCCATACTGATTGCCATTCCTGCAATGGGCGTATATGCCTCTGACGGTGAGGAGTATGTTACGATAACCGTACAGGCGTCAGACGATAATGAAGGAATTACATATGCGCTTGACAGTGACGATCCGGGCAGTTTCGGCCCGTCAAATATGTTCACGGTGCCGGCGGGGACATCCCACACCATATACGTAAAGGATGCAGCCGGAAATATCACGTCACAGGTTTACGAAGCACCCGGACCTGAACCGGAGATACAGGAACCCGTACAGTCCGGCTCAGAAACGGCAGGGGAAGGGAATAACGGTGTCGATGAAGGGAGCGGTTCATCCGGGGCCGGGACATCAGATTATACATACAGCAGCTCCGGTTCTTACAGCGATGATACATCGGACGGGCATGGCGGACAGACAATTGACATTGACCTGGAACTGAAAAAAACCGGATCTGAAAGTGAAAGGCCCTATGAAATAAAGAAGGATACACCGGCAGAACAGGGAGAAGGAACCGTATACAGTAAAACGTTCCTGGACGGGACCGACAGCAGTGAGCAGGTTTTCTATTCCGTGACCACGGAGGAAGGCAATGTTTTTTACCTGCTGGTTGACCAGGGACAGGAAAGTAACAATGTATATCTCCTGAACCAGGTAAACAACCAGGATTTAGCCGCGCTCGCAGTGGATGGCGGCAGTTCCGGGACACCGGAAAACAGCGGGGATGACAGCCTGCTGAAAGCATTGTCCTCCGGCAGCGGAAATGACGGAAACAGCGCTGACACCAGCAGACCTGCAGAAAAGGAAAAAAGGGGGATAAACGGGAATGCAGTCATCGTGCTGCTCCTCATGGCGGCCGGAGGCGGATTCTATTATTACCAGAAGGTATATAAAGCCAAGAAAGAACAGGAGATGGACGCAATGGAAGCTGCTGACATGGACCAGTTCACGGCCGAAGGGGAGGCTACGGAAGACGAAGAGGTTGATTTTAAATACGGTGACGGGGACAAGGAACAGTATATCAGGAAGCTTATCAATGAGGAGGAGGAAGAATACGCTGCAGCTGCTGAGAGCGAGGCAGCGGACATGGGCTGGGATGTGGAAAACCAGGAACCTGATTCGGAAGAAGATATATCGGAGGAGGACATATCCGGCGGCAGTGACGGTGTCGACATCTTTGACGATACCGGACTGGATGGGGAATATGATCCGGATCTTGACGGCGAAGAGGAGGAAGAATAATGAAGTTTATCAACGAAGTACCAAAAAAATATTTATACATTCTTTTGGGAGTTTTTTTGTTTGTTGTGGCTGTAGTGGTGTTCCTGGTATATGGGAGTGACCACGGGGATACAGCTGAAACAGGATCAAAGTATGCATACGGCACCTATGTGGAATCAAAGCTTGCAGATGATGTGATCTGGTATCTTTCCGGGATTGATGCCATTGACCAGGCTGCCCGGGAAGAGATTGCGGATTATTCCGTACAGAATTATAATGCGGTGCTCAGTTCCGGAACGACCGCAGTGACAGACGGACACAGCGAAGCACTCACAGGAGTATTCCAGAATAAGCTTGAAGAATATGCATCCGGACAGCTCACAGAAGAAGAACTGTATGCACTGTCAAGCGGAATCAGTGCGTATGTGTGGCAGGCAGTTCTTACCTCCCTGAACGATTACAAAGCGGCTGCCATGCCACCGGACCGTGATGAGGAATATATGGAGCTTGTAACGAGCCTCCAGGCACAGATCAAAGCGCTGGAGGAAAAGAGCATGAATATCCATATCACGGCAAGGCTCAGTGACGAAGGAAACGGGG
>CAMWTP010000119.1 GCA_947177165.1 uncultured Lachnospiraceae bacterium
TCTCTGACCGTCACGGCGCTGGCCGTCTCCTCTGTTATTATTGTCGCGGCGCTGGCCGTCTCCTCTGTTATTACCATTATTATTGTTCCGGCGCTGGCCGTCATTTCTGTTATTATCCCTGCTGTCACTTTTGGATAAAGGCCTCTGTTCCTCTGCTTTTACCGCTGTTGCCTTTACAGGTTCCGCCACTTTAACAGCAACATCTGCCTTTCCGCTCTCCTCATTTTTGGGCAGTTCTGCCTTGACTTCGACTGCTTTCACAGTTTCTGCGGCTTTCTGCAATGGCTTCTCCGCAACAGGCTCCTCTTTCACGGCAGCCGCCGGCTTTATGGTTTCTGCACTCTCCGTCCTGGCAGGCAGTACCGCTTTTTTGGTCTCTGCGTTTTCTGGCTTGGGCTGCGGTGCAGCCTTTTTCTCCGAACGCACAGGTTTTCTGGGAATCTGTGCTCCTCCTGGCATCTTGGAATTGTGAGGGTTGCTCACAAATATAATGCTCTTTTTCTTCTTTACAACTCCCTCGCCAGTCTTGGCAGACGCCTTCGTCTCTCCTGATGCCGCAGCTTTTGCGGGCTCACTCTTTTCTGTCGTCTTAGGTGCCTCTTCTGACTTAGCAGGCGCTTTCATCGACTTCCTTACATCCTCTACCTGTCCGTCTTCTAATACACTCATGTGGCTTTTTACCTCTATACCTTTATTTTTTAATAATGCAAGGACTTCCGCGCTCTTCACGCCGATTTCCTGTGCCAGTTCGTACACTTTCATTTTCGCCATATTACTCCTCCTCACCCTCACTCTTAACAGACTGTTTTAGTTGCTTCCTTATCGATTTTGCGAAGTTTTCATCTGTAATTGCAAGCGATGAACGCATAGCCTTACCAATTGCATGCCCAAGTTCCTCTTTTGTTCCGAAAAAATATCTTGGCACTTCGTAAAACTCACACATATTGGAAAACATCTTCTTGGTATTATCCGATGCATCCTCTGACACAATGACAAGCCATGCCTTACCGCTCTTGACACTCTTGTCAGTTGCAAATTCTCCACTTACTACCTTGCCTGCCTTCATTGCAAGCCCCAGCATGGAATATACCCTGTTTAAATCACTCAAATAACTCGATCTCCTTTGTCAGACTGTCATATATCTCATCAGGTACCGGCATCCTGAACGCCCTGTCAAGCCCCCTCGACTTTCTCGCACGCTCCATGCACTCCGGATTCGGGCATATGTAAGCACCCCGGCCATTCTTTCTGCCTGTCGTATCCAGCACAATGCCCTGATCCTCTGTGCGCAGAACCCGAAGCATCTCCTTCTTGCTCTTCATCTCACCGCAGCCGATACACTGCCTCAACGGAATCTTTTTTGCCATTTACTCCTCTGCTGCCTCCTCATATGAAGTATCCTCAGTTTCTATCTCTGAATCATCATACTCGTTTTCTTCGGATTCCTCTTCCTCATACCCGGACTCATCGGATTCAGCGTACCCGGAGTCCTCGTATTCGCCCTCCTCATACTCGCCGTCCTCATATTCGCCCTCCTCGTACTCTTCCTCGTAGTAAACGTCTCCGTCCTCATCATACAGATAATCTTCGTAACGGAATCCTTCTGCATCCTTCGCCTGCGTCTCTGACTTGATGTCAATCTTATATCCCGTGAGCCTTGCCGCAAGTCTTGCATTCTGTCCCTCTTTGCCGATGGCAAGCGAAAGCTGGTAATCTGGTACGACAACCTTTGCCGTCTTTTCATCCGGATCTGCAAACACCGCTACGATTTTTGCAGGAGAGAGGGCATTTTGTATAAAGTTTCCAGGATTCTCATCCCAGTTGACAATGTCGATCTTCTCACCGCGGAGTTCCTCGACAATCGCGTTTACCCTGGCTCCATTCATTCCGACACAGGCGCCCACCGCATCGACATTGGGATTGTTCGTTCTCACTGCAAGCTTTGTGCGGCTTCCCGCCTCTCTGGCAATGCTCATGATCTCAACCGTTCCATCCTTGATCTCTGTCACCTCTGCCTCAAAAAGTCTCTTGACAAGCTCAGGGTGTGTTCTGCTGACAAGGATTCTTGGTCCTTTTGGCGTATTTTTTACCTCTAAAATATATACCTTAATACGCTCTGTCGGCTTAAATTCCTCGCCCTTTACCTGCTCTGCCTCGTTGAGCATCGCGTCTGCCTTTCCGAGATTAATACTGATATTTCTGCCAACGTAACGCTGTACGATACCTGTCACTACATCTTTCTCTTTCTCAAAGAACTGATTGTAGACAACACTCCGCTCCTCCTCGCGTATCTTCTGCAGGATCACGTTCTTTGCATTCTGTGTGGCAATGCGTCCAAACTCCTTTGACTTGATCTCTATATTGATCGTATCGCCGATCACCGCATTCTTTGAAAGCTGGATTGCATCATCAATGCAGATCTGAGTGACATCGTCCTCAACCTCATCGTAGGATGCCACAATATCCTTCGTGGCATATACTATGAAATCACAGGTTTCCCTGTCAATCTGAACAGTGATATTATCTGCCTTCCCAAAATGATTCTTGCAGGCTGTCAGAAGGGAATTTTCAATTGCCTCAAAGAGAGTCTCCTTGCTGATCTCCTTCTCCTTCTCAAGAATATTCAGTGCTTCCATTAATTCCTTATTCATTTTTCCTTTACCCTCCTAAAACTAAAAATCCAGCGTCAATCTGATAATCGCGATATCAGATTTGGCAAAGACCATATCCTTTGTCTCTGAATTATTTTCTGTTTCTATCGTAACAGTATCCTTGTCAAACGCTTTGAGAATACCGATAAACTCCTTCTGCCGTTCTATCGGCTTGTAGGTTTTGATCTCTACCTCCTCGCCAAGACTCCTCGCCAAATGTCTGTCTTTCTTAAGAGCTCTGCCGAGTCCCGGACTGGATACCTCTAATATATAGGCATCTGGTATAAAATCTTCCTCGTCCAGCTTTTCAGAAAAAGCGCGGCTGACATTCTCACAGTCAACAATGCCCACTCCCTCCGGCTTGTCGATATATGCCCTCAGATACCAGTCGTTCCCCTCTTTCACATACTCCACATCATAAATCTCGCAGCCATTTGCCGCCACGATTGGTGCAAGCAGTGCTTCTGCGCGCTCTCCGTACGAATCCTTTTTCGCCATTTCTCCACCTCTCAACATAATATTCATCATTAATTGAGCAGGGAAATGCCCTTCTCCCCTACCCGTGCACCGACGTGTGCATATGACATATAGAAAGAGTGGACTCGCAAGTCCACTCTTTATCATCTAGCATCTATTTAACTTATAAATATTCTAACACCACACCTTACAAAATGCAATAGCTTTTTCGAATTTTTTTGCTTTTAAGAACTGTTAAGAATTAGCTTTGCAGTCAACGCGGTATTAAGAAGATTCAGACAAGTCAAATTGATGAGTTATTTATTGACAGTTCCTTAGTTCATAGGAAGTTTATATACCTTCTTGTCCTGTCCGTCCAGCTTTGGCGTTGACCTGTCTTTCAGTGTCTCATATGGTCTCAGAACCGCGATACTCTTGTATGCCGGTCTGATGATTTTATCGACATTGATCAACTCCTCCATGCGGTGTGCGCTCCAGCCGACAATACGCGCAATCGCAAAGATCGGCGTGAACAGCTCCATCGGAATGTCAAGCATACTGTACACAAATCCGCTGTAAAAATCGACATTTGCACTGACACCCTTATAAATCCTGCATTTCTCAGCGATAACCTCCGGTGCCAGCCGCTCGATCATAGAATACAATTCAAAATCTTTGTGATGTTTCTTCTCGTTGGCAAGCTTCTCCACGAAGGATTTGAACACCTTCGCCCTCGGGTCTGAGATCGAATAAACTGCATGTCCCATACCATAGATCAGACCGCTCCTGTCAAACGCATCTTTGTTCAGAAGCCGATACAGATACTGGCGCACCTGGTCTTCATCCGTTGTATCGTCCACATTTCTCCGCAGATCCTCCATCATCTGCACTACCTTGATATTGGCGCCGCCATGCTTTGGCCCTTTCAGCGACGAAAGTGCTGCCGCAATGACAGAATAGGTGTCTGAACCTGCACTGGTGACAACTCTGGTAGTGAATGTAGAGTTATTTCCACCGCCATGCTCCATGTGAAGCACAAGCGCTGCGTCCAAAACCCTTGCCTCTGTCGGCGTGTAAGACATATCCGGTCTCAACATTCTGAGCAGATTCTCAGCAGTAGAAAGCCGCGGGTCCGGTCTATGTATATACAGGCTGTCATCACACTCATAATGATTATACGCGTGATATCCATATACGGAAAGCATCGGAAATACACTGATCAGCATCAGGCTCTGTCTGAGCACATTGTCCAGCGACATATCTGTCACACTGTCATCATATGATGCGAGTGTCAGCACGCTCTTCGTGAGCGAATTCATAATATCATGGCTCGGTGCCTTCATGATGACATCCCTCACGAAATTCGTGGGAAGTGTCATACTGTATCCCAATGTCTTCTTAAACTCCATCAGCTGATTTTTATTTGGAAGATTTCCAAACAATAGCAGATATGCACACTCATCAAAACCGAACCTGTCTTCACTCTGAAAACCTCTTACCAGGTCATAGATATTATAACCTCTGTAGTATAACTGTCCATCACAGGGGACAGTCTTTCCGTCTATCTCTTCTGACGATTTGATCAGCGAGATATTGGTGAGTCCGGAAAGCACTCCCTTTCCATTCTTGTCACGTAAACCTCTCTTTACGCCGTATTCCTCAAACAAATCTGGATCAATGGCGTTGTTGTCCACACATACTTTTGAATATTTATGCGTAAACTCCTTGATACTCTCGTCACTCTTTAATCCCATTTACAACACCCTTTCTTAAATTAATAATCACATTTTATTATTTTGTCTCATTTCATATTATACTTTAAATCAAATTGCATAACAAGTGAATATTAATTAAAAAAGTTTAAAACTTCAGATAATTTGGCCGCACTATATGTGAAAACGAAACCGATTCCCCCTGTCAGTCTGCTCATATGCTTCAAAACCCAAACTTTCAAAACATTTTCCCGAAGCAGTATTATATGTCAACAACCTGCATATATTTTCAGAAAATCATACATTCTACGGTTCAGATACGATTTTATAAATCATCTCAACGGCATCCGGGAAGCTGATATCCTTTGTGAGAATCTGCTCTGGAATGATATTGATATAGTCCTTCTCTTTCCACCATCTTCGCATCGCTTCCTCGCCAAATTCATTCTTATTAGGTTTCGTACCATGGCGCAGCAATGTCTCCTCAAAGGGCAAATCATAATAAAATGCAAAGATATTCGTTCCGTATTCTTCAACCGCCTTTTGAAACAGCGGCCTATACCACCCGGAATCCAATATCCCTTCCAAAATAGTAATCTCACTATTTTTTCTTCCATATCCCAATAAGTTGATCAGCAACGGCAGCGCCTTCGTCCCGATGCCATCCTTTGCCCACAGCATCTCCCGCCGTACCATGTCTTGTGAAATCATCATTGTATTATGACCAAATTTTTTCTGCAGCGCTTTCGCCACAGATGTCTTTCCACTGCCGGAATTTCCTCTCAGAATAATCAGCTTTGCCATCATTTTATCTTTTCCTTCATCATCTGTACTCGGCGTGTCCTTTGCTATCATTAACTATATTTGTTTAAGTTTTATGCAAATACACGCCGTTTTTTACTTCAATTACATCAATTATTCTGGCTTGCCGATTTTCTGTTGCCAAAATGTTGCCACGCCTTTATTATAGCAAATCCTCGCAGATTAACAACCTATTTTTGAAAAGTTACGCAATAGAAACCCATTTTCGGAGATTTAGATTAAAGTATCGCAGCACCTTTTATCATCTCTAAAATCCCTTGAAAAATAAGTCTTTCAGAACGCCTAATGCGTAACATTCTGCTCCGGCCCCATTTCCTTTATCACTTGCTTTGCATTATCCGCTTTATCACTGGGTACAATAATTGCAATCCTATCATCAATACCTCTGCCCATGCCATAACGTACAGACGCAAATCCGGCATCTCCTAAATCCTGTCCGTATGCCATAATACCGTTATCTTTCAATGTACTTATTATCATTTCCGCCTGCATATTTCCGTCCGCTATAAATACATTTACAGGCTGTTGCTCTTTAACCAGTACAGTCTCATTGTCCGACATACTTTTTTCTCTTCTTTTATGATTGAAACAAGCCAGTATTCTCAATACCCCAAAACCAACTATGGCAATTCCCACAAAAAATATAAGTGCGCTATGAACCGCTTGAGACGTTGTTGCGCCCAATCTGATATAACAAATAACCAATGCCACCGCAAATACTCCGGCACATATCACAGCTATCAACGCATCTGTAAATGGCGTACTTTTGAATCTGGAACCAGTCTCCCAAACTCCATTATAGGTCATCACTCCAATATAAGCCGCTCCACCAACAAGTAAAACAGCAGTTTCTCCTGCCACAATCGCCAATTCTCCCACCATGAGAAGCTGAATGATTATCACAGCCGCACAAATAGCAAAGGTTAGATCAAATGCAATATTTCCGGCTTTTGTTACCCTCTCTTTTTCCAGTTTGTTATAGTCTGCCACTTTAGATAATGTTTCTTTCAATTCTTTATCCATATTCTCGCTTTTCCTTTCTCCGTCCAAAATTTCTTTCACTTCTACATTATAGAACTCCGCCATTTTGATAAGGATACTTAAATCTGGCATATTGGTTCCTGTTTCCCACCGAGAGATCGTTCTTCCCGATACAAGAAGAATTTCTGCAAGCTGTTCTTGTGTTAATCCTCGTTCTTTACGAAGCACCTTTAAAAATTCTCCTATCTTTTTCGTATCCATTCCTTTCCCCTCCTTTCACTTGCACATTACCATAAATGTCTACAGCAAAACACGACACAAAGCGAGAAATGCCCTATTTTCGCCATTAGACACGATTGTCTAATTAAATTTTCTTATACTGCAAGGTCATTTTACCAGATACCCGCTCTGCAATCTACTCCATCCGTTTTCCCGGCCGCCGCAGCGGATTTTCATCTGCATATCACACCGCAATCGCCCCGACAATCTGAAAATCCGCATTCAAACATAATGTGCCAGATCCATCCTATTTCTTTCATCATTGCTCCTCCGCCTCACTGTCCTGCGGCATAATATAAAACGCTGCTGTCGGATCGGTAATTGTGCCTTTTATCCTGCCAAGATAGGTGAGCACACCATTCCCTTCATAACGGTAGAGAAATGTGTACGGTGTGACAATGTCATCTTTCCAACTGGTATCGTTCATCTGAAAAGCAATTTCTGTCATATCATCTGTCGGGTCCATATCACATAAATAGCATTTCGTCCAGCAAAACAAATAATTATCGTCTGAAAATTGTCCGGATAACGCCTGATGTTCCACAGCATAATCCGTACCATCAATGATAAAGTGAACATCCGTATCGGCACTTCCCATCTTGTCTATAAAAAATTGAATCTTCTCACTCTGCCCATCCCCGTCTAAATCAAAAGAACAGACTTCCTCCGTCTGCAGGCAGATCGTCATCGCTCCTGTGTTGTCATATTTTTCTTTAAAACCGATTTCGTCCAGGTCAGAATAAGGAACTGTAAACTCAATTTTACCTGCATAAAACGCACCAAGTTCATAAGGATTGCTGAAAAATACCAGTCCTGATGTGGAAAGATACCATCTGTTGTCCTGATAAAGAACCTCTTGCAAATCATCAATGCCATCCTCCCACATGATACCCTGATAAGCTGCTGTGGAAGCAAGGTTCTGGAGAAGTGCAAGCGTATTCCGGGCAAGCGCATCCGCATTCTCCGAAAGTTCTGCAAAGTCAATCCGTTCCCCCGTCTGTGTGTCATAGTTCAATCCTATATAAGTATCCATACCATGTGCGCCTCCTGCATAGTATTGCGAGGTCACAAGAAAAGAAATAACCTTACTGTCAGCACGGGCAGCAGTAAATATCAACTCATCCGAATATCCTGAAAAATGAAAATCAGAATGATTCGCATAAATGACTTCATAATCATATTGCGCACTATCAAACACATCGTTATCTGCGTGAAAAGAGTCCACCCTTTCCTGTATATCTGCATTGATTTTGTCGGCAGCAATTTCATTGTCTTCAATTGTCACGACAGGATAAATACATTTTCTCGTACACAAAACAGTGTCATCCTCCAGCTTCATACTCTGTTCTTCCGTATAAAAATGAAGGCTGACGGAAGATGCACGCGTAGTACGCTCTATTGAAAAAGGTGTATTGTATGTATCGCCCATATCCTGTGTGTCAATGGCACCAACACTGTCAGAAATCCCTTCGGTCTGCGTTTCGCAGGATAGCACTTCTTCCGTTTGGCCTTCCCTGGTCTGTACATTTATCAATATGTCTGACTGCCGCTCTTCTCTTTCACTATCAGAAGATAAAACAGTTTCTGCACAGGCTGTACATAAACATAGAAGAATCATAAAAATAGTCAGGAATAAAACCTTTTTTCGTTTCACAACTGCACTCCCCTCTGCTCTAAACAACTGATTAATCCACCGCAAGAACAACGCTAAGCGACATAATAGACGCATTGATAAAAGCATGCAGAACAACACTGCTCCAAATGTTTTTATTGCTTTTATAATACATCAATCTCAAAGCGCATCCAGTAACAGCCTGCTCCATCAAAACAGCTCTTATGGAATCCACAATACTTCCCGCTGTCGAATCCCACAGATAATATGCAAACGGAAAATGATACAGTCCAAACAAAACACTGGCAGACAAAATCGCTATGTATGGCCGTTTCCATGTATTGAGCATACATCTTTGAACGATGCCCCGAAAGAAAACTTCCTCTGTAAACCCGGCCGTCAATAGCATCAGGCAAAAATATATTGGAAATTTTGCCAGCATTTTCGGAATACCTGATATCAAATCCTGTGTCTCTTCACCGAGGCTGAAAACCAGGAGCAGTACACCTGTGTATAACATACACACCAGCAGTATTCGTACTCCTGTTTCTTTGTCCACCCGTTTGAAGCCCATTTCTCTCAGCGTTTCCGTCAGTTTCCCTTTCCTTAACCCTGCGATAATCAACAGCGGAAACAGAAATAAGAATAGCCAGTTTGTAATTTCGTTTATGATATCTATCTGAAATGCATTGCTTATCATTGCCAAGATAACATATAGCGCGTACCATGACAAGCAGAATAGCATTTCTGTTTTCGATCCTTCTTTTGTATCTTCAATCCTTTGTTTTCTAAAAATTGTTAGAATCAGCAGGATTAATATGATTGAGAAAAACATTGCATTTACCTCTCAAATACTTTCTTTGTAGCTTTCGATTGTACCCGGCCTTCGTTCATGGTTGCCATGTATGGCAAATATTGTGATTGGAAGAGACTCCAGCATTCGCTTTTTCGGCCTGTCATATTCCGCCCCGCTGAAATTGATGCCTGGCCTAAAATGATAAGTATGTCATCCTGTGATGTCTGGAAACACCTGCGGAATGCCTCGACACGCTCAAAACGTCCATGCGTATCTCCTGTAATGAAAATCATACGCTTTTCCTTTCTGGATATCTGAAGACCATATATTCATATTATATCATGATTGCTGCGCAATCACGGTATGTTCATGCCCATTCGGGCAAGTATAATGTCTAACGACATTATACCATTGC
>CAMWTP010000120.1 GCA_947177165.1 uncultured Lachnospiraceae bacterium
GGCTTGATGAGATTACAAAGTGGGTAAACGCTGCAGTCCTTATGGCGCAGCAGGTATATTATGCCAGGACAGGTGCCGAACGAAAAGCGATTGTTGTGGATTTATTAAAAGATATTTTGATAGCAAAAAACATCAGTATATCTGACGAACAGCTTGATTTACTCATTGAGGCGGCTGTAAGGCAAATGAAAATGGGTGAAAGTGCCTGAATAACCATTAGATCCAGGATGGGAAATGGCTCTTTTGCGAAGGGAGATTGATTATGGCATTGAAAGGAAACACACAGGAGGAGCAGATCTGGAATTTTCTGAACGGGAAAATAGCAAACGATTATGGGGTTGCTGGCCTTATGGGAAATTTGTATGCAGAAAGCGGGCTGAATCCACGGAATCTTGAAAATCTATGTGAAAAACGACTGAAAGAAGACGGAAAAACCTATTGCACAGATGAAACCTACACAGCAGCGGTTGACACTGGCAAAATCAGCCGCAGTGAATTTTTGAATCCGTTACCGGGTAAACAGTATGGTTATGGTCTGGCACAATGGACTTCTGCAGGAAGGAAATCCGGACTTTATGACCTGGCAAAATCAAAGGGGGTATCGATTGGAGATCTGGAAACACAACTTGAATTTTTAGCAAAAGAATTGTCCGCAGGCTATAGAGGCGTGCTTTCTGTCCTCAAAACAGCTACCAGTGTAAAAGCAGCATCTGATAAAGTCCTGGCTGGATTTGAGTGTCCGGCGGATCAGTCTGAAACGGTAAAGGCCAGGCGTGCTGCGTACGGTCAAAGTTATTACAACAAGTATTCTGTTAGCAGTGCTACAACAGAGCAGAAGGGGGATAACAGTATGGCGGTGAGGATAGGACACGCAAGTATAAGTGAAAACGGAACAATTAACGGAGCAAAGGGAGATCAGACAGGCGGAGAGGTATGCGTCCGCGCATTCTACAGTAAACCATGGGACTATATGGCAATCCACCCAGATACAACAGTCAGGGAGAAACACGCACAGGCGATCGAAGCAGCCTGTACCAATAATAACATAGGCTATGGGCAAAGTGATAGAAACACATTAAATACATTAGCGAAAGTAGCAGAATATGATCTTTCCAAAGTTGGGAAATGCAACTGTGACTGTTCCTCCTTACAGAATGTGGCAGCAGTAGCGTCTGGCTCCGGTGCATCATATGGCAGTAACGGATGGACCACAAGCACAATGAAAGCTGCTCTGCAGAAATTAGGATATAAAATAATCACAGATGCGACATACCTTAAGACCGAGGCATATTGTGTGAGGGGGGCGATTTACGTTAAGGCATCCAGCCATACCGTTTGCGGATTAGATAATGGTGCCAGCTACAAGAAAACGCTGGAAAAGGCGGGGATTACAGTAAATATGTCAAATACGCTTAACAATAACATAAATGCTAATCCGTATACAGAACCAACAGTTAACGTAAAACGGGGAACAACTGGAGGGGGAGCTAAATGGGTACAATGGTGCCTGTGGCGTTTCGGGTTGCTGGAACAGTCTGGAATAGATGGTGTCATTGGAATAAAATCGGAGGCGGCAATAAAAATAGCACAGGGGCGGCTTGGATTAGTTGTAGATGGCATTGTAGGCAAAAACACTCGCGAAAAATTCAAAATTGCAATCGAGACAAGTTAAGCATTTAAATACATATTATAATAGGAAACATTATCAAAGACCTGTTTCATGAAATTTTGAAATGGGTCTTTTTATATTGAAAGAGAACAGAATGTATGATAGAATAAGACATGGAAAATTGTATTAATATCTGTACAATTTTTGAAAAGACAAAAAATCAAGCTGAAAAACGTTATTTTTAGAATATTCAGACAATTACCCGTAAAAATGAGCTCTGAAAGCCTTGATTTTAGCGGACTGTGGAAGGATACCGTAGAAATGGAGAGTACCCGATTAAGGGAATTGACACAATCCTCAGCCACCATTTCTGCTACATCCTGCATTACTGTAGAAATGGAGAGTACTCATTAAGGGAATCGAAAAAGGCAGTCTTTAGACTGCCTTTTCTGGTGAAATTTTGTGTTGCATTTCATGTTGCATAGTTGTATATTTTATTATGTGACTATATCAATAATCAGATATAAATGTAATAAAATACATACCGAAAGCCCAATATATTCAAGGCTTTCTGCATATTTCCTTATTTTACTGTATTTACAGCAATAATGCGTTTGACAGGTTCGAGCCCCGTCTATCGCTCTCAGTAAAAAATGCAAACCCTTGATTTGACGGGTTTGCATTTTTTGTTTTTTGGAAAGGCACTTAAAAGCAAGGCCGTTCATACAATAGAATAAATGAGTCCTGGGGGCATTTCTTGAAAACCTTTGAGCAACCTTTATCTGCCAAGGAGGAGACCTTATACCTGGAAGCAATGAACAGCGAGGATTTGGAAGCAGCCCATAGGGCAAGGCAGATTTTGATCGAGAGAAATCTGCGTCTGGTGGCGCACGTGTCAAAGAAGTACATGGGGTGCGGTGAGGATATGGAGGATCTGATCTCCATAGGAACCATAGGGCTGATCAAGGCAGTGAATACCTTCAAGGCAGAGAAGGGCAGCAGGCTTGCCACCTATGCGGCAAGATGCATTGACAATGAGCTGTTGATGATGTTTCGGGCGAGAAAGAAAGTTACGCGCGAGGTATCGCTGTATGAACCGATAGGAACAGACAAAGAGGGAAATGAGATCAATCTGATCGATGTCTGTGAGCAGGAACAGCGCGATATCGTGGACGACATGGATATGATGGCAAAACTTAAGTGTCTGTCCCGCCTGATCGAAGAAAAGCTTGACGACAGAGAACGCGAGATTATCAGAATGCGGTATGGCATGCTGGGAAAAAGTTTTACCGGTGAGGAGATGACACAGCGGGATATCGGAAAAATGCTGGGGATTTCCAGAAGTTATGTGTCACGAATCGAGAAGAAGGCTCTCGGAAAACTGAGGGCAGGCCTGGAGGAGGAAAAACTGTGTTAAAAGTGTGCTATTTTTTACATTTCGAGTGCTAATTTTTACATTTCAGTTGTTTTCCGTAGTGACTTGTGCTATATATGACAGGTAACACTAAAAAACGAAGGAGTATTCATGAATGTATAGCAGAGTAATTACAGGCGCCATCAGCGGCATTGACAGTATGCTTGCTGCGGTGGAAGTCGATGCGTCCAAGGGCATGCCGGGCTTTGAGATGGTAGGACAGCTGAGCAACGAGGTAAGGGAGGCAAGAGAGCGCGTCAGAGTAGCACTCAAAAATGCCTCCGTACAAATACCTCCCCTGCGTCTCACGGTCAGTATCTCGCCGGCGGAGATGCGCAAGGAAGGCGCTTCCTATGATCTTCCGATTGCGGTTGGCATACTCGTATCACTGGGATTGATACCAGAGGAAGGCATAGAAAACACTCTCATTGTGGGAGAGCTGGGACTGGACGGGGAAGTGCGTGCGGTCAGAGGCGTGCTGCCCATCGTACAGAGAGCAAGGCAGGAGCACGTAAAGCGGTGCATCGTACCGGTGGCAAATGTGCGCGAGGGCGCAGTCATAGACGGTATTGAGATCATCGGAGTGAACAGCCTGACAGAGACCATACAATATCTGCAGGAAGTGGAGGAGCGCAAACCGCAAAAGATAGCGCCCGCCAGACAGACCATGGTCGAAAGCTTTGACGAGCCGGATGCAGATCTGGATTTTGCAGAGATCAATGGACAGGAGGTTGTGAAGCGTGCGGTGGAAATTGCAGCAGCGGGATTTCACCATATCCTGATGGTCGGGCCTCCGGGTTCCGGGAAAACCATGATTGCGAAGCGGATACCGACGATACTGCCAGAGCTGTCCAGAGAAGAAAGCCTTGAGGTCTCAACAATATACAGCGTGGCAGGACAGCTGGACAACAATAAGGCACTGGTTACGAAAAGACCATTTCTGGATCCACATCACACGATTTCTGAACAGGCGCTGGCAGGCGGGGGGAGGATTCCTAAGCCAGGCGTCATATCATTGGCTCACAGAGGCGTTCTCTTTATGGACGAGCTTCCGGAGTTTCGCCACAACACCATCGAAATCCTGAGACAACCCCTGGAGGACAAACGGATTCACATAGCCAGAACCTATGGAAACTTTGTGTATCCCGCAGATTTTATGCTCGTGGCAGCCATGAATCCCTGCCCGTGCGGCTATTATCCGGACAGAAATCGATGTACCTGCTCGGAGGCGGAAGCCAGAAAGTACCTGTCGAGGATATCGGGACCAATCCTGGACAGGATCGATGTCGTGACAGAGGCGCCAAGGGTGGATATCAGGCAGCTCTCTGCAGAGATGCATAACGAGAGCAGCGCCGACATCAAGAAGCGTGTCTCGGAGGCGAGAGAGCGTCAGCGGCACCGCTATAAAGGCACGCGCTATCGATTTAATGCTGAGCTGCGTCCCGGCGATATTAGGGAGTACTGCAGACTTGGGGCAGACGAGCAGGAAATGATGGAGGAAATATTTACCATGATGAATCTGTCAGCTCGTGCATATCATAAAATTATAAAAGTGGCAAGAACCATTGCTGATCTGGACGGGCGGGATGATATCGGCACAGACCATATCAGTGAGGCAGCCTGCTATCGAATCAATGATAAAGGATATTGGAACTAGCGTATGACGGAGAAGGAAAAGGAACTGGAACAGAAAATATATGCCGCATGGCTTGACACGATATACTGGGTTGCAAGCGAGACAAAATACAGACTTCTCGACGCGGCGGGAAGTGTGCAGAAAATCTATGAGATGGAGGAGGGGCAGTTGGCAGCACTCATGGGACTGCAGGGCTGTGAGCGTTTTGGACAGCACAGGAAGCGCTATAAACCGCAGAGAGTGTGGAATTATCTGTCAGAGACTGGTGTTGGTTATACATACTGCCAGGCAGCTGATTTTCCGGGAAAACTGGCAGGGATTCCCGATCCGCCATTTGGGATCTTTTATAGAGGAAGACTTCCCGATGAAAAGATTCCAGCAGTGGCAGTAATCGGGGCGAGGAAATGCAGCGAGTATGGCAGGCATATGGCAGAAAAGTTTGCAAAAGGCTTTGCGGAGCGCGGAATCAATGTCATAAGCGGTATGGCAATGGGGATAGACGGCATCAGCCAGGCAGCGGCACTGAAAGCAGGCGGCAGCTCGTACGCGGTGCTCGGATGTGGAGTTGATATCGTGTATCCGCGGAGCAATGAGCAGCTATATAGACAACTTATAGAGAACGGGGGAGTGCTGTCGGAGTATCCGCCGCAGATGGAGCCGAGACCGGCTCTTTTTCCGCCGAGAAACCGCATCATCAGTGCGCTCGCGGATGTGGTGCTGGTCGTGGAGGCGCGGGAGAAGAGCGGGACATTGATCACAGTGGACATGGCATTGGAGCAGGGCAGGGAAGTCTACACAATACCGGGAAGGTGCACCGACAGTCTCAGCATGGGGTGTAACCGCCTGATTCGTCAGGGGGCGGCGGTCGCAGTCACGCCGGAGGATATCATAGACGATATGCTCTGGGAGCCAAAGTTAAAGGTGCCGGGAAAGCAGCCGTCAGTTCCATATGCAGGAAAACTTTCACAGGCCGCGCAGGAGGTTTACAACGTTCTGGAAATGCTGCCGATAGCGCAGGATGCCATCGTTGCGAAGCTCCGGGAGAGGAAAAGCACCTGCACGATACCGCAGATTTGTCAGGGGCTTGTGGAACTGGAGCTGAAGGGATTTATCGTGTGCAGGAACAGACAGTACGGGCGCCTGCGGGATGATTTGTGACGGGAGAGTCAGCGCGCAAAAATATTTTTGCAAATATTTTCTAAAATTTTACTTGCCACGATTTGAAAATTAGGTTATAGTGGTGAACGTAAGTCAGATGGACCGAAATGATATATTAATATAGAAGAAACAAGTAGAGGTTAGATATGGCAAAGTATTTAGTGATAGTGGAGTCGCCTGCGAAGGTGAAGACGATCAAGAAATTTCTGGGTGCAAATTATGAGGTGATGGCGAGCAATGGCCATGTGCGCGATATGCCCAAGAGCCAGCTGGGGTTTGATGCAGACAATGATTATGAGCCAAAGTATATAACAATACGCGGCAAGGGAGATATACTGGCGAAACTCCGAAAGGAAGTCAAAAAAGCTGACAAGATCTATCTCGCGACCGACCCTGACCGCGAGGGGGAGGCGATTTCATGGCATCTGTATATCGCTCTGAAACTGGAGGATAAAAAAGTATACCGCATTACATTCAATGAGATTACCAAGAATGCAGTGAAGGAATCCCTCAAAAACCCGAGGGAGATCGATATGAGCCTCGTGGATGCGCAGCAGGCGAGGCGTATGCTGGACAGAATGGTGGGCTACCGCATCTCGCCGCTTTTGTGGGCAAAGATCAAGAGAGGTCTGAGTGCGGGCCGGGTTCAGTCGGTGGCGCTGCGCATCATCTGCGACAGGGAGGACGAGATCAACGCGTTTATCCCGGAGGAATACTGGACACTTGATGCCGCGCTGAAGATCAAGGGAGAGAAAAAGCCGCTGATCGCAAAGTACTATGGAATCGGTGACAAGAAGACGGAGATTTCCTCCAGGGAGGAGATGGACAAAATCCTGAAAGAACTTGAAAGTGCGAGCTTTGAAGTGAAGGATATCAAGAAGGGAGAGCGCGTCAAGAAGGCTCCGATGCCCTTTACGACTTCGACACTTCAACAGGAGGCGAGCAAGGTTCTCAATTTTTCGACGCAGAAGACAATGCGCCTGGCACAGCAGCTCTATGAGGGCGTGGAATTGAAGGGACAGGGGACAGTCGGTATCATCACCTATCTGAGAACGGATTCCACCAGAGTTTCCGACGAGGCTGTGGCAGCATCCAGGGAGTATATTGCCAGGAATTACGGAGACGAGTATGCGGCGGAGGTCGTGACGGAGAAAAAGAAGGAGCAGAAGATACAGGATGCGCATGAGGCGATTCGACCGACAGATATCAGCAACACACCGGCGGATCTGAAGGAATCCCTGAGCCGTGACCAGTTCCGCCTGTATCAGCTTATCTGGAAGCGTTTTACGGCGAGCCGTATGACGCCGGCAAAGTATGAGACGACTTCTGTGAAGATTGACGCGAATGGGCATCGTTTTACCGTGTCGGCATCAAAACTCGGTTTCGATGGATTTATGAGTGTCTATAAAGAGGCCGATGAGGAGAAGGCAGATTCCAATACGCTGGTGAAGGAGATCACAAAGGATACCCAGCTGACGCTGGAGTCTTTTGATCCGAAACAGCATTTTACCCAGCCGCCAGCGCACTACACAGAGGCATCGCTTGTGCGGGCGCTCGAGGAGCTTGGAATCGGACGCCCGAGTACGTATGCGCCGACGATCACGACGATCATGGCCAGACGCTATGTGGTCAAGGAGGATAAAAACCTCTATGTGTCCGAGCTTGGCGAAGTGGTCAACAACATGATGAAAGATGCGTTTTCGACAATCGTCGATGTGAACTTCACAGCAAATCTCGAGGCGCTGCTCGACAAGGTGGAGACAGGCGTAATCGGCTGGAAGACCGTCGTGGCGAACTTTTATCCAGATCTTGACAAGGCAGTGAAGAAGGCGGAGAAAGAGCTTGACGAGGTGGAGATCGCAGATGAAGTGTCGGATGAGGTGTGCGATGTGTGCGGCAGAAATATGGTCATCAAGTATGGCCCGCACGGGAAATTCCTCGCCTGTCCAGGTTTCCCAGACTGCAGGAGCACGAAGCCCTATTTTGAGAAAATCGGCGTGACATGTCCGAAGTGCGGTAAGGAGGTCGTCGTCCGCAAGACGAAAAAAGGCAGGAGATATTATGGCTGCGAGGCGATACCGGAGTGCGACTTTATGGTGTGGCAGCGGCCGTCCGGGGAGAAGTGTGAGCGGTGCGGCGGTATCATGCTTGTGAAGGGAAACAAGCTTGTCTGCGCGGATGAACAGTGCGGATTTGTGAAAAAAATAGAGAGTGACAAAGCGGCAGCGCAATAGAAATTGTTAAGGAAATATAACCAACAGCTGAAATTATGATTCATTTATAAAAACTGAATGAAATTGTAAAGTATTCTTGAATTATTGTCCGGAACTATTGAAAAATTAAATTCCATATGTTAAAATTTCCCTATAAAAAGAACTTTTTTTGCGGAAAAATTGAAAATGATGACTGCGAAGAATAGAGGACTTGGAGGTTTGCTATGGGTAGTGTACAACTTTTGGATAAAACAAGAAAAATTGGGAAACTTTTACACAACAATAATTCCAGCAAGGTAGTTTTCAATGATATCTGCAAGGTGATGCGGGATATTGTAAATTCAAATGTGCTGGTGATCAGCAAGAAAGGCAAAGTATTGGGCGTAGGCACCTGTGAGGGTGTGGACGAATTGAAGGAGCTTGTCGAGGACAGCGTGGGCGGATTTATCGATCCCATGTTAAATGAGCGGCTTCTCGGCGTGCTCTCCACGAAGGAGAATGTTAATCTCGCAACACTTGGTTTTGAGAGCCCGGATATACGCAAATATCAGGCGATCATCACGCCGATTGAGACGGCGGGGGAACGTCTGGGAACCTTATTTATCTACAAGTGCAATGAGCAGTACGATATCGACGATATTATCCTGTGTGAGTATGGTGTGACAGTGGTAGGGCTCGAGATGCTTCGCGCTGTGAGCGAGGAGAACGCGGAGGAGAGCCGCAAGGTAGCGGTTGTAAAATCGGCAATCTCCACATTGTCCTTCTCCGAGATGGAAGCGATCACACATATTTTTGACGAGCTCAACGGCACGGAGGGGATTCTTGTTGCCAGCAAGATTGCGGACCGTGTGGGCATTACGAGGAGTGTGATTGTCAACGCGCTCCGCAAGTTTGAGAGTGCGGGAGTCATCGAGTCGCGCTCGTCAGGCATGAAGGGGACTTACATCAAGGTCCTGAACGATGTTGTGTTTGAGGAAGTGGATGCGCTGAAACGGCAATTGAGCAAATAGTGCAAACAAATTCAATAATACAAACAAAAGGCTTATCTTGAAAAGATAGGTCTTTTGTTTCTGTTTTGCGGGTAAAAATAGTGAATTTACATAATAGAAAGAAACAAATTCACATAATATTGCAAAATAATGAAAAAAATACTTGAAATATTCTGAAAATAATCTATAATAGAGTAAGAAAGACAATATATTATGTAAATTTGTTATGGCAATAATGGTTTACATAGAACTGGAAAATAGGAAAAAAGAAAGAAGGAGGAGTATCAATGTTAAACAACTCAGGTGTATTTGACTACATTAATGCGTTGGGAACTTCATTGGATGCAGCAGCTACGAGAAATGATATTATCAACAATAACATTGCCAATGTGAACACTCCCAATTACAAGAGAAAAGATATCCGCTTTGAGACAGAATTGAAACATGCTTTTGCGAGAGCGGGAGAGGATACCG